>WAKB01000008.1 GCA_015523545.1 Candidatus Geothermarchaeota archaeon
GCTATCCTTATACGCCCCTCCCTACCATGGAACCTCCTAACAGCGTCTACAAAGTTCTTCAGCGTCCCCTCCCTATCCCAGGAGAATATGGCTATACCCACCGTCCCCCTCATCCCAGTCTTGAGGAGGGCGGTCGCCTCACTCCTCTCGGGGTGGTAGTGATACATGGTACAGACATTGGTGACCCCTGACGCCAGGCTCTCCGCAACTCCTAGGAGGGCGCCCAGCTCATAGTCACTAGGCTTCATCAGCCTCTCATAGGGCCATATATGCTTCTCAAGCCACTCCTGTAGTAGGAGGTCGTCAGCATAGCCACGTAGGAGAGTCATCGAGATATGGGTGTGAGAATTGATTATCCCAGGCATCACCAGCTTATTCCTATCGCCTATCACGTCATGACCCCTACCAGCCTCCTTAACAACCTCCTCATAGGGACCTACAGCCACGATCCTCCCATCCTCGACGAGGACAGCCCCATCCTCCACAACCTCACGATAGTTCTTAACCACCCACCTACCCCTTACGATCATACGCCATACACCTCCCTATACGCCTCATAGGGGAGGGTGCAGGAGTCGGATAGATCAGCCTCCCCAACCAGTGGTAATACCCACCGGAGCATATCTTCAATACGCTCCCTAGCCCTAGACATCACTCTATACACCTCCTCCTCGGTAACCCTTTCCTGCATACCAGCCGCATAGTTCGACACCACGCATATCAATAGGTAATGTATCCCAGCCTCCCTAGCGAGAACCGACTCGGGGACACTAGTCATCCCAACCACATCACCCCCAGCCCTACGGAGCATAGATATCTCCGCCGCAGTCTCGAAGCGTGGACCATAGGTCGATACATAGGTATAGTACGGCTTAGCATCTACCCCTCTACGCGCGGTCTCCCTAGCCACTAGCTCTACCAGCTGGGGGCAGTAGGGCCTAGTGAAGTCAACATGATATACACGTGAGTCATACAGGGTACGTCCATGCAGCGAATAATCTATCAACTGGCTCGGGACAACTATAGACCCAGGCCCAAGATCAGGCCTAAGACTACCCACGGCACTCAGACCCACCACCCTATCCACACCCATAGACCTAAACATATGGATATACGCCTCATAGGGAACTCGATGCGGCGGATACTCATGGCTCCAGCCATGCCTAGGTATAAAGACGACCTCAACCCCTCCTATAGAGCCCCTGGCAAACCTGATCTCCAGATCCCCAGCCCTATAGCTCCCCTCCTCAACACCTGAGAATATCTTCTCAAGCCCAGTCCCCCCTACGAGACCCACCACAGCCACCAAGGACACCGTTAATAAGAATCATATACATGTTATATTCAAGCGAGGAGTGGGAGGCATGGATCTAAGAAGAAGGGAGGCATATATGAAGATGCTTGAAGAGGCATACAAGATCATCCCGGAGACGGGGTATAAACAGGCGGAGGCTAGGTTTAACCCACCCCCCGTGAAGATTACATACCTAGGGAAGAACAAGACGGTATTCCTCAACTTCAAGGAGGTGGCGGAATACCTAAACAGAGACCCAAACCTACTCAGGAAGTTCCTAAGCCTAGAGCTAGCAGCACCCTCAAGCCCCTCCGATGGAAGACTAATACTCCACACAAGGGTCGACACACAGACCATACAGAACACAGTGAACTACTTCATCAAGAGATACGTCCGCTGCCCAGTATGTGGGGGGTACGACACGACTCTGAGGAAGGTGGGCAAGACCCTAGTAATGAAATGCGAGATATGTGGAGCCGAGAGCCCAACACCACCCATCAAGTAGCCTGACCGGGGAGGGAGAGATGCCGCAGCAGTTCTACATAGACCTGAGGGAGAATCCTAGGCTGGGGAGGTTCATAACCATCTATGACGAGGAGATACTCACAGGGGTGGAGCACTTCAAGGATAAGGACTACACAATGGTGGTGGATGAGGAACAGCTCGTCGAGCTCATGAGGACTGCTGTATCCCTCATCTTCTACGGCAGGAGATGCATAGAGATCGGTATCAGGGAGAAGTATATCCACCCCGAAGCCGTATCTAAGCAGAACGGGGTCGACGTAGCCATATACATCGACGTCAGGATTTAACTAACCCCCAAATAAGTATATAGACATTGGGTGGAAGGAGATGGGAAAGAGGAGGATAATGTCTGAAAAAGAGTTGAAGGACACCCCCCTACCTGGGGAGGGACAGGTGATCGGGATAGCAAAGAAGATACTAGGCGCAGACAGAGTATTAGTCGCATGTGCAGATGGTAAGGAGAGGGTGTGTAGAATACCCGGGAAGCTTAGGAAGAGGGTATGGATAAGAGTGGGCGACGCCGTAATAGTGGAGCTCTGGGGCTTCCAGAACGATACAAGGGGAGACATAGTAGGTAGGTACACAAATGCACAGAAGCAGTGGCTAATACAGAATGGATACCTACCGGAGTGGCTACTCTAAGATGGAGTACGACGACCATATCGAGAAGAAGATAGAGGAGCGTCTCCAGAAATTCATCAGGGAGTACCAGCTCAGGGAGAAGGACAGCGACGAGAGGGAGATAGTAGAGGAGGTATTCGACCAGACCACATTGATGAACCTCTACCACCTAATGAACCGAGGAGTAATATACGAGCTTAAAGGCGTAGTCTCCAGTGGGAAGGAGGCCAGGGTATACGCAGCAACCTCATCCGAGGGCGAAGTCCTAGCCGTAAAAATATTCCTAACATGGACAGCAGAGTTTAGGAGGGGTAGGCTGAAATACATACTGGGAGACCCGAGGTTCGAGGGACTAGACACAAGCCCACTAAAACTCATCAACGCATGGGCATCCAAGGAGTATAAAAACCTTGTAAGGGCCTATGAGGCAGGCGTCTACGTCCCAAGACCCATCAAGCACTATAGAAACATCATAGTTATGGAGTTCATAGGCAAGGACTTCACACCAGCACCCACGTTGAAAGAGCTCCCCAGAGTGACCGAGTATATGATGCTCCAGATACTTAGACAAGTAAAGATACTCTACGACGAGGCAGAGCTGATACACGCGGATCTAAGCGAGTATAACATCTTCTACTACAAGAGGAAGCCAATAATCTTTGACTTTGGACAGGCAGTGGTGAAGAGCCACCCCAACGCAGAGGCATTCCTAGCAAGAGATATACAGAACATACTAGAATTCTTCAGATCTAGAGGGGTTGAGACCCCAGACCTAGAGACAGTATTAGACTTTATTATTGATGGGTAGGTGTCCAATGGTGGAGTGGAGACTACCAATAAACCCCGAGAGGGTGGCCGTAATAATAGGTAAGGGAGGAGAGGTTAAGAAGAGAATAGAGGCACTAACAAGAACCGAGATAGACGTGGATACAAAGCAGGGAGTGATAAGGATAAGGGGGGAGACTTTGGACGACGTCATGACAGCGAGCAATATTATCAAGGCGATAAACCTAGGCTTCTCACCGGAGAAGGCCTTCGCCCTACTAGACAGGGATATGAACCTCCACGTGATCGACCTCTACACCTATATGAAGAAAAAGAGTGAGAACCACCTGAAACGTATAATGGGTAGGATAATTGGGGAGAAGGGTAAGGCCAAGAGGATAATTGAGGAGACCACCGAGACCCAGATATCGATATATAGGAACTTCGTAGCCATCATTGGAACCTTCGAGGGGATCTACCTGGCCGATGAGGCCATAAAGCTCCTCATAAAGGGGAAGCCCCACAAGGTGGTCTATGAGTACCTCTACAATGCCCGTAGCCAGGGAAGGATATACGGCCCAGGCAGGATGTAGACCCGACTTAATACAGATGAGTGTAAAGGATATTATCTGAAGATGGAGGAGTATAAAGAACTAAGTCCTAGCGAGTTTTTCTACCGAAACAAGGAGATAGCCGGATTCTCCAATCCGGCTAGATCTCTATATACAGCCATAAGAGAGCTGTTTGAAAACTCTATGGATGCATGTGAACTAAACGAGATACTACCCGAGATAGTAATATCCCTCCGGAAGGTGGGGGAGAGGCAGAAGACCGAGATATACAGGCTATACATACAGGACAACGGATCCGGAATACCTAAGAAACACATACTCAACGCCCTTGGGAAGATGCTCTTCAGTAGCAAATATGTTATCAGACAGAGCAGAGGTACATTCGGGCTTGGAGGGACGATGTCCCTCCTATACGGACAGATAACGACGGGCAAGCCAGTAAAAGTCGTCTCCTCAACAGGCAATAGCCAGATACACCAGTACGTCTTCAAGATAGATGTTAGGAGTAACCAGCCCAAGATATACTCCGAGAAGAGCTACAGAAACTATAGAAAGTGGAGAGGCACAATCATCGAGTTCTACCTAGAGGGAAATTATCCCAAGGCTATGAGATACATCATAAACTACTTCAAGCTAACCGCTGCTATAACGCCCCATGCAGATATACTCTTTCTAGACCCATATGGCACCATGTACTACTTCCCAAGAACCATAAACAAGACTCCACAGCCACCCAAGAAGATCAAGCCACATCCCCACGGGATCGACCTAGAACTCCTCAAGACCCTTATAGAGCGTAGCCCCAGCCACATGACTGTGAAAGAATTCCTAGTCAAGTCCTTCCACAGGGTTGGATCCTCAACAGCTGTAAAGTTCCTCAAATACGCCAAGATTAGGCCCGACACAAAGCTAGGAGATCTAGACGACACCCTAATAGACAGGCTCTACACAGCCCTAACAAGCTATGACGGCTTCATAGCACCCAACTCCGACATACTAAGCCCCATAGGGGAGGACGTCCTAAGGGAGGGAATAACGAAAGAGTTTAGACCTGAATATATCGACACGGTTACAAGGCCACCATCCAGCTATAGGGGACACCCCTTCATAGTAGAGGCCGCCCTAGCCTATGGAGGCGAGATCCCGGGACAGGCGGGCGACATCACCCTATTCAGATACGCAAACAAGATACCACTCCTATATGACGAGGGGAGCGACGTATCCTACATCGTCCTAGAGAGGCTTAAACAGAGCTACAGGATAAGCAGTGACAAGCCACTCGCAATATTCATACACATAGCCAGTACCAAAGTCCCCTTCAAATCCGTGGGCAAAGAAGCAATAGCGGACGCACCCGAGATAGAGAGGGAGATTGAACTGGCTATGAGGACCCTTCTGAGGAACTTCATAAAGTATAGGAGGAGAGTGGTTAGGAAGAGGGAGGCCGTTAGGAGGCTCAAGATATATGAGAAGTATCTAGGCCTCATAGCACGGTTCGCCAAGCAGCTAGCCGGGAGGGAGGAGGTGGATATAACACCCCTACTCAGAAAGATCAGGAGTAGATATAAGGTAGAGGAGTCGGTAGAGACAGACTAGCCATAGAGATCCATCTTATCCTTGAGATACACATCCGCTATGTATGACAGGCCATACCTGCTAAAGGCCTCCAACTCACTCTTCCTCCTAAGCTTCTTAAACTTCAGGAGCTCACTCCTCCAGGGATCCTCGCTATAACGCGGATCCCTCAGAAGCTCCTCCAGCCTCTTAACATCCCTCTCATTGAAGGGGTCGCTGGGCAAGCGATACTTCTCAATATCAGAGGCCCATATACCTATCCACTTCGCATCGGGGGTATGCAGCTCCCTCACATGTGCAGAATTGGCTGATCCATAGACTATAACCCCGGCTATATGGAGACCCCAGACATCCCCATCCGTGAAGATATAGACTGGGAGGCCCAGCTCAACCCTAAGCCTCCTAATAAGATACCTAGCAGCCCTAGGCGCCTGACCAGAAGTACTAATCAGGATCGCCTTATACCTCTCATAGACCCTCTCCTCGATAAACCTGTTAAAAATGGCGTCCTTCTCAATCACGAAGACCCTCTCAGCCCCTGTATCCACGAACTCACAGGTCTTCAGGCTATGCCCAATCATCAACCCATCGGGATGGGTCAAGAGATTCACACGCCTACCCTCATAGCCAGGGACAGTATACTCGATCGTTAGATCCCCAAAGATAGCCGCCCTCTCGGCGGGGAAAATGTTGAAGTCCTCCCTCGGGAAGCCTAGATAAGCCTCGAGATCCATGATAAGCTCGTCAGACTCCACCTGCTCCTCAAAATCAACCCCATACGCCTGTGAAGAGTAGTAGACATCCCTAAGGGTACTAGTCCTCTGCTCCTCGATAAGAGACTTTGCGAAGGACGCTATCCATACAAACTGGGTAAACCTCCTGAGATGAGAGTAGGCCGCGGTACTCCTAACCTTCTTCCCATCACCAAGCACATACCCCTTCTCCACAGGATCATACCTAATGTTCGAGACACTACGACTAGGTATCTCCAGCCTGGGATGCTCACCCCTCTCCATATCCCCAATAATCTTCTCCCCCAGAGACCTCAGACGGCCCAAGACACTCCTCTTCCTATCCAGAACCCTCGTCATACCAATAAATATCTTTACACAGCCATGCCATATCAAGGGGACAAGCTATTTATACCACAGCCCAGAATAGAATCATTAATAACCCAGTTAGAACACCCCGGAGAGGTAGGAGAAATGTCTAGGGAACTTGCCAGAACACCATTAATAATCAAAACCATAGCATTCATAATGCTCCTCCTAGGGATAGCCCTCATCTACCTAGTCTCAACCTCATCAGAACTCATGGGTGCACACAGGACGATAGGCTACGTACTCGGACTAGCACTACTCATAATCCCCGGATACATACTCATAGCCAATGTTATAGAGTAAAAGTTATATTTCCGTAGGGGAAAAGGAATCACTAGGAGCCGCCGTAGCTCAGCTGGAAGAGCACCGGGCTGTTAACCCGGTGTAGAGTCCCGGGGCTGATACCCGGGGGTCCCCGGTTCGAGTCCGGGCGGCGGCGCCACACCCCTCCCTAACCTGAGGCCCTGAAAAAGATCAAATAGTTTATCTAGAACCACTACAAATTTTTTAGTGCCATGGTGTTCGAAGTAGCTATTGGTAAAGATAGATATTACGGGTGTTCCGAGTGTTTCCTACTCTACAGGGATTTAGAGACAGCATCCATGTGTGAGGAGTGGTGCGCCAGCCATAAGAGCTGCAACTCAGACATAACGTCAAAAAGCATTGGATACGTTAAGTTCAGTAGGAGGCCCGAGCTCTCTATAGGCTAGTACAGGGACGGATCGGCTCTACAACACTACTGAAAAACATTAGGATTGACCAGGGATTATTAGAGGGCTTAGAAATACAGAGATATCTAAATGCATAGAGGTAAAGCAGGATTTGTTAAGTCCCTGGAGAGCCACGGTCAAGAATAATATCCAGACCTCTCCTCAGAATTCTCACAAGGATTGGTAATCCGCTTTATATAGCCCCTTTAATTCTATATGTCCTTGTCGGAGAAGGGCTCTTCATACACACCTATCCCCTAAAAAGGTGTTAGGAAATGGAGAAGTATGATGTAGCCGTTTTGGGTGCGGGTATTGTAGGTCTGACTGCATCCTATTTCTCGTCAGACGAGGGTTTCAAGACTGTTATGATAGCTTCAGAGATACCAAGCGACGTATCTATGAACAAGTCGGTCGGTATAATCACTAGGCAGCTCACAACCAAAAGAGAGATACTGCTAGCTACTGAGAG
The DNA here is from genome assembly GCA_015523545.1 of Candidatus Geothermarchaeota archaeon. Classification (GTDB taxonomy): domain Archaea; phylum Thermoproteota; class Nitrososphaeria; order Geothermarchaeales; family JDFR-13; genus SZUA-1514. The sequence continues at coordinate 7,632 of WAKB01000008.1, forward strand.
TATAAACATCCTCTTCGAGCTACTACCCAACATCTACAGGGTTATGTATGGGAGAGACTTCATAACAATAGAGGATCAGAAGACCGCCTTCCAAGACTTCAGATTCTATAGGAAGACCATGTACGACGTCGACATCTACTACTACGGCGAGGTCCCGGAGAAGTTCAGCTCAATCAATATCTCGGTGAACGAGGCCATCCTACACACAAAGAACGACGTCATGCTAGACGCCAAGAAGGCGATCGAGAACCTATACGAGGTAGTATCCAAGAAGCAGGGACTAGACCAGATACAGAAGAAGGCCCTCTCACTCGAGAGGGAGGGGAACGAATACATAATTAAGCTAGAGGATGGCCAGGAGGTGAAGGCTAAGAACGTGATACTGGCCATGGGAGCATGGAACAAGTACTTCCTAGAGAATAATAGGATATACCTACCCGTAGCCACATATGCATGCATAGCCGTGAGGTTCAAGATAGATGGGGAGATCCCGGTCAGCGGATCAGACGAGGTAAACTACATGTACTGGATGGTGGAGGATGACACAGTACTGGCAGGAGAGTACTACCAGTCAGTACCCATAATAAGGCCCGACAGGATGGACCTCGTCGAGCTGGAGAACAAGGACAAATCAGTCAAGAGATCCCTACTCGAGAGGTTCAAATCACTCAAGGATCTAGAGTTCGTAGAGTTCATTGTTGGGCCCTGCAGCGTACCACTAGGCAAGAGGCCACTATTCAAAGAGGTCATGACCAACGTATTCCTAATCGACGGGATGGCTGGCTACGGCTTCACACTAGGACCAGCCCTCGCCAAGGAAGCAGTATCAATGATAAGCCAGAGGATGGGCTGAAGACAGAACCGTAACAATATAACACCGAGATAAGCCTTATCAGTCTCCAAGGAGAAAACTTTCTCCGAGGCCCCGGTGGTGTAGCCCGGTCAAGCATACCGGCCTTTCGAGCCTAGGAGACAGCCGGTGGACCCGGGTTCAAATCCCGGCCGGGGCACCAGCTAAATCCCAAAGTCCTCCCTAATCCTATTTATCAGGCTATCAGGGTCGTCAGAGATATAGTTAGAGTGGTTCCTAAGGAATGGGCTGATATCCTTCTCCGTGAAATAGGTGTACACCCTCTTCATATGAGTGAAGCCATAGATCATCTCGCTCAACACGCCTGGGCTAAGCTGACTAGTAGGGTAGAAGATAATCACCATATCACTCTGGTCTATGAATCGGTAGTCCCTAGCTATAGTGCTATCCCTGATATAGTCCTCCGCGTCCATAATCTCCGACACGGGAATCTCAACATTGAACAAGTCTATCCACACACTATCCTTATCACCAGCCTCCCTAGCAGCATCAATCAAGGCATAGTCCTCCACCATCATCGGGTCAAAAACTATGATGTTGTTCTTCTCAAGCCTCTCAACAAACTCATCCTTCCTCTCAACAAAGTCCGGGACATTCTTCACATGTGTCATGGGGTAGCTGAGATACGCCTTCCTCTTCCTAGGCCTCTCACCCAGGCCACGGGGAACCTCATAGTCATAGATAATGTCTCTCAACAGCTTCCCATAGGGCCTATCCCCATACGGCCGGGAGAAGGGGATCATGTAGAACGGCTTGGAGAGGATACTGGCCACCATATTGGTGATGAAGACCTCCTCATCCTGCCAGATCAATAGCTCCTTAAGGGTTAGACGCTCCCTCCAATGCCTAAGCTCTGGATGGGTATCTATCCTCCTACGGATACTGGCGATAGAGTCTATGATCGTGACGAATATATCAGGATTAACATCGTTCAGATAGTTGTAGTCGAAGGCAGGCATTATATATTTCCTCCACCGGAAACTCATGTGGAGACTAATATACATATCCCTCTCAGACCCATACCCCCCATACCCATCAGCCCTATGCACAATACCCTCGAAGACCGTCGCCCTAAGAAAACGGAGAGCAATCTCATCCAGGTCGAGTATCTTGTCACCCGGTATATCCACACCCAGCTCCCTAGCCTTGTCAAACATGCTCGGCCCAACATCAACCATCTCCACCGCCCTACCCTCACCACTAGCCAAGCCCCTAACCTCCTCAAGATACCTAGCCCTCCCAGAACCAGTTATCCCAGTCCCAAGAAGGATCATAGTCCCACCCTACTCCTCATCACCATGCCCACCAATATTCTTAGATAATAGGGACTCCCAGTCAATCATCAGTACAGCGGCGGCGAAGACTATAGAGACCACTAGAAGTATAATGCTTACAACTATGTCTTCACCGCCCCCAAGATATATACGCACCGCCTCGTAGGAGTAGAACCCCGCATAGGCTATAACCGTATAGAGTATCGTCTTACCCATGAAGGCCGCCACGAAGACCTTCCCAATGTTGTATCTCGCGAGGCCCAACGCCGGATAAATAATGTCATCCGGGAGAGGCGTAACGGCCAGGATAAACACTGCTATCGCTCCATACCTATCGATAAGAGTCCTGAAACGGTCAGCCCTCCTCTTGAGATCCTCCGGCAATATCTTCCTGCCCCCACGGAAGAGGAGATAGAGGCTCAGCTCACCTAGAGCAGCTCCAGCCCCCGACGCAATACCAAGGAAGACAGGGTTGAACCTCTGGGTAGATCCTGCCAGATATATGGCGGTCTGGAAGGGAACAGGCATAACAACCGACATAGAGGCTAGGAGGGAAAGTATGAATAGCGCTAGATATCCATACTGATCGATAAGGGACCAGAACTCTATGTCTATCGAGAGGAATAGTAGGGGGCTTATCATGGCTATTCAACCCCGTACTCCTCAATGATCTTTGATATCTCGTTATAAAGCTCCTCTAGATCATCCTCCTCACGAGCCCTCCGCTTCTTTTCCTTCTCAGGCTTCTCCTCCCTCTCCTCTCTACGCTGCTCCTCATGCCTTACCTTAAGCCTCTCCTCCAATCTCCTTATCTCCTCCTCAAGCTTGGCACGCCTCGCCTCATACTCCCTAACCAGCCTCTCATACTCCTCTCTAAGCTCCTCCAGCTTAGCATACAGCCTCAGGCTCTTAAGCTCCCTCTCAATCTCCTCTAAGTCCCTCTCAAACTTCTTTATCAACGACTCCTTCACGTCAGGAGGTATCTTACCCTCCTCTGCCTGCTTGATCACGGCTATTATAGCCTTCTTAACGGCATCCCTCCTAATTTCCAGCTCAGCAACCATCGACCTATAGGAGGTGGATACACTCGTAGCGACTGGCCTCCTATCCCCGCCAGCCGATGAATATCTATATGCCGAGATGAGCATGGCTAGTGAGGAGCCTATAACCGTGGCGGGGAGGAGGTACTCAACCACCATTATAAATCAATAATTCTATCGCCGAGCTGTGGATTTAAAGCCTTTCCTATAAGTCTTCCCACAGACTAGGCACTTCACCGCTACATGGAGATATGGTCTAGGCCTAACCCTATATACAGCGTTGACACCTGGGTGTAGGGGGGAGCCACAATATTTACATCGGAAAAGCTTTAGGAGGCTGGGCTTCTCCCCCCGTATCTTGAGGAGGATCTTATACGCCTCCTCGATATACCTCAACCTATACTCCCGGGGAATCCCAGTGTTGAAGAAGAGCCTAACCAGTCTCTGGGCCTCCCTATAACCATGACGCCTAGCCCTCCTAGATACCATACACCTTAAACATTACGGTTAGAAATATATGGGTCGAAGATGGGGATCAGCCTAACCATACTGATATATGGAGCGGAGATAGAGGCCGTTCCGAGGAAGCTGTGGCAGGAACCCGCAATAAGGAACGACTCCAGAAGGCGCAGGAGACACCCCAGCAAGATCCTCCTCTACACCCCAGTACACCACGATGCCATGGTTAGGCATGGGATCGACGTATATAGAAGAGGCAGGCCAGACATAACCCAGGACATCTTGAAAACAATATGTAACCACCCATTCACCAGGGAGAACAGGGTCTCGATATACCTCTATACTGTGGAGGGCAGGACGATATGGGTGAATCCAGAGACTAGGATACCCCATGACTACTACCGCTTCGAGGGCCTCATGATCCAGCTCCTCGAGAAGGGTATGGTACCACCCGACGACGGGAGATTCATGAGGATAGTATACACCCCACTGGGAGAGATCCTAGGTGACAAGGTGTTTATACTCCATGAGGAGGGGGAGGAGATTCCGCCAGATAAGGAATACTATGATGGCTCAACACTAGTTATAGGCGGTTTCCAAAAGGGGGATTTCGACTCAGAGATATTGGGTCGGGGGAGGAAGATATCGATATATAGGGAACCCCTATACGCATCCACAGCCATATGTATCTTCCTGACGAGGATCCTATAACACTTTATCGTTGTATATAGGTGCGGCCGCCGGGATTCGAACCCGGGACCACCGGCTCACCACCAAGTGTTGGAAGGCCGGCATCCTACCAGGCTAGACCACGGCCGCACCAATAAAATCTCTTTCCATAGAAAGGGTTATTAATAATAGGGCCGGGGGATGCGCTGAGCCCTATTCCCTCACAGCCTCTATCCTAAAGTCTCTCGACCCCTCCTTCCAATACCTAATGACGCGATACCCCAGCTCACCACCCATGTTTCTTAGGGCGAACCATGAATCGGCGTTGGAGACGATCATCAAAAACCTCTCGCCACCAGCTATCTCTGAAAGCCTTTTCTTAAAAAGTTCTAGGGCCGAGGATGTACAGTCTTCCTCCTCGGCCAGCCTCCTCAGATCTATCGTTCTCATACCTCCTTCTCTATAGGCGCGCCTACCATGTTGCCCCACTCGCTCCAGGAACCGTCGTAGACCCGTACCTTAGGGAATCCTAGAAGGTGTCTAAGGACGAAGTACGTGAAGGCCGCCCTCTCACCTATTCTACAATATACTATGACCTCCTTATCCGGCTTTACACCCAGCTCTTCATATAGCTTCCTAATCTCCTCCACATCCTTGAAGGTCCCATCATCGTTCACAGCCTTTGCCCAGGGTATGTTTACAGCCCCAGGTATGTGGCCAGCCCTCTGCGCCTGCTCATTAGGATACTCTGGTGGAGCCGTTATCTCACCCTTATACTCCGCTGGGCTCCTAACATCGACGAGTATCGTCCCAGGATCCCTAAGCCTCTTCATAACATCGAGGAAGTATGCCCGCTTAGTCAGATCAACCTTACCAACCTTATACGTTGAAGGCTCTATAACCGGCTTCTCCTTGGTCATAGGATAACCAAGCTCTATCCACTTGTTCCTCCCACCATTCAGTATGGATATCTTTTCATGGCCATACATCTCGAATACCCAGAAGGCGAATGTGGCGAACCAGTTGTTGTAGTCGCCATACAGTATGACATGGTCGTCATTGCTGATACCCAGCCTAGACATCAGCTTCTCAAACTCCTCAGGGGAGATTATGTCCCTCTCAGGATACTTGTTGAGATCCTTCTTCCAGTCGATGAGTATGGCCCCCGGGATATGTCCAAGCTCATAGGCCGTCTTTGGGTCGTAATCGACCTCCACTACCTTTACGCCCTCCTTACCAAGCATTTCCTTTAGCTGCTCTGGCTGGACCACCTTCTCCATTGGGATCACCTATATAACACTGTTATACTAAACTAACTTATTATTGGTTATACATACATAGTAGCCAGTGTAGAGGCTATGAGGCTAGAGACCGTTTCCATAGCCTGGCGAGGCGACGTGGATTTAGATATAGTTCTTGAGGCCCTACAGAGCTTCAATCCTCGCCACCTCATCCTCAACATTGAGACACCTAAGGATGAGGCCACAGACATCCTTCTAAGCCTCAGGGACGAGTGGGCCAGTACAGACCTAATCATAAGAGAGACGGGCACGGTAGACCTCATGGATACCCTCCTAGGCGTTATACAGCTTATAGGGGGCTCCAGCTTCATAGCAATAGATCCAGACTGCTCGAGATACGCGAGGCCTAGAGACATATCGAGACACCTCTGTGGGGAGGGTGGAATACTACTTGGAAGAGAGGGATGTACCCCGATGGCTAAGATAGATGGAGAGGGATACGTTACACACCTATCCGACAAGGCTGACTACTACCTGTCAGGAGCAATATGGATGGATGGAGACTCAGCGGCGATCCTACGAGAAATAGTTATAAAGACCTATCCACCAGAGAAGATATCACTAGCCTCGATACTAAATCTCTTCATAAGCAAGTATGGAGTCCTAAGGGGCTGCCTAGTCAGTGAGGAGGACTGAGGACTCCCTCCTCCACCCTATCCTAACCTTCTCACCAGGGTCGGGAAGCTTCTCACCATATCTAAAAGGCCTGAAGATTATGAAGTTGTGCCCATCCACCTCGACATGGAACTCTACATAGGATCCCTTAAAGATCTTGAACTGTACAACCCCCTCCACAACATTGTCCAGACCCTCGGTGTTCCCAATGTATATCTGCTCAGGCCTCAGGGCTATGGCTACCCTACTCCCGTCAGCCACCTCGCCCGTGACGAGTATCCTACCTACATCGGTCTCGACCGCGCCCTCCCTATAAACACCCTCAACAATGTTTATAGCCTCGCCTATGAAGCGGGCCACGAACTTGTTTACCGGCCTTAGATAGATTTCCTCAGGCGTACCAACCTGCATTATCTTCCCATCCCTCATTATCGCTATACGGTCAGACATCACCATGGCCTCCCCCTGGTCATGGGTTACATAGATGAAGGTAGTACCGACCTCCCTATGGATCCGCTTAAGCTCCACCATCATCTCCTGCCTGATCTTCAGGTCCAGGGCCCCCAGTGGCTCATCAAGGAGTAGAACCTTAGGCTCGATGACAAGAGCCCTCGCAAGAGCCACCCTCTGCCTCTGACCACCACTAAGCTGGTTAGGCATCCTATTCTCCATACCGGGGAGCCTCACAATCTCGAGGGCCTCCTTAACCCTCCTCCTGATCTCATCCTCGGGATACCCACGCATCCTCAGACCGAAGGCTATATTCTCAAAGACATTCATATGGGGGAATAAGGCCAGGGTCTGGAAGACCATACCTATACCCCTCTTATGTGGAGGAGTATAAGTCACGTCCTGACCATGTAGCTTAACCATCCCCTCGTCGGGAGTCTCTAGACCAGCTATCATACGGAGAGTGGTGGTCTTACCACATCCACTAGGGCCTAGTAGGCTGAAGAACTCCCCATCCCTCACCTTAAGGTTGACATGATCCACAGCCACTACATCGCCAAACCTCTTGACTATATCAATAAGCTCAACCGCGTACATGCCCCCACACCAGGGCTACATTTAAAGCTCTCCCACAGAGCGTCTCTTATATCTTTACTGCATATATGACCCCATGCTCCCAGATACGAGTAGGCCTGAACCCAGCCCGTCTAAGACGCTTCATGACACCCCCAGCCATATCGACACCCGACTTATACCTAGGCTGGCCCACATAGTGGACTAGCCTACCACCCCTACGGAGAACCCTCGCCAGAGACTTGTAGAAATCCAGGCTATACAGCTCACCAGCCCTTGAGAACCTAGGGGGGTCATGGATAACAGCGTCGAACGACTCCCTAGGAAGCTCCCCCACCACCTCTGCAATATCACCAAGGATTATCGGTATATCCACGAGATCATCGCTCCAGGGATTATATTTCGCCATGTCCAGGACATTCCTATCCACCTCAACCGTGACGACCTCAGCACCCCTATGGAGGGAATGTATAGCCGTGTATCCAAGCCCGGTACATGTGTCCAGCACCTTATCCCCCCTCCTCAGCCTCAGGAGCGACACCTTGCTATAGGCATCTCTCCACGGAGTTATGCCTACCACCCTATGCATCTTGATCCCGCTGATCTCTATCGTGGGGGCGGTATACGGCATAGGCGCGTAGAGCCTATAGTATAGGCCGTCTCGGTAATATGCGAGCCTGCCATACCTACCCCCTCCCAGTATATAGATATCTCCCTCACCAACCTCCTGCAACAACTCCTCAACATTATATCTATACCCATCCAGAACCAGGTGGGAATCCTCTACACATACATATCCCCATGTACGGCCCAGGTCTAGAGAGGTCTTCCTAGGACCATTCCAGCCAAGGAGCTCCATCAACATACCACGTGTAACTAGGGGGACCTCAAACCTGCTGTATCTGTATAGGGTGAAGCTGCCCAGCCAATCCATACCAATCATCTCCATGCACCTGGGGAAAAGTTATATCCTACCCTTCCATAATCGCTTAGTAGGCCATGAAGACTATACAGCTATACGACAGTAGGGAGGCGAGGCTAAAGCCCGTGAAATCCCTCAGAGGAGACAACATCATAAGGATGTATATATGTGGGCCAACCGTCTACGACTATAGCCACATAGGACACTTCAAAACCTTCATAGTATACGACACCATGGTTAGATTCCTGAAATACGCGGGCTTCGACGTGATGCATGTAGTCAACATAACCGATATCGACGACAAGATAATCAGGAGGGCCAACGAGGAGGGTAGGAGCTATAGAGAGGTGAGCGAAGAGTTTACAGAGGACTTCATAGCAAACTGGAGAGCCCTAAACCTACTCCCACCCTACGCACTACCCAGGGCCACATACCATATCAGGGATATGCACAGGATCATAGAGACTCTAATAGAGAGGGGCTACGCCTACGTAGCCGATGGGAACGTATACTTCTCCGTCAGGAGGTTCGGGAAGTATGGAGAGATAAGTAAGCAGAGCATAGACGACCTGATAGCCGGCTACAGGGTAGAGGAGGGAGAGGGCAAGAGAGACCCCCTAGACTTCGCCCTATGGAAGAGGGCCAAGCCAGGTGATCCCAGCTGGGATAGCCCATGGGGACGGGGTAGGCCCGGGTGGCACATAGAGTGCACAGCCATGAGCAGCAAGCTCCTGGACCCCCCATTCGAGATACACGGGGGCGGGGAGGACCTAAAATTCCCCCACCACGAGAATGAAAGGGCACAGACAAACTCATACATAGGAGGGGAGGCCGTCTATATATGGACACACGTAGGCATACTCAAGATGGCCAAGGAGAAGATGTCCAAATCACTGGGTAACATAGTCACTATGAGGGATCTCCTGAGAATAATGCATCCAGACACAATAAGGATATTCGTCATATCCACACACTACAGGAAGCAGAGCGAGTATAGCGACGAGAAGATACGGGAGGCACAGAACATACAGAGGAGGATACAGAGCGTATACACCCGACTACTAAGGGCCGAGGAGGGAGGAATCGAGATAGACGTGAATCAGTATAGGGAGGAGATACTGAGCCACCTCTCAAACGATCTCAACACGCCAGCAGCCCTAAGCACATTCATGTCCTTCCTAGACGAGCTGAGCAGCGCCCTAGCCTCGAGAGGCCTATCCAAAGAGACTAGGGAGGACGCCCTAAGGCTATACAAGGAGATCCAGTACATCTTCGGCCTACAGCTAGAGACCAGCCTAGAGACGAGGGGCATCCTAGAACTACTGATAAATGTGCGTAAGGAGCTTAGGAAGAGGAGAATCTACGACGTAGCCGACATGATCAGGGATGAACTGGCTAAGAAAGGAGTGATCCTCGAGGATATAGGAGAGGACACAATATACTATACTGTCTAGAAGCCCTCCTCAATAAGCGCCTCCACAAGTATCGGGAGGAGAATGGTTGCGTCGCCCCATACACTTACATACCTACCACTACTCGAGACCTTATTCCAGCTGACAGCCTCAGACATACGGGCACCCGATAAGCTACCGTCATACTCTACGGCAGTCGATATCTGGAGGGCATAGTCAAGCCCACCCCTAAACTGGTTCCACCAGATTAGGTGGTGCTTAGAGACCCCGCCACCCACCAATATTCCAGCCGTACTAGAGGCCTCATAGACCGCGTCGGCCAACAGCTTCTCATCCCTATACATATCCAGCTTAAAGTCCCTGTGGAACTGCTGGAAGACCCAGATGTTATACCCGACAGCCCCGTCGTAGGGGGCTGGCACTATAACCTCCACATCCCTCTTATAAGCGGTGTAGAGAAGGCTCTCCTCACTACCTATATACTTCCCCAGCTCCCAGGAGAACTCGTAGGTAGGGAGCTCCCTTACGCCTCTACTATATAGATCCTCAAGAAGCCTTCTCATATGCTTCTCAATAACGACTCCATAGTTATCGAAGGGGATCAGGACGTTACCGAGCCTATGAACCTCCCTCCTCCTAAGCTCCCTATCATCCATCTCGAAGGAGCCGGTGAAATAGTCTACATAGGATCGGGCCAAGTCGTGATCCCAAGTGCCACATGTTGTTATAACAACATCCACCCATCCACGGCTCAACATCTCCCTTATAACGCCCCGAAGACCTGTGGAGACCGGGGCGGCTGGGAAGCTCATAAACACGGTGACCTCATCCTTCTTCTCAAGAACCTCCCTTAAGATATTGTAGGCCTCGCCTAGGCGGCGCCCCATAAACCCGCCCATAGAAGCCATCTGACGGAGGAGGGCTGGCAGACCCTCCCCCAGCCCTATATCCTTTACGGGCCGCATAGGAGGCACCGCCTTCCTAGATAATCTCAATAGCCTTCGAGAGACTTGTTAGTACCTCACACCCATCCTCAGTTATCAATACCATGTCCTCGATCCTAACCCCGCCAAGACCCTCCACATATATCCCAGGCTCAATAGTAACCACCATCCCCGGCTCCAGCGTATATTCACTCTTACTACTTAGACGGGGAGGCTCATGGACATTGAGACCTATACCATGCCCAGTGGAATGGGTGAAATACTTACCATACCCGTTACGCTCAATAATCCTCCTAGCCACCTCATCAACCTCCTTCGCCTTCACCCCTGGACCAGCCTTTTCAATAGCCTCCACCTGAGCCTCTAGGACCACCTCGTATATCCTTTTAAGGGCGGTCTCAGCCATCCCCACAAAGAAGGTTCTGGTCTCATCCCCGAAGTACCCGTTATATGACGCTACATAGTCTAGGGTAACGGCGTCGCCGGGCCTCGGAACCCTGTCGGAGCATCTCCAGTGGGGATAGGCCGAGTTGGGACCACTGGCTACGATAAGGAAGTCCAGAGTCTTGTCAGCCCCCCTCCTCAACATGTAGCACTTACTCTCCACCATCAGGGAATACTCAGAGAGCCCCCTATCCAGACGCTCCGAGGCCCACTTAATCCCCTCATCCACAATCCTGGCGGCCTCCCGGAGGAGGGCGATCTCCCTACGACTCTTTATCATCCTAGCCCTCCAAAGATCCTCACTAAAGTCTATAAGCCCCTCCAGCTTCTCACTAAGCAGGTCAAACTCCTTCTTAGAGATGAATCCATAGGGGACGCCTATCTTACCACCATCCAGCACCTTACCTACCGCGTCGTAGAGGTTCTCAGCCTTCACAGACTCAAGGGGGCCGTCATACCTATCCCTGTAGTAGACGATTATGTCATCCACCCATGTAACCTTGGGAATCCTCTCCGCCTCCATAACATTGGCTATAGCAACTATCCTACCCTCCCCCACATCGAGATACGCCGCGGAGTAATCTATCACCCCACCACATAGATAGTGGATATTCTCAGGATCAAGGAAGAGTACATAGTCAAGTCCCTTCTCCTCAGCCCTAGCCAGGAGCCTAGCTATCCTCTCACCATCCCTCTCCATCGCCATCAAATCAAATAATTACGGATACCAAGCCGTAAAAAATAGTGAACGAGGTGTGGAGGATGGACATCTCCAGGTTCCAAGAAGTGATACGTGATACATACATCCACCACGATAGGAGGAGGGGTCTAGAGAGGACGCTGGACTGGCTGGTAAGCGAGGTCTACGAGCTCCGGCAGGCCATCGAGGCTGGGAAGGGCATAGAGGAGGAGCTGGCAGACGTGCTGGCATGGCTAGCCAGCGTCGCCAACCTACTAGGTATAGACCTGGAGAAAGCCGCTGTGGAGAGGTATGGGGAGGGATGCCCCAAATGCAGCTCAAAGCCCTGTAGATGCCAGTATAGAGAGGGGCCCGACAAAGACGTTGTACTCCTCCTTAGAACCCAGTCGTGACCACAACATCCTCGAGAGCCACGTAGCCTGTGAAGGAAGGTGTATCAACGTCCCACGGCAATGACCACTTAATAGGCTCCGTAGAGAGAATGGGTCTAACCACTAGATCCTTGATGTTGAGCGAAAGCCTCGCACCTATAACCGGCTTGGTTAACTCACCACCCTCTATCAAGAACCCTACATCCCTCTGCATGGTCGACAGGGAGCCCTCCCTCACGTTTGAATACCTTGTATACCACAGATTGGTTATGTAGATCCCCTCACCAACGGTCTTTAGTAACTCCTCCTCATCCTTAGCAACATCATCACACCTATATACGACATGGTGCATATGTGGAATGATTAGCCCCGCATGCCCATTACTCTCCCTACCCATCCTCCTGGCAAGGGTATTGTTAAACGCCAGGTCTCTCAACACACCTCCCTCGATATAGACAGTCTTCCTAGTGGGAACACCCTCCTCGTCGAAGGTTATGGAGGCCGGGCTATTCTCCATCCTAGGATCGTCATACACCAGTGCCCTAGCCCCAATATCCTCACCCAATTGTCCGGAGAAGACTGAGATACCGGTATAGTAGTTATACGCCGAGAGCATCGAGGATAGGTAGCTCAGGAGGTTTGAGAAGGCATCGGGAGTGAAGACAACCCTAGTCTTACGCCTCTCAGGCAAGACAGGTTTATCCGCGCCCTCCAATCTAGATGATACCTCCCGAACCATAGACTCGGCGTCCTCCTCATCCACACTCGTAGACAGTATAGAGGAGGTAGCCGTCAGTTCACTATCCTTGAAGCCCCTAACCCTGATGTTAAACCTACTGTACTTATACTCCCCACTAGCCCCATAGGAAGACGCCATCAGACGCCTTCCAGCCTCCGCCGAGATTATACCGCTAAGCCTCTCAACTCCACCAGCATCTGTGGATAAGATGGCCTCTAACAGCCTATATAGAAAGTCCTGTTCAAAGACAGAGTCGTTATAGACACCTGGGATGATGTCATATGTCTCGAAGCCTGCCTCTGGGGGGATATACTCCTCCTGCCTATCGATAAGCCTAAAAGACTTATGTATAAACTCTACCACACTGTCCAGGTCTAGAGTAGATACACTGTCGAGTGAGACAGTTGTATAGCTCTTCCCCTTCTTAACCATCACATCGATACTATCCTCAACCATGTGCTTTGTGAGGTCATGCCTATAGTTAGAGAACCTGATCCTAGTACTGTAGAGAATCTCACCGTTAACAATAACTGTGTCGAACTCCTTCGAGAGCCTACTCACAAGCTTCTGTATAAACTCATCCAGGTCTCTCCAGCCGAGGGCCGATCTCAACAACTCGTCGAACTCCATATAACCACCCCTACCTAGAGCCTACAAGAATATTGTTAATCAGTAGATGGGGTCCACCAAGGCTGACAGGAAGCACCTGCATAGGATCTCCCTTTCCACAGAAGCCGGGGAAGAGCTCAATCTCTGAGGAGGCTGCTGACACCCTGGACAAGAGCTCCCATGTAGTGGACTCGAGGACTGGGTACTTCACAGGCGGGCCCAGCCTACCATTCTGTATGAGATACGCCTCGAACCCTGTGTAGCGCTGGTTAATCCTCCGATCATCAATGTTCCACTCAGTATAGTCCTTAATGAATATTCCCCGGCCAGCCTCCTCAATCAACTCGTCCACACTATATTCTCCCTCCTGGAAATATGTCACACCCATCCTCACTAGAGGCTCGTCATGATAGCTGGAGGCCCTACTACTCCCATTACCCCTCATACCAATCCTCGACGCCACGAATCTATTGCTTAGAAGGGTCTTTACAACCCCCTCCCTAATCATAACCCTAGCAGAGGCCCTCATACCATCATCGTCATAGAGATAGTATCCATAGGCACCTGGATACGTAGGGTCATCCACAACCGTCACTGCTTCTGAGCCTATCCGCCTAACCTCCACATCACTTATGGATACATAGGACTCACCAGCCTGGGCACCCTCCATACCCAAGATCCTATCAAGCTCGAAGGGATGCCCAACCGCCTCATGAGCTATGATCCCGGCAATCTCCGGCCCCACTATAACGTTATACTTATCGATGGGGATAGGCTTGGCCTCCTTAACGACACGCTCCATAGCCTCTATATGCTCCCTACACTGGGACAGGAGATAGTCATAATCCAGGAACTCAGCCCCCTGAGAAGCCCCCAACAACACGTTTTTAGATACGAACTCCCCATCCTTCCCAGTGAAATGCGCGAAGAAGGTAATCCTAGGAATAGTCGAGGACACCACCACCTGGTCAGAACTCGTGAAGAACTTCCTCTCCAGAGTATAGTTGATGACTATATGCCTACTCAGGAGCTCTATACCAGCAAGATCCCTCAGAGCCTTGTCAAGATCAGTCAATATAGATATAGAGTCGTCTATATGGTCTAGGAAAGGCTTCTCCTCCTTAACGACATACTCGACGTCCTCGGAAGAAACGTCATGGAGTGTGTATTCATCTACCCTCCCCCACCCCCTCAGATTAGAGAGCCTTTTAGCCAAGCCATCCAACACATACTCAGCCATCGACTTAGAAGGGGTGGAGACAGAGCCATAGAGGGTTATCCCCCTGGAGAAGACCCTTATCCCGAGGCCGGCCTCGTAGCTCCTATTAAAGGCCACCAGCTGACCATTATTCACAACTATGGTGACGCTACGCTTTTCATGCACCCTAGCATCCACATAGCTTATATCCTGACCCCCCCCGAAACCTGTGAGGGAGCTAGCTGTATCCACGTAGTCCTCCCACCTACCCACCTCCACATCGGTAGACATTAGAACCACCCCAGAAGAGTGTGGGAAGAGCCCGTCCCAATAGAGCTAAATAACCCCCTCCACCCCAATAAAAGAATATTCCTTTAGACGAGTGGCAGCGGTGGATAGGAGGTGTACAGGCTCCCCCAGAGGATCGCTGAGAAGGCCGCGGAGAGAATCTCAAGGATACTCGGTTCCGAAGTGGTTGAGGTTAGGGGCATAAGGACAGATGGGGCAGAGATAGGTAAGGAATGGACTAGGTGGGGAGGGGCTAGGATAGTATACCGAGCCAAGGATATACATAGCGCCAAGAGGCTTAGAGACCTACACCACGCATCAGGCTTCAAATACTCGAGAATAGTCCCAGACAAGGAGGGATACCTAGTAATATGCGAGACGACAGAAAATATAACCCTCCCCCAGGAGATTATGCATGATAAACCCAGAATTCGGATTATCAAGATATTACTTTTTCTAAGAACCGTGAAAAGGCTTAAAATGTTATTACGGAATACTAAATTTTAAAAATCCCCTTATCGAAGAATCTAGAGTGGTGATGTGACATGAGGTTCGAGGACGAGTTCTTCGATGAGATCGATAGGATATTCAAGGAGGAGATGAGGAGGATCAGGAAGCTCATCACAGAGCTTACGAAGATCAGGACCAACGAGCTCAGGGAGCTCGGTATGCGTGGCGAGCCAATAGTATTCGGGTTCACATATAGATGGCAGACTGGTATGGAGAAGCCAGAGATAAAGTTCTTCGGAAACGTCAAGCCACAGCAGCCCTTCGGCGTGAAGATAGACCAGACAGTAACCCCGGTATACGACCTGATCGACAAGGATGACCACTACGAGATCATCGTTGAGATGGCTGGCGCCAAGAAGGATGACGTTGACATCCAGCTCAAGGACGGCGCACTATACATAAAGGCCGAGACGCCCTACAAGAAGTACAAGGTGAGCGTTCCAATACCGAGCGACGCCCAGGCAGACGATATAAAGGCGAAGCTGAACAACGGGATACTGATAATCAAGCTCAAGAAGAAGAAGGGCGTAGGGACCAGGAAGATAGAGATTGAGGAGGAAGACTAGGGCTTAAACCACTTGAACATTAGATACCTAACACTTTTTTTATCTCCATCTACAACCGCGTAGACAAATCGTTTCCTAACCGATGTGGCCAATCTACCCGCCCTCACCAGCTCATCCCCACTAACCATGGAGCCAGCCTCTATAACATCCACGAGATATGGTGCATGCTCAATACCGGGCCCTCTCTTATAGACGGCGAAGTCCACCCCAAACTTCAGGCCCGAGATGACCACGAAGCCCCTATCTCTCAGATCCTTATACACCATATATTTCAGGTCTAAGGAGGGGTACATATCCCTGATCAGCTCCCTAAAAGCCCCTGAACCGAGAGGCTCCCCCCGGTGATAAACCTCAATAACACCCTTCTCGAGGAGGTAAAGAGCCTCTAGAGGGTCTAGGAGGAGGGGTGAGTCAAAGTCAGGCCTCTTAGGCTTATCAACACCCAGCGGCTTACCGAAGAATCCTAGGGACCAGACTCTACGGGCCTCCTCATGATCAGGGATGTAGACCCTCCCACCAACCAGGAACCCCTTATACCTCCTCATAGTATACACAGGCTCAGAATAACATCCCCAACCTTCTTCATACCGTCCGCCGCAGACTCCAACATCTTTATGATCTCCATCCACATCAACATCTTGGAACTACTCCTCTCCCTATTGAAGACCTCCACCAGGGCCTTCCGATGTAGAAGGTCGATCTCCTCCTCAATCTCTATTATCCTCTCCACCGCCGGGTAGACGGAGGAGATGTTATAGGCCAGGAAATAGATCGCCTCCCTAAAGGCCTCAACCTCACGGTGGAGAGCATTTACAACCTTCCGTATCCACTCCAGCTCCCACTTAGCCAGGCTAGAGACGTCGAGGTGTGATAGTCTAAAGGCAGCCCCATCCATCTCATCTACAACATCGCCTATCAAGACTATCAAATTGTAGAAGATGTATGTCTGATCCCCGATGAAGGGCTTATACCGCATCACCTCGTTTATCAAAGTCTTCTGTATACTATAGACCTCACTATCAAGCCTCCTCACATCCTCATAAAGCGACTTCAGATCCGCCCCGTCACTCTCATACATAGTCTCGACGATCCGTAGGAGACCCGTAGCCACATCTAGAGTCTTACTGGCCAGGTCTTGAAGATCAGAGACTATCTGCCTCCTAGCCTCCTGTTCTCTGTACATCTCCAGCTCAAGAAATCTAATTATAGGAGGGAGGTAATTAGGGATTGGTATCTACGCCTCCTCCAGGCTCAGAACCACATAGTAGGGTAGGAAGAAGATGGGAAGACCCCCTACACACCTCCTCAGGGCTATATAGAGCATGGGATCGGCCATACTCAATACACCCTTATGAGACGGGGTTCTAACCCTAAGGTATGGACATATAAGATCCATATACTCCTCCGATAGGGGGGATAGGCCCAGACCTATCCTAGGCCCCCATAGACGTACACTCCTAAGGAAACCTCTCGAGAGAATTGATGAGAAGACCTCGGCCTCCCGGTTGTAGAAGGGATAGGCCGACCTGTAAATATAGAGATCGAGGGGCCGAGGCTTTATGAAGACCCTACCCCTCCCCATCAACCTCTCCACGATGGATGAGAGGGTATACGCTCTCCTCCCAACAGCCATCCGGGAATATCTATCCAAAACCAGTATTTTGAACCCTTGCTCAAAGGATATACTAGGCCCATCAGTTTCCAGGCTTCTAATCAGCGTAACCAAGCCATCATAGACGGTTAGACCTAGGTCAAGATATGGACTTAGAGAATCTATTAATCCCTCGACTATCCTCCTGAAACACTTATCACTATATAGCTCTACGGGTAGTAGAAGCCTATGGGAGCCGTCGATTACATCCTCAAACCTTAGAGGCTCATCACCAGCCTCTTCTAACCACCTCTCCCTCACACTTTGATACCACTCACCACAGGCACCGCATAGGTCGCACCACAGGATAGATCCTCCACAATCTATGGCCGAGGAGGGAGATAGCAGGTTTGAAGCCACAGGTGCTAGTGGACACTTATCCGAGTCATCCCTCCTCATCCATACCACCTAATAGACCCAGCCCCATAGGCCAGGAGTAGAAGACTAGATTATTGGGAACGTAATCCCTCGAAACCTCAACACTATCCACAATCCTAACCCCACTTACCAAGTACTTGTCTGATATACTGGGCAACCTATCCATACCACCATCCCATATGGATATTCGGTTCTTATCGACTAAGATGGATAATGCCTTCACTACACGTCTCCTATCTGCGGCAGAGGCTATGGGAATCACTATAAAGTATCCAGTATCCCCCCTCACTATTGAGAATGGTATCCCAGCCTCCACTAACTGGTTGTATAATAACCCCGCCTCCCCACGCGAGACAAGCAGATATATAATACCAGCCTCACCCTTGGACAACCCCTCTACCCTCACATCCAGTATAAGACCATCCTTATACTCCTCCGTGATGACATGCCCCTCATCGCCATATACATGTATCGAGGACCCGGGTAGCGGGTTAAACCCTTGGGCCATAAGTCCCCCTACACTCTCCATCGGATCCCATGGATAGGTAATGTCCATCCATAGTCTACGTCTCACTAGAAACCTTAGTATACTAGCCACCCTAGTCCCCGCCCTAATCCTTAGGAATCTCCTATCGATACGTAGGAAGCCGGAGTAGGGAGACATAGATACTAGACGATCCACATACATGTAGTCAGGCCAGGATAGGCCCCTCCCCCACCCGACCACCACATAGTCACCAGCAGAGAGGACAGACACATCCCCATGGAATGGAACTATACTCCTAAACCTAATCCTTCCACCCCTGGTAGAGATGCATCCCTCCATCCAGACTCAATACCCCCAGCCAGAATTTAATTAATCGACCCTAAACCGAAAAATATTCCTTAGGTGAGGAGTATGGCCATCCGCCCAGTAGAGGAGAGGTTCGAAAGGATAGGGTTCCACACCCATATAAAGGGTCTAGGAGTCAGGAATGGGAAGGCAGAGTTCGCGGCTGACGGCATGGTAGGACAGGTGAAGGCTAGGGAGGCTGCCTACATAATAGTACAGATGATCAAGAAGGGTAAGCTGGCTGGGCGAGCCATACTACTAGCAGGGCCACCAGGGACGGGCAAGACGGCCATAGCACTAGCTATAGCCAAGGAGTTCGGTAAGGACGTCCCCTTCATAAGCATGAGCGGCAGCGAGATCTACTCCACAGAGCTCAAGAAGACCGAGATACTGATGAGGGCTATAAGGAAGGCGATAGGTGTGAGGATAAAGGAGTATAAAGAGGTCATAGAGGGAGTAGTTAAAAACATCGAGTACAGCATGACCCAGCACCCATACAACCCATACCAGCAGATCCCCGCCAGCGTGAAGCTGACACTAGCCACAGACACGGAGAAGAGGGACTTTACAGGAGACACCAACATAGCGATGGCTCTACTCCAGCAGAACGTGAGGGAGGGCGACGTCATAATGATAGAGCGGGAGACTGGGAGGGTCACAAAGCTAGGCCGGGCCAGGGAGTATAAGGGTGAGTACGACCTAGAGGGGGAGATATATGTCGAGACACCCAGGGGCCCACTGATAAAGGAGAAGGAGTTCGTATACACACTATCTCTACACGAGCTAGACCTGACAAAGGCTAGAAGCACAGGCGGAGGCGTATTCAGCCTACTATTCGGAGGCGAGAGGGAGGAGATAACCAATGAGACTAGGCAGGAGGTGGATGAGCTCGTCAAGAGATGGATAGAGGATGGCAGGGCCGAGATAATACCCGGGGTACTATTCATAGACGAGGTCCACATGCTAGACATAGAGGCATTCGCATTCCTAAACAGGGCATTGGAGAGCGAGATGGCCCCCGTAGTTATATTCGCCACCAACAGAGGGATAACCAAGATAAGAGGGACAGACATAGAGTCGCCACACGGCATACCGATAGACTTCCTAGACAGACTACTGATCATAACGACGGAGCCCTACAAGGAGGGGGAGATACGGAAGATACTGGAGATCAAGATTAGAGAGGAAGGTATAGAGATGGAGGAGGACGCCTTCGAGGAACTCGTAAGGCTAGGAGTGGAGAACAGCCTAAGATACGCCCTCATGCTCCTAGGACCAGTGATGGAGATCGCCGGGCAGGAAGGGAGGAAGAATGTGGTTAAGACCGATGTAGAGCGGGCCTCAGAGCTCTTCATAGACTATAGAAAGTCGGCAGAGATACTCCGCAACTACGAGAAGGAGTTCCTCCTATAACCCCCAACCCTAAATATTTATACCCATAGACGGGGAGCTGCCAGATGAATGTGGGACATGGAGACACCATATACCTCTACTCCCCCGAGAAGTCGAGGGGATGGATAGTCAGGGTGGAGGATGAGAGATTCTCCACAGACCTAGGAACCATAGACCTATCTAAACTAGTGGGCATTGAATATGGAACCATTGTCAAGACCAATAAGGGTAGGCCCCTACTCGTAACCAGGCCCGGCCCCAGAGAATTTATTATGCGGGCCAGGAGACCCACACAAATAATATACCCGAAGGACATAGGCTACATAATCCATGTACTAGGCATAAGGCATAACAGTCGAGTACTCGAGGTAGGTACGGGAAGCGGGGGACTAACCACAGGCATAGCATGGATCATGTCCAGTGAAGGAGAGATAACTACCTATGAGAAGAGAGACGATTTCAGGGAGGCTGCCAAGAAGAACCTTGAGAGGATAGGGTACGAGTGTAAAATACGGTTTAGAGGAGAGTTCCCAGACAATACCCTGGAGAAGGACTACTACGACGCAGCATTCATAGACATAGACACACCATGGACCGCGATACCACATGTCCATGGGGCACTAAAGGGTTATGGAAGGATCGGCATACTACTACCAACCTACTCACAGCTAGAGAAGATACACGACACCTTCAAGAAACACTTCGCTCACATAGAGACCGTAGAGATCTTTCTAAGGAACCTCAGATTCTCAAAAGGGAAGATTAGGCCCGAGTTCAGGATGATAGGATATACAGCGTTACTCGTAATAGGAATAAAGAAGGAGGTTGAGGAGCTAACCACCTAGGATCAATATAGCGATAATCAGGCCATAGATAGCTACACCCTCACCCAGACCAGCCAAAATAAGTACCCAGACAGCCAGCTCAGGACGCTCAACCAGAGCAGCGCTACCTGCACTGGTGGCTCCATACAGGGCTACACCAGCACCTATAGTAGACCCAGCTACAGCCAGCCCAGCGCCCAGATACTTCATACCCGCATCGGCAGCCGCAGCAGCCTCACCAGCAGCCGGATCCTCAGCCGCTAGGACGAAGGTCATGAAACCACCTATCACCACCAGTGCGAGTGCCAAGTTGAAGAGGATACCCATCACAGTCGTCTTCCTAGGATTCCTAACCAACCTCCATACGAACTCGATCATCTGCCAACCACCCTAAGGCATTGAATTATGTGAATAATATGGCTATGCCATATAAAATAATATAAAGAGGTGGTATAGACCTCACAGCCGTAAGGGCCTGAATAGTAAACCCTCGTCCCTGTAGAACTTCGTCGAAAACTCGTAGTACAGTAGCCTTATGGATTGAATGCCCGCGGCAAAGCCTTCAATAACTAGTCCGATGATGTTGAAGAATATGTAAGCAGGTATGGTGCCTACAAGGCCACTGAATACTATGGCAGCCTCACCTAACGCCTCATGCCCAATAGCAAAAGCTCCCAGCCTGATATAGGATACTGAGTTAGTCAGGTATGATATGAACATCTCGACGAATTCCTGTAACCCCTCTACCAAGGTCATAGATATGGGCTTACCCTCACCATGAACAATATTCTCTATAGTTGGCTTCATATATACAAGCGCCAAGAGACCTATCTCTAGCAACGTGAAGGGAAGTAGATCTTCCCTAACAAACACTGATAAAGTGAGGCCTCCTGTGACAAAGTTTATTGCTAGGTAGATTCCGACGACGAAGTATATCAGCCCAGCCAAACCCTTCCAACTCAAGAATGCCTCTAGATACTCCCCGTTCTTCAAGTCTATGATTATATTCAGAACTACTCCTATAACGAGCTGTACCAATCCAAAAATAATGGCTATCACACTAATCCCTAGAGTGTCTTTTATAGGACTTATCCAAAGTGGCTTAGAGATTGAAATCAAAAATGCTTTACCGTAGATAAAGCCAAATATTACAGCCATCATCCCTGCCGAAATCAGCATATATCCCAAACTGTTTATACCACTAACCGAGAGCCCCAAGGCAGGCCTCTTAACTCTGGTGAGGAATGCCCCAATAATCATAAGTATGATGCCCTCGCCTATTCCTCCGAACATAAAACCATACATTATAAGAAAGAGAACCGTGTAGAGGGGGGTGGGATCGAACTCGAAGTAGTTGGGTATACCTCTCTTCCGCGTCAACACTTCTAATTTTCCAAAGATACTTGGATTTCTTAGTAGGGTTGGAGGCTCTACACCTTCTTCGTGACTAGGCTCTTCATACTCTATATAGAACTTCTCCCCCAACACACTCCTCACGGCCGCTACAAGATCGTCATACCTATCCTTGGGGACCCATCCCCGATACACAGCGAAGTTCTTGGTATAGGTTATAGAGCTGTACACCCTCTCCATAAACCTGAAGAACCGTTTATAGGCTAGTACAGATCTCAAGAACTCCTCTATCTCCCCACGCAACTCCCTAGCCTCCCCCCAGAGCCTAGAGAGCTCCTCCTCTATCTGCTTAACCACCTTGGACGGATCGCCCTTAAACTCCTCTGGGAAACGGATCTCCTCAAAGTTCAGGGCAGATAGATAGTTCAGAATCTCATCCTTATCCTCCACGCTACCGGCCAAGACTATAAAATAGTCCTTCCTAACCCCCTCAAACACGTTGAGAATCACGTTATAAGGCTTGAGATAATCCCTAAGGAGGGGTAGGTTCTGCACCGGTAGGAGACCTGTCCTGATGAATATATGTGTATAGTCCCCAGCCACATCCACCGGAATCCCATACTTCTCGAATAGCTTTGCATAAACCAGGATATTCTTAAGCTGGGTAACCCTCTTATTCACCTCGTCAACACGTGCGGTATAGGAGTTTAGACGCCCCTCCACCTCCTCTATAAAGGCCGCAGCCTCCTCCTTACTGAGAACCTTCTGCTCAGGCTCATCAGGAGGCGACAACACCTCACGTATCTTACTACCAAGGCCACGCTTTTCCTCCTCGGTATACTCGGAGAGACTGTTGATAAGGACATTCGCCCTGTCCAGGACCCTCCAATACCTATTGGCAAGCTCAACCTCCTCCCTAACACTGGTAACAGCCTCCTGACTAGTGAGCTGAACAGCACCCAGCCTAGCAATAGCCTTCGAAACGTCCTCCTCCCTGTCCATTGGCACAGCTAGGTAAAACTTATACATCCGGACAGGCCTAAACATCAACCTACCCCCCTCAGAGGCTTTGTAGACCCTTTATAAGCCACATATAGTTAAAGGTAGGTTTATATACATTAACGGCCACCGTGGTGTTGAGGTATGGACAAGAGGGACACAGGCATATTACTTGTACTAGCCCCGCTAATAACCACCATAGCCAGGGCTCTCTACCAATATACATTGACGACCGACCCATTAGACATCTTAATAGCCGTTGGAAGCGACCCCATACTCTTCATAGTCAACATAGGCATATACCTCCTAGGGGGGTACCTGGTAGTTACGGGCTCCTCACAAGACGTGAGGGATCTATGGATAAACATACTCTACTTCATAATCCCGACAATAATCTTCCTAGGACATGTGCTCTACATTGCAATGGTGGCTGGAGTGGCTAGGCTAACCCTACTCGTCGAGACCGCCCAGTTCCCCCTATACTTCGCCTTCGTCACTATACTCACAGGATTAGTCGTCCTACTATCCAAGGGTACTCCCAACAAGCCCGGCCTACTATATGGTGCGAGCTTCCTCGCACTAGTGCTGCTATACGGAGTAGTGAGGATCGCCATAGGAATAGTGGCACCAATAGTCTATGCCTTCATAGGGCTGGCCATAGCCATGGCCATAATCCTAACCAAGAAACTGTTTGAGCAGGATTAGAAGATAGGTATCTCAGACGGGTCTAGACCAAGCTCCTTAGCCGTTGCTATCGTGGATAGGTTGATATATTCATACTCCGCCGAGTATAGATACCACAGTACATATACCATATCGAGGGGCTTCTTCCTACCTATAGACCTGAAGTACTCTGCGAACCCCCTCTTCACAGCCCTATAGAGCTCCACCACACTCCCCTTCTCAACAGCCTCCTCAATATATTGAGCCAGCCATGAGAATCTCGACCCCCTAATAACACCTACCACGGTATCCTCTCTACTCCTCAACAAGTCGTTGACAAACTCTGGGGAGACTCCTAGCCCCTTACTGATCATACCCGTATACTTCTCGAAGACGGCCATCGGTGAGCCGAGGAACTTCATAGCCAGCACATTGTAGACGAGGGATGCTGCATACTCATTCCTGATAACCTCGGATATGCTCTTAGCAGAGGGTAGCTTGGTCGCTGCCTCCAGGGTATTCGTGAAGTATATGTTCTCTACAAGGAGCTCTATGGGATATGTTGAGCCCATACTCTTAGCCATTGGGAAGGCATCTACCGCCTCCCTATATGGAGAGGGGGCTAGGTGGAAGGAGACGTCGTCTAGAGTCTTAACGTTGACAACGTCCGAGAAGTTGATGGTCTCGAACTCCCTAGAGAGTGGTAGTAGATCCTCCAGGGATATGGGCTTATCACCCATCTTAGCCCTCAGAACCCTCTTAAGATTCTCAACCTCCACCCTACCCAGATACTCGGTTAGGAAGGCCCTAAACCTACCGGAAGTGATCCTAGTGAGGTGTACAAGCCTATCCACATATACCGAGGCGAATACCCTGGAGAGGCTCTTAGCATCAACCGACTCCTTATCAAGCCCACCAAGCCACCTCACATAATCCCCCTTGCTCACGTTCTCCAGGAACCCCTTGAGATCACTCGTCTTAGCTAGGGACTCTATCTCCTCCTGCTTTAATAGATGGGTGGCCAAGCCATGGGCACGGCTCACGAGGTAGATATAGCTGGAGGACTTGAGCATCCTACTTCTCCCTCCTCTCAACGATGAACTTTGTACGCACGAACTCCGACAGCTCCTCCTCCATGATACGCTCCTCGATATATTTTATGAGCTCCTCATACGAGGGAATTATAATCTTCTGTAGAGCGTTCACCTTCCTAGCAGTATTCATAAGGTCGTATGCCAAAGCCTCAATCTTATTCTCCACGACCGACATCTCGAGAAGATCCATAAAGACCTTGTGGAACTCTATGGCCAGCTCCTTGATCGCGGGATTGGGGATAGCCTCCACATTAGGCGGTGAGACCAGCTCCACATCATACTCCTCAATACCCATGATAAGCCTCCTCTGAAGCCTAGTCTCAACCTTAGGGACGACCATGGATGACGACCGGAACTCTTCATAGCCCTGGTCCACCAACACCTTCACAAACTTCTTATAAACCTCTGTAAACCTAGACTCTATCTCCTCCCTCCCCTTAAGCAGGGGTAACAGTCTATTCAGCTCACTAGCAACCTTATCCCTCTTCATCTCGAGGATCTGTGTACTCTTCTTAATGAACTGGAGCTGTTTACGAACCTCTAGGAGCGCACCCCTACTGGCCGATACACCCATCAACGAGCTCATGGCTAGACCTCCACAGGGGGCTTAGCCTTATAATAGTACTTCTCCAGGGTCGACTCCCTAACCCTTGTAAGCTCCTCTGGAGGCAGTATACTCAGAACCTCCCAGCCAATATCCAGGGTCTCCTCTATAGACCTATTCTCATACTCACCCTGGTTAACAAACCTCTTCTCGAAGAGGTCGGCAAACTTGAGGAAGAGGCGCTCCCTATCGGAGAGACCCGTCTCACCGACGATCCTAGCCAGATCCCTAGCCTTCACACCCCTTGAATAGGCGTCGTACAGCTGGTCGCTAAGCTCCTTGTGATCATCTCTAGTCTTACCAGGCCCAATCCCACTCCTCATCAGCCTACTAAGGCTTGGTAGTACATTGATAGGCGGATATATACCCCTTGAGTGCAGCTCCTTGCTCAGGATGATCTGACCCTCCGTAATATACCCAGTGAGATCCGGGATTGGATGCCTCTTATCACCACCAGGCATAGTGAGTATGGGCATCTGGGTCAGGCTACCCTTCCTACCCTTAACAATGCCGGCCCTCTCATAGATCGTGGCCAGGTCACTATACATGTACCCAGGGTATCCACCCCTACCGGGAACCTCCTCCCTAGCGGCACTGATCTCCCTCAGAGCCTCACAGTAGTTTGTCATATCAGTCAGGATAGCCAGTACATGGTAGTCCAGGTCAAAGGCTAGATACTCCGCAATAGTCAGGGCTATCCTAGGGGTGAGGAGACGCTCGATAGCGGGGTCATCAGCAAGGTTTAGGATGACTACGCTCCTATCTATAGCACCCGACTCCCTAAACTGGTTAATGAAGAATGCGGCCTCGTCATGCTTAAGACCCATGGCCGCGAAGACTATGGCGAACTGCTCCTCCTTACCCAGTATAGTGGCCTGCCTAGCTATCTGGGCAGCCACCCTATTATGGGGCAGGCCAGACTCGGAGAAGATCGGGAGCTTCTGACCCCTAACAAGGGAGAGAAGACCATCGATAGCCGAGATACCTGTCTGTATAAAGTCGTTGGGATATATCCTCGCACTCGGGTTGATCGGCGAACCATTAATATCCCTATAGTCCCGGCTGGAGACCGGTGGAAGACCATCTATAGGCTCGAAACGCCCGTTAAACACCCTACCCAGAGCCTCATCACTCACAGGTATCTCGAAGGTAGAACCCGTGAACTTAATGATAGCGTCGTGCTGGAGACCAGCCTCCTCACCGAAGACTTGTGCCACCACAAACTCCCTACTGACCTCTATGACACGTCCAAGCCTATCCACACCGTCAGGAGCCCTAATCCTAATGATCTCATCGAACTTGACGCCTGGTATCGGGTCTAGGACGACAAGAGACCCCTTAATCTCCCTAATCCCCCTATACACCTTCCCACTCAGATCCGTCATCTTGATAGGTAGACCCATCCACAACCACCTCCTACTCAAAAGTAACCGTAACCCTATACTCACCAGCCACCTTCGCCAACTCCTCCTTCATCTGGCCGATAAGCTCTACAACGGCGTCGAAACGCCTCTCATCCAGCTTAACCCTCTTCAACCTACTCACCACGGGGAGCTCCGCAATCCTGTCGAGGGGGACATTATCCCTGATAAGCCTCTCAGCCATCCTATGGAAATCAATTATAGCCTTGAGGATCATGATAGACTTGTCAGGCTCCGAATATGAGTCTACAGGGTCAAAGGCATTCTGCCTCAGGAGACCCTCCTTGATAAGCTCATTAGTCAGGAGTAGGAGCCTCTGGTCATCAGGCAGCGCCTTCTCACCTATGATCTTGGCTATAGACTCTACCTCACTGGCATTCGTCAGTATATTCATCGCCTCTATCCTATAGGCTGGATACTCCGCCTCCACGTTGGGCCATACCTCCTTAAGCCTCGGGTTACGCTCCAGAGCGATCCTTACATAGTCACCTATAATCGAGTCTGCATAGAGGCTATAGCTCTTCAACCAGTTTATAGATGGGAAGTGCCTACTATACGCGAGGTCAGCATCCAAGGCCCAGAACACACCCGTGAACCTCAGGGTATGGGTTGTGACAGGCTCGTTAAAGTCACCACCTGGTGGTGATACAGCCCCGACAACAGTTACGGAGCCTATCCTCTCCGGCCTACCAAGAACCTTAACCCTACCAGCCCTCTCATAGAACTCGGCTATCTTGTCAGGAAGATATGCTGGGAACCCCCTCTCAACAGGCATCTCACCAAGCCTACCACTGATCTCACGTATAGCCTCCGCCCATCTAGAGGTAGAGTCAGCCATAAGTGAGACGTCATAACCCATGTCACGATAATACTCCGCGATTGTGATACCTATATATACACTGGCCTCCCTAGCCGAGACAGGCATGTTACTTGTATTGGCTATGAGGACGGTCCTCTCCATCAACGGCCTACCAGACCTCGGATCCTTAAGCTCAGGGAACTCCGTCAACACCTCTGACATCTCATTGCCACGCTCTCCACAGCCTACATACACCACGACATCGGCATCGCTCCACTTAGCCAGCTGGTGGAGAGTAACGGTCTTACCAGTCCCGAAACCACCCGGTATACATGCTGCCCCACCCTTAGCCACTGGGAAGAGGACATCTATAACCCTCTGGCCAGTTACGAGGGGCGTCGAGGGTGGCAGCCTACCATCCCTGGCCACGGGCCTAGCCACCTTGACCGGCCAGTCATGATACATATAGAGCTTCTCCTCCCTACCATCAGGAGTCTCCAGGAGGGCGATAGGCTCATCTACCTTGAACTCGCCCTCATAAATC
The DNA here is from genome assembly GCA_015523545.1 of Candidatus Geothermarchaeota archaeon. Lineage (GTDB taxonomy): Archaea > Thermoproteota > Nitrososphaeria > Geothermarchaeales > JDFR-13 > SZUA-1514. The sequence continues at coordinate 36,141 of WAKB01000008.1, forward strand.
TCCCTCAACACGCCGGACTTAGTGGGTGGAACAAGTATCTTATGCTCAAGATACGGGGTCTCCTGGACAGTTCCTAGGATATCTCCCGGGCCAACCTCCACACCAGCCTTCAAGACAGGCCTAAACTCCCACTTCTTATCCCTCGGAAGGGTATAAGCCTTGATACCTCGTGAGATGAAGGGGCCGCTCAGCCTGAGAAGCTCCTCCAGAGGCCTCCCGATACCGTCGAAGATATTGGATAGGAGGCCCGGCCCAAGCTCAGCCACAAGCTTCTTACCAGTCCCAAAGATAGGATCCCCAATCTTCAGCCCACTAGTAGGCTCATAGACCTGCGCCGCGAAGGAGTCCTCGAAAACCCTGATTACCTCTCCTATAAGCTTCTCCTCACCAACCTCAACAACCTCTCCAACCTCTATATCAGGTATCCCAGCTCCGAATACGACCGTACCACTAACCCTAACTATATCACCCATCCTCACGCCTTACCACCCCTCAGGATCTCCATCACCTCATACAACTCCTTCTCGAAAACATCGTTCAACCTACCGTCGAAGGTCGCCACATAGAAGACCTTCTCATCCTCATCCGACATCACAAACCCACCTAAGAACCTCTCCCCAGAATCCACAAACTCGACCTCCACATCCGTAAGCGATGAGGCTATATCACCACCGTTTTTAGATATGAACTCGGAGTCGAGGGTGGAGTAGAAGACCTTCACCTTCTTCACACCAAGCTCCTCAACACCACGGGCTAGGAACCTCTTCCAAAACTCAGCATATTCGGGACTATTCTTCAACGCCTCTAGCCTAGACCTACTCTCCATCCTCACCTTGTCCAGGAGCTCCATAATCTTGGTATAAACCATCTTCTTACCCTCAAGCCTCTTAACAGCTATGGAGACCTCAAGAGCAGCCTTCATCCGAGCCTCTATCTCCTGCCTCTTCCTCTCAACGATCGCTGTAGCCCTATCCTCAGCCTCCCTCAGAATCTCCTCGGCCTTCGCACGGGCCTCAGACAGGATCTTCTCAGCCTCCGACTCAGCGGATGAGATTATCTCCTTCCTGAGAGCCTCCAGACTCATTCTACCACCCTCCTCACAACATACTCTATCGCTCTGTCCAGGTTCTCCATACCCCTGGAAAAGACGTCTTCAGCCATCCTGCTATACTCTTCCTCGATCTTCCTAACCTCCTCATCAATCATCCGCTTATACTTCTCCTCAAGCTCCGGGAAGCTGGCCGCCTCAGCCTCTCGTATCATCTCCTCAGCCTTTTTACGAGCCTCAGCCAAGATCTTCTCAGCCTCACTCCTAGCCCTCTCGACGATCGCCTCAGCCTCCCTCTCAATCTCAATCAGCTTACTAAGCTCCTCCGACACATGGATCACCTCCCAAGCTGAAGCTTAACACCCACAGCCTGGCTAACAAGGTTATACAGATCCTCCACCCTCTTACCAGTAGAGCCAGTGAGGGGGGGCATCACGACGAGAACAGGCCTATTAGTCCCCTCCTTCTTAAACTTTACATGCCTAGAACCCAGCTCAACATAGAGGTCCTCAGGGACAATGAGGACATCCACAGACTCGTCAGCCACAAGCTCACGGACACGCTTCTCGGCATCGATAATACTAAATACGGGATACGTCTCCACCCCGATCAACTCCAAGAGGGTGGCCAGATACTTGTCCCCAACAAAAACCATCCGGCCCAACAAACTCACCCTATGCCTCCCCTTAATAATTACTATTTCATTAAATCGCGTGTGTAATATAAATCACAGATTAAACCCGCGGTGCCCAAGGAGATGATGAAGAGGCTTCTCAAACTGATCGATAAACACCTGTCATACATCTCCCTAGCACTAGCCGCCCCACCCATACTAATACTTGGATACTACCTAGGCCGTGCCTACGCAGGGATCGACCCATTCTACCCTGTAGGGACAAACATGGTGGATAAGGAGATCATCATAATCCCTGGATACCTATACATGAAGCCCGTAACCCTCATGGTACTACTCGCATACGCCTCCTACGTAACCGGGCTACAAGCCCTGACACGCCACGCGATAGAGAACTGGGGAAGACCCCTACTCCAGCTTATAGAGGCTGCAGCACTCTTCTTCGCATATCTATCTGGATACGAAGTCCTCTTCAACTTCACCCTATGGTCCGCACTGATCAGCTCTATAACCGTAGATGGGACACCAGTGGGGAATATAGACCTCCTCTACAACCCATTCCCAAACCCCGAGACCCCATGGAACATAGTATTCGCAACAAAGATATTCACACTCATATTCGCAATGTCCCTAACAACAGTCTACTTCACGAGGAAGTGGAGAACTATTCAGATGACAAGACAACAGACAGTAGAAGCATGACCAGAGCCACCACAGACACGATCTGCGTCTCCCAGACAGGAGCAAGGATTACGAGCAGGCCATAGGTGACGCCTAGAAGAACAAGAGCCAGGGCCACCACCCAACCAAGACTCTTCCTAAGACCATCTGAGAAGAAGGACGCTGCAGCCACCAGCCCGATCAAAGCGACCATTAAGACATAGGGAGCCATCTCGTCCAGGGAGAGGAGAACCAGTAGTACCGAGGGTATAGCTATGAACACGGCTGATAAAGCCCTTGCAACAGCCATCACTCCCACCACTAGGAATGGAATATTTAGACCCATCCCCAATTAAATGTGAGATGAGCAGGCCCAGCCACAGCCTAAGCCTCCCTACACTATCAACAGTAGATAATCTTGGGGAGGCAAGCCACGTCATAATAGGGATAAACATGTATGACGGGAAATACGTGATACACCCCAGACCAGCAGACCTCCTCAGAATATACAGGGATACATCGGAGGAGAACCTGGGAGAAGAGAGATGGACCAGCGAACTCAGGATCTACGACCTAGGGAACCTCATATCACCGAGCATAGAAGACCTAGCCATAGATATAGAGACGATAAACAGAGGTTTGAACGAAACAGTCCCGATCTACATCGGGGGCGACCACCTACTGACATACGCCACAATAGAGGCTCATAGACCAGACACAATCCTAGTCCTAGACGCCCATCTAGACCTAAAAGATACACTATACTTTGACAGGCTCAACAGAGCCACAGTATTTAGGAGGATCATTGAGAGGCATAGTCCCAAAATAGTGTATTGGGGCGTTAGAGGCTACGACGAAGAAGAGAAGACCTATGCAGAGAAGAAGAGAATAATAGTCCTCGATCGAGGAGAACATCCAGACACCTACCTAGAGGGAAAAACCTACGTATCCATAGACATAGACGTCATAGACCCATCGATAATAAGGCAGGTATCATACCCAGAACCTTCAGGGATGGATGTAGACGAGGTCCTAGGGGTACTCAGGAATGGCCTTAGGAGCGTCGAGGTTGTAGGAATCGACATAGTGGAATACTACCCAGTCAACATAGACCTAGCCGAGATATCAACCATACTCAAGATTCTATACCACATAATATACACGACAACTAAGGCCTAAATAGGGCTTAGAACCACCTCCCAGGGACAGGGGAAACGTTAATAGGCCTAGACGAAGAAGTTTCTATAAGGGGTTGATGAGCCTAGACAAATACTTCAAGCTATGGGAGGAAGATGATCCCGAATACCAGGGGGTAGAGGTAGAGATAATACTACCCGAGGAAGACACAAACATACCCCCCAGCTTAGAAGACACAGATAAGAAGGAAGGAGACAGTGACAGAGGATTAGTGACCAGCCAACCATCTGGAAAAACATCTCCAGACGGTGAACAGAAGGATGGAGACTTGAATAAAGGAGATTCACGGGATATAGGCCTTGGACAAGATGGAGATGTGGAGGAGGAATCTCCAAAAAGCTTCGACGATCTACCCGACGGAGTATACATGCTCATATCCGCCGGCTACGACTCAAAGGAGGAGAAGCCCTTCCTCCTATTCTACGACCCGAGGAGAGAGGAGATAATAAAAGTAGTGGACCAGACGGGGCATAAACCCTACGCATACTCCAAGATGAGGAAGGCTGAGCTTGAGAATAACCAGATAATAAGGATGTACGCATCCAAGATACTCGATATAACCGAGGAGGAGAAACACGACCCCCTCACAGACAGAGACATCATAGTATCCAAGATAGTAGTCCGCGATCCACTAGTAATAGGAGGGAGGAAAGACTCGCTGAGGGAGAGGATAGAGCTATGGGAGGCAGACATAAAATACTATCTCAACTACCTATTCGACCTAGGTCTTCAAGTAGGAGACTACTACGTATTGGCTGACGGCAGACCAGTCAGATACGATGTAGACCCGGCCCCAGAAATATTAAGAGAGGCAGAGAAACTCTCTGAGGAGGAGAAGGAGTGGCTATTCAGACTCGCACAGCCAGTGATAAAGTTTAGACGGGTAGCACTCGACATAGAGGTATACAACCCACCCAACGTAATGCCACAGCCTGAGAATCCTGAGCACCCCATATTCATAGTATCGCTGAGAGGATCCGACGGGATGAGACGTGTACTCCTACTAGACAGAGAGGGTAAGTATAACGGCTCAAAGGAGGTGGAGGGCTATGAAGTAGAGATTTATAGAGACGAGTTGGGACTGATAAAGGGGGCGTTAGAAGTAATACGTACATATCCAATCATACTAACCTTCAACGGCGACGCCTTCGACCTACCCTACATCATAAACAGGGCAAAGAAACTAGGATTCCAAAACATAACCCAGTACTTCAGACAGGGCCGTAACGAAGTACACCCCGCATGGGGGATCCACATAGACCTATACAAATTCTTCAAGAATCCATCCATCAAGAACTACGCCTTCTCAGGTGCATACGACATCATAAGCCTAGACACAATAGCGAGGGCACTCATAGGTAAGGGGAAGGTGGAGATACCTGAACACTTCAGCATGATGGAGACGGAGGAGATACTCAGATACGCAGTGACGGACGCGGAGATAACCTATGAACTCACAGCATTCAACAACGACCTAGTAATGAGGCTCATAACCATCATAGGAAGGATATCAAACATGACCCTAGACGACGTGACTAGACTCGCAGTCTCCAACTGGATAAGGAATAGACTACTCTACCTCCACAGGAAGAAGAACTACCTCATACCCCGGGAGGACGAGATTAGGCGTAAACAGGGCAGTAGACACTTCGAACCTGTTACAAAGGGAAAGAAGTATGTCGGGGCCTTAGTTATAGATCCCGTACCGGGGATACACTTCGACGTCACAGTGGTCGACTTCGCCAGCCTATACCCCTCAATAATGAAGGAGTACAACATATCCTACGAGACAGTAAACTGTCCACACCCCGAGTGTAGGGAGAACAAGGTTCCCAAGACCTCTACATGGATATGCACCAAGAAGAGAGGAATAATAAGCGAGTTCGTAGGGGTAATAAGAGACATAAGGGTCAACGTATTCAAGAAGCTAAGCAAGGACAAGTCACTACCCAGGGAGAAGAGAGACTTCTACAACGTAGTACAGGGAGCCCTAAAGGTATTCATCAACGCGATCTACGGAGTAACAGGGTCAGAGGCATTCCAGTTCTACTACCTACCCAGCGCCGAAGCCGTAACCACCTATGGAAGATACATTATTGAGGAGTCGATCAAGACAGCCCAGAAGCTAGGGCTAAGAGTGATTTACGGAGACACCGACAGCCTCTTCATAGAGAAGGCCGATAAGGAGAAGCTACAACAGCTGATAGATGAGATCCAGAGGAGATTCAGGCTCAAACTCGAGGTGGACAAGGAGTATAGATACGTAGTGCTAAGCAGCAGGAAGAAGAACTACTTCGGAGTAACGAGGGATGGGGCTCTCGACATAAAGGGGCTACAGGGCAAGAAGAGCAACACACCACCATACATCAAGGACATATTCTACCAGATCCTAGACCATCTGAGAGGAATCACCAACCCAGAGGAGTTCGAGGAGGCTAGGAAGGATATCATCAAGATCATCAACGAGGCACAGGAGAAGCTCGCCAAGAAGGAGGTACCAGTAGAAGAACTGGTGATCTCAGTCACCCTCTCAAAGCCCATAGAGAGCTATACAAAGACCACCCCACAGCATGTAAAGGCGGCTAGGAAGCTGAGAGATAAGCTGAAAAGAGAGGTTCCACCAGGCTCAGTCATACGATACGTAAAGGTGAGGGGTAGGGAGGAGGTTCTACCCATAGAACTGGTTAGAGACCCCAGAGAGATAGACTCGAATAAATATATTGAGCTCCTACTCTCGACCCTAGAGCAGATCCTAGACGTACTCGACATCCACGTAGACAACAAGAGGAAGAGGGTACAGATAGTAAATGAGAAGGGGACTCTAGACCAGTTCTTCAAGATCCAGTGAGCCTAGAGCACTATACGAATGAAGGCCTCCTAGAGAGATACCTAGACACGTAGAGGGGGAGACGTGGGAACCCCTCCAACTCCTCAGACACCCTCTCAGCCAACTCCTCAACACCCATCTCCACCGTCTCACCAGTAGCCCTCACCCTAACCCTGAGCCTCCTACTCCTAGCCTCCTCATCACCCACCACACAGATATAGGGTATCCACGAAGACTCGGCATCCTTAACCCTCCGACCCACACTAGCATCCCTATCATCAATATCCACCCTTATACCCCTGGACTCCAATACAGACATGAGCTCTTCACACACACCTAGATGATCCGAGGGAGACACAGGAATCAGCCTAACCTGAGTGGGGGACAGCCATGTAGGCAGCCTAGGCTTCTCACCCCTCCTCTCCATCTTGGCAGCCTCCTCTAGAAACTCGAAGAGGAACCTCTCAACACTTCCATGGATAGCCGTATGAAGGATCACCGGATACTTCTTACTGCCATCCTCATCCACATACTCAATACCGAACCTCTCACCATTCCCAATATCTATCTGTACAGTCGCCGTCTCAACAGGCCTACCCACAGAGTCTATATAGTGAAACTCAACGTTGAGCACCCAGTAATACTTACCCGCCTCAACAGTCTTCAGAAGCACCGGCTTACCATCAATCTCCAAGAGGCTCCTAAGGAAATCCATGTTATCCCGTAGAAAGTCAACCGATATGTTATAGAGGCTATAATACTCAAAGCCGAACTTCCTACCCTCTGAGAATATCAGTTCATAGAGCCTCCTAAACTCATCCTTAGCCATCTCCAGATCCCTAGTCAAGACATGCATATCCGGCATGAAGAAACGCCTAGTCCTGGTAAGCCCCTTCAACTCACCCCTCTGCTCATATCTATAGCTATCCGCCAGCTCGAAGACCCTCAGTGGGAGATCCCTATACGTTATGAACTTCCTCCGGAGCAGTGCGAACTGGCCGAAACAGGCTGCATACCTTAATACAAACTCCCTCTTACCAGGCTTGACTTTATACATCCTCTGGCCAAACAGCTCCGCATGCTTCTTGATCGCCGGGATATCGAGGTCATACATGATAGACGTGATTACGGGGTTAGCCCCTATCTTCAGAACCGTCGAGGTGGAATACTCCCGGAGAATATTAAGCATCAAGGCACCGTTAGGGAGATATGTGAGGTGGCCAGCATCGCTATAAGGCTCAGGCTCGGCTATCCTAAGCTTGGATAGATATTTTATATGTGGACTCTCACGCCCCCCAATAGGCTCAGAGAAGACCTCCTTCCTTACCAGGTTCATGAAGTTCTCATCGTCAGAGGAGTACTCATCCGGATAGTATAACTCCCCATCCATGTCGAGGATGTAGAACTCCCCCTCCATAACCTCCTCCATATCTACAGGCTCAGCCAATTCATCCCCACCTCCACTTCTCAAGCATCCTATCCTTCTTAGTCGCCTTCTTATACTCCTTCCAATGATCCTTGCAGAGCTTAACCCTACGTCCAGGGAGGAGCCTAGACCCAAAGACCTTGGAGGCCTTCTCCCTAGAGATGGTCTTATAGGCCTCCGCCCCACACCCCTCTACACTACACGACTCTCGAGCCATGAGAATATAATATGGGTACACAGAATCATTAATCTTCGGTCTAGTCTAGACGGCTGATGAAGATGCTGAATAAGCTACGCCCCCACGTATCTGGGAAACTAGAGAGGCTAGGGCTGATCCTAGCCAAACATGGAGTTAAACCTACACACGTAAGCCTAGCGGGGTTCCTACTCGCCCTCCTCTCAATAGCACCCCTCATCCTTCTAGATAGAGCCATTGGGACATCAATATTCATCACAATGATCATTTTATCCGGTGCAGCCGACGCCCTCGATGGGTCTATAGCCAGAGCATCCGGAACGGTCTCCAGGAAGGGGAGCCTACTAGACTCGGTACTAGACAGGCTTACCGACACCCTCATCCTCCTCTACATATACATAGGAGGAGTGACGGGCAACGCAGCCCTCGTAATACTGCTCGTGGCGACAAGCCTAATCATCTCCTATATACGTTCAAAAGCCGAGTCACTAGGTGTGGAGATGTCTGGAGTGGGATTGATGGAGAGGGGTGAAAGGATAATGATGATCCTCATAGCAGTAGCCACACATCTATTCAACCCCATATACACCGAGTACATCCTCACACTACTCCTCATCCTAAACCTAGTGACGATCACTCAGAGACTACACCACGCGTGGAAGAGCCTCAGCTAAACATACGCCTCGTCCTACCCATAGCCTCAAACCCAACATCCCTCACCCTAACAACCAGGGGGAAGTCGGACACCACACGTCCAAGTACCAGACATGACCCTCTACCCAAGTCCTTAACCACAAGCTTCACCGAGTCCGCATCCACATTAGATACCTTCGAGAGCGTCTCAAGATCCTTATCGTTGAGAAAGCGGAAAACAAAGATGTTATCCAGCTGTCTAAAGATGGTCTGGTCCAGAGAGTCTGGCTGATTAGTGATGAATACTGGGAAAAGGCCGAAATGCCTCATCCTAGTGACGATATCCTCCCAGTAGGTCTCCCTGATATAGAGATGAGCCTCCTCAGCGAAGAGGAATAGTGGAGGGAGCCTCCTCGCCTCCAAGAGCCTAGAAATCTTGCTCAGAAATATCTCTACAAGTATCCTCCTCTCCACCCCCGAGAGATCCCTAAGATTCACTATGTAGCCCCTAGAATCCTTGAACAGACCTTCAAGCCTAAAACCCCCACGTGGATCTATAAACCTACAGTTCTCCAAAATGTTAAGCCTGGATAGTATAGCATCCTTCACCATCAAGTTCTTAACACTGGCATCTAGATATCTAGCCACTATACCCGAGTTGAACCTACCCTCCCTCCTCATTATAGAGTCCCAGAGCTCGGCTAGAATGTTTGAAGAAACATGCGGCAGGTCCAGAATCTTCGTCATCACATTTACAACCGTATCCTTACCCAGATACTCTATCGAGAAGACTATATCCTCACCAGGCTCCAACACCCTGAAGCCCTCACTCTCCAAGCCTAGATATTCCCTGTTAAGATCGAAGATCAACACATTACCACCTAGACTGACCAGACTATAGGCAAGTAGCTTGGCTAGATGAGACTTCCCACTCCCCTTCATCCCAGTTATCAAAGTCAGCGAACCATCAAGTTCATAGGCATCAATAACCATAGAGTTTCCCAAGAGGTCAGAACCTATGAGGACGGGATACTTCACATCCTTCCCGATTATCTCGAAGAGACGATCTGCCGACAACCTAACGATCTTGGAATAAGCCCTTGATGGGAGATCATCCACAAAATTTACCGCCCTACCCCCCTTATAGGCAGACCTAATCTTACACTTCAGGATCTTAAGATCATTAATCAGTATAGATACACGGTCATACTCCACACTGCCATCATATGTACTGAGCCTTATCAACCCCTCCCTAATCACCTCCTCAATCAACCCAGGGACATCGACATACTCAAAGTCAACGACCTGTACAATCAGCCCCACAGACTTCTCCTCATCCATCACCAGCAGATACTCACCCTTATAGACAGACTCTCCAGGAAAAGCTACGATCTCCAGCGTATCACCCTCCTTCCTATACACCTTCATCCCTACCACCCTCCACAGATCCCAATACATGAGGCCTATAGGGGATCGACATCCTAAGCTTCACACCCTTAGAGGCCAACTGGAATATGAGGCCAACGATATCCTTAGCACCCAGCTTCGAAAGGGTATGGGCCTCCACCAAGACACTAGGATATCCCGTGGGATTCGAGGGGAGGGAATATATGATGTCCAGAACCTCCTCACCAGACCCAATTGAAACATCTATCCTAAATGGATAGCCGCTCGAGACGTTGAGGAATCCCAGATATGTATAGAAGCCCTTTGCACCACCCTTTACACGAGAAACCCCATCAATATCCATCGACCGGAAATAGTTAAGGATGGAGACATGCCTCTTAACCAGCCTACTCCTCTTCGATATCCCTACTATGTGGACACCCCTCCTAGAAGCCTCCTCAACCACATATCTATAGATATCCGGCCTAACAACACCATGGCCAAGCAGACCATCAATAAGCACAACACCGCTCTCTATCCCACTGACAAGCCTAGCCACTACCGAGTATTCATATACACTTAGGAGGACACGCCTAGCTATACCCATATCACCGAGGATCACAGTCTTTGTGGAACCATCAAAAATAGTTAATCCAGCCAACTCCCTCAGCAGTTCTGGATAGAGATACACAGCATGTGGCCCATCCACCCTAACCCTAGTAGACCCATTCAACATGTCATACTCAACCACCGCAGACCTTATCCCCATAACGACACCCTCAACACCCTCAGCCAAGGGGACTATCGAGGCGTCAACCGCGTATACGACACCGTCCCAATCGACCTTCTGAAGCACATGGAGAGACTCGGGAACCTCAATATCGGCCCTAGCTATCAACGGCGAATAGGAATACTGAGCCCTGGGGAGCCGAGGTATAAAAACCTTACCACCAGCCCTCGATAGCGATGTGGATAGCGTCATCTGGATCTTATCCACCATAGAGTCTAGCTCCGGCGTTGTCTTTTGAAACTTCATAAATCTTCATGAATACTATTGAATAGACAAGTATTTAAATATTTAACATGAGGAAATCATTAGGTGGGATGGATGACGAGGTCAGGGTAAAGGTTAGGATAGGAGATATCGAGGTGGAGATAACGGGCACCCCCGAGAAGATTGGGGAGGTCGTCCCTAATATCATAGAGAGTATCAAGTCTGGAGCCACCCCAAAGGAGCAGAGGAAACCAATTGGGAGGAGCTGCAAAGACGTGATCTACGAGCTATGGAGAGAGGGGTGGTTCAAGGAGGAGAGGAGGCTTGGAGACGTCTATGAAGAGCTGACTAAGAGAGGGTACTACTTCGACAAGAGCGCTATATCCCACGCCCTCTCCTCACTAGTGAAGGAGGGTATACTAACCCGTATGGGGAAGGAGAGGAGATATACCTACGTCCAAAAAATACCCTACACGACCAAGATCCGCGGCTAGAGCTTCTCAAGAAGATAAAGTAGCCCCCTCAACGAGATCTTATACCTGACCGGCTTACCACCCACCTTCTCGACGAGCCCCATGGATCTAAGCTCACTAAGCCTTGAAGAAACAGACTTAGGGGTAGAGACGACAATACTTGATAACTGGTCAAGCGTCATGGACTCCTCCCTCCTAAGGCCGGATACATGGAGAACCTTGGATAGCCCTAGGGCACTCAGGATCTTGAGCTGCATAGATAGTCCATCGGCCTCCTCGAGTAGGACGATCTCACCATCCATCGTAGCCTTCGCAACCCTACTAAGCTTCTCCGATAGGGCCTTATAGTCAGGCTCTATGAATAGGGTTGAGGCAAGCCTCATCCCAGGGACGACCTTGTCTAGCCATAGCATGACCTGCTCCTTGACCTCTAGCGGATCCCCCTCGAAATCAGCCTCCAAATCACCATATTTCAGGTGGACCTTGAGATCAGTCATTCCGCCTAGTCACCAGTCAGGGCCCTGCAGAGACATATCTATATATCTTGTCATCACCCTTAATACGTCTCAACTCCCCCCTCTCCACAAGCCGCTTAAGAGTCACCGCAACAGTACTCTTATTGAAATACTGGCCCATAGATGCCAGGGCATCGATAACCTCCTTCAACGTCCGGGGTTTCCTACCCCATTCACTATCAAACATCTTCCTCAATATCGAGGGCAGATTGTCACCCCTCTCGATCTTGATACTGGGCAGGTCGATCTCAAGCTCCTCCTCACCCTGCACTTCATCACTAGGCTCCAAAATCTCGGCTTCAAGCTGGGATAGTGAGACGACCTTCTCTAGGAAATAGTCCACATCCTCCCTACTCCCCCTAACCTCTATCTTCAATACCGTCCCACCACCCCTCCTCAGGACGACCTTCAGATACACCTCCCCACTCATACTATCTCCTCCACGAGTCTTAGGACAGTCTTTGGATCCACCTTTCCGCGATACTTAGACATGGCTATACCCATCAGCCTCTTAACAAGTATTTCACGTGGAAGCTCCCTTAGGTCACTACGGCTCTCCAAAACACCCATCAGGAATGACCGGAGCTCCTCCGTATCCATGGACATTTTATGCTTCTCAATAGCATCATCTACATCCATACCCTTGGCAACCTCCCTATACACCTCCTCCACGGCCTCCTTAGCCAATACACCCCTATCAACAGCCTGCGCAACCCTCAGCATCACCTCCGGGGTGACCCGCTCCATATCAACACCTTCACGTGACAGGGAGCGGGGAATCGACCTTATCAGGTGTATAACATATCTAGGCTTCAGGTTCCTAGAGCTACTAAGTATGGATTCGAAGAGATCTAGCAGATCCGAGTCGTATAGATCCTCGGCCTCCTCCCTCGAGATGCCATATCTCTCCACCAGCTCATTAATAACCTCCTCCGGATCCCTGACAACTATCCTCTCACGTATGTCCATAATCCTCGAGGGTCCAACGGGGATTGGTGGGACATCGGTCTCCGGATACATCCTAGCCATCCCCGGCCTAGGCCTCATGTAATAAGTTGACCCATCGGGACCCGCCGCCCTAGTCTCCGGGGGGACGCCATCCAGGGCCTCGGCGCAACGCTCCCTGATCTTCTCGAACGTCAGCTCCCTAAGGCTAGGATCCTCAAGCCCAACTATTATGAAGCCATCCATCTCATCCATACCCAGTCTTCTACGTACAGCCTCCACCTCATCACTGGATATGCCATATCCTGGCAGCTCATCACTGTGGAAGAGACCCTTGAGACCAGTCCAGAAACGCAGCCTATCCAGTATCTCCCTAGCGAATGTCCTACCCCCAATATCCATGCCCAGGATACCCGCGAACTTGGGTAGCCTTATCCCGAATATCTCGCCACCCCTATCCAAAACCCTCCGGATAACCTTACTCGATGTGGATCTGAATATATCTGTCAGGAGAACCTCCTCTTGAGAAGCTATCTCCTCCTTGGATACCCCCCTATCGGCCAGGATACGGGCGATCTCTATAAGCTTCCTCTGCCTATTATATTCATATCGAACCACCGCCTCCAGCTGATCCAGCTGCTGCACACCCTTTATCTCGACCACCGCCCCTCCATCCACAGATATATTTACATCCTGCCTGACACTCCCTATCCCCCCTCTCTTATATCCGGTAGACCTCACGAGCCTCCCTAGATACCTGGCCACCCTGACAGCCTCATCAGGCGAGGATATGTCTGGGGCGGTGGAGATCTCTATCAAGGGTATGCCCAGCCTATCCAAGGAGTAGTGCGCCGTACTACCCTCCCTACCCAAGAGTCGAGACGCCTCCTCCTCTATGGCTAGGGACTGGACACCATACCTCTTATCACCGATGTAGAAATAACCATTAATACCCACCATACCAGTCCTCTGGAACCCGGTTGTGTTGGAGCCGTCGACAACTATCTTCCTCATAAATATCAGTTCATCCACCACATCCATCCTGAGATAGTCAGCTATCGCCACTGCTACATCGATCGCCAACTCGTCAGGGAGATGCGGGGGCTCCTCATCCATCTCCACGAGGCAGCTAGACTCTACCGGGGAGGAATACCTAATCGTCAGACCCTTCTCAAACTCGAAGAGCGCCGCCGGGTCGACCTGGCCCAGCTCACTCTGCGTAGGCCTAAGCCTCCTAATAAACTCTACCTCCCTACCCACCACCGGGTTTGAGGGACATTTACAGAACAGCTTCCTACCAGTATCCAGCTGTATATGGACCTCCAGCCCAACCTTCAGACCCTTATATCCAGTCATCCACACACCTCCTCCTAGCCGGGAAACTCCTGGGGAGCATATCGTGAGATATAGGTGTAGGCATGAGAGTATCGAGATAGTCCTTGCCAAAACTCCCTAGGATCCAAGAGGCCTTTACATAGGCGGTCTCAGAAAGCATATCCTCCAGGGGCACCACACCTATACGTAGGAGATCCCTACCAGTATCATACACCCTGAGGTTAGTCCTACCCCATATACACTGCGAAGCCATGAAGACCCTGACCTCCTCTATAAACTCCTCCAAAACCTCTATAATACCCTGGGACACGTGACCTAGGCCGGACCCCTCAATCACCAAGGCATCAATACCAGAGGCCATGACCAGCCTGACCACACTTGGATCCATGCCGGGGAAGAATTTGAGTAGGAATACTCCCCTCTCTGCGAAGCCAGGCCTATACTCGACACTACCCCCACCCCTCTTGACAAAACTCAGCTCATCCCTAAGCCAGGTATATCTGATCTCCTTGAGATTCTTGACGAGGGCTAAGGGAGGGGCACCAATAGTCTCGAAGGCATATCTGGCACTAGTATGGTTCTTCCTAACCCTTGTACCCAGATGGATAGCCACCAAGTCGTCAGATGTTGTGTGATGCATAGCTACGAAGACACCCCCGACATCCATATTCCCAGCGGCATATAGGGCCGAGAGGAGATTAACAGCAGCATCAGAGCTAGGCCTATCACTAGACCTCTGAGACCCCACAAATATAACGGGGATGTCGATACCTCTGAGTGCATAGCTTAGGGCAGCCGATGTATAGCCAAGCGTATCAGTACCGTGAAGAACAACGACACCATCCACACCATCCCTATAGGCCCTATAGACAGCCTCCGCTATCTTAGCCCAATCACCAGGGGTGAGATGCTCACTATACTTATTCATCAGAACTACCGTCTCAATATCCGCAATATCGAGAACCTCAGGAATGATGTCGAAGAGATCCTCCGGCGTAACGGCAGACCTAACCCCTCCAGTTCTATAGTCCACCCTACTAAGTATAGTACCACCCACAGCAATGATCCTAACCCGGGGCAGAGAAGCCGGCCTCTCAACCGTCTTCCTAACACCCTCAATACGGCTCCATGGAGGCTCCAAACGCCTCACATCAGCTATTCGATCCATCCTCATCCCAATGTTATACCCGTTATCCAGCTTCAGGATCAGGATATCCTCTCCCGAGAAGATGGTCTTAGGCATCAAAACACCTCTAAGCCTCTTCCCCCCGTCATATACAATCTCTACATAGTCCCCCACCTTCACACCGAAGCGTTCCAAGAAGACTTCGTAGATAGACCTCGTCATGCCATCACCCCAGATACTTACTCACATATGGACCATCCCTCCTATAGCCATGCCTATAGTAGTACTCCCTCACACCCACACCACTAATGACAAGGATCTTCTCCCCACCCAGTGTAGAGGCATAATCCTCCGCCACACTTAGAAGTCTCGACCCCACACCACTATGCTGCCAACTACTCTCACCACTCGGCGAGCCTAGGGGGAGGCTCCTACCATATACATGTAGCTCCCTAACGATGAAGCTCTCACTAGAGACTATCTCCTCACGCCACGCCCTATGGGACGGTCTCCTAAGCCTGATAAAGCCTATGATAATATCCTTCTCGACATCCTCCATGCTTATGAAGAACTCTAGCCCCTGGCTAGCCGAATACCTCCTCACCCTTATCACATACCGATCGGGATTAACACCCTCCTTAACATATCTATGCCCAGCCTCCCTACACCTGATACATCTACACCTAGCCTCACGGAGGGAGAGCTCCTCATGGACCAGCTGCCTAAGGTTGGGATACCTAACTCCAGCCACAACCTCCGTAGACGGTATGTCCCTATTGACCCTCATAACTCTAGTCCATGGCGGGATATAGTTCATTTTAACAGTCGCGATGAGGTTCCTAGCCTCCTCCGTCTCCAGAGGCTTGTACCTCCCCTCCCTCCACAGCTTGATAAGCCCTGTATGCTCGAGGACCAGGGTGGGATATATCTTTAGATGGTCGGGTAGGTAGAGATCACTAGTGAATACCCGTTCGAAGACCTGTATATCATCCGCAAAGCTCGTCAACGGCAGGCCAGGCATAAGGTGATACGTAACCTTCAGACCCGCATCCTTAAGGAGCTGAGTAGCCTCCACAACATCCCACTGCGTATGGCCCCTATTTACGAATCTATGGACATTGTCATATATCGACTGGACACCAAGCTCCACACGGGTAGCCCCATGCTCCAACATCCAGTCAATATCCTCCTCCTTAGCCGCGTCGGGTTTAGTCTCGAATGCCAAGCCTACAATCCTGTACCTAGAACGCTCCGCAGCTACTATAGCCTCATCCATGGACCTCGGATAGTAGCCTATGAAGAATTGGAAGAGCCTCTTCATATAAGCCTCACGATACCACTCAGGAGCCTTGTTGAAGGTACCACCTTGAATAACTATGTCGATCTTATCAGTGGAATGACCCATACTCTCCAGCTGCCTAACCCTACTCTCAACCTGTCTATAAGGATCAAACTGGAAGTTTATACCCCTCATCGCACTTGGCTCCTTACCAGTATAGGATATAGGCGCATCGGGATAGTGTGGACAGTAGATACACCTGCCATGGGGACACTCAAAGGGAGCCGTCATAATAGCCACGATAACTATCCCCGAAATACTCCTAACAGGCTTCTTCAAGAGGAGAGACCTAACACTCTCCGAGGAGATATAGGGGATTAGATCCGCATTACTAGGTGTATAGCCGAGGCCAAACTTCTTAGCCGCCTCCAGCTTAATCCTCTGGACCACATCCCTAGAGACGGATCCATACACCCTAATATGGTCGGAGAGCCTCCTCTCAACATACCTGGCTACCATCTCGACTACAGAGGCACCAGTTGACACAGCCACACCTCCCCATTCTAGATAACACAAATGAATTGTTTATAGTGTTGAAGTAGGTAAATACACGGTTTACACATAGTTTACACCTCCGGCCAACCCCAACTATTTATAGGGATGGACACCTATCAAATCTCTATAGGTGATGAATAGATGGGTACACACGGTTCACTTACAAAGGCAGGGAAGGTAAGATCCCTCACCCCAAAGATAGATCCACTACCGAAGCCCCCGACAAATCCCAAGAAGAGGAATAGGGCCAACTTCAAGAAGAGGATAATCCAGGGTAGAAGGCCTGGACAGTTCAGAGGAAGATTCTAACCAACCGATATTTTTTACCCACGCAGCCCACATTCTATCCCTACCACCTAATCCTCTAAAACCCAGATTATCTAGAGGCGTATTCTCCCCTCCAGACAACCTGGGCTAGGAGCAACTATAATAGTCCTATCAACCTATCTAAAGACAGGGGATGAGGGATACTGGGCAGTAGACACTATAGAGACAGAGTGACAAGGCCATGTCTAGATACCTATCCGTCATCAAGAGCTATACAACGGCCCTACCACAGTTCGTGGCCCCAACAGTAATAAGCCTACTAACCTTCGGAATATTGGCTAGGATACTAACAGCCAAGGAACTGGGGATATACGGCCTAATGGTATCCACAGTATACCTCGTAGGCCTATCAGCAAACTTTGGGCTCAAGAAAGCCGTAATAGTGGAGATATCACGCGACAAGGAGGGGTGGAGATACGCAAAGGGAGCCATAAAGCTGACAATCATATTCACACTAGCCGCTGCAGGTATAACAGTAGGGATCTACTACTACTTCAAGATATTCGACGGACTAATCTACTCAGGACCCACCTACCTAGCCTTCACACTACTGCTCACACTATTCGCACTGAGGAACTTCATAAGCTTCCCACTAGAGGCTCTCAAAAAATTCCACCTACCATCACTCTACACTACCGTAGGCTTCATAATATACCGGATACTAATGGTCGCAGCCGTAATATCTGGTCTAAGCCTCCTAGGCATAATACTGTCATGGGCCCTAGGAGAGGGAATAGCCATAGCCGGGATAGCCAGGGAAGTAGCCAGATTCAGGGAGTCCATGGCCAACAGCCTCCGAATATCCCAGATGGGAGACCTACTAGGAAAGGCACGCCACATCTTCCTCTTCGACATAACCATGTCCCTCGTTGAGTATGGAGACAGGATAGTAACCTCATTATTCGGCTTCTACCTACTAGCAAACTTCTACATAGCCAGCACAGGAGCCCAAGCAGTAGGGGCGCTCGCACAGGCACTATACAGCGGCCTACTACCACACCTATCCGAGGAGCTTAGGAGGAGTAGGAGGGAAGAATTCACGGGATATGTTCAGAGGCTCAGTAAGTACTTCACCCTCTTCCTATCCCCCATCTACATAGTATCAGCAGTACTGGCATACCCACTGATAATCCTTCTCGCCGGATCGGGATACCAAGTAGCCATACCGCTATTTCAGATAATCGTTATAACCCTAGGCATAACAGTGATCCTACCACTCGTAGCCAATATCCTAATAGCTAGTGACCATCCCAGGGACCTGATGATAGCCCAGATAATAGGATTCATTGTAGACATAATCATCCTCATAGGCCTATACCCCTACATAGGATACCTGTCAGCAGGCTTTGGGAAGGCCTTCCTCTACGTAACCACACTCTCGATATCCCTATATCTATTATACAGGAGGCTAGGCGTGATACCCTATAGACTGGTAGACATAGGCAAGATACTAATCGCCAACATAGTGACCATGGTACTCACATGGATACTATGGATACTAACGTTTAGACTCACCCTCCTACCACTATACATAACATTCAGCATCATCATCTACATGATCCTACTACGCCAGATGAGGATAATCGATGCAGAGGACATCAGAATCCTCTTCTCCGAGATTCCTTTAAAAGGCAAGCCCAGAGATATGATTTTTAAGCTCATAACCCGCCTAACAGGCGTTAAAACTGACCTAGAGACGGAGAAGGGAGGTAAACATGGAGAAAATCCACCTAACAACAATCTTGAAAATAATTGAGAAAGACGGTGACAAGAAGATAGTCCTACACTCAGGAGACCCCGAGGAGGCAGGAAGGATTAAATATATGCTTGAGAAGGGTGATAGAGACACCCTCCTAAAAATAGTTGGGAGAGACGGTAAGGAGGAGATAGTGACATACTCCCCACAGCTATACAGCCTCCTCAAGAGGGAGGGGATAGATGCCGAATATCGACGTGAAAAGGATATAGACACCCTAAAAGCCATAGAGGCGGCTGAGAACAGGCCTGTAACAGACGCCAAGACATACCTCGCCAAGCTGATGGAGACATACACCACAGAGCGGCTGAAAGACGAGATGACGAATAAAGACATGCTGGTGATCCACGCGATAAACGCCTACGACGAGTATACAGAGACCATCAACATATTCTACGAGAGGCTTAGGGAGTGGTATGGTATCTACTTCCCAGAACTAGCAAACTACGTGAAAAAGATTGATAGATACGCCTCCCTAGTCAGAGACCTCCTCCTGAGAGAGAATATGAAGAAGGAGACACTCATCGAGAGAGGCTATCCAGAGAACAAAGCAGCAGCCATAGAGGAGGCAGCCAGAAACTCTACTGGAGGCATGTTATCAAGAGAGGATTTGGAAGTGATCCGCAAACACGCAGCAACACTACTAGACCTGATTAAACAGAGGGAGGAGGTCGAGAAATACCTAGAAGAACTCCTAACCGAGGAGGCCCCAAACACCACTCATCTCATAGGCCACAAACTAGCAGCCAGACTAATTGCCAAGGCAGGAGGCCTCAGGAGACTAGCCACACTACCAGCAAGCACTATACAGCTCCTAGGAGCAGAGAAGTCACTCTTCATAGCCCTCAGAAAAGGTGGAAAACCACCGAAACATGGAATAATATTCCAGCACCCCTTCATCAACCAGTCCCCAAAGGTGATTAGAGGGAGGGTAGCTAGGCTACTCGCAGGGAAGATAGCCATAGCAGCCAGGGTAGACGCCTTTGGAGGAGACTTCATAGGAGACAGACTACTCAAAGAGGTGGAAGAGAAGGTGGAGGAGCTCAGGAAGAAGGCCTCAAAGATAAAGCAGAAGAAGATCCAGATGATGAGGAGGCAGAAACAGAAGAGGGGACGTAGGAGAAGGAGGAGGTGAGTCATGTGGATATTGTGAAGACAAAGATCAACAACCTAGTCATCATAGACGGTGAGAGATACGCCACAGTAAACACCACGCCAGGAATAACCTTCTACAAGGAAGAAGTAGTCAAAAAGGACGGGATCGAGTATAGGATATGGAATCCCTATAAAAGCAAGCTGGCAGCAGCATTCAAAAATGGCCTACCAATAGATGTGCTGGAAGACGTTAAGAGCATACTATATCTAGGCGCATCGACAGGAACAACGATCAGCCACCTATCCGACATATTAACCGACGGGATAATCTACGGGGTAGAGATAGGCCCAAGAGTGATGATGGAGTTCATAAACCGTGTAGTCAAGAACAGAAACAATGTAATACCACTCTTCTACGACGCTAGGCTACCTGAGAACTACATAGACATAGTCGATCCAGGCGTTGACATGGTATACTGCGACGTGGCCCAGCCGGACCAGACCAAGATACTTGCCGACAACGCGGACATATACCTAAGGAGGGGTGGGAAGATCCTACTAGCCATAAAAGCCAGGAGCATAGACGCTGTAGCACCAGTTAAGAAGATCTATGAAGGAGAGGTTGAATACCTGAGGAAGAGGGGATACAAAATATTAGAGATACTAGAGCTGGAACCCTACGAGAAGGAGCACGCAATGGTATACGCGGTCAAACCATAAACCTACCAACCCGGACAGCCAAGACATATCTTTTAGTGACGTCGGAAACCACATCTACAAACCTATACTCATCACTAGACATGTCATACTCAATAAATGGGGATCCAGGCACCTCCCCCCTATACTTAAACAGCACAATATAATCCTCATCATCCGACGCAGCCTCAACATTAACGACATACTCGGAGGAACCCTCTATGAACCATACAAAGGGGATCAACGCATTCTCCATCAACGTGGAGTAAGCCACATTAATCAGGGAAGCCATGTCATCGACAAAGACCTCGACAATATTAACCTTCAACCCATCCCTCCCCACATATTCATGGGGAGGAGCGGCCACCCTAACCACTGGTATAGGGATATAGGCGGGAGAGTCCACATACTCATAGGTAATCACCTCCCTCCCCGCATCATTCGGGGAGTAGGAGACTATCCTAGGAAGCTCCCCCAACCTGGCATATACAAAGACGGCCTGTACATCCTTCATCTGGGGAGGGAGATAGAAACCCAGCTCATAACCATCCCCAGACTCATACCCAAGCAGAACACTCCTCTCCCGTCTAACATCTGCAACCAGCCTAACCAAGTCGTCAACCCGGGTAAGCTCAACAGGCAGTGCCTTAATCCCCATGACCTAGTCACCCCACTAAATACAGGCTAGAATATAAACGGGAAATATACAGCCCCCGCTTATATGAACCCCCTAGGCTATATTATACCCATGACAGAACTGGGACAGATATCCATAGAAGACGCAGTGATAAAGAAAGAGGTGCCAATACTAGAAGGCGACGCAACACTAAGAACCCTGGTAAACAACATGGTTAGAAACAAGGTTTCAACAGCCATAATGATCGACGGCGATAAGCAGCAAGTCATAACCACCCATGACTGCGCAGAACAGATCGTCAGGAACATATGGGATCTAGACGTAATTGTCGATAGGCTAGCCCTAAGAGACATGTTCAACAAATATGCAGAGACAACGATACTAACCTTCGACAAACCAGTCAAGGAGGCGGTGAACGCACTCCTAACCTACAAGAGAAACTTCGTGGTAGAGGAGGACGGGACATACTACGAGATAACAGCGGAAGATATGCTCCCACTATTTATAATATGGGAAGACTACATCAACGAGAAACAGATAAAGGAGGCGATGAGCACCCAATTCGTAAAGGTGCCACCCACACAGTCAGTTGCCTCCACATACGAGAAATATACCTCTAAAAACCTAACAGCAGCTATAGTAACAAACCCCGCTCACCAACCTATAGGCATAGTCACCAATAGAGACTATACTGTGTCCTACCAAGAACTCCTAAACCAGGTAACCAAGATCAGAAGGGAGAGGGACATGAAGATCCCCGTAGAAGTAGTGATGAAGAGAGACGTAATATTCGAGTTCCAAGAAGATCCACTATCCACAGCGATAAACACGATGGTCGAGAACGACATTGGACACGTACCTATAGTAGATGAGGACGACGAGACCATAGGAATGATATATAAATACACACTTCTCCAACTAATGGTGGAGCTAGATGAAGGCGCTTGACCTGGTAGAGAATAACTACCCTAGACATAGGAAGGAGGAAAGGATAAAGACAATACTAGACTCCATGTATAAGAACAGGGTAGACAGGGTAATAGTCCTAAGAGACTCAGAGACGCTATATGGAATAGCGACAGAATGGGATATATTCCACAAACTCTCCACAATAAAGAAGGTCCCCGACCAGCCCTACGACCTACCACTAGCCAGCGTAGCCACATACCCAGTAGACACTCTACCCCCAGAGACACCTGTAAAGACGATCATCAACCAATTCCTCCTAAAGGAGTACAGCAGCATACCGATAGTCGATGAGACCCAGATCTACGGACTCGTAACCAAGAGAGGAGTCATATCAGCCCACCTAGACAAGATAAGGAGGATAGACAAAGAAGTCATAGAGATAACGGTTAAGGCCAAGGGACGCATAGAACCCTTCAAATCCCTCAGAAACGCGGAGAACAAGCTCCGCCTAGGCGGGTACAGCACATTAATAGTCCACGAAGACGGTAGATACATAGGAGTCGTGACCGCCCTAGACATAGCCAAAGAAATACTGAAGATAAGGAAGACCTACCCAAAGAAGGACTGGGACAACCAGATCTCAAAGCTACACGTCGCAGACGTCATGAGGAGGGACTACGCCACCCTATCACCAACCGACCCCGTATACAGAGCCGCAGAGATAATGGTTGAGAGGAACCAGAAGATCATACCCATAGTAGAGGGAGACAGACTCATTGGGATAGTCACGAGGAGACATGTATTAAACCTCATCAAGGGATAGGGAAATATATTTTTGGAGCGCCATGGAGCCACCCAAATTCCTAGCAGACCACATGAACGGCGACATAGCAAGATGGCTCAGAATAATGGGATTCGACTGTGAATACCCACCACCAGCCGCGACAGACGACGAGATACTAACACAGGCAGAGAGAGAGTCGAGAGTAGTAATAACATCGGATAGAGAACTATACTCAAGAGCCCGGAGAAGAGGACTCAACGCAGTACTACTGGTTGACGCCCCCCTCGAGCAGAAGATAGCGAAGATCCTAAAAGACCTACATATAGAGACCCTCTATGGAACCCTCTCACCCCGCTGCACAGCCTGTAACGGAGAACTGGAGAGAGTCCATACACTAGACGTAAGGGACCAACTACCGAAGAAGCTGATGAGGACGTTTAGATACATCCATAGATGCAAGAGATGTGGAAGACTCTACTGGGAAGGAACACACTGGAAAAACATCAAGGAGACACTGAGAAAGATAGCTAGCAATCTATAATCACACCCACCAAAGGGTCACACCACCCTTATTACACATGAAACAAAATGATTCTTTTAGATGCAGATGAAACCATATATAAAGAGGGTAGAGATACACAACTACAAGACACATAAAAACACAAGACTCGTATTCTCCCCAGGCATAAACAGCATAGTAGGCCCAAATGGAGCCGGGAAATCCAATATTGTACAGGCCATCCTATTCTGCCTAGGAGAGAGAAGCCCCAAAAACCTAAGAGTATCAAGCTTCAACGAGATCGTATACAACTTCCGCAAAGACCTAGACGTATCGGTCACCCTAACAATAGTAGATAGCAATGGAGAGGAACACAGATTCAAAAGAATATACTCGCCCAGGAAGGGTGAACACATATACCGCTACAACGGTAAGAGAGTCTCTAGAACAGCATATCTACTAAACCTCCTCAAACTAGGCACAAACGGATTAAAACACGTCTACATCAAACAGGGAGACATCACCAGATGGGCAGACGCCACCCCGAAAGACATAAAAGAGATGATACACGAGGCCCTAGGCCTAAAAGAATACAACCAGAGACGCAGAGAAGCCCTGGAAAGACTAGCCGAGGCCGAGAAGAAGCTAGAATCAGTACAGGCCCAGTACCTAAGGATGCAGGAAATCGTATACACATTCAGAGACCACATGGTTAGCTACGAGACCAGCCAGACAGCCACCTACCTAAAAAACACACTAGAACACACAATCACCAAGATGCTTCTGAAAGAGAAGGAGGAACAACTAGCCAAGCTCAAAAAGAGGAAGGCGAAGATAGACAAGATATACACTAGAATCGTAAGACTGGAAGACCAAGTCAGCCAGAAGATCAGTGACTACATAACGAAATACTCCAACGCCACAAATAGACAGACCGAGATAAATACAGAAATAAACAGGCTAAATACAGAGATCATAAAGCTGCTCAACGAGGAGAACAGACTAAGAGACAAGATAAGAAGGGCGAAGATATATGAGATAAACACGAAGATAGAGCTCCTAAAAAAGGAGATCAAGAATCTAAGAGATGAGACAAAAGAGGAGGCGAGGACACTAAGAGAGGAACTACAGAGCCTAAAGACGATTGAAAAAGAGGCTGAAAAGCTAAGAAAAGAAATAAACAATCTCGACACCAAGATAACAGAGCTGGAGAAACTAGAGGAAGATATAATAAAACAAGAGGCCGAAAAATTGGAGGAATACCGCAGAATCATCAGTCAAGAGTCAGAAGAACTGCTGAGGGAAAAGATAAAGGAGCTTAGAAAGAGGGAATACGAGGAGGAACTAAGAGAGCTACGTAGAAGAATGGAGGTCTACCAAAGGACAATCAACGAGCTTAGGAGGCGGAAGGAGGATACACTCAACAAGCTGAAAAGTTTGAGGGAGGAGCTGGAGAGACATAGGAAATCCATGAGAGAGACGGAGAGAAGACTGAAGAAAACCAGCAACGAAGTTAGCAATGCCTATAAACTCCTGAGAAAACTGGAGAACATACTAGACAACCTAACCAGAGACAAACAGGCAGAGGTGAAATACTACAACGACACCAGCAAAGTATTAGAGGCCACAAAAACACTCAGACTACCAGGAGTCTACGGCATACTATCAGAGATGGTGAAAGGCCCACCCAAGATCCTACGCCTAATAAGAGACCTCGACCTAAGAAGCTGGTACGCCATAATAGTAAAGGACAGAGACACCGCCCTAAGAGTAGCCGAGATAGCCAACGAACTTGAGAAAGACATATCCATATTAACCGCAGACGGAGCCACGGATAAGACCCTACCCGACAACTCAGTAATATACCTCCTCAAATACCCAAAGAAGATAGAAAACATAGTCATCAACCTCTACGGAGACATAGAGACAGTAGCCACACTGGAAGAAGCACTGGAAAAGACGTCCAAAGGCGCCAGAACAATACACATAGACGGAGAATTCCTACTCCACCCCCGCGGCTATATAAGAACCACAGGAATACTGGTTAAGCTACCCAAGGACGTAGAGACACTAAAGACAATAAGAGACAAGTTTAGAAGAGTAATACAGAGGAAAGAGGAGGAGCTAGCCGAACTAGAGGCCAAGCTCAGAGAACAGCAGAGGGAAGAGAACAAGATCATGGGTAGGATAATCTCAACCCAACTAACCATAAAGTACATAGACAGAAATATCAAACTACTCAGCGACATAACCAAAAGGCTGAGAGAGAAGGAGAAGAGAATAAAGGGGGAGCTTAGCAGTGAAAAGAGGGAGACAAAGAAAGAAAAAGAGAGGGTAAGCCTCACATCACAGATCGAGGAGGTCAGAAGACAGATAACCGAGCTAAAGAACCGTAGAGAAGAGCTTAAAAAGGAGCTCTCCAAGCTAGAAGAGATAATCAACAAAAAAAGAGTCGTTATACAACTATTCCAAAACAACACCAGAGCCAAGAAGAGCCGGATCCAGGAGTTGAAACGGGAGATAGAAGCACTAGAGAATGAGAAACCAGAGCTGAAGAATAGGATTAAGGAGCTGGCCAACCAGATAAAAGAGCTCGTCGATAAGAGGCTTCAGTACACGAGGGAGATAAACAGCCTGAATAAAGAGCTAGAAAAGATCAAAAAGTCTCTCAAGAAACTTGACGAGAAGAGGGAGAAGTTGGAGGATAGACTATCAAAAATACGTGAAAGACGAGAGAAGGTATCCTCTATGAGAACAAAACTAACAACCAAACTCAGCCTACTAGAGGCTGAGGTGACAAGACTCAGAAACACCCTAGAAAAGACAGTAGCCAGAGAATTAGAAATAAACAACCTACAAACCGCGAAGGAGCTCGTAGACAACCTGAGGAGGGAACTGGAGGAGATAGGAGAAGTGTCCCAGATAGCCGAGAGAACATTCCTAGAACAGCTAGAACCCTATAAGAACTATAGCACAAGGAGAAGCGAACTACTCCAGGAACGGAACGAGATACTCGAATTCATAAGGGAGATAGACGAGAAGCGCCTACAGATATTCGAGGATGGATTCCAAAAGATTAAGAAACGATTCATGGAGATGTTTGAAACAGTATTCCCAGAATCGAAAGTCTGGATAGAGCTGGAGGAGGAGGGCAACATAGACAGCGGGATCCTAGTCTTCATAGAATTCCCAGGAAAGCCCCGCATAACCATAGCCGCCGCCAGCGGAGGGGAGAGAACATCAATCATCCTCATGCTCCTACTAAGCATATACTCGATAAACGAGGACACAATATTCATATTCGACGAGATAGACGCCCATATGGATCCAAGGGTAGTCGACAACATAGCCAGGATAATAAAGGCCCAAGAGAAGTATAGCCAGATAATCCTAGTTACACTTCCAGGCCACGACAGCATGATCAACATAGCCGACATAATAATCCCAGTAACATTCACAAAAGGAGCCAGCAAAGCATTCTCCATAAAGTCAGAACTACTGGTGGGGGCGAGGACACCATGAGGAAGAGCCCAAAATACATACTCCTAGAGACACTAGACACCCTAAGACGGATAAATCCCTGGAGGATAAACATAGCGGAGGAGATAGAGAAGATACGGAGACTACTGGAGGAGAGGCTAAACCTAGTAATAGCCGGCATAGCGGCCGACAACGCCTCATACATCTACTCCAGGAAGGTAGACGAGATAGAGAAAATAGTAAAGACACCACTCAAACCCCTAACCATCAGGGAAGAGAGACTAGTAGAGCCCACAGATCTACCACCAGTACAGATCAACTATCCACCACAGAAATATATGATAGACATATCAGACCTACTAGACAAACTAGAGGAGATACTAGAGAAAGAGGTAGCAAAGAAAATTAGCGAGACAGACCTCGAGATAAGCTCTGAAGAGATCCTCAGATACACTGAGGAAGAGATAAGGAGGGCCGAGGACTTCATACTAAACATCCTAATAGACACGGAAGAGGCCCTCTTCACAACACTCATAAGAGAGGCCCTTAAAAGCGGGAGAACACACCCTCTATACATCCTCTACGCAATACTATTCATGGCCCAGGAGGGAATAATAACACTAGAACCAATAATGGCGGAGGGAGATACCTGTGACGACATCCTCATCAGAAAAGAAGCCTGATACAGGCCTAATAGAAGCCATATTATTCGCCTCACCAAGACCAGTATCAGAGGAGAGACTAGCATCAATCCTAGAACTCCCGAAGAAGGATGTTAGGAAGGTTATGGAGGACTTCATCAAGAAGTTCAACAGGAAACATGAGGGGATAAAGATTGTGAGGAACAGGAGACACTACTACATAACCATACAGGACAAGTACCTAGACATAGTCTCCCGAATAATGGAGCCCCCACCACTAAACCAGAGACAGAAACTAGTAATAGCACTCCTCTACAAGAAGAAGGAAGCCCTACTCAGAGAACTAAGGGAGATGTTTGGACCCAACATATATAGAGATGTGAAGAAACTCAGGAGATGGGGCTTCATATCCATACATAGCAAAGACGGTAAGAAGAAGGTTGTACTTAGGCCGGAGGCAGAGGCCTACATAATACGTAGAAGAGGAAGATCTTAGCAAACCCAGCCAGCAAGATTTTTATTACCATCCCCATAGGAAAAATTTTTAGACCTGGTGACAGGGAATGGCCATAACACACTGGGACCTCCACAAGAGGAAGAAGACGGGAGCCAAGAGGAGAATATGGAGGAAAAAGAGGAAATATGAGCTAGGCCGCTTCCCAGCAGAGACAGTGCTACATGAGGAGAGGCGGATAAGGATAATACGTACAAAGGGAGGAGGCATAAAAGTGAGGCTCCTCAGAGACCGATACGTCAACCTATACATACCCTCCCAGAACAAGACCGAGAAAACAGAGATACTCAGCGTATTAGAGAACCCAGCCAACAGGGAGTACAGCAGGAGAGGCGTGATAACAAAGGGAGCCATAATAGAGACTAAATATGGAAAGGCAGTGGTAACATCCAGACCCGGCCAAGACGGTGTAATAAACGCAAAGCTCATAGAGGAGGCATGAGAATCAAAGACGCATACATCATCTGGCTTAACTACCTAGACAGGAGACTAACAAAGAAGGAGGGCAGAAAACTCCCCAAGAACCAAGCCGTAAAATCACCATCACTAGAAGAGCTGGCCAGGGCTGCTCAAAAAGCAGGGTATAGGGTGAGAGAGAAGAGGAGGGCGAGATACCCATCCTCATGGTGGATAGACAGCGGGTACATAGTGATAGAAAAACCTCAAGACGAGAACAAACTCTCAACAATCAAGAGAATAGCCAAGGAGATAAGGAGGGAGAGGGGTGGATGAAGAGAATAGGTAGAATACTCCACTACACTAAGTACGGCGTCTTCGTAGTGGAGGCGGAAAAAGCCATAAGCCTAAACAACACCATCTACGACGACAGGAAAAAGAAGATAGGCATTGTAGTCGACGTGATCGGCCCTATAAATAAACCGTATCTAGTCCTGAAACCACTAGTAGACAAACCCGAGAAATATGTGGGGAAAGAGGTCTATATTATAACTAGGAGGAGACGATGATAAAGACTCCTGAAGCCTGCCCCGTATGTGGAGGAACAGAATTCATAAAAACACCCGAGGCAGGCGAAATATGTAGAACCTGTGGATACGAAGTAGAGAGAAAGACCCAAATAAGCTACAAACCACCCTACAAGAAGACCGAGGACACTACCTATATAAAGGGGCCAACACTGGAGAGCCCAAAGAAATATTATGAAAACCTAATCCAACAGGTATACGACTTGATACAGAAATATGGAGACTTGATCGGCGTCCCCCCACAAGACGTGACAGTAGCCAAGAAGATAAGCGAACTAGCTATTAGAAGGGGGAGATGGAACAAGAACTACCTAGCACTAACCTCCCTCTACATTGCAAACCGCCACAACTCGATAATAGAGATACCCCTTAAGAAATATATAGAGACCTTCGACTGGGTAGAGAAAAAGAAGCTGAGGAGAACAATTAGGAGACTGGTAAAGACATTAAGAGTAAACCTCAACTACCGATTGGACGAACGGGAGATATACACCAAGTTCTACAGGGAATATGGATGGGACGATAGGACAATACACATCATAAAAGAGCTGGAGAAGGTGGTGAAGAAATATGGCATAGCTAGAAACAAATCCCCAAAAACACTCCACGCAGCAATAGCCTACATAGCATATAAAATGGTCTATACAGACAACGGAGAAACATCTAGGAAACACAGGGTAACCCTCAAGAGATCAGCAGAGATATCAGGCGTCTCAGAGTCAACCATTAGAGAAGCCGTGAGAGAGATACTTAGAAAGACCGTGATAACAGTATACCTATAAACCGATAATTTATTAACGCCAACAACCCAATATTTTACAGAGGATTATCAAGCAACAATACTTAACCCATGGGGGAGGGGCAAATTTGTCTGAAAATAACCAGTCGGAAACACCTCGAATAATTAGAAGACCCAACCCAGAGGCAAGGGTCAAAGCCATAGACTTCATAGACGGCCTATACTGTATAATATGTTCCTATAAATCCGAGTGCTCATCCCGATACCCCAAACACCTCATAAAATGTAGATACCTAGAGGAATGGGCCCTAAGCAGATACAGAGCCGCTGTAAAGAAATAATTATACATACAAGAGGAACAGCAGAATTGGTGGCGATGAGAAGGAAGAGGGATGCGTATACAGAGATAGCTAAGAGAGAAGGCCTGAGGAGCAGGGCATACTTCAAACTAAAAGATATTGATGAACGCTATGGGATATTTAGGCCGGGTGACATCGTAATAGACATAGGGGCTGCACCAGGAGGATGGATAAAATACTCACTATCTAAGATAGGCTTCGACGGAAGAGTAATAGGAATAGACCAGAGGGAGATCGAACCATTCGAAGAGCCAAACGTAGTCACCATAAAAGCCGACATATTGGGAGAAGGGATCTTCAAATCAATAGAGGAACAACTAGGAGGGGAGAAGGCCGATGTAATAATAAGCGACGCCTCGCCCAACATATCAGGAGTCTACGAGGTCGATACTGAGAAGATATACGACCTAAACAAACGTGTGATAGAGATAGCCGACAGATTCCTAAGACCCGGGGGAACACTGATCCTCAAGACATTCCAAGGAAGACACGAGAGACGACTGGTAAACGCGTTAAAAAAGAGGTTCAGAAGGATAAGTACCTATAAATCCAAGGTGTCTAGAAAGAGGAGCTCAGAGATATACTACATATGCATGGGCTTCATCAAACCAAGGAAGAGATCATGTCGACGAGGAAAGAGGGGGGAGCATCAGTCCTGAAGCCGTCGGGATAGATATGTGTCCTTGAAAACCTATACCCAGACGACGTAATAGCATCCCTGAGCCTAGACATACTCGGCATAGGCTTTCCAACCTCTTTACACAGCTTCGATAAACGGTATAGCCCAACAATCGAGGTGTCCTCCTCCCCAAGCCTGGCAAGAAATCTCTGGACCTCCCTACCTAGGTATCGCCACCTATCCCCCCGGGCCTCCTCAACAATCCTGCTTACCAGGCCAGTATCGATATACGGCCCTATCCAGAGGGGACCCACCACCCTCCCATCCGGCAGACCCTCTCTTCCAGCATCACTGAGGGAGACTGGTGCCCACCCCATACCTTCATTATAGACGAGGAATCCTAGATAATCATGCCTCAACAATGATCTACGCCTATCCACCTCCAAATAGACACGGACATAATTATTCTCAAATGTGGATAGCAGAGGCCTTGCCGAGAAGCCCATACGCACAGCGGCCAATACACCCTCCCTCACAAGTATACGGATAGCCAACTCGTGACAAACATCATTCCTAGAATAGGCAGAACCATATATCCTCTCCACACCACCCTCGACAACCTCACACAAGGTCATAAGATCAGTGGCTGTAAACACCAAGAGGCCCCTCCTCCCAAAGACCATAAGCCCCGAATGCAGATAGGGTAGTGGAGAGCCAAAGGGATCTATATCGACAACATCAATCTCTAAACCACCTAGAAGAGTAGGCAACGCCCTAGCATCACCCATATATACCGAAGCCCTATCAGCCAAACGGTTAAGAGATACGTTCCGGACAACAGCTTCATAAGACCTTGGAGAAGCGTCGACGAAATATCCATATTCAACGGGGCCCACCTCCAACAAATACCTTATACCACGGATACCCGTACCTGCATGCGAATCTAGAAAAGTAACGTCGCCACGCCCACTGTAGTAAGTCTCTAGAAACAGGACAGCCAGAGACCTATTTAGAGAGGCCCGAGGATTATAGAAGACGCCCTCACCGACCTCTATCTCAGCTAGCCCCTCTCTTACCCTCTTCATAACTTCTCAGACCCATTAACAGCTTATTACCAGAACGGTCCAATAGAGTTTTACACCATGATAAAAATATTCCTTACCGGAGACCCAGGAGTAGGGAAAACCACATGTGTCTCCAGGATATACGAGACCCTAACCGCCTATGGCTACAAAACCTGTGGATTCATATCAAAAGAGATTAGGGAGGGAGGTGTGAGGAAAGGCTTTGAACTAATATCGCTGCCCGATGGTAAGAGAGAGATACTGGCTCATGTAGGAATAGATAGCCCAGTAAAGATAGGGAAGTACAAGGTTAACATAGCCGGATTCGAGAGGCTCCTAGACGAGATAATGGAGAGGGAGGGCTGCGATCTATACATCATAGACGAAGTGGGACCCATGGAGATAGCCTCCAACAAATTTCTCCGCTACATAGAGGTGATTCTCGAGAGGGATGAGCCAGCCGTAATAACAATCCACGTCACACTCTCCAAACAGCTCGGGAAGAGGTTCAAGACCAGTAAGCCAAACATACTATACAGGATAACAAGAGAGAACAGGGACAGTATGCCCCTAATCATATGGAGAGACCTAAACAGATACCTAGCCAAGAAGAAGGAGAGATGATCCACATAGGCATTGACGAAGCGGGTAGAGGGGCTGTCATAGGCCCCCTGGTAATAGCCCTAGCAGCATTTAAAGACGAGAAGCTAGAGACACTATCCACGTTAATAACGAAGGACTCAAAGGGATACACACGGAGAAGGAGGGAGGAACTATACGAACATATAGTGGTAAACGCTGACTACATATCTACAAGGAGGCTATCACCAAACGAGCTTAACCAGCTAATGTGTAGAGACATAAGCCTAAACATAATAGAGCTGAGAGTCGTCAGTGAACTGATAAAAGAAGCACTGGAGAAGACAGGTGGGAGAGTCACAGCCTACATAGACTCGATGACCACCAAGGAGATACAGTGTAAAACATTTATCCTCTCCAGGATTCCCAGGAGCGATGTAAGGATCATCTGTGAACATGGAGCCGACGCCAAGTACCCAGTCGTAAGAGCCGCAAGCATCATAGCCAAGGTAATACGCGACAGATCCATAGACACACTGGAAGAGAGATATGGAAATCTAGGGAGTGGATACCCATCAGACCCAAGAACCATAGAGGCATTGAAGAGACTGGCCCAGGAACTGGATAAGGAGGAATTTGGAAGTATTGTCAGGTTAAAGTGGAAAACTGTTAAAAGGATTATTGGAGAACGGGGATGTGGCTCAGAAGGATAATAGGGGGCAGGGGAAACGATATCTACTCAATACTACATCAACACCTCCAGCTATCCATAGAAGCACTCCACCACCTAATCTCACTCATGGAGAAGGAGGACTACACGGCAGTGGAAAAGATAGAGCAGATAGAGAAGAGATGTGATAAACTAGCATACAAAGCTACACGCCTGGCAGTAGAGGGCGCACTCCCCATACTAGCACTACACAGCATAATCAGGATGATAGACGATATAGATGCCATCACCGATAAGATACTCTTCCTAGCCCGAGAGATAACCAGATACACCAGACACGTAGGGAGGATAGAGAGGGAGCTAATAGAGGGACTCATAGAGAACGCGGGACACACGGTGAAGATACTCGAATCACTAGCCCAGCTACTACACGGAGCTGCTAACAACGCAGCCTACGAGGAACTCCTAAGGATGAGGGACACCATAGAAGAGGAGGAGGAGTCTGGAGACGAGTATAAGGACAAGATTCTGAACCTACTCTACACACTCCACAGAGACGTATCTGGACGGGAATTCATAATCCTTAGACAATTGATACTAACGCTCGACGATGTTGAAGACCTTTCCGAGGACGTGGCCAACCAGCTAATCATAATCAAGTCAGTCCTCGAGATGTAGAGGGTGGATAAGCCAGTGTATACAGAGCCCTTAATAGCCCTCTCAATACTCCTGATAACAGCCAATAATATGGGGATCGTCAAGGACTATCTAAAGCTCTCAGGAGTACTACCGAGGAAATATGCCGGACATATAATCGTTATACCCGTAATGACGGGCCTACTTCTCGAGGGCTCCAAATTGACGGAGTATGGATATAGACTTGGGCT
The DNA here is from genome assembly GCA_015523545.1 of Candidatus Geothermarchaeota archaeon. Classification (GTDB taxonomy): domain Archaea; phylum Thermoproteota; class Nitrososphaeria; order Geothermarchaeales; family JDFR-13; genus SZUA-1514. Next base: position 70,608 of record WAKB01000008.1, read on the forward strand.
GGATATAGAGACTAGGGTCATCCTAATAACCATAATAGCCTCGATATTCGCACTGGGCACCATACTCAGGATCCCCACCTCAGCCACATTGATAACGGTCGGGGCCACTATGGGCATAATAGCCTATTACAACCTACCAATAGACATCCAATACCTATCTACCATCTTCGCCGGATGGATCATCGGGGGCATAGGAGCCATAGTCCTATCCTATCTCCTCTACAGAACCTCGGCCAGAATACCTGGATATATAGCTAGAAGGATAGCCATTATACCCACATTCCTAGTAGGCTACGTATTCGGCGCCAACACCTTAGGACTAATAGCGTATCTAGACCATGAGATAGCCCCCATAGACCTCCTCCTCTACGCGTCCGCAATAGTGATCGGGGTATGGATACCCCTGGGAAGGGTTGGAGAAGAGGTATCAAAACTACTATACGGATACACGGTGAAGACCTACCTATCCATACTCGCAGGAACATCCCTAATAATTGAAGTGGCCCACAACGCGGCCATACCCATGCCCCTATCAAGCCTCCTCACACTATCATCCCTAGGCCCCATACTTGGGAGGGAGATGATCATGGTAAACACAAGCCACATAATGAAGAGCATAATCTTCTGGATCTTGACAGTTATAGCTACACCAATCCTAGTATACACAGGCCTGATAATCCTCAACCAGATATTCTCTTCCTAGTAAGGATGCCGAAGGCTATGCCCATCAGCAATGCTGGGACCAGCCACACGAGATATGTACCGATGAGATCCTCCCTAACCCTGATTGAGAGATCAAGCTCGGCCACTTCAGACACCTCCTCATCAACAAAGTTATAGACATACTCCACCTCGCCAACCCTATAGATCCCTGGCCTCAAACCCTTTACAGCAATAGCTACACTCCTAGGGACATCACCCACAACTATGTAGCCATCAACCGTCTTGTTAACCAGTTCCAGACCCTCTGGAAGATCGACCCTCAGTCTGAGATCACTGTAGACAGAGCTATTGTCAATCTCTAGAACCAGCTTAACAACACCTTCCTCCCCACTCCCTAAAACCACTTCAGGCTCAGCCACTGTCACCTCTATCCCGTTGAACACCTTGACCGGAGCGAGCTCTACATTGCTAAACTGGTTCTTACCAAGGAATGTATATGTAAACCTTGCAGCGGGCAACTCAATGTCCCCAGTAGTAGACACTGTAAGATTTACAGTCACCACCTCCTCACTGGTAGGCGGAACCTCGGCTGCGGCGTATTCATCGGGCAGGAGAGACGCATCCTCGACAAGCTCACTCCAAGCCATGGATAGGTTGAAGACTGGGATAGGCCCCATGTTAGAAACAACGATGTCGAATGTATAGCTCCTATCCTTAATGATAAACTCACGATAGCCTCTAACATCGAAGGATAGGACATTCTCGAAGTAGTTAAGCTCTGTCACATATAGTAGCACATCACCTAGAACGACCCTAGCCTGGGGAGCCAGCGATATTACCGACTCAGGATAGGTGACGTTGAGCGTAACCGTATATATCTCTTCAGGGCCTATGATCTCAGGAGTGAATACGTAGTAGACGTCCTCAAGGATATAGTCCTCGCTTACATTGACCAACTGACCGCCGAACATTCTAAGCAATACTTTGAGATTTGAAATTGGTTCAGGGCCATCATTCCTAATAGAGATTTCATACGTGGCTAGCGTATCATTGACCTTCTTCTGACTCATCTCCACATTAATTATGGCGACCCTATAGGCCGTCAACTCTGGCTGATACTCTATAGCCATCGATGATACATTGAACCTCTCACTGTCGAAGACATACTCAGCCTCTACAACCAGCTTCTTAACTATCTCCCCCTCACCGAACAGGACTAGGGATTCATTAATCCTAACATCCTCACCAGGATCTAGTGTACCCAACACGAATCCTGCGAAGATAACGTTGCTAGCTGGAGCCTCTCCCCTATTACTAATCCTAGCAATGTAGTTTATCCTTCCACCGAGGTTTAAATTGGAATCCCCACTTATCTCCAACCACATATCGATGATAGGGGCCTCCCTGTTCAGATGTATTACATTACTGTTGGATCTGATCGACACTGTCTTACCACCTAGAAACTCCAAAGTCGCTACGGCTGGCGGAATATTAACAACCGATTCCTCGGTAGACGTGATGTTTACTACATATCTAATTAGTTCGCTACCACCAGGCCCAAGTGCGTCTATAGTGATGTTTGGCTCCCCATCTATTAAGGCACCAATACCAGACCACCAACTCGGCTCAGATATAGATATGTTCACCAAGGTGGATCCGAAGCTCGGTATAGACGCGTTAAGAATAACCTCCACGATAGTCCCAGCCGAGAAATTAGTCACATTGAAACTTCTGTGGAGAAGTAGGATCGGTGTAGAGACAAACATGTTTATTCTGAAGGCTGTCGGATTCTTAATAGCCGTCGCATCACCTATATCGAGCACATAAGTATCTGACTCGGGGTCATAAGTATAGCTCACATTCTCAGGGACATCGGCGACATATGTCTTGAGGATGGATAGTCTAAGATAGGATGACACCCCCTCGGTCTCCCTATAGGGAGCAGCCGTTGACAGGAGACCAGATAGTCTCCACGTATTCTCACTAAGGGCTACAGTTCTAAAGACGAACTCCCTATAAGTAGTCGACCCATCATCCCCTACAATTATGACCATACCCACCGCATCGGCCGAGAGAGCTAGAGCCGAGGGATCGAGCCATTCTAGGAAGGGAGTATAATTCCCCTTCTCCAGCAGGTTTTGGAAGAAGCTTAACATGATGTTCCTATCAGCATATCCGACATACCTATCCCCTACAAGAACCAATTTGGTCATAAAGATTCTCTCGAGCCGAGGCATTAGGGTGGACGCCAATCCAGGATTATCCATGGATATATAGACATACGTAGTGGGGAACTCGAAGTATTCATTGAAGGACGTGTTAAGCTCCAGGAAATACAGATATGCATCGTCCCAGCTCCTAACAAAGAACATACCTATCTCAACACCAGCAAGATCCTCTGTGTCTAAAACACTTCTAAGAGACTCTCCGAGCACCTCATAATTCCTTATCTCAAGCTCCGCATAGGCATACTTACCTATCACATAAACATCCATGTACTCCTCAATATCACCCTGTGACACTACCGGCCTAACACCAGCGCCCATCAATATCAATAGCATGAGAAGGGCTACGACAAAATAACTCCTCGTCATCGCCTAAGCACCGTCTGGCCCCGCGCTGATTTGGTATAATATTTTCGGAGGAGAGGATATATAAAGAGGGATCAGTCCTCCGGATCAGTCACACCCTTCTCTGTAATGGCGAAGACAGCCTCACCAGGTGGGTGTTCAGGACTATCTATTATCGAGGCTATCCTTAGGTTCGGCCTCTTAGACTTCTTCAGATAAATCCTATACGTAACAGCATGAGCCACAACATGACCTCCTATAGGCTTAGTGGGATCTCCAAAGATTACGTCGGGCCTCTCCTGAACCTGATTAGTGATCACGACCGCAACATCATAGACCTCCGCTATCCTGACTAGATCATGCATAAACCTATTTAGAAGCTGCTGCCTCTCACTTAGCCTACCCCTTCCTAAATACTCGGCTCTAAAAGGCCCCACAGCACTATCTATCGCTATGAAGCCGACATCATACTTCTTGATAAGCTCCGGCAGCTTCTTAACCATGTTGAGAAGAATCACCGTGTTATAGGGAGTACCCACGATGATCCTCTTCAACACCTCGTTCGGATCTAGTCCACGGTGATAGGCGATCTCCGTTATACGGTCGGGGCTAAACGTATTCTCAGTATCTATGTATATTGCACCCTTACCAAGCCCACCCTGCTCCTCCGGCAGCTGGACATTCACGGCAAGGGTATGGCAGATCTGGGTCTTACCACTACCAAACTCACCATAGAACTCTGTGACAGCCTGTGTAGCTACGCCACCCTTCAACAACTCATCCAAGTTGTGGGAGCCCGTGGTTATATATTTACGGGCCTTCCTCCGCTCCATAATATCCGAGGCAGAGGCGAAATCCGGCGGAGCTAGACCCAGATCCTTAAGCCTCTCATAAGCCTGGAGAACCAGCTTCTCCGCACGCTCAACAGGGATCCCCGTCAACTCAGATATATATATTGGGGAGTAGAGCATAAGATCCTGGATAGTATTTATACCGGCCTCCCTAAGCTTCTTAGCAGTCACATCACCTACTCCCTTAAGACTAGAGACATCCAACATCTCATCAAACTCGATCTCTCCAGTCATCCCAATCCCAGTATAATGTCTATTAGATGAAATAAATAGGGTAGATCAGTGAAACTATGGATAAAGCCTGCTTGGGGTCCGTGGGAACAGTGTTGCATCCCTGACATGAGGCAGGTTCAGGAGCCACCTAAGCAGCCTCTCAACACCCAAGCCAAAGCCTGAGTGGGGAGGCATCCCAAACCTTCTAAGATCTAGATACCACCCATAATCCTCAGGATTCAGTCCAAACTCAATGATCTTACGCCTAAGAGCCTCATACTCATGTATCCTCTGACCACCAGAGGTAATCTCTCCATAGCCCTCAGGAGCCATCAGATCAGATGATAGGGTTACCTCAGGTCTAGACGGGTCATTCATATGATAGAAGCTCCTAGTGGATACGGGGAACCCCGTTACAAAAAATGGCGTCTCAAACTCCATACTTAGAACACGCTCTTCATCAGCTCCGAAGTCGTCACCCCAGCTAATCTCAACACCCTTGGAGTTGAGAATATCAATCGCCTCGTCATAGGTTATCCTTGGGAAACGGTCATCATAGACAGGTAGTGGGGCTCCCCTAACAACCTTTATCTCCTCCTCATAATTTTCGGATAGGAAACTGATGATATACTTCACCAGCTCCTCCTCCACATCCATTATATCATCATGCTCCATGAAGGCGGCCTCCGCCTCTATATGGAGAAACTCGGTAAGATGCTTCCTAGTCCTAGACTTCTCAGCTCTGAAACTGGGCTGTATAACAAATACTCTCTCAAACACGCAGATAGCCGCCTCCTCATAGAACTGACTACTCTGGGTGAGATACGCTTCTCTATCGAAATATTTGAGCTTAAAGAGTGTAGCACCACCCTCCACAGCCGCCGTTATGAAGGTGGGTGCAGTTATAAACACGAAATGATTCTCGGTGAAATACTGGAAGGCTGCCCTGACGACACCGTCCCTAATAGCCATAACGGCCCTACTCTTAGGCCCCCTAATCGTGAGATGCCTCATATCAAACATAGCTTCAGGAGATTTAGCAACATCCTTGGTTATAGGCCATACATCGGACGGAGCTATGACCTCCACCCTATCCACATGTACCTCCGCACCTCTAGGAGCCCTCTCATCCCTCTTAACAGTCCCCTCTACATAGACTGCAGACTCAAGATTTAGACGTGAGACTGTGTCAAACGCCTCTGGCGATCTGGCCTTACTGACTACTAGCTGGATATATCCATACCTATCCCTTAGAGAGAGGAACGCCTTATCCCTATGAACCCTCTTGGAGGCTATCCAGCCTAATAGCCTAACAGTAGATCCCTCCTCGAGTCTAGGCACATCCCTAGTAAACGCGTTACGCATTGAGAGAAATCTACTCATAGTAAATCAAATTGAGATAGTCTCGATTAAAGCGTTTATAGCACCCTCGATACCACCAGTCTCCAAAGCCACATCCCGAATATCCAAGACCCTCGATACATACTCATCCACATTATTGACCAGATCAACGACCATACCTACAGCGAGATCAGGGTCTAGTGACATAGTCTGGTAGGGGACAAGCCTACCTATATCCAGCCTCTCTACCGAGAGACCATTATTCTCCTGCTCGGTCTGTCTTGGAGCCGGGGAGACTAGCATAGGTACGCCCGACATTATAGACTCTAAAATAGCTGTCTGGCCACCCCTCAGAAAGACGGCCCTACTTCTCCTGATATACTCCAACGCGTCTGGAACCCATCCCAACATCTTCACTCCGTCATAGGCTCCTTTCAACCTACTATCCCCAATTACTACTATTTTGAGACCCCTACCCCTCAACCGTTTAACTAATCTCAGGATTGAGACCATGTATCTAACCCGATCCCCGGAAGGAGCACTAACTACTATAGTCAGATCTATATCCCTCTGGCCAATAGGCATGACGCTATATCTTGTTAGGTCGTCAAGAAGCCCGGTAAACACCACACGCTCTCTAAACATATGCAGGAATGGCACTATTGTCCCGTATGATATAGTGTAGGGAGGCGGCAGATCCGTGACGAGTATCTTTTCGGCCAGCCCCCATATCTTGTTAAACAACTTCGATACGACGCGCCTCGACATCCAGTTAAGAGTGAAGATAGATAGCTGGTTCGTTATCAAGACACTAGGGATGCCGAGGTATGACGAGGCTACCAAGGTAGATGGACGGGAATCGGAGATAACCAGATCGGGTGAGAACTCCTTAATACACTCTACCTCCTCCACAATCCTCTTTATAGCCAGTCTACCACTGAAGAGAGAATAGACAATAGTCGCACCCCAGTCCAGCCCCTTATCACTCCATGCATAGTCATACCCATAGACCTGATGTACCCTCTCCTCCCCCAGATACTTCTTAAGCACCTCCACCCCGTCTCCATAGGAAGATGTTAAGACGTCGATACCAAGATCGATGAGCCGTCTAGCAAGGCGGGATGACCTCATCGCATGGCCTCTACCAACCCCACTCACACCTATGTAGACACGCTTCATACCAACACCTTCTCCACGACCTTCCCCCTAGGCTCAACCTCCTCAAATACCTGGGCCTGAAACACATATATCCTAGCCTTCCTATCCAGCCATATATCGGGTGTGAGCCCAGCCTTCATAGCTAGATGAGAGAGATACTCCTCAGCCGACCAACCAAACTCAACCGGGACCTGTGGAAGTAGGAGGGCTGAATAAGGCCCATACTCCAGGATCAACCCATCCCTACCTATCCTGATCATAGAGGGCAGCTCCAAGGGATTCCTTGGAGATAGGAGGCGGGGAGGGGTCAAGACCGACACTTCAAAGACAACACTATCCAGCTCATCCCTAGACATAGGCTCAAACCTAGGATCACTGAAGGCTGAGCTTAGAGCACTCTTCACCACAGCCTCACACAGAGGCATGGGAGTATCGACATACCCTATACAACCACGGAGCTCATGGGATGGGTAGAGATATATAGAGGTGAAGACACCTCTTCTAACCTTGAACCTGTCATAACTACAAGCCTCCCTATAAAGATCTGAACTCCTCAGATCCATACCAGCGAAACTATACTCTACGGCCTGCCTAGCAAGAGCCACAAGCTTAGCCCCCTCCTCCAACGAATATCGAGCATCATCCCCACTCATAGACCTACCCACACCCCTCCCACTACACAAGATTGGATAATAATAGCCGGTTTAAACCTTGAGAGGCTGAATAGAGTCTAGTGAGATGGGAGGCATATTCCGGGAAGATGGGGCGACCGTATTCAGCATCGACTATGTACCCGAGAAGACCCCCCACAGAGAAGAAGAAATAGAGGAGCTTGGCGGATACCTAGTCACCACGTTCGAGAGAGGTGATTTCAGACCCCCAATATTGATTGGACCATCAGGTACTGGAAAGACACTGGTGGTGATAAAATCACTAGAGAGGCTCAGAAACAACCCTATGTACGGGCCACACATCATCACAAACATTGTAAACACGATGATAACCAACAGCACATATGCGGTTATCAAGAATATAGTATCACTACTCTCCCCCGTCCCAGAGCGGGGCCTATCCATCTCCGACCTATTGAAAAGGCTTGAGAGCGAGCTCGTCGCCACAGGGCGTAAATATGTAGTGTGCCTAGACGATGCTGACGACATAATTAGGAGAGACAAGGGGAGGATAGTATATCTCCTCACCAGGATCAACGAGGCTATTGGAGAGGGTCTTATCTACCCCATCTTCGTGGTTAGGGACTACAAGACGATCCTAGCACTACCCGACTACATCAAGAGTAAGGTTGGAGGCCTTATGATGAAATTTAATCCCTACACTCGAGACCAGCTCAAAGACATCATCGCTGAGAGGATAGAGAAGGGTCTGGAGCCCGAAGCCATAACAAGCAACGCGATAGAGACAGCAGCAATAATATCGGAGAGAATCTACGGTGGAAACGCGAGGGAAATGATTAACCTAATATATAGATCCGCGATTTATGCAGAGAAGATCGAGGCACCCTATATAGATGCGGAGATAGTCAGGGAGACCTTCTACTACACCTTCTACAACAACATAGTAGAGCCACTTGGATACCCCCATAGAGAGGTGATGAAGATACTCACCATGACTGTAGACAGAGACAGATATATAGTGACAGACAAGGATGTTGAGGAGATCCACTCAAGGGTTATGAATCAAGGTCTAACATACATACACGTGAGAAAGATACTGACTGACCTGGCCGAGAAACACGGATATCTACTCCTTGAGGACGACTTTAAGCACGTTTTCATTCCACGCAGAATATTCCAGTAGGAAGACACCTAAGAATACTGGGAATACTTTCACTCACCCCCCTAGACAGGTACACCCCATGATACGGGAGAAAGCGGCAGGTTTAAATGGGGATATCGATGCCACGACTACTACTTCTAGTTCCACATGGCCAGAGAGACACATATAGGGTTAGGGAGCTTAATAGGATAGTCGCCGAGGAGGCGGCTGCACTAGGTATAGACTATGAGGTCGTCGAGACAGACACTAGGGAGCCCGCAATATATATCGAGGACAGCAGATCCGACACAACACTATACATAGATGAGGACGGTGAGGAGTCAGAGGAGACTATCAGGATGATGATAAGAGTACTAGCTACGATAGCCATATCCATGGACAGCAGAGAAGTGAGGGAGACAGTATCTCCATACATAGGGGTTGAGGAAGAAATTAGGAGGAGATAACAACCAGACTTGGTGGGGCCGCCGGGATTTGAACCCGGGACCACCAGCGATCCAGCTTAACAGTCCCCAGGCTGGCATCCTAGCCAAGCTAGACCACGGCCCCAAGTCCCACTAGACTTATTCCGGAGAGAATCTTAAAAGCTTTCCTAGCAGATCCTCGAAATCATGCCTACTCATCCCGAGGGAATACTTTCTCAAGAGACTTATTACCCCTGCTCTATCCATCCCTAATAGGTCTAGGATATAGTCGGAAGCCGGCGACCTCACCAAGACCGCCTGAGCTACAGAGGTGAAGTTATGGGGCTTCCTAGTCATTGAGGCATACTCAAAATCAATAAACACTGGATCATAGTCATCACTCCTAATGATTACATGATCTTGCGGACGGGACAGCTCACCATGATCCACACCAATACTATCCAGTAGGTACGCCTTGGTAAACAGTAGCCGTAGAAACCTGAGAAGCTCATCCCTATCCAACAGATATAGCTGGCTAGAGAGGAACTCCCCCATCTTGAAACCCACTATATACTCCATCAGGATGAGCCAGTCCAACGACTCCACTAGGCGAGGCGAAACCTTATACTCACCTATCTTCTCCACAATATAGCGTAGGATACGGGCCTCCTTAGACAAATCCTTATCACCCACATCAGTTCTAAGAATCTTAGCAACCGTAGGCTCCCCCCTATATGAAACAAGGAGAACCAGTGAAGACCCGCCCTTACCCAGTATTTTTACGCCATATACCTCCGTGTCTCCCCATAGGATGATCCTATCCACCCCTATGGACTGTAGAGCCTCTAATCTCGATATAGCTAGCTCAACATCCCTAGAGGGATATACTAGGAGAAGTAGTATCCGCTCATACTTGTCGGGACTGCTCAGGATATCCTCTACGGACACTATACCAGAAAACGCCATTCAACATCGCCCTTCAAGATGTCAAGATACATCCTATAAAGCTTTGGTACAGCCCTGATAGCCCCCAGATCTCTGGGCAATACATAGATAGTGACGAGTTCTACATCCTCAGGTACACGTACCTCCTTATTCCCCACGATATCCGATACGACCCTCTCAGCCGAGGTATACCTCCTAGGTTTCAAGGAATACCACCTCCCATCCTCACCCATCCACACTATATTCCTAACGTTTCCCCTGAGGAAACCTGTATCGTCGTGTCTGTAGGGTATAGGACCCCTAGACAGGGATAGGGACGACACCTCCACAGATTCGAGTATAAGCACTATGATGGTGTCTGAAACATAGTCGCTCTCGAGACCCACCCTATAAACCTCAAACCCATGCATCCTCAGCACGTTAGCCAGCTTCCTACCTAGTCGGTACATCTGGGGATAATGGATATCCTCCACCCGCTCCCCATGGGTGAAGTGGAGTATCAATGCATATACATCTCCAACCAGAGACTCAGGGTCGAAAACGTCCTCCAGTCTCTTGTCTAACATGGATGGATCCCTAAGGAGGTGTCTTGCCCCTGAGACCGCCAGCGAGAAACGTTTCCATGTCAGGGCAGAGGCTACATTCCTCCCCCGATCCACGGGATCTACAAATATTAGGGGAGACCTCTCTCCAAAGACCTTTACTACCTCCTCCCGATCCCTATAGACACCTAGCCAATCTATAACCACGGGGGGAGTCCATCTAGCCATCTCTCTAATCGTGTTTATAACGCCTCTGTAGTAGAGTACGAGAAGCTCAGTCAGATACCCGGAGAACCCACCAGTCTTGGCTTCGGAGCCGTATACACCGAGTCTACGAAGAATATATTTCAACGCAACAGCATCACAACGATATTCCAATATGCCTCTACTGATCAGGAACTCGTTATGGTAGTAGGACCTATCAACGGGGCTCTTCCACTCCGGATAACTGGTTCTAAACGCTGGTACAATGTTATACTTGAAAGACTCACCATCATCTACGATAACCTCTAGATAGGGATGGTCGGCGAACCGTCTTCTTATCTCTACATCCCTATCTAGAGCATCCCCCAACACCTCTTCTAGATAGTCCACCACCTCTCTAGGATCCACGTCATCCCTAAACAGGATGAAGACGTCAGCATCAAACTCATCCTTCACATATGTACCCCTAGCCACAGAGCCTAGCAGAACAACATCATCTCGACCAACGCTATACCTGGTTCTAAGAAGACTATATACAGTCTCTATTATCCACTCGGCCTTAGCCCTAGCCAGCTCCCACTCATTCTCACTGGGACATTTATCCCTGACTATCCTATCCACCAACGACTCCAGGCTATCCAGACTCACCTGATAGTGTCACCCCAGTGGAAACTCCTTCACAGTCCTGTAGATAGGGCCCTTAGGGGTCAGGATACTACTTTTGAGTCTGAAGCTCCTGATCTCCAGAGTCTCACCGACATTTATCGACGAAAGCAGATCCACATCTCTGGGTCCCAGCCTAGTGTACTGCTTGATCCTAGCCACAGTAATATGAGGCTTGAAGGGCTTCCTATCCTCCTGCCCAATCCCCCTAAGTACACTAGCCACCTGTCTCTGTAGAGACACCAGGTTTTCATCAGGATCGACCTCTATAAACACTACACGCGGCCTATCCAAGCTAGGAAACGCCCCCACGCCTCCAACATGTATTCTACATACACCAGCCCTAACCCTTGAGAGCCTATCCACGATCTCATCGGTTAGAGAATCATCAACATCACCAATGAACCTCAGAGTGATGTGGAGAAGGGAGGGATCGACATAAGTAGCCCTAACACCCAGCCTCCTTATCACCTCCTGGGTCTGAAGCACCTTCTTAGCCACGTTCTCCGACTCTATATCAAGAGCCACGAATAGTCTCATCACCAAACCCTCAATATCTTATAAAGACGTGATAAATCTCTATAGAGGAGCGAGATGAGCAGACTAGTAGTATGTATCTCAGGATACCCAGGGTCGGGCAAGAGCATATTCGCTAATACGGCTAGGGAGCTGGGAATACCCATCTATACAATGGGGGACGTTGTTAGGGAGGAGGCTAGACGCATATATGGAAGAATAGATCCTGAGACAGTGGCCAAGACATCCCAAGAGATTCGTAGGAGGATGGGGAGAGGCGCTGTAGCCCGACTCCTAGCTCAGAAGATAGACTCCTCCAACCACGAAATAGTAGTGGTAGACGGTGTCAGGAGCCCCGACGAGATAGAGGCACTGTCAACCATAGGGAGAACAGTCATCATCACACTAATTGCAAGTAGGCGTACACGCTTCGAGAGACTTATAAAACGTGGACGGATAGACGATAAGCCTACATATGAAAACCTACTTGAGAGGGAGGAGAGGGAGAGGTCATTCGGCCTAGACAAGGTTATCGAGGCGGCGAACCTATACATATATAATGAGGACATAAGCCTGGAGGAACTGAAGAGCATAGCCAAGAATCTTTTCCAAGAGATTAGTGGAGTGGGGAGAGATGAAGAAAAGAGAGAGAATAGAACAGTACAAAGAGAAGGCTAGGATCGACGAGATCCTACGAAGTGCAGAGATAACTGCTAAGACACCATTACTCCCATGTGAGGATGAGGAGAAGGTGGCCAGAGCCCTTAGAAACATAGTGGATGGGGAGATTAAGAAGGAGGAATACGGCGATAGGACATACTTAGTAGCCAGATCCAAAGGAAGCTCAGACGTAGAGAAGCTATTCAACTATTTTAGGAGTAAACAGGTACTCGCAACTCTTAGGAGGATACTTAAGAAGTACTCCAGCCAAGAAGAAATAGTCATCTATCTCCATAAACAGGCGGCCTATGTAGGCGCATACTCCATAGCAGAGCCTGGAGAATCTCCAGGAGGTGAGATAATAGTCACCATAAAGGTTGAAGACCCAAGTAGCGTCATATCAGCCCTAACCAGATTCTAAGACATGTGGAAAGCGCTTTACATATGGTATCACGAGACTATCCAAATCCTCAGCCGAAAACGTGGCTGGGAAGATCTTCCTAGCCTCACTAACCAAGTGGGACACATCCCTATACCTAGCGCTGAAATGCGTAAGAACCAGGATCTTCACATCAGCCTCCCTAGCTATCTCCGCCGCCTGGACAGCGGTCGTATGCTTGGTCAGTAAAGCGCGATCCCTCAGCTCATCGAGAAATGTTGATTCATGTATAAGCACATCAGCATCCCTCGACAACTCAACAACCTTCTCATGAGGCATGGTGTCTCCCGAGACTACTATACTCCTCCTATGCACAGCACCCTCGATAATGTAATCCTTAGCCCGATATAGACGCCCATCAATAGTTACATCTCGCCCCTCAGCCAAGGACCTCCATGCACTCTTTGGAACCCCGTCCCTAACAGCCCTATATACATCAAAACTCCAGGACCGTATCTTCTCTTCGAACCTGTAGGAGAAGGACCATGATGTATGGCTATTCCTTACAGCTCTAACAACATATTCACCATAATCGAATACGACCCCATCATATACAGGGTTATACTCTAGTTCGAAGGGAAGGTCATTCTCTATATACTCAATGAAATAGTCGATAAGCGTGAAGAGCTTAGGAGGGCCGTGGATAGATACGCGGCTAGTCCTCTTGAAGAGCGATAAAGTCTGTAGAGCTGGGAAGAGGCCTAAGATATGATCGCCATGTATATGTGTTATGAATATCCTTATAGTCTTCCCAAATCCAAGGCCTGCATTAAATAGTTGCCTCTGTGTACCCTCCCCAAAATCAAAAAATATGGATTCACCCTTCCTCCTAACTAGTATCGAGGAGACGTTCCTCTCAGCCGTTGGGACGCCAGCCGACGTGCCTAGAAACCTTATTTCAATGTCCAACTGCCCCTCACCTCAGGACATATAGATACCTAGTAAGATTAGAGTGCACAGGAATCTTGAATTTAAACAGCATTCTGACACCACTATCCTCGATAATGTGGTCTATATCCACATGTGTAAAGAAGGCCGACCCCCTGGCGAATATCGCGATATCGTTTACAAGCCTCTCATAAACCTCGATACTCTCCTTCGACGTCTTGGTTATTCTGCCATATGGCGGATCAGTGGCTAAGTATAGACCGCCCATCCTGATAAACTTGTCGAACGAGTCTCCGCATATCACATCATGCCATGAGGATGGGGAATACCCATCAATATTTACTCTAGCTCCTCTAGCCCATCTACAGACTAACTCCACACATATGCTCGACAATCCTATAGACTCAGCCTCTATTGGGATCCCGCCCACACCACAGAACGGGTCATAAACTATGGACCCCCTTGGAGCACCAGACAGATTTATCAACATCCTAGCCAACTTGGGGTCGAGAGAGAAGGGTGAGAAAACAGGTCTACTGCTAGGCCTCCTCCTTGAGAAGGACTTCTTATCGTGGTGGAACTCGATACCCATGTAACTCTCCCTACCAACTATGTATCTAGCCACTACCACCTCGGGATCCCTGAGAGATACCTTGTAGACCCCGGATTTCTGGACAAGCCGGGCCAGGCTATCTATGTCCCTATCCCTCTCCCTATACTCCCCCCTATACACGTGGATATGGATGGCGAAGGATTTTGGCCCAAGCTCTCTAATAACACCCTCCACCTCCACTGGGTCTAGGCATAGTAGACCACGCCTAATCAGGGCTGACCTCCATACTACATAGTCTATCAGCCTTGTCAACTCGGTATAGCTTATAGAGACCTGATCTGGGGTCTCTATATAGGCTAGGGGAGGCTCAACCCCCACAAACCTATGTTTAACACCCACAGCTTCCAAAAGGATGGAGGCCTCTGCAACAGCGATCTCAGGAAAATCTTGGGACAGGTGGAGAACTATCTTCATCTCACTACAAGTTACCAGCTATACCTGGCAACAAGTCGACTACACTGACAACCACATGTTCATCATATCTAACCGTATCACTACCCATTACAAGGTCTACACCGCTACTACTCAGCCTCTCCTCAGCGCCTCCCACTAGGAATAGATGTGTAGCTACTGCATAGACCCTCTTAACACCCCTAGTCTTAAGGAATGAAGATACACCAGCCACCGTACCACCCGTAGATATCTCATCATCAACTATTACTGCTACGTCATACGACGAAATCTCACCACCAACAGTCTCGAAATTAAAGCTCACCTCACCAGTAACTCGATCCCGCCTCTTCTCCACAACCAGGTAATCCACTTCGAAGAGCGATGCGAGAGAGTCCACCAGGGGAGCCCGACCCTTGTCAGGAGCTACAAGCACTAGCTTACCATTATCTCCCATCGATCCAACTATATTTTCTACAAGGGATGGTAGGAGTGAGACAGATACCGCCTGAACAGGAGAATACCTAGTAAAGGCTACGGGATTATGGACGTCAAAAGATATTATCCTATCCACACTCCTGCTACCTATCGTTTCTAAGAAGAGTCTAAGTGTTAGTGGCTCCCCCTCCCTAAACCTCTTGTCCTGCCTAGAATACGGGAGATATGGAAGAACCAGGACAATATCACCATCTCCACAGTAGACATCCAATACATCCAAGACCTCTAGAAGCCTAAACACATTGTCCTGTACAGAGGGATATGCCCACCACAACAAGATGTATGGAGGTTCAGCCGTCGATACCTGTTCCGGATCGATATATACAATCGTCTCACCATTAGGGAAGTCCTTCACCTCAACACTACATACAGCCCAATCCCCCGGTAGTCTACCCTCCACCCTCTGAAGATCAGAGGCCTTTACTATTACTGTTGCCACATATCTCTCAATAGAGGCTCACCATCTTTAATATATTGTGGGCAGTATCTGGTGACCAAGATATGAAACCACTACACAGAGACCCCACATACCTCACCATCCTATACTACATAGAGAGGAATGGCAAGGCCTATCCCGACGAGCTAGCCCATAGACTAGGAGTGACTAGACAGGCGGTAGAATATAGGCTTAAACGCCTAACGGAGGAGGGCCTCATATCCAAGGAGCGTGGCGACAGGATATACTATGTCCTTACAGAGAAGGGAAGAGCCATAGTGAGAAGTGCAAACAGAGGATTAGGCAGTGATAAGAGAGGGACGATGGATAGTATTAGAAGTGAAGATGTAAAGGCAAGGCTGAAGTCTAAACTATTTCTGCTACCCATAGCAATAGGATTGATCTCCATGGGTCAACACATAGCAGGAGGGGATCCCGCCAGAGGAATTATATCACTATTCATATGGATAATGGTGGGGGGCTTTACGTATCTCCTAACCAGTAAATAGTAGAGGGGGGCTAGACCTTAGAATCCAAGTACTCCTTAGCCTCTATGGCAGCCATAGCTCCAAAACCAGCAGCAGTCACTGCCTGCTGATACTTAGGATCCATCACATCTCCCGCTGCGAAGATCATTGGGAGGCTCGTCTTTACAAAGTCATGGGTCTTCACATATCCCCTCTCATCCAGCTCTAGGAGACCCTTGACTAGTGAGGTGTTGGGATCATGGCCGATCGCTATGAAGACCCCATCAACCTCTAGAACCTCCTCCTCACCAGTCACCCTATTCTCAAGTTTTAGCCCAGTAACCTTCCTGTCTCCGAGTATATCCTTCACCACCCTGTTCCACAGCACCTCGATATTTCCACGTCTTGATACCTCCCTTACAAGAGCATCTGAGGCCCTAAACTTGTCCCTCCTATGTATAATATAGATCTTCTTAGCAATGTCGGATAGGTATAGCGCATCAGTCAAGGCCGTATCGCCTCCCCCCACAACCGCGACCACCTGGTCTTTAAAGAAGTAGCCATCACATACCGCACAGTACGATACACCCTTACCCATCAGCCTCTTCTCAGACTCAAGCCCCAGCTCCCTATACTTAGCCCCTGTAGCCAGTATCAATGTCTTCCCCAAGTACCAGTCACCAGCCACCAACACCTTAACAATATCGCCCTCAACCTCTATCTTCTCCGCATCATAATCCACGAATTCTACTCCAAACCTAGTGGCCTGCCTAAGCATACGCCTCATCAGCTCAGGACCATCTATCCCCTCTGGGAACCCCGGATAGTTCTCCACTACGGTAGTAGTCATCAGCTGACCCCCCCATGAGAACCCTGTAATGACCAGTGTTGACAGGCCAAACCTCACCGTATATATGGCAGCCGTTAGCCCCGCTGGCCCCGAACCTATAATCACTACGTCATACAGCTTACCCGGCTTCCCAATCTTCTTATTATAGTCTACCTGTAGGGACACCCCAAATGGGAGGCTCATGCTAAGATTCTTGCATACCAAGGCATATTTATTAAAGATATATCTACGTATAGTCTCTTAGGCGGTTGAGATGAGTATGTACACACATAGGAAGGAGTTTCGATTCAGGGGATACACATTGGAGGAGCTCCAGAAGATGGACATTAAGGAATTCGCCAGACTTGTGAACCCCAGAGCAAGGAGATTCCTCCTAAGAGGGAAGTTTACACCAGAGGTGAAGAGGCTACTGGAGAAAGTGGAGCTGGCTAGACAGGGGAAGTACAATAAACCGATCAGAACCCATGTAAGGGAGATGGTCATCCTACCAAAGATGGTAGGCCTAACCATCCATGTCTACAACGGAAAAGAGTTCGTCCCCGTCGAGATAAAGCCTGAAATGATAGGTAGAAGACTGGGAGAATTCTCACACACAGTCAAACCGGTAAAGCACGGAGAGCCAGGCCTAGGAAGCACCAGGTCCAGCTCCTACACCCCAATAAAGTAGGGACTAGTAGTAGCCCGGTAGAAACGCGATCCTCATTCTTAGCCCTGCTTTATTTTTGGTGGGCCCGCCCGGATTCGAACCGGGGACCTCCGGCGCGTCAGGCCTCCGCCCCAAGATGGGTCGGCGTCATAGCCGCTAGACTACGGGCCCAGTACACCAATTTTATACATTTACCATAAGATTTAAAGAATTTAGTGGGATTATTGGACAGCTAGCCCGGTGTAGAGAGGATGAGGAGGGAGAAGATATTCGGAGGCGTTCTAATAAGTGCAGGAGTCCTAGGAATACTCATCTACTACTACCTCATGTTCATGGCCGATGAAAAGCTCTCCATGCTAGCCATAAAGGCGACAATATTTCTATTCATAGCGGGCCTAGCCGCCACGATAATATGGATCGGATATACATTGATAACTACACCGCCTCCCAAATCGATCGAGGAGATAGAGAGGGAGATAGAGGAGGAGATTAAGAAGCTCGAGAAGAGCCTTGAAGAGGAGGAGAAGCAGCAATAATCCATATAACTATATGAATAGATTCAATGGTATTGTGGATAGATGGGGGCGGGGGTTCCCCTAGCCTGGCCAACGGGGCGCGGTTGAGGACCGCGTGGCGTAGGCCTTCGTGGGTTCAAATCCCACCCCCCGCACCACTACCTAATACCTTCTCAACAGCCCTAGACACTATTTCTTCAAGATCTGGAGGATACTCAACCACGAGCTTCAAACCATCATCGAGTATTAAGACTTTCAGATAGATCCTATCCATATATCCCTTTAGGAAGCGGCTTAACTCCCTGACCAGATCCGCCTCCTTCCAGCCATACACCATCTCCTCCCGTCTACGACGGCTAGGCCTTCCCACCCGCTCCACAAGCTCTGGCTCCACGTATCTCAGATACATCTCCCTCATCTCCCTAGGCACTCCAGGTAGTACATATAGCCAGGCCTCTCCATGCCTAATCCTCATTCCCGGCGCAGCGCCCACTGGGTTAGGTATTGGATCAGCACCATCTACAAGATAGGCCATCCTCTTCCTCATGTCGTCCAGCTCAATACCAATCCTCTCATAGTATTTGATTAGCATGTCCAATGCATCCTTCGAGAGTATGAGGGGTCTGTTTAGATATCTGGATATGGCTGTCCTGGTCACGTCATCCCTCGTTGGGCCTAGACCACCCACTATAATCAAGGTGTCGGAGACTGATAGCGACACATCCAGCTCACTACTCAAGAGGTCTACATCGTCACTGACAATAGACGCCTTCACAACCTCAGCTCCAATTATGTTAAGCCTATCCACCAGCCAAGGCGTATTTTCATCCTTAACCAGACCCTTCAAGACCTCAGTGGCAACAGTAATGATAGATGCCTTGAGACCAGTCACCTCTTACGCCTACCCGTACGTCTAGCCGCGAAGCTACCCACCTTCTTACCTGGGGGAGAGTTCCTAGCCACAGTCTTAGGCTTACCAACATGCTGATGCGACCCGCCTCCAAACGGGTGATCCACAGGGTTCATAGCTACACCCCTCACACGAGGCCATCTCTTACCGCCCTTAGCCTTTAACCACCAGTACTTAGCACCAGCCTTAAGGAAGGGCTTATCGGTCCTACCCCCACCAGCTACTACTCCAATAACAGCCCTACAATTGGGGTTCAATACTTTACTCTTACCAGACGGAAGCTTAACCTCTACACCGTCCTTTGTCCTACCTATCACTTGTACATAAGCACCGGAGGCCCGTCCAAACTTGCCACCATCACCAGGAACCCCCTCCACCATAGATATCAGCGTACCTGGGGGGATATCCTTAAGATACATTATGTCCCCAGGCTTGGGATCATCAGAATTATAGATCCTAATCTCCTGGCCAACATACATGCCCTCCACAGCATGGATATAAAACTCCACCCCGTCAGGAGTCTTCAGCTTAGCCATGGGCGTCCCCCTGCCAGGGTTATGCAGCAGTTCTACTACAGTCGCAGTAGTAGGCTCATTAAATAGTGGAATAGCTGCAGGGGCTACAGACTTGTGGGTAGACGCTCTATATACTGGACTACTACCCATCCTCTGCGCGAGTATCCTCTTTCCCATCCCGATCCCCCAGCTCTATAATTAAGGCTTGAAGGCCAAATATTAAAGACCCAGCTACAAGATGCCGAGAGAAGTGGCAACTCTCATAGCATCATCCTTATCCGCAAAGGTCACGATGGCCTTCTTCAAACCCTTTGGCGTATTCATAATATTAACCTTCTTAACCTTGGCATCGAATCTCTTCTCCACGACCCTCTTAACATCACTCTTCGTAGCCTTCTTATCGACGATCAGGGTGATCTTACCCTCCCGTTCAAGTAGCAATATAGACTTCTCAGTGATCACGGGATATTTAACTATCCTGTAGAACTCTAGCTCCTCACTCATCACTCTTCACCACATGCCTCTTAACAACATACCCAAACCTCTCTTCCAGCCTCGGGAAGACATCCTCGATCCAAACAACAAGTCTACCAGGCACGCCACCCGGGGCCAGATCCATAAGCGTCAGCTGATCCACACTCACAACATCCACGCCCGGGAAGTTCCTCACCGCCTTGGAGATCCCACCATCATTTAGATATACTATCAAGGGCCCAGCGCCAACCTTCCTACGCCTACCCCTCCACGAAGCCTTACCACCAACAATTTTAATATTCTCTGCAACCCTCTCCACATCATCCCAAAGACCAAGGGTCCTGAAGACCTCCCTAGCCTCCGACGACTTAGTGATATTGGCAAACTCAGCGGTCACTATAAGCGGTATACTAGGTACGTTATCAACCCTATGTCCCCTCTTAGCCACCAGTTCCCTCCTAGCCGTGGCGGCCACCGCACTAGCTGTAGCCAACTTAAGCTCCTTCCTATTTATCTTCTTATAGATGTTCTTCTCAGCCGTGGGTGCATGGGGCCTACGGCCACCCCTCGCCATGGCAACTATAGCTCCTCTCCCTCTGAGGGGAGGGTCTTTATACCTAGGTATCCTAGCTATTCCAAGACCCACACCGAAATACTCGGCGCTGGTCTCCCTACCTGCGAGTGGATACCTCCCCTGAGGCTGTAGTCTATGGGTGATTTGATGGAAGAAGAGTCTAGATATTATATCCTCCCTAACAGGGAGGTCAAATATCCTAGGCCTCCCAATCCTCTTCTCCTCCTCACCTACCAAGTTATATACCGGAATCTCCTCCGACATGGCATCCACCTCACAAGTCTATATAGGTTATCTTAACAGGGGTCTTCATCTCCTCCTTAACAGGCCTCATCGCAAACCTCATCTTTATCAGCCTCTTAGCTGGGCCTGGTACAGACCCCTTGAGGATAATAAACTTACTCTTGAGGAGGCCATACTTATGGAAGGGCAATGGATGGTCAAAGTCTTCTGGAGACTTTATGTCAAGAATCTTTAGATTGTATATGGTCCTCCTGTGGAACCCCATCTGCCCTGCCAATGGAACGGTATACCTAGTGGCTGATGGCTTCCAAGGTCCGAGTGCACCGGGCTTCCTACGAGCCTTCCTAGACTTATGGGAGAGGAGCTTAATACCCCACCTCTTGACAGGGCCCTGGAACCCCTTACCCTTAGTCACCGCTATAACATCTATCACGTCGCCAGGTGAAAACACCTCGTCCACCTCGATCTCCCTCCCGATAACACTCTTGGCATATTCAAACCTATCCGCTATACTTGAGCCGCCACCAACCTGTAGCTCAAAGATCTCAGGCTTCTTCTTACTTATACCAGCCTTTACAGGCTGTGTAGATACAAGTAGACGGATTATCCTAGTCTCGTCTAGGAGCTCCTCAGCCTTCTTCAACTGGTCCTCCATGTGGCCAGGTTTGAGGGTTACATCCCTCCTATTTATGAACTCGGGAAACTCGTCAGAGATAACTGTGAATATACTTTTCAACGCGTTTGAGGTGAGATCAGCCTTGTACCCGACCATCCCCAGGACAAATAGGGGAGGAGTCTCAATAATCGTGACTGCAGAGAAGATCTCCTGTCCACGATATGGAGAGAATTGATACTCATCGATATAATAGACATGGGTCATGCCAGCCTTGTATCCAGCGAATCCAAGGGGCTTGGGTTCTGGAGAGTCTATAACTGGCCAAGCCTTAATAGTCGGATTAAGGGATTTAGCCCTCTTTCTAGGTGAGAAAGCCAGTGAACCTCTTTTAGGAGCATGTTTCTTTCGAGCGCCCATCCCAACCACCTAGATCTTATATCCAGACTATTCTTCTCCAACTAGAATATGCATAAGCCGGGAGAGAATATTTAAAACTACAGCCTCAGAGACGGCCGGAGCCAAGTATATAGTCGAATATGGCCAGAGCTATCAGTAGGGCCTCCTCCATCCTAATAGTCTCTACACGCTGCCTATAGACCAGATTTATGTAGTAGTCAAAAACACTACGAGGATCCACATCATAATGTCCGAGTATCTCGTTCAAACCATACTCCGGAGCACCAAGAACCAGTAGCAGCCTATCCATATCTAACGCCCTACTTCTCAACTCCTTAGGGTTTATATTACCAATATAGTCACCAGTCCTACTCAGACCTATTTTCAGGCCCTCATACCTATTGAGGAAGGTTGGCAGACTCTCCTTCAACCTGCTCACCTTAAATCCCTGGTAGAGATCCAGATCAGAAGCCTCATCCATATCTAGGACACGTCCGATCAGATACTTCTCCGAGTTCTTAATAATCTCTATCAACGCAATCCTCGGAGGCTTAGAATCCCTCACCAAGACTGGTTTATCAAGACCCACATCATACAAGTATCCACCCCCACCACTCCTACCAACTAGAAGCCCCACCCTATACTCGGGATACTCCAGATCCTTTATAGCTACCTTCTCCTTGAAGAGCTCAAGCTTTACAGGTGGTAGGGCCCCCGCGTAGCTAAGAGACCTATCCCTAGAGAAAATTACTTTCTTAAGATATGGTGGAGTGATTAGGTATCTAAGCAGCGTAATAACATCCTTATATATAGTCCTATCCTGGTTCAGGGGATCGGGATATATGAATATCCTATCCACACCATAGATAGCCGCAGATCTGGCTACTAGGGATACGGCGAAGCTCCTCTGCATATTCGAGGATAAATTCGTTGTGAATGAGGTTGGTATAGCCACATCGATCCTAGGCTTCTCGTCCTTCATCACCTATCCCCATACACTCTTTAACGATAGCTATACCCGAGCTCGATCCTATTATATCGGCACCCGCATCAAGAAGAGTAATGGCAGCCTTACAGTCTCTTATACCACCCGAAGCCTTTATCCCGATATCTGGGCTGAGCATCCTCCTTATAGCCAATACATCCTCCACAGTAGTTCCACGAGGGCCTTTACCAGTGGATGTCTTAAAAAAGTCAGGCCCAGCCCGATTAATAGCCTCTACCGCCTCTTCCAACAATCTTTCATTAAGGATAGATACCTCCACGATGATCTTTATCCCCCTCCCCCATGAATCCTTGACATATGAGACGAGACCCACAACTTCATCCAAATATTCCTTGTATAATCCGTTCAGGAGGAGATTAACATTAGAGACCACATCCACCTCATCTGCACCAGATGAAAATAGATAGTCTATTGTACGTAGCTTCGCCTCCAGACTATCCATCCCATATGGGAAGGATACAACCCCAATAAGCATAGTGCCACATCTATTGACAATGTCGCTCAGCCTGGCCACTACCCAGGGATGTGTTACGAAGCCCCTTATACCTAGTCTACAACAGGCCCTATACTCCTCTAAAACCTCCTCAAGCCTGATGTCAAGAGATAGTCTTGTGTGGTCTATCTTAGAACCTATATCCCGTCTCGACACTGCAAAAAATATTTGAGTGGGGAAATGAGAAAAAGGGGAAAATTCTTGTTACCTCCTACTCAGCCCTTAACCACGGCCAGAGGCAGCATCCTTACGACCCTCTTAGCCAGTCCAGCCCCATCGGCCACCATGGCCACATCATCACTGCTCTTATAGGCGAATTCAACCTCCTCTACGACAGTAGCCATAGACTCAGCCCTCACAATTATTCCTCTCCTACTAAGATCCTGAAGTATCCTGTCTCCACGATACATCCTCTTGGCAGCTGACCTGCTAAGCACCCTTCCGGATCCATGTGGTGCTGAGGCAAAGCTCCTCTCAAGACTGGTTGGATGTCCAATGAGGATATATGATGCTGTCCCCATGCTGCCTGGAACGAGTACGGGCTGTCCTACAGATCTATAGACCTTAGGCAGGAGTGGATGGCCAGCTGGGAGACTCCTAGTAGCTCCCTTCCTATGTACATAGAGGAGCTTCCTCTTGCCATCCACAACATGCTCCTCCGGCTTTACAATGTTATGTGCCACGTCATATACGATCTCCATATCAAGCTTATCGGCGCTAGTCTTAAACACCTCTTCGAAGCTCTGCCTCACCCAGTGGCTGATTGCCTGCCTATTCGCAAATGCAAAGTTAACTGCACACTTGAATGCCTTGAGATACTGCTGAGCCTCCGGACTCTTAAGCGGCGCATATGCAAGCTCCCTGTCAGGGAGTTTGATGTTATACTTCCTTATCGCCCTGTCCATGACCTTTAGATAATCGCTACACACCTGGTGTCCATAACCCCTACTACCACAGTGAACCATTACTACTACCTGTCCCCTCTCAACGATACCCATAGCCTTTGCCAGCTTCTCGTCAAAGATCTTATCCACAACCTGAACCTCTAGGAAGTGGTTTCCACTTCCAAGGGTACCTATCTGGTTCAATCCACGCCTCTTAGCAGTATCGCTTACATAAGATGGATCAGCACCCTCTATAGCACCCTCCTCCTCAATCCTCTCAGGATCATCCGCCCATCCAAGGCCGAACTTGTTTATTATATATTGTGCACCCTCAACAGCTATCCTGTCCAGCTCACTCCTAGTTACGTGGAAGTCCCTTCTCCTACTACCCAGCCCTGCAGGTACATTCCTGAATAGGACGTCTGCAAGCTCCTTAATCTTGTCCTTAACATCATCGTAATAGAGATTAGTCCTTATCACCCTCACACCACAGTTTATATCGTACCCGACCCCACCGGGGCTTACAACACCCTCCTCCCCATCTACTGCAGCCACACCACCAATGGGGAAGCCATACCCCTGATGGAAGTCAGGCATGACAATACTGAATTTCTGTATACCTGGGAGGGTCGCCACGTTCATAGCCTGGATAAACGTCTTGTCCTTGGTCCCCTGCTCATAGATCTGTTGCTTAGACGCATATATCCTGACAGGAACCCTCATATCCTTCCGAGCTTCCTTAGGTATCTCCCAGATAAACTCATCTAGCTGCCTGATAGGATATGGAAAACGATTCATAGAGACCCCCCTCTTCCTAATTAAAACGTTTAGGAGTGGAAATAAAGTTTAGTAATGGATTGGAAATGCAAGTTTTATTAACCCGTCGAGGAGGGATAAATTAATGGTGGTGGGCTGCCGGCCATACCCCCCAGGGAACGCCCGTACCCATTCCGAACACGGAAGCTAAGCTGGGGCGGGCCGCTCCGAGTAGTGGGGTGCGAGAGCCCCCGCGAAAGGACGGTGCCGGCGGCCCACCTAAAACACAAACTCCTCACGGTAGCATACGGTGCAGACCATGGATTACATCCATCCCATCATACAGAGAGTGATAAACAGGCAGCTGGATACGGAGTGTCCAGACGAGGCGTTATACCTAGAGCTGATTAACCGATACGGTGAAGACGCCGTAAGGGCTATCTATAGGGCTGGACGGGGATATTCAAAGAAATATGTCTTTAAAAATGTACATGGCGGCCCTACGGTAGTGATTTATACTTACCAAGGCAATAGTGCCGAGTACATAATCTTCGAAAAACTCGGAATATGTAGCTGCAGAACAAGGTATAGATTGGACAAGCAGAAAGGGCTGGTCTGCTACCACCTAATAGGTTTTGCCATAGACGCTCTGAACAATTCAATTAGGGAGTATGTGGTTGAATATGACGACCCAGCCACAATACTCTGGGACATATCTGAAGCAGCGGATACCGATAGCACCAAGTATCAAGGCATGGATGAATAGAAATGCTTAAGTTATGGAGGAGGAATAAACGATTCTTAGTGATCAGCTATGAGTGTGTCGATGTTCTACGACCTGCTGACCACATTGATAGCTGGACTGGTAGGCTTCGTGATAATACTACTGATATATGGGGAATATGATAGGCAGAGGAAGATGAGTGGTAAATGAGGACTAATACTTTTTCCTCTCTATCCTGCTGAACGCCCTAAGCCTCAAGGTTAATGGAGAGGTGGGATCTATCAACGATCTAGAGTCCACTTGTGCCCCGTACACCACTACCCAGTCACCAATCCCGATATTCTCGGATGAGTAGTCCGATATGTCTCCCCTAAACACCACCATAAATGTCTCACCCTCTATATCCTCGAGTAAGATTATATTCTCCATCTCCCCCAAACCCTCCTTAATCTTCGCCACCTTACCCTCAATAGTCACATAGGACTGGGCCAGCTGGACACCCTTCACAGTCACCCGCGGGATACTTGTCTCTATCAAGCCATCATCAAGAGGCATGATCCTTGTTAAGTCTGTAGTAAACAGGTTTACGTTCGGAGCCAAATTCTTGAGGATAGCCCTAAAGATCTCAAGATAGAACTCGCCACCCTCCTCTACTTGATACATACTATCCACCTTCTCATCCATAGCCGTGAGAACAGCTTCAGAAACCCCGTCTGTCACCAATACGTTCAAAACCCTCTTATCGTTACGTACACGCTCCTTCCCAAAAGACAGAGCCTTCAGCCTAATCCTCGATAGGATCAGCCCAAAACTTATCTGGGATAGAAAAGTCTCACCAATTTCGAGGGAGACGTCGAGTGTAGGGTCTACCTCAATATATGAAAGGTTGTTCACACGTATCTCCACATCTCCAAACCGGTTCTCCCTAATCCATACATGGTACAGCCTGATCTTCTCACCCGGATTGATTGAGTAGATGGATTCGTGGAGTCTAGACCAAGAGATACATCTAATTGCCTTTGACCCAGCCCCGATATAGAAGTCATATAGAGGCTTACTCTGCTGGTTTACCATAACCACTCTCTCAGAAGGTCGTGTCAACAAGATACCATATATATACTGAGGAGAGTCTGCTGGAGATGCCTCATTAACCGGCTTCATAAACTTGTCTATGAAGGGGATCTCATCAGCTATGCCTTGGTAAGGCGATACAGTAGCATTCTGAGGTACATGTACCTCAAGTTCACCCTGTAGATTTTCCCTGACATAACAGCCCTGGATATCCACAACCTCACCTGGTCTAACTCCAAGCTTAGCGAGGTCATCTCTATTCCTACCCCAGAAGACTACGGGTATTACCCCGGTATCATCTACCAAGCCACCCCTCGTCAACATCCCCCTCTGACTTTCCTGGCTATAACCTAGCCAAGCCACCCTAGCCACTAAATGGACATTAGAGAGTCCTGCTATCAGATCACCTATCTTCAGCCTACCCACGGTCTCCCCTTCATAGGACGAACCACTCTCTAGGAGGAGGAGATATAATGCGGTCTTACGAGTGATATCAAGTTCGGACATATATCTTGCAACGATATCCTCGATAGCCGCCCTAGTAAGATGTGGATTCTTCTTCAAAATTTTATCTATGAGCTCTTCCTCCTCCCTCAAATCATCCATATTAGTCGGGCCCCCAAATCATAAAAATAGCCATTGGCTAGAAATAGGGCTAATTAGAAGTTTCAGCCCTAGATAGTAGTATCCTTATCCTAGAGACCTTTTTAGGAAGACCCCTGACGGTCTGACCCATCACCATATCGGTAGTTATGTTCTCAATCGTCACCTCACCCTTCTTAAACACGTTTACCAGGAGATTGCACACATCTACAGCCTTACATATGTTCATCCCAAGTGCCTCAACAACTATCTTCTCCTCTCCCCTCTCGAATAGCTTGATACAGACATTTATGTAGAAGGAAGTATTCCTTTTGCCGATATACACTATTGGCAACTCCTGACTCATCAAGACCCACCATCCAACCGCCTCAGACCTTATATTACAATATGTGGCAGGAAAATCGACATAAATAGAGCTATTGTATACCCAGATACGAAGAACGGCTTGAACAGCCTAGCCGAGTATACGGACACCCTACTCAGCCTCTCCAATAGGTCATAGCCAAGCACTTTTACACCAACCTCCCTAGACATCGTCTCAATCCCTGCTGGCCTAGCATTCCTTCTAGCCATATCCACAGCCATCACACAAGAGTCTATAATAAGCCTCCATAGTCTAGGGTCTTCCCCAAGCAGCTTATATCCACCCTCTACAAGCTCAAGGGCGGCCACCTCATGGGTATCAGTAGTAGCGACGACCACGGTATCTATCCCTAGACCCCTAACAGCCTTGGCGATCTCCTTGCCAAGCCCCTTAACCATATTGTTGGAATCTATGACGATAACTGCTGAGGACTCCTCGATAGTCTCTAGATAAATAGCCAAGATACCATTGCTCCCCAAACCGTCTCTAACGCTTAGACCCCCCGGATAGACCTTAAAATACCCGACCTTAAACCTATGGAGGGGTTCAAACTTCAACCTATCTATAACCTTCTTACCAGCGACTAGGACCTCCTCCAGAGCTTCTTCATCCATGATATACCTCTTATTAGAAAGGGAGTTGTGACAATCCACGACCAACACGTCTTTAAATCCACGGCTCCTTGCATAGGACACCAGATCCCTACTTATATCTATAGGGATATCCTCCATCTCCTCATATTCAATGAAGAGTAACAGATTGTTGCATATCCTAAGGCCATACACCCGTGAATCTCCAAACTCTTCTACAACCATGTTAGAGATCTTGTTACACAGCTCTGCACCGCTCAGAGACAGTAGCTCACCCAGCATCCTCTCCACCTCCCTCTTAGAGGGGAGGTCCAACTCATGTGAGGAGGGTGTATGAAAGACCCCAGTCTCAAGAGACTTGGTGAGATATAGATACTCACTAGCTATCTTCGGGAATGCACTGCTACCTATATCCTTAAACGGGCCGAAATGGAGATGTGGAAGTAGCAGAGCGAGGGGGTTAGGCCTCGACTCTGAGAATATCAGCATATGAACCCGCACCTTATAATCTACAGACGACTTCTCCAACAGTTCCTCCATATAGGACGAATCGCCCAGCATCCACGAATCTATGTAAGCTCTTAGATACCCGAAGGGAGACTCTCCGAGTATTGGTCTTCCACGGGCCTCAAGATATCCATAGAAAATATTGGGTATGGCCGACACTATTGCAGCCCCAACCAAGACCGAAGAGAGGAGCCCTATATCCACAAACCCCAGTAGGAGGTAGGTGAGCAGAACCACGATAAGTGCCGTAGCCCACTGCTTAGCCAATCCATTCTTAAGCATAGGAAAGTAGATAACAGCGTCTATGAAGAGCTTTGAATAGAGGACAACTGCTACGGGTATAATAGATATTATACTCCTTACCTGGGGAGAGAAGCCTAGAATAAGATAATATATCCAGAGAACAGCTGATGAAGGAAGCAGTATAAAGAGGTATTTACCCATCAATCTACGGGGACTAAAGATATGTCGATCCCTCCTACCAAAAACCACCTGTATTAGAACCAAATCAACAAGGAGAAGGAGTAGCGGGTAGAGAAATATGGTAAGCACAGGGATAGATCCGATACCAATCCCTATGGATAATAGCAGGAGGATCGACGAGGAAGAATATAGTAGATAAGCAGTGATGAATAAGAAAGTAACCCTTGCTAGCGAGCCAAATGTAAATAGCTGTTCATATAGGCTAGCTAGTCTCAGTGAGGACTCACTCATCGCGAGACTAGCTAGGCAGTGGAACGGGGAAGAGCACCCTAATTGCTAGTGAAACGACTACAAAGGCAATAATACCAACAACCATGTATACAGGATCGATCGTAATACCTGATAATGAATCCTCAAAGAACCTCAGAAGACCAGCAGTACTAGCTGGCATGGGAGCCTCTCTACGCCTCCTCTGCGACATTTGCACCACCCCTCGAGAGCTATCAATACTATTCAAGACGTGAAACTAATTAATTGAAGCCCTGCTCTCCCATATATACCTTTATCTAACTATTCATATAGAAGAGATACAACCCTGATTAAATTGTTTGGAGGCTGAGATGAGGGTGATGCTGGACAACCTCATCCTACAATTAGACGAAGGTTTTGGAATGTTTCTGAATGCGTTCTACATACTGCTATTTGCCATACTGATATTCTATGGCCAGAGAATACAGTTCCACCTCTCTATGATGGAGATGGGAGGTATATTGAAACAGCTGTTTTTCATGGCTAGCCATGCTAGGAAAACCTCATTAGATGAGATAAAGAAATATTCAGACGATCCCAACATTGAGGAGAAAATGGATAGGCTCCTAAACAGCTTCGTAATATTCCCCGAATCCATGGATCCAGCTGGCATTGTGAAGAAGGTAGAACACATAATGAACATAAGAGAAGCAAGATTCCTTGAAGATGTCAGGAGGATGATAACCAAGGAGATCGACGAATCAAGACTATGGAACTACAGTAACATGTTAGAAGCAACGTTGGTCCTCAACCTAATATATAAAGTTATTGAGCATTACTACCTCCTAGCAAAGAAGACCAAGAACTTCTTCCTAATGGCTCAGCTACAGATGATAGTACCGCTAATATTCAACGAGGCCAAGTCGTATCTACTGGCTATAGAGGCCTTCCGGCTAGGAACACCTATAGGAGACACTATAGGCCCATACGTAGTACATAAACTACTAAATGATGGAAAGACGGAGGTCATAGAGAAGAAGACTGACTATGCCAAGGATACCGACCTATACATTGCTGAGCGCAACAATAGGAGGATATACGTTATAAAAGCCAGGGGACCCGGAGGCAACGTAGGCAAACCCGGAGAAGCAATAAAAAAGGTCCTCTCACGAGCCAAGAAGGGCAATGAGAAGATAGCGGGCATTATCATGATAGACGCAGCCCTTAAACTTGAGGGTGAGAAGACGGGCACGGTAGCCGAGGGAGTCGGAGCTGCTATAGGAGGTATAGGGGTGGAGAAGTTTAAGATCGAGGAGGCCGCTACGAAATATTCTGTCCCCCTCTATGCGATAATTATCAAGCAGAGCATAGCAGAAGCCATATCTACAATGAAGAAGGAAATAGTAGACTCAACATCAGAGGTCATAAGAAGGATAGATAGGATACTCAACAACGAGATGGAGGAAGGATCAGTTGTAATTGCAGGGATAGGTAACACGATAGGGGTGCCATGATGAATACAACACTACAGATAGATGGTCTGGACATGTTTATAGTCTTCACGCTAGCGTTCCTAGTGATACTTCTTTTACTAATGACGATGTCTAGACAGGAGGCAAAGCCCAGGATTGTCAAGCCCGACATAAAGACAGCTTTGATATGCACATCCTGCGGCACAAAGACGATACGCGAGTTCAGGGAGGGAGACTATATCTCCAAGGAGGCCGATAATGAGAAGTGTCCTAGATGTGGCGGCCCTCTAGTGGTAGATGCCATTTATACTGAGCAGCTTCCCACTAAACCCTAGTCGTAACCAATACATCACCGTCCAATACGATGACAGTATGTTCAAACTGAGACACTGGCCTAAAAGACTTCTCTATCATCGGGGGATAACCCCTAACATACTTCATCGACTCCAGCTTAACCACGTCCTCATAAGTGTATTTATCGGAAAACCACCTCGGGGTGAACGGTAATGGACCATATCTCGACATTATCAGCTTCCTGAGACCGTCTAGACGCTTATCCTTGATCTTCTTCGTCTTAACCAGGGAGAATATATGGGTGGGCTCCACCCTATCGACACTCCCAGCGCCATCCCTAAACGTTATGAAAGGCTCGACAGCATAGACCTCGCCACTCTTTATAGAGCTGCTTATAGGCTCTCCAGTATTGGGGAAATTCTTACCAGCATGAAGATTATACCTATCTATTAGATGGCCTGCGAGGTCACTTATCACCTTGTATCCTCTTGAATACACCTCTTCCTCGATAAGCCTGCCCAGTTCACCTAGACTCCTACCAGGTCTAATCTCATCAATCACATGGTTTAGAACTTCCTCGTTAACTCTTGCCATCTCAATATATTCCTCCCCCCTCGCTATCGTGATGGCTGTATCGGCTATGTATCCATCGATATGTACGCCCACATCTACTTTGAGGAGACCCTCATCGAAAACCACTGGCTCCGATGTTAGCGGGGTATAGTGGGCAGCCACTTCATTGAGATCCACGTTACAGGGAAAGGCGGGCATCCCCCCATACTTTATGGTCAGCGACTCTGCATACTCAGCAATCTCTAGAAGGTCGATCTTCTTCTTAGGAGTAACAAAATCTCTGACCTCCTTCAAAACCTTGGCAGCGATTCTACCCGCCTCCAAGTATTTCTCGATTATATCCTCCCTCATCACTCCTTAATATTAGGGCCTAGAGAACCAATTAACCATAAATATTGTCTGCCACCAGTGGGATTCAAAATGGGAAACGAGAGGAAGGTGGTGGTAGGAGGCACGTTCGAATATCTTCACGCAGGCCATATAAAGCTACTTAACACCGCTTTCTCACTAGGAGAGGAGATTGTTATTGGGGTTACCAGTGACGAGATGGCTAGAAAGATGAGGCGGAGACGTGTTAAGAGTTTTGATGAACGTGTTGAGCAGCTTAAACAGCTTGTCGACACATTTAGTAGGGGGAAAAGATACAGAATCATAGAGATCAATGACCCCTATGGACCCACAATCAACGAGAAAGATCTCGATATAATAGTTGTAAGCGTAGAGACCTTCCCAAACGCACTTAGAATAAATAATGAGAGAAGGAGGAGGGGTATGAAGCCTCTAGTCATCGTGGTAATACCCCTAGTGGAGACCAACTATGGATATAAAATCAGCTCATCCCTCATATACACATCCACATTAGATGAATGGGGGAGGACTCAGTAGACACCCTTTAGATCCTCAGCACTACGTATCCATCTAACATTCCCCCTCCTCACATAGTCCCTGTAATACTCAAGCTTCTCACGGAAATCCTTCATAAACTCCCATAAAACTTCGAACGTGATCTTCTTAAGCTCCCCACTAAGCATCTCACCTGATCGATACTTATCCGCGATCTCCCTCAACATCTCGTCGTCATCCAGTATATAGGTCAGTATGCGGAACGGCACATCGATATCAAGATTGCCACCCCTACGTCTATGCTCCTCAACCGTGGGGGCACCGCCTGAAAATGCTCTCCATATCTTTCTGCGAAGCACATCTGGATCCGTCTCTGGGAGGAATATCGAGTTCTCAGGATCACTCTTACTCATCTTCTCCGAGCCGTCTAGGCCGGGTATAAGCCTGATATAGATAGACGCGACTTGGTCGAAGAAGAAGTGCCTCGTCCTCCTAACATAGTCCCTACATAGCCTCATATGAGGATCCTGATCAAGCCCTATAGGAACCAGCCCATTCATAGGCTTATAGAACTGTGGAAACAGGATGTCACCAACCTGTATAAGCGACGAGACTATTCTAGAGGGGTCCACATCTCCATATATCGCCCTCATCTCGTTCAGCGTAGTCTCCCCAGACACATCGCCAGCAATCTTCAGGATATCAGGATTCTCCGACTGGTAATAGAAGAATGTCCGGTCAGGATCTAGGCCCAACGCGAGGTAGGTGGGTATATGGTATTGCTCAGCATACTCTCTCGCCACATCTAGAGATATGGATCTGGTAGCCAGCGACTCAATATCCGCTATTGCTATTATAGTGATCTTACTAAGCGACTGGAAATACTTCACAGACTCTACCACAGCATAGGTACCCAGATGTATAAGCTTATAAGAAGGCATTATACCGGTCAAGATGTAAAACTCGCCAGTCCTCATCATCTTAGCAAATTCCTCTAACCCTCTGACGGCTATGAATATCCCCCTCCTAACAAATTTATGTGGAATGGGGAAATACTCGGGCTTAATAAGCTCCAAACCAAACTCCCTAAGCAGCTTCTCCTCCCGAGGGGTTAGGCTCAGCCTCATAACAAAATATGTGATTCAACCGCTACGTCTAAAAAGATTTATTCATCGGCTCAGATAGTGAATTAGATTGATAAAAATGAGTAAAGAGAAAAATCGGGGTACACGCACCATAGCCCTCCCCGACCTAGCTAAGCAACTAGGCATAAACATAGATAGGTTGAGGGGAATACTAGAGGAGCTCAAGAGAGACGGCAGCATCAAGATCATAGTGGAAAAAGAGGAATACATCGCACCGGACACGAAGCTCCAAGGAAAACTTCCAGAGCTAGAGATCTATAAGACCCTCAAAGAGAAGGGGGAGATGCAGCTACAGGAGTTAAGGGGCTCTATCGATATCGACGAGAAAGATTTCAATGCTGGAATAGCCATCCTAGTCAGAGAGGGTATAATAGGATTCAAAGATGGAGACGAACGTAGAGTCGTGATAAAGGATCCGAACCGAGGGGAGAATCTATACAGGAGGTCAATGGAGCTTAGAGATCTCATCATATCTAGAGGAAGCGTTAAATTGGATGATATATCCCCAGAATATAGAGACTTGATAACAAAGTGGCTTAGGAGACCAAACCTAGTCAAACGCAAAACTACTAAGAAGGAATATGTAGTCCTAACGGAAGAGTCAGAAAAACTACTGAGGAGGGCAAAGGAGAAGCTGATAGGCAGCATTACAAGAGACATGATTATAAACGGTACTTGGGACATAGAGAGAATAAAGGTCATACCACCCGACCAAGACACTTATAGGATACACCTTGGGAGGAGGCACCCTCTCTCGGAAACAATAAAAGAGGTTAGAGAGATATTCCTGCAAATGGGGTTTGAAGAGATTAAAGGCCCTATTATAGAAACAGCCTTCGTAAACTTCGACATGCTATTCCAACCCCAAGATCATCCTGCTAGGGACATGCATGACACACTCTACCTATCAAAACCGTTCGACAAGATGGATCCACCCTACAGAGAGTTCATAGAACAAGTAGCAGCCACCCACCAACACGGAGGGGAAACTGGATCCAGAGGGTGGAGATACAAATGGTCCCTAGACGAGGCTAAGAGAACCCTCCTTAGAACCCATACCACCGCCGTCACAATCAGAGGGCTATATGAGAACAGACACAGAGATGAACTTAAACTATTCAGCATAGGGAGGGTATACCGTAACGAGACGATCGACTATAAACACCTATCCGACTTTACACAGGTAGACGGAATCTTAATGCATAAAGACGCAAATCTCCGGCTACTCATGGGGATACTAGAAACCTTCTTCAAGAAGATGGGGGCTAAGAAGATAAGGTTCTGGCCAACATACTTCCCCTTCACAGAACCTAGCATACAGCCAACCGTATTTATGGAAGAGATAGGGGAATGGATAGAGCTTGGGGGAGCCGGGATATTCAGACCAGAGATAACCTTACCAATGGGGATAGACAAGCCTGTTCTTGCATGGGGACTAGGATTAGAGAGGATCATCATGATTAGATACAAGCTCAGCGATATTAGAGAAATATACTTCAATCGTGCGGACTGGCTAAGGAATAGGAAGGTGCTGATATAATGCCTACCACAAAGATCTACCTAGAAGACATAGAAGAGATAATCCCTATAAACGAATTCCTAGAGAAGGCACCATATATAGGTGTGGAGGTTGAGGAAACAGGGGAGGACTACATTAGACTAGAGTATACACCTAACAGGCCGGACTACGGATTCTACACCGGAATACTCAAATCTCTAGAGGGACTACTCGAAAAGAAAACAGGCTTGATAAAATACACTGCGTCAGAGCCTAGTGATAATCAGTATGGAATACACGTCGAGCAGGAGGCTATAAACATAAGGCCAGTAATAATGGGATTCCTGGTAGAAGACCTCTCACTCACCGACAGGATAATTGAATATCTAATCAACTTCCAAGAAGACCTACACAACGGACTTGGACGTAACAGGAGGAAAGCCTCGATAGGTATCCATGACGCCGACAAGATTAGGTTCCCAATATATTATCGAGCTGTTGATTCCGAGTATAGCTTTATCCCGCTAGATGAAGACAGGGAGATGAGCATTAAGGAAATAATCACTAAGACTGAGAAGGGCCAGAAGTACGGGGGATTAGTGGTAGGTCAGACATACACAGTTCTAGAAGACTCTACGGGGAACACCCTATCACTACCACCTATTATAAACAGTAGACTGACACAAGTGACAGAGAATACCAATAGACTATTTATAGACATTACAGGAACCGACGAAGGTGTTGTTACAGACATCGCGAATCTATTGGCCTCCGCTTTACAGGACATCGGAGGCAGAGTGACAAGGATACCATCTATATACCCAGAAGGAGTTAGATACAAGGCACCAACCCTAACATACACCGAGATCAATGTATCGATTGAATACATACATTATATTATAGGCTTGGAGATAGGGCAGGGAGAGATAATACGTAGCCTAGAGAGAATGCGATATAGAGCCGAGTCTAGAGATGGATCCATAAGAGTGACTATCCCACCCTATAGAATCGACATATTGCACCCGATAGATATAGTTGAGGACGTAGCTATAGGAATGGGTCTATGGAGACTAGCCCCCAGCATGGACAAGATGTACTTCTCAATGGGAAGCTTAATGGAAGAGACGATCTTCAAAGAAAAACTGGCTGAGATACTCGTAGGGATGGGGCTTCTAGAAGTAGTCAACCTAACACTCATCTCAGACGAGACACAACGCACGGTTCTTGGAGAAGATGTAGAGTCAGTACGAGTCGAAAAGTCTAAAACCCCAAGAGACACGCTAAGAACCTCACTTATTCCCGGGTTACTGGAGACCCTCCGTCTAAACAATACCTCGGAACACCCCATCAAAATGTTTGAAATAGGCACGGTAGTACGCATAGAGAACGGAGCACCAGTGGAGAGAGACATGTTGGGAATAATACTCTCAGACTATAGTGTAAACTATGGAGATGGAAAAGCCGTCATAGATACACTTCTAGACCTATTAGGGATAAGAGGAAAAGTCAGATATGGGGAGCCCAAGAGATATTGCCGCTACATGCTTAGAGGAAGAGCCGGAGCACTGATCGCAAAGGACGGCGAAGTGGGTATAATAAGCGAGATCCACCCAGAGATCCTTACCAAAATGGGGATAGAGTTCCCCGCGGTGGTTGCGGAACTGGATATACATAGTCTAATCAAACTTTATCAAGACAGACAGTAGATTCAATTTAATGGCATGCAGTATCCCCGGCGGACCAGCCGGAAACGTGAAGGCTGGGTACCCCTGCATGCCACAAAGCCCGTCTGAGGGCCTCTACCGAGGGGGGAGGCATCCCCACGATGAGGGTGAGAGGGTTGGTGACGGGCTACAAGCCACTGCTCCAAAAAGAACCGGGCGAGCAACGTGAGACGTCCTAGAGATATCTATGAAAAAGATGCTGAAGAGCTATACATCGTCCTAAATGAAATATCCAAAGACACAACAATAATAGTTGAAGGGCCAAGTGACAAGGAAATACTCCTAGAGATTCCCTTCTTAAAGGCAAGAGTAACAACCCTGCGGGAATTTTTCGAGACAGCCCAACACATTAGGAAGACGATTATCCTCACTGACTACGATGAAGAGGGAGAGAGGATCAATACATGGTTAAAGAATATCATTAGCTCGGAATACCCCCACATCACCATATTGGAGTGGTATAGGGAGAGGCTAAGACCCATATTCTCAAAATATGGAGAGGTATACTCATGTCTTAGACACCTCTTCAGGATTGGAGTGCTAGAAAGATATATTAGATATGCCGACATAGATTGGGAGTATGAAAACACATAGCAAGGGTGGTGAAGAATGGGAGACAAAAACAAGAACGATAGATATCATAGGAAATACATCATCGAATTCGAATTCGAGATAGAAGGAGCTGTGGAGGAGAGAGACATCGTAGGCGCGATCTTCTCATCGACCGACTACCTATTAGGACCTGACTTCGACATGAGGGAGATGTCTAACACAGGCAAGATAGGTAGAATAACAATCCACAACGTAGTCGACAAGGGAAGGAAGATGACGGGAATTCTCCATGTAGCCACTACCAAGGAGATTGAGACAGTAGCCCTAATAGCAGCTCTTATAGAAACCGTGGATCAAGTAGGACCCTATCGAGCCAAGTTCAGATTTAGACGGATAATAGATGCGAGGGAAGAGAAGCTGAAGTACATTGAGAAGAGAGCGATGGAGATACTTGAGAAGTGGAAGATGGATAAGATACCAAAGGCGGAGGAGATACTGAGGAAGCTACACGAAAAAGCAGCAAGTAAAATTGCAGTGAAGAGCATTAGAGCGGGCGGTGTGACGCTTACAGCAGGTCCAGAGTTCGAGTCATCCGACGAGGTAATACTTGTTGAGGGAAGCGCAGACGTAGCAAAGCTTGTTAAGTACGGCATTAAAAACGTCCTCAGTATAGGCGGTGGAAAGATACCTGAGCAGCTTAGGGATCTACTCGCCAACAAGAAGGTAACCGCATTCCTCGACGGAGACAGAGGCGGTATGATGAACCTAAAGAAGCTGATAAACACCATCAAGGTAGACTATATAGCCATGGCTCCAAAGGGAAAGGAGGTGGAGGACCTTACCTACGAGGAGGTTATGGAGGCCCTATCAAAGAAGAAGCCGGTAGACAGTTTCATAGCAGAGGAGAACAGCGATCTAGCCCCGTATAAGGATTACATAAACCAGGTCCAGGGTAAGATGGAGGCACTCCTCATAAAGGAAAACAGGATTATCGAAAAGGTATCCATCTCAGACCTGATGGAGAAGCTGCAGAAGCTAGACACAACAATAGACATGATAGTTGCAGACGGAATCATAACACAGCGCCTAGTCGATATGGCAAAGAGTAAGGGTGTAAAGACGATAATCGGCGTCAGAAAGGGAGCCCTTGCACGTGTACCTGAAGACATTAAAATAATGACATACGGGGAGGTAGACTGATCTGAAGATCCTCCGAGAAGGAGGGGAGTTCACAGAGGTCTCAATAGAGACGAAGCTCGATATCCTCTACCTTTATGCAGCCATATCCAGGGGTGCCTATCTAAAGACAAAGGTAAAATGGCAGGAACGATTCGAGAGCGGTCACAAAACCAAGAGGAGAGAAGCCCTCATCACAGAAGCCATATTACAGCCGCTCAACATGGTTATTGACGAAAACCTCACCTCTCTCAGAGTAACAGGAAGAATTGTGGAATCGAAATACGAAGTGCTGAAGGGTAGAACCATAGGCGTAGATATCAGGATAAACGATGAGATAGGTCTACAGAGTGAATACATAAACAGAAACGTAGTTAACAAGCTAGAGAGATACGAGGAATACCTAGTCATCGTAGTCGACATAACCGGCTACATAATAGCCCTGGTAGGAGACAGGATCGAGGTTGTTGAGGAGAAGTACTACTCGACCACAGAGATCCTAGAGAGTAAGGAGGACTTTAATAGACTCGTGGATAGACTATCATCGATACTAGATATCAACAGGGAGAGAGGCGTTACAGTTATATTGGGTCATAACACTGGAACTAAAAACTTAGCCAACAAATTAGCCAGAGCGGCAGACTACATAGTCGAAGGTCCATTCGAGCCGAATATAGGCGGAGTAGTTAATGTACTGAAGCACCTATTAAAAAGACATATCCTACATACTGGCAAATATCCAAGGCTCATGGAGGCATATGAAAAACTAACTGACCCTAGAAACCTACACAGGATTCTTTATGGGAAGGAGGAGGTTATCAAAGCAATTAACAATAGATATGCCACCGAGGTCTACATAACAGTGAAGACTCTGATTAATCAGAACCTTATAGAAGAGGTTGCCACAGCACTGGAAAAGTGTGTAAAGGTCGAGATCGTGGATGACAACACTTCACTAGGCATGCTGATAAACAGATTTGGCGGCATAGTGGCACTTGGGTACTAAGCCACCCTCACTCAACTCAAGCCGATAGAAGTGTATTTACCATGTAGGGAAGCACAACCTCTGCGAATATCGCTAGGATAATCCCGCCATATATGTATCTCATGTGCCTATAGGTTGGAGAGATGACGTACAGCATTACACCTATGGCTATAAGACTAATGTAGAGAGGCCTGGCGATATACATCAACAACTCTAGCAGCTTCACTAGAAGGAAGACTATAAACTCCTTGACAGACTCAAAGATATCGTTAATCATCTCCTCCCAACCCGACAAGTCCACTATCTCCATGATTTTGGCCCTCATAGTATCACCCATTCAATAGCCTTCAGGAGAACTTTTTACTTGGTGAAGAAGGGTGAAAGTGTAGCGAGATGAAATGTAAAGTATGTGGAGAGGCTGCTGAGATCATTAGGAGACATAGTGGAGAGGCGTACTGCAAACGTCATATGAAGAGTAAGATACTAGCATCTATCACTCATACAATACAAAAGATACATAGGCTCGGCTATGACAGGACAAGAATAGTTGTCATAGACCTGGGAGATAAATATAGAACCGAAGTCATAACAAAGAAGCTTGGAGAGAGCGATATACTCTCAACACTAGATTTTGAGATATACCCCATGCGAGGCATATGTCCGTCTGACAATGAAGCCAAGGAAGTAACGTTGAGATTCGACAGACTATTAAGAAGTATGAGTCAAAAAGAACGGACAACCGTGATCATACCTATATTTGCTGATGAGCTAGCCCACCACATACTTAAAGCAGAGCTAGAGGGGCTACATGGAAACCTAGGCAAAGTGATAACTTCTAAAGAGACTCTATTGCCACTTCTATCCTTCTTCACCGAAGAGGCCTTGGCCGCTGGGTTGCCATTTGAGAGAACGATCTCACAAGACTGTGAGACCACCCGTTTCATAGACAAACTAATCAAGGAACGGCCAACCACAGTATTCTCAATAATAAAATATGAAGAAAGCCTGGTGGGCCCGCCCGGATTCGAACCGGGGACCTCCCGGGCGTAAGCCGGGCGTCATAGCCGCTAGACCACGGGCCCTCAATACGAAATATGTAACTACCAGACGGAATTAAATTCAGCAAAGGCTACATATTAGGCTTAGTCTCGTTTCACTGGGTATTATAAATATATACTACCTCGAATCTACATACAATTTCAATCTTTACAGGAGTGTGGTGAGGAGCTAGAATGAAATTCCTCAGAGGATGCAAACCTAAAGAGCTCCCACCTAGTACTGGCAAGAAAGTATCAATCATTGGAGCCGGACCAGCTGGATTAGGAGCTGCTGGAGACCTAGCATGTAAAGGTCATGAAATAGTCATGTATGACCAGATGCCAGAGGCGGGCGGACTATTGATATTTGGCATCCCTGACTTCAGAATACCTAAGTCAAGAATTAGGAACGGGATACAAGAACTAATGGATGCAGGTGTAGAGATTCATCTAAACACAAAGGTAGGTAGAGATATAGATCTTGAAGAGATTAT
The DNA here is from genome assembly GCA_015523545.1 of Candidatus Geothermarchaeota archaeon. Classification (GTDB taxonomy): domain Archaea; phylum Thermoproteota; class Nitrososphaeria; order Geothermarchaeales; family JDFR-13; genus SZUA-1514. The sequence goes on from WAKB01000008.1 coordinate 112,065, forward strand.
CCAGGAATCAGATGCTACTCTCATAGCAACCGGAACCTGGAGGTCGAGAGAGCTTAACGTAGAAGGGAAGAACCTTGGGGGGATACACTCAGCCTTTGACTATATAGTTGATTATCACCTATGGAAATACGGCTACATAGATGAGAAACCGGAGAGGGGTATACGAGCGCTAATAGTAGGTGGAGGCTTGACAGCTATTGATATGTGTTATATAGCTAGAGAGGCTGGTTGCCAAGAGATCTATCTATCATATAGAAGAACCCGTGAATATGCACCAGCAGGTAGAAACGAGTTTAATCAGCTGGAGAAGGAGGGAGTTACAATCCTTGAGCTAACCCAGCCACTAAAATTCGAAGGAAGCGGTAGGGTGGAGAAGGTCGTCTTAGGTAAGAATAGACTGGTGAAAACAGGTGAGGGGAGGCCTAAACCAGTACCCATAGAAGGTGAGACGATGACGCTGGAGGTAGACATAGTATTCCTCGCGATAGGCGAGATACCTACACCGCCATTTGAGAACGGCAAATATGGCATACTCCTGAACCCAGACAACACGATCTATACTGACAACGAGTTTAGAACAACGAGGCGTGGCGTATTCGCTGCAGGCGATGTAAGAACCGGCCCCTCTCTCATAGGACCCGCATTAGCTAGTGGGAAGAACGCTGCAAGGAGCATACACAACTACCTGCTAACAAATGAGTGGCCAGAAGAACTCCTTAGAAAACAACCAACAAAGTAGGAATATTGGCGCCGGGAGTGGGATTCGAACCCACGCGGGGTCTCCCCCATCGGCTATCCACCCAAGTTAGCAGGCCGACCCCTTAACCGCTCGGGCATCCCGGCACCCACAAATACTCTAAAAATTCTCTTTTACGGTTTGTTTTAAAAATAGAGTTTGTATATAGGGGGCGGTGGCATCCCGCTGGTTCCGAGACGGCTGCCCATATACCCATCACGGGCACTTCCTTAGACCCCGTCACACGGAGCAGACGTGCGGCGGCTTAGGGCCGCTCCCTCCCGGGCCTAACCCGGTTCACCGCCTACCCCAAGCATCCGGCCCTCCAGCCGGACGCTTGGGGGACACGCCTCCCCGTGCCGGAGTCGTCATCGGATGCACGCGATGGGTATATGGGCAGCCGTCTCTTTACCCAGCGGTTAACGGCTCCCCGCATATAGCCGATTTCGGGAGTGGGGGACGGCTAACCCCCCGAGCCTCCCACCGCC
>WAKB01000009.1 GCA_015523545.1 Candidatus Geothermarchaeota archaeon
ATAGGGGTGAGGACGAGTATGGAGCATGGATATAGCATGGAGTTCAAGGAGATCAGGGAGTATGTGCCTGGGGATGATACGCGCTTCATAGACTGGAAGGCCACTGCCCGTAGGGCGGAGCTGATGCTCAGGGAGTATTACAGGGAGAGTGAGTCAGATATAGTCATCGTGATCTCCGCCACTAGGCAGATGCTTGCGGGCAGGCTTGGTGAGAGGAGGTATGACTACGTAGCCAGGGTGGCGGCCGAGATAGTGGCTAGCCAGATACATAGCTATAACAGGGTGGGCCTAGTCATTACCGGCGTGGCCCGGCTGGCCGTCCCCCTGACACGTGTCACGGAGGCTAGTCTAAAGAGGTTCACGGATACCCTTGCCCGTGTACCTATCTTCCTAGGGAGGGATGAGTATCGTCTACCCACTCCCTCTATGCTTATCCAGGGAATGGGGGTCTTGGGTAAGACCCTATACATCTATATAACCGACCTGACTATGGAGGGTGATGTAGAGATGATCAGCCTCCTAAGGGGGCTGGGCCACGTAGTATATGTGATAAGCCCCGCAGCCGTCCACTTTGATATCAGGGAGCTGGAGGGGGTCGAGAGGGTCTTATACCTAGCCTCGCAGGTCGAGACGGAGGAGAGGCGTAGAGAGGCTGAGGAGAGGTTGGGGGCGATGGGTGTGCCCGTGGTAGAGATGGGGCCTGACACGATGTTCGACTATATAATGGCTAGGTTCGAGGAGTTTAGGAGGCTGACCCCCACATGAAGAGCGTTAGAAATATATTTCCCATCGTCCTAACTGCGGCTGCTGGGATAGTCATCCTATACCTCCACATACTTCTCTACGACGCCTTCTCAGCATGGGTAGACCGCTACCTCGGGATGAGTCAGGGGGTAGAGGAGGTTAAGAACATCTACCTGGTAATGTCGCTAGGCACCGGTATCTCCTCCTCACTGGCCTGGGCAAGGTATAGGGGGGACTGGATACCTATCTTCTCACTCCTCATGACCTTCATGGTCGGGGTGATCACCCATTACCCCTTTGTGTATAGGGCGGTCTCCGAGTATCGGGATGTCGAGGTAATGGCTACACTCGTCGGTCCGGGAGTCACGATTATAATGCTAGGCTTCTTAGTGATCGTCCTCCACAACCTGGCAAGTGGGCTCCCCGGGATACTGGGTGATAGGGTGGGCCTCATAATACATAAGCCCGGGTACATAGGCCTAGACTTAGCCGTCGCTTTGATACTCACTGTTGGCGCCGCCCTGATCTTTAGGGAGATGGGGATCCGCTTCTACGAGTCGGCCGTAGCGATATCTGGGGCCGTGCCGGAGAGGATTAGGGGCCTCGTTACAGAGATCGTGGCGAGTAACTTTGGATACCTGGTTATCCTCCTGGCCTACCTATCCATAGTCACATACATCCTCTACAACCTTGTTGAGCCGCTAGTCGTATATACCGCTGGCCTTAGGGGGCAGGCCAGGGACCTCCTGATGAGGGACTATGAAAAGGAGAGGAGATGGGCCCTGAAGATGGTTAGGATACGGCTGATATACAATGTCCTGAAGGGCGTCCCCTACCTATTCTCACTCGCCGTGGTGATCGCTATCCATATACTATACTTCGGCGATATAGCGTACCTATTCAGAGACCCTATAACCTACTTCACACTTCTTGCTCAACAGTACATAAATGATCTAACCAGCATGACGCACTACCCCTACCAGACCCCACTAGACCCTGTTATTAACCAGACGTTCGACCAGGCAGAGCTGGAGAAGCTGATCGAGCTGTATAGAGGCCTCCTCCGTCTCCTCGTCAGGCTGGTGTTCTGAGATGCCAAGCCTCAGGGACCACCTGCTTACAGGGATACTTATGCTGGGCTACTTAATCCTGTTACACTCGCTCGGCTACGTAACCTATTCCCCAACCTTATTCACACTCTCCTCTCTACTAGGCATAATCTTGACCTATATAGGGGTATATCTCTATATTAGGTGGGTGGAGCGGGGGATGGAGCTGGACAACCTCATAGCCGAGGTCATGGCAGCCATCCTAGTCGCCACGGGTATGTACTTCCTACTCCTAGGCATCGACCTATTAACACCCGGTAAGTACTCGGTCGTCGCAGGGGTGGCCTCTATAGGCGTGGGCCTCCTAGTAATAAGCGCAGCGGTCACGCTGCTTAGGACAGTCATACTTAGCAAGGCGCTTAAAAAGGAGGAGGTAGAGGCTAAGTAGTTAACTATTATCGGGACATAATCATTATCCATGCCTGTCTATAGGTCTGTAGGTAGGAAGTACTACCCCGTAGACTGGGCATATAAGACTAGAGTAGCCGTGCTAGGGGCAACCCGGGAGAAGGGCTTCAACTATAACCTTAGACACTTCATACTCGAGCCTGGCGGAGTTATACCGCTACATGTGCATAGCAACGTATACCATCTACAATATATGCTCAAAGGTGAGATCAGGCTTAGGATAGGGGAGGAGGAGTATTTGGTCAGGCCTGGAGACGTGATGTACCTACCCAGTAGAATACCACATAGATATGAGAATGCTGGTCAAGATGAGGCTGAGTTTCTATGTATCACTCCACTGATCCCGGATAGGATGGAGATATTGGAAAAAATTGGAGGATCAGGTCTTGAAGCTTCTAAATACGAGGATGGCAGCAACAATCGTTAGTAGTAGGATTATCCAGCCACTGATGTGATGTATGAGGAGCAGCTGCCTGACCTGGTCGATAAAGGCCAGGTAGAGCCCTATAATACCCTGGATAGTGATCAGGGCTATGATAAGCATAAATACCTTCTTGGCCAGTCCTGTAGTCCTCAGGAATGGGATGTGGGCAAGGCCCAGCAGTATAACGGCTATAGTTATATGTAGGTGTAGCCCCCCAGTGCCGAACATGAACATGTTCAGACCTATGTAGACCTGTATAGCCGCAAGCAACACCAATAGTCCCGAGATGGCTACTACCCTGTTCATACCAGAGATAATAACAGTGTTATAATTTAAACCGTTCTAAATCCTACTATCCATAAAGGATCTATGTGTCGAGTGGTGAGGGTGTATAGATGTGGAGGATGCATTTGAGATACTGACTAGGGATCTACATATCCTGAAGCATACGGTTAGGACTGGTTGGCTTGACGCAGAGATCTATAGGGGTGAGTCTATAGCTGGGCATATGTATCACTCCGCTGTGATAGCCCTAGTACTGAGGGGGAGATCCGGGAGGAGGGATATCGACTGGGCTAGAGTGGTGGAGTACTGCCTTATACATGACATGGCTGAGGCTAGGGTGGGGGATATACCAGCCCCTGTTAAGACGGACATGGATAGGGCTATTGAAGCCAATGTACTTAAGGAGATGCTGGGTAGACTAGGCATCGATTTAGGGGATGGGTTGGAGGAGGGTACTCCTGAGGCCCATATTTACAAGCTGTCGGAGCAGCTGGCCACACTCCTACAGGGATATGAGTATTGGAGGAGGGGTTTCCGCAACCCCAAGGTCAGGGAGATTATGGAGACGAGTCTCAGGAATATTGGTGATCTCCTGATCCTGATTAGGGATGAAGGAATCCGATCCTGGGTTGGTAGTATCGTGGAGAGGGTAAAGACTGATATTCAAATAGGGTATAGGGGTAAATAATACCCGTAATGAATAGTGACGGGGATAGTCCTAACCCCCTGGCCAAGAAGCTCTTGGGGGAGGGGATCTACGCCTGGTACTACAGCCTAAGATATCTAAGGCCGAGGGGGCCGGGATACCTTGAGCCATGGACGCCCGACAGGATAGAGACTGATAAGGGATGGGTAAACCCGTATCTATCCCAGTCAGACGGTCTTGAAGCGAGGGTTGAGAGGCCCAAGAGTGGTGAGAGGCTCATCAATAGGCTTTTCAAACCATTCTTCAGAGTTGGCGGTATAGATAGGTGGCCCGTGAGGAGCGGTTTGGGCTGGGGGATAGCATCCCGCTGGGTAAAGAGGAATCTACGTAACCCTACCCCACCTCGTAACGGCTATAGGCCAAATCCTCCCCTAGAGCTGGAGACCGATCTCCTGATCATAGGTGGGGGTATATCAGGGCTCCACGCGGCTCTCTCAGCTGTGGGGAAGGGTGTGAAGCCCCTAATCCTAGAGATGGATTATTGGCTGGGTGGGAGACGGCCACTCTATAATCCTGAGGATAGGGATGGCTCCAGCCTAGAAAGGCTGGGTAAAATGGTTGAGGCTAGGGGGGCTAGGATACTTAGGAGGACCGTCTTCCAGGGTTTCCATGAGGATGGTGTATATGCCTATGACTGGTCTAATGGGAGGGCTGTATACATCAGGTATAGAGCCCTCATACTGGCTACGGGCTTCTACGAGAACCCTCCCCGAGTAGAGAATATCGATCTCCCCGGCTCCATGCCCATGGGCTCCTTCCTAAAGATGGTTAAGAGGATGGGGTTGGAGCCTCCCAGGAGGATCGTCCTATTCGGCCTTGACAGGTGGGTCACGCCCGTGAAAGAATTCCTCGAGTCGTTGGGTGGGGAGCCAGTTGTGATAAGTTTCAACACCCTCGACCCGAAGAAGGATAGGGTTGGCTACCGGCTACGCCTGGAGGGCCGTGAGAAGGTGGAGCGTGTACGCTTCTGGCGTGGTGATGAGGAGCAGGTCTATGAGACCGACCTCTTCCTCTACGCATATGAGATGACCGCCAACTCCTGGGTCTCGATGCAGACGGGGATGACCCATGTATATGTATATGGACTCGGTGGATACATACCCTGGCACGACATCGAGGGGCGTACGGAGAGGGAGGAGATATTCATAGCCGGGGCCTGTGGAGGGGTATACACGACTGAGTATGACGTATACAGCGGATTGATAGCGGGGCTCTCTGCAGCTGAGTATCTAGGCATGGATGTGGAGGAGGATAGGAAGAAGTATGTAGCCGAGGTTAGGAAGATGCTGGATAACGACCCCCTATTCGACAAGCTTATGGGTAGTGTCTATAGGAGGGAGAGCGTTATTCCCGCGAAAACCCGCCGCTTCTATAGCTACGAGGAGGAGGTTGTGATATGTCCATGTCTAGACGTGAGCCTAGCCGACCTGAGACATAGTATAGAGAGGCTGGGCTACGTCGATATAGACCTGATAAAGAGGTACTCGGGCCTGGCTACTGGTAGGTGTCAGGGCAAGATATGCCTGAGCAATACGTTGAAGTATCTCCACGAGGTGCATGGAGGGGTTATAAGGAATCTCCACCATAGGATCAGGCCTCCATACATGCCCCATCCACTAGGCATCTTCATGGGTGAGGGTGGTGAAGCGGAAGCATAGGTATGACATAGTTGTTATAGGGGGCGGCGTCATAGGCTTCTCCATAGCCTACCACCTGAAGAAGATGGAGAGAGACGTAGACGTCGTCCTCTATGAGAGCCGCTACCCGGGGCGGGGAGGCTCGACGAGGAATGCCGGCCACTTCAGGGTCCACTTCTGGAGCCGTGAGAACACTGTATACGCCATTAAGAGCATCGAGATGCTGATGAGGTTCCCGGGTGAGACTGGGTGGAACCCCACGATCGTGAGGGGTGGATACCTATGGCTAATCGATGACGATAGGGTGTTGGAGGCCTTCGAGAGGTATGACAGGGAGGTTTGGCGGGGCCTCGGCGTTGGGGTGGAGTACCCCAGTATTGAGGATGTTGCCCGTAGACATCCATACCTCAACCTGGACGGCTTCAGCCACGCCGTATATGCTCCGCAGGATGGGAAGCTCCACCACGACATCTTGGTATATGGATATATGGATGGGTTTAGACGTAGGGGTGGCGATGTAGAGATATATAGGCCGGTTCTAGGGATAGTGGTTAAGTCGGGTAGGGTTCTAGGGGTAGACCTAGGGGATAGGAGGGTAGAGGCTGAGCATGTAGTGGTGGCTGCAGGAGAGTATACCAGGGATCTACTCGACCCCCTAGGTATAGAGCTTCCAATAAAGGCTGTTAGGAAGGAGCTCTATGTATCGGAGCCTTATATACCCTTCCTAGACCCACTGGTTATCGACACTAGGGCAGACGCCGATGGCCTCTATATTACGCAGACACTGAGGGGCGAGTTGATGGGCAGCCTGGACTATCCACATGTCGAGGGTGACCATAGCCATGGAACAACTATTAGGCATTATAGGAGGTATGCATACCTAGCCGCTAGACTCATGCCTATGATAGCCTCAACCACCGTTATGAGGATGTGGAGCGGAAACTATGTAGTCACGCCCGACAATAGCCATATAATGGGTAGGTCTCCAGAATGGCCCGAGGGACTATACGTAGCAACAGGCTTTAGTGGACATGGGCTGATGATGGCTCCCTATACGGGCTACCTCATGGCTAGGCATATCTTGAAGGGCGAGGTTCATAGGGATATGGAGGCCTTCCTACCCACCCGTTTCGAGAAGGGTAGACTGATCGGGGAGAGGCTGGTCATCGGCTAGGCCTGTCTGCCCCCGACATATCTATGTATTGGGCCGTAACCCTCCTGAGCAGCTCTAGGGCCTCTTGGTATAGGTCTTTCCCAGGCTCTATTTCTATATTGTCCAGTGCGTCTATCAACATCTTCTCAGCTAGGAGGCGTACCAGTATCTCTCTACGCCTCTCCCTACCGGCTCCGTATCCGCCTGTCTCGACCAGGTATTTATAGTGCTCCTCGATGGCCTCTATGAGCTCGTCGATCCCCTCGTCGAGCACTGCTGATGTCTTTACTATCCTGGGTCTCCAGCCCTTATGGCCGAGCTCCCCAGCCTCTATCGCGAAGAGGAGGTACTCCATCGTCTTGTTTGCACCCTCCCTATCCTTATCCACCTTGTTTATCACGTATACGTCCCCAATCTCCATAACCCCGGCCTTCAACGCCTGTATATCGTCTCCTAGCCCTGGGACTGTGACCACGACTATGGTGTCGGCTATCCTCATAATGTCAACATCGGCCTGGCCCACCCCTATACTCTCTATAAATACCTTGTCGTATCCAAGCCTCCCGAATACATCTACCATGGCCACGCCCGCGAATGATAGGCCGCCCTTCAATCCCCTGGTTGAGACGCTCCTTATGAATATGTTGGGGTTTGTGGCATGCATCTGCATCCTTATCCTGTCTCCGAGGAGGGCTCCCCTGGAGTATGCGCTGCTAGGGTCTATAGCGACGACTGCACATCTATAGCCCCTGTCGGCGTAGTGGGTTAGGAGCCTAGAGAGGAGTGTGCTCTTCCCGCTACCCGCTATCCCTGTTATGCCTATTACGTGGTATCCCTCCCTATCTGGTAGGCTCTCGAGGACTACACTAGCCCCACGTGGATCCCTCTCCACTATTGTTAGGAGCCTACCCGTGGCTAGTCTATCTCCCTTGAGGGCCTTCTCGATAAGCCTCGTATGATCCATACCTACCAGCCCCTCCTCTTCCTCCTCTCCAAGCCGGCCTGCCTAACCATCTCGACTATCTCCTTTAGGGAGGTTCCTGGTAGGAATACCTCCCTGACACCCATCCTCTTTATGGGCTCGATATCTGGTATGGGTATTGTCCCGCCTAGGAATACGGGTATATCCTCAGCTCCATACTCCCTGAGCAGCTCCATAAGCCTCTTCATGAGGGTCATATGGGCACCACTGAGGATGCTCACCCCTATCACGTCGACATCCTCCTGTATAGCCGCCTCTATGACCTGCTCAGGAGTCTGCCTAATACCCGTGTATATAACTTCGAAGCCGGAGTCCCTCAGAGCTCGGGCGACTACCTTCGCTCCCCTGTCGTGGCCGTCTAGCCCGAGCTTGGCTACGAGGACCTTTATCCTCTCCGTCTCTGTGATGGTCATACCGGCTAATTATTATTGGCTCTAGGGGTGATAAGTCAGTATATTATTGGCTCCGTCCAGACGCCGTAGACCTCCTTCAGGACATTCATTATCTCACCCTCTGTGGCGTATGCCTTGACAGCCTCTAGGATATATGGTACGATGTTCTCCCCCTTCCTCGCCGCGTCGCGTAGATTGTTTAGAGTCGTTTCTACACGTGTATTGTCCCTACTCCTCTTGACCTCCCTTAGACGCCTTATCTGCCTCTCCTCAACCTCGTTGGGGTCAATGTCCAATAGTGGCACGTTCCTAATCTCCTCCTCATCCTCCTCTGTGAAGATGTTCACCCCCACTATCTTCCTTATACCCTCCTCCACCTCTCTCTGGAATCGGTAGCTAGCCTCTGTCAGCTCCTTCTGTGGATAGCCCTTCCTAACCGCCTCTATCATGCCTCCCATCCTCTCTATTCTCTCGATGTATCTCCAGGCCTCCTCCTCGATCTTATTTGTGAGCCACTCTACGTAGTAGCTACCCGCGAGTGGGTCCACCACGTCGGCTACCCCCGTCTCATATGCGATTATCTGCTGTGTCCTCAGGGCGATCTTGGCGGCGAACTCGCTGGGGACTCTGTAGGGCTCGTCGAGGGCGTTTGTGTGGAGGCTCTGTGTCCCTCCGAGCACGGCTGCCAATGCCTCTATTGCTGTCCTCACTATGTTGTTGTATGGCTGTTGAGCCGTTAGTGATACTCCGGCCGTCTGGGTATGGAATCTTAGCCAGAGACTCCTCTCCTTCTTAGCGCCGAACCACTCCTTCATTATCTTTGCCCACATCCTCCTAGCAGCCCTGAACTTCGCTATCTCTTCGAAGAAGTTGATGTGGCTGTCGAAGAAGAAGCTTAGCCTATGGGCGAAGCTGTCTACGTCATGCCCCCTCTCTACTAGATGCCTTACATAGGCTATCCCATCCGCTAGGGTGAAGGCCAGCTCCTGCACCGCTGTTGATCCCGCCTCCCTGATGTGGTACCCACTTATGCTGATAGGGTTCCACTTGGGGGTGTTCTTCACGCTATACTCGACTAGGTCCATAGCTATCTTGACGGCTGGCTCTGGTGGGAATATGTAGCTCTTCTGGGCGATGAACTCCTTCAAGGGGTCGTTCTGCGTCGTCCCACCTATCTTCTCCCTCGGGACGCCCTGCTTCTCCGCTACTGCTAAATACATCGAGTATAGGATGGGTGCTGGTGGGTTTATCGTCATGTTGGTGGTGACTGTCCCGAGGTCTATTCCATCAAATATTATCTCCATATCCTTCAACGTGTCTACGGCTACCCCTGTCACCCCTACCTCTCCATGGGCCATGGGGTCGTCACTATCTATGCCTAGTAGCGTGGGGTAGTCGAATGCTAGGCTTAGCCCTGTCTCTCCATGCTCCACTAGGAACTTAAGCCTCTTATTTGTGTCCTCGGCTGTTCCGAAGCCGCTGAACATTCTCATCGTCCATATCCTTCCCCTGTACATGGTGGCGTGGATTCCACGGGTGTATGGATACTCGCCGGGTAGGCCTATCCTCTCGAGGTAGTGTGTATCCTTTATGTCTAGGGGTGTGTATATCCGTTTAACCTCGATCCCGGATAGGGTGGTGAACCTCTCCATCCTCTCGGGGTAGCGGCTTAGCGACTTGGGCAGGGTCTCTCTCTCCCATCTTTCAACCTTGTCCCTAAGCTTTTTTAGGAAATCCTCTCTATAGTCTGTCATCAAAAGAGTATATCGGCCCTATGCAATATAATGTTGAGGGTTATATGACTGGGTCGGTGCTATATGAGGATGGTCTCCACGCCGCTCTTCTTAGCTGCCTCGGCCTGGGTCTTGTCTGAGGTAACCAATGCATATCCAGTCTTTCTCGATAGTGCTATGTATAATGCGTCGTAGATGGTTATTCCACTATCCAGCGCTATCTCGAAGGCCATATCATAAAGCTCCTCCTGTGGATGTAGCCTGACCATCAAGTTCTCCCTAAAGGCCCTGTAGAGCCTCATACCCTGCTCCCTGGTTAGCCCACCCCTCCTAACCCTCTTCCATATCGAGTTTGCCACTTCCTTCACAGCCAGCTCGATGGATATGCATCCCTCCAGCAGGTACTGCCTAACCTCCTCCCACCCCTCCTCCCTGTGGACATACTTGGCGAGTGAGGAGGCGTCAATTACCTTCACGGTCCTCCCTCACAGATCTATCTGAATATCCCTTCTCAGCTGGAGGTATGTCTCTAGTCTTCTCCTCGAACCTCTCAAGCCTCCTCTCCAACTCTATCCTCCAGGCCAGCTCTCTCAAGTAGTTCCTCACAGCCTCACCTATGTTTATACCCGCCTCCTCAAGTATCTTCTTGACCCGATCCTCTATCCTTACACTTACGACCGTCATACCCAATGTATAGCATTATGTATACAGGAATATAAACAACCTGTATACAGAGGTATAGGGCCTAGGCATATCGAGGTGGCCCGGCGGTGACACATATAGGCTCCCCATGGGGTTCGTATTATTATGAGGGTTTTCAACGAGGTTACTGGGAGGTATATCGATGTCCCTGAGAACCCTAGGGTTGTGAGCCTCGCCCCATCGATCACCGATATCCTCTACAGGATTGGGGCCTGGGAAAACGTTGTGGGAGTAAGCATATACTGTAACATCCCTAGTAAGGCGAGGGAGAAGCCTAGGGTTGGTGCGTATCTAAAGGTTATGTATAGGAGGCTTGAGGAGCTTGAGCCTGACATTGTATTCACCACTACAGGGGCCCAGAGGCAGACCACCTTCGAGCTCCTCGAGAAGGGATACAACGTATATCCAGTGAAGCTCCCGGTCTCGCCTGGGGGGATAATAGAGAATACCTTTGAGGTGGCGGGGGTTCTCAACAGGGTTGACGAGGCGGTAAGGGCGTCGAAGGAGATGGTTGCCAGGCTTGAGAAGGTTAGGGATAGGCTGAGCGGCAAGGTCTACTACGAGATAGATCTGGGCGGCCCGGTAACGGCTGGTAGATACTCCTATATCCACGCGATCCTGGAGCATATGGGTCTTAAAAATATCTATGGTTCCGAGGCCTCCCCCTGGATCCAGCCAAGCAACGAGTACGTAGCCCAGAAGAATCCCGAGATTATCCTGTATGAGTTGAAGCCGGGTGAGGAGCCCGACAGGGAGAAGGTGCTCAGAATGTTTAGGGAAAGGGGTTGGAGCGGTGTCGAGGCGGTAAAGAATGGGAGGATCCTATTGATGGGTCCCGACACGCTTGCCCACTATGGCCCGGAGCTATTCCATACCCTCGAGAGGCTGGTCGAGGCGTTGGAGAAGGGGCTTGAATACCTAGAGTCGCCTCATAAGCTTACCTAGCCCCGCTCCCTAACCCATTCATACACACCTTTTATGGCGAGGTCAACCAGTGTCTTCGCTAGGGGGATCTCCTCAAGCCTAGCATAGATCCTCCTAAACTCCTCATCCCCCGAGGTTATATAGTCCCTATACTCATCCTCACTCCCCAAGTCCCTAGCAGCGGATATCCACGTCTCCAGTGTCTTTAATAGCCGGCTAAGCTTATCCACCCCATCCTCGGCTACCCCGTAGTGGCTATAGTATAGTAAGCTGGGCCTATAGCTAAGCATCTTCTCTAGGCTCTCTATATAGCTGTCAAGCCTGGTGGGATAGATCGTCGTGGGTATCACATAGTCGAGCTCCTCCACGTAAATCCCCGCCGAGTCGCCTACGAACATCCCCCTCGACTCCTCGTGATAGGCGCTTATGTGGTGTGAGGCGTGGCCAGGGGTATGTATAAGTTTCAAGCCGTACTCATCAAGAACATATCCATCCTCCACCCCGACTAGGAAGTCCTTGGATACCGGCAGTGGCTCTCCATACATCTCGGCGAAGCCGCCTAGGGATGCTAAGGCGGTCTCCCACAGCCTAGTCGGGTCGGCTACATGCTTCACCGCCCTAGGGTGTAGATATACATTCCCCTCTAGGGATCTATGAACCTCGCCCAGAGCCCCTACATGGTCAAGGTGGATATGGGTGATGTAGTAGTCAAGCGACTCATAACCCCTCCCGGAGAGAAGCTTTAAAACCTTGGTGGATGAGGATCTTGGCCCGACATCTACAAGGAGATCCCTATCCCCCTCTCCATAGACGAGGTATATCGATATGAAGGGGATGTCTAGCCACTCGGGCGTTGCGTCAAGTATCTCTATTCCATACGACATTTTGGACGCCTCATAAAGCATACCGGTCATCATCCTCAGGGTCAGCCGATGCAGACCCATTCATCGGCAAATAGAGTTATTCTCCATGGCCGTATAATTAATGTATGACACTGTTTTATCACGTGGATAGAGATATTTATCCATTGGTGGAGCCTGTGGAGACTATATACAGGCCTGGAAACGTCGTGGACCTGATCAAGAGGCTGGAGGAGGACCTATCAAATACACAGAACATTAGTAGGCTTGGGAGGATCCCTGAACCCCGGGCTGGTAGGAAGTATAGGGAGCTCCTCCTAAACATGTTCCTCGAGAGTGGCTCGGTATTCGCCATTATAGTCGTCGACTATAAGGATGGTGCCAGGAGGACATACACATTCTCTGGCAAGGTATTGCCGGGGCAGGGTGCTGAGACGCTACTAGACCTACCAGTGTCGGCGGAGGGGCACGTGGTGGAGAAGAGGGGTGGAGCCACTAGGATAGAGGTTTACAACCCCTACGTCTTCCCCTCTGCGAAGGAGCTCTTCAAACTGATTTCGGAGTTTGGCGAGAAGTATAGGGCTGCAGACTATGAGGTCTATATAGACAAGATGATGGAGAGGATCAACCTAGACACGTTGATGGACAGTGACGTAGGGGGATAGGTACAAGGGTCTTGGGGTCTAGGTGAACAATTTAAATAGGTGGTCTCAGTATTGTATAATACGTCTAATTAAAGGATTTTCTATCAATACCCCCCATTCTGAAACCACCGTTTTAGGGATATCCCCCTACGGAGGTGAATGGTTATTATGAGGAGGAAGGGTCAGGTAACGGTTCAGGCACTGGTATTCCTGATAATAGGGCTGTTGGTAGGCGCTGCAATAGGCTATTTCGCAGCTCCCAAGGGAGATCCTACACTACTGGATCAGCTCAACGAGAAGGATCAGCTCATCGAACAGTTGAGGAACGAGCTCAACCAGATCAAGGATCAGCTAGATCAGCTTAAGCAGGGCTCAACAATCACTCTAAAGGTATGGGCCATCGGTCCAGATCCACCGTCGGAGTACAGGTATAAGAATTTTGAGTTGGCAGCAGACGTCCTCAATATGATGTTAAGGGATTTGGGAGCAAATGTGACGGTGGAGGTTGAGGGCCAGTTCTTCGCTAGGCCAGTGGAGTGGGAGCAGTATAGGCAGAACTTCTACCAGGCCTTCGCAGCTGGCGAGGCTCCCGACATATACCTGACCGGTCATGAGGACATTGGTTACCTAGCCGCTAACGACTTCATCATACCTCTCGACGATTATATCGAGGAGTACTGGGACCTAATCTACTATGACTTCTTCCCGACACTATGGAAATCGGTAGAGTATGCTGGTCAGAAGTGGGGTGTTCCACAGGACACCGAGGCTAGACCGCTATACTTCAGGAAGGACGTCCTGAGACAGCTAGGCTGGTCGGAGGAGGAGATTAACGCCCTCCCAGAGAAGATCAAGAACGGCGAGTTTACACTGGAGGATCTCCTACAGGTTGCTAAGGAGGCTGTGGACGCAGGCCTCGTGGAGCGTGGACTGGTCCATAGGGTGAAGGAGGGATACGACTATCTACAGTTCTACATAGCATATGGCGGGAAGCTCTACAACCCACAGACAGGCAAGATGGTCTTCAACACGACGGCCTGGGGCCTGACGCTAGACTGGTTCTACAGGGCTGTCTGGGAGTATGGAGTGATAAGTCCGAACCAGTTCAGCGGTGACTGGGACGCCGACTTCCACGGACCATTCACAGAGGGTAGGGCATTATTCCTATCAGGCGGTACATGGCACAAGGGTGAGTGGATAAACAAGGGCCTACTGACTGAGGAGGAGTTCATAGAGGTTGTTGGCTACGCCCTACACCCGGCAGCTAAGCCTGGTGGGAAGCCAGTCACATTGAGCCATCCACTGGTATATACAATCACCACACAGGCTAGGGAGAGAGGTCTCGACAAGCTGGCCTTCATAATGATTACACTGGTAAGCCTACCGACATTCAACAGTATACACGCTGTGCAGAGTGCACACCTAGCCATAGCTAGGAGCCAGATAAGCGAGACAAAGTACTCACAGGACTGGTTCCTGGCGGACGTAGCATATATGCTGGAGTACACCACGTTCATACCGAATCATCCAGACTGGGGTAAGTATAGCAGGGTGGTGTTCGACGCCCTCAGGGCTGTCGAGACCGGCGACATGACGCCTGACGAGGCGTTGGACTTCATGGTCAACGAGCTTCAGAGCCAGATACCAGACTCGATAGAATTTGTAGAGTAGGCTCTCCACCCCTCTATTTTTTACATATCCTCGTGGGGTGAAGCCAGTGTCCGACAATATATGGCAGAAGGAGATCACGTTGAAGGATATACTGAAGGTCTTAGAACTCCTAAGGAGAGGATTCATATCCCTCGCCAAATATATCGTTGACCCTATTAGGAATCTTTTATCAAAGTTGGGATACAAACTCGCGATATATGTATTCCTCGTACCTAGTCTCGGCTTCATATCCCTGTTCTACCTAGTACCATTCATACTTACCTTCCTAATCGGGATGACTGCTATGGATTTTACATTTAAATGGGATTGGGTGGGTCTAGCCAACTACATAAGGATACTGAATGACAGCTTCGCCCCCAAGATTATGGGTAACACTCTCTTCTATGTTTTCACCACTCTCACTCTCTTCAATGTAGGGATGGCCCTAGTAGTCAGCCTAATAACCAACCACATCCCGGACCATATAGGTTCTGCCGTGAGGGGGATATGGCTACTCCCCCGTATAACCCCCTCCACCGTTTATGCCTTGTTGTGGCTATGGGCAGCTAGAGGTGAGGAGAACGCCCTGATAAACTGGTTCCTAACTATTACTGGCCTATCCATGGTTATTCCCACTAGAACATGGATACTCGATGATCCATGGGTAATAGTCATCTTGGTAAACGGATTTGTAGGTACAAGTTTCGGCATGATAGTCTTCACCGCAGCACTAAAGAGTATTCCTGAGGATTATTACCGTGCTGCTAAGGTTGACGGTGCATCCACCTGGGACATTATAAGGTATGTAGAACTACCAATGATCAAGTGGCCCCTCCTGTTTGTTACTGCCTACCAGACACTCAGCCTACTCACGAGTTTTGAATATATACTGATTTTGACCGATGGAGGGCCCGGGCTATACACAACAGAAGTTTGGAGTCTCTATAGTTATCATAAAGCATTCAGGTCATATGGTGGAACGGTCGAGATCGGTTATGGAGCAGCACTAGCAACGATTCTCGTTATCATAGGCGTTATAATGTCGCTGATCTACTGGAGGATATTCAAGTTTAAAGAAATGATGGTTGAGCCGAAGATCGAGGTGTAAAACAATGATGGGGATAAAAGAGATCTTGGAGAAGATTTGGATCTATGTGGTAACGGCCCTACTAGTGGTACCAGTCATCATCCTATACTTCTACCTAGGCCTGATAAGCATAGCAGAGGATATGGATGGCATATTCCCTACTGGACTAACTCTCGAGCATTGGCTAGAGGTATTGGATGGTAGGATACCGATCCCCGGGGCGCAATATGAGTATCCAAACATCTATCTGGTTGCATTAAACACCTTTATCCTAGCAGTACTTGTGGCTGGATTAGAAGTGGTAATATCCAGTCTAGCTGGGTACAGTCTTTCAAGGTTTAAGTTCAGGGGTCGTTCCGCCATTCTAACCATGATACTAATACTACATGCATTCCCAGGGATAACTCTGTTAATAGCTCTCTTCTTCGTCCTCAACTATCTAGGTCTATACAACTCCCTACTAGGCGTTGTACTGGTGAAGGTGGCTCTCGACCTACCCCTCGGTATATGGATTATGAAGGGATTCTTCGACGGGGTCTCCTGGGACATGGAGATGTCGGCGTTGGTAGATGGGTGTACAAGGCTGGGTGCCTGGTGGAGGGTGGTCATGCCCAATGTTAGAAACGGCTTGATGGCAGTCCTCATCTTTGGTTTTCTTAGTGGCTGGGCAGAGTTTATATACGCACTAACATTCATCGCTGAGCAGAGGTTCTGGACATTCTCAATGCTGGTATATGCCTTCACCACAGGCGAATATAGCTATACAAACCCTGGGATAACAGCTGCGGTAGCGATAATCTATATGATCCCAGTCATACTCTTCTTCCTATTCGCCCAGAAATACCTGCTGAGGATCCAGCTAATAGGTAAGGGAGGTGCATAATGGACAGCTTTTTATCTTTGCTTTATTAGTTTAATTTACCTGATCTATAATTAAAGATTTAGGTTATTATGAAAACTACTTTATAAATTAGCTTCTTCTGTATATATCTCTCATAAAATCAAGGGGGTGGCTACAATGAGGAGTGTTATGCTGACCCCCATAATTCTGACGGTCCTTCTCTTGACGATGCTATCCGGTGCGAGTAATGTCAACGCCCTGACTTGTGACGTCCCAACGATGTATCCTGACGTAGACGCTGCACTCACAGCTGGTTGTACAATCATAAACTTTGTCTCGGACGTTGTTGAGGATACTGGCCTACTATACTCCACCAGTGGTGGTCAGCTCATTATTAATGGGAATGGGTATAGATGGATCCACACATCCTCCAATCCGTATATAAGCATATCTTCAGCACCCAATCTCCTGGAGGTGGTTTTCAGGAACATAGATATAGTGATGACTGGTGGCGCTCCTCTGAACTGGTTCTTCACGGCGGCAGGAAATATAGATGTCGAGATGTATAGGGTTAGGATGTCAACCACACTGTCAAACGTCTTTACGGGCTTCACCTATATCACTCCAAACCTCGGCCTGGATCATGTATACAATTTTACAAATGTGTCTTTCTATGCACCCCTGGCCGCAACAGTCTCTCTTGGATTAAATGTATGGTCACAGGCAGACGTGTCGCTATTCAGGGCTGTAAACATAACATCTCAGGGTGTTGACATCCCTGTAAACTACTTCGGATCCACTGGACAGGTTAGGGATATATATGTTGAGAACGTGTATAGCGATGGTGGAGTCTCAATCGTAGTTTTCAACACATTCTCACAGATAAACATCTACATCAACAACATATTTGGATACTATACCGACTTCTTCTCACCTGTGGTAAACCTACATGTTGTTAGGGGAGACCCGCTCTTCAAGGTAAGTAATGTGATGGCCATCGACATGCGTTATGGCGGGGTATCACTAGCATGTTTCTCGTGCATCGCTAATGGAGAGATATCAGATGTCTGGGTCGATTCTCAAAACACTTTTGGATGGGGAGTCATGGTATTCTCCTATGGATCGCCAGTATACCCAATGAAAGAGATGACGTTGACGATTAGAGATGTATATATTAGATATCCCAGTGTATCCTTCGGAGGAGGTATATCCCTCGCCACAAGCCTGACAAATAACACAATATATGTGGAAGGACTCGATTGTTCCTGGTGTAGCATAGGGATATACTCTGAATCCACGGTAAATTCGAACAACACTATAGTGGTTACTGACTCTAGAATTAAAGCTGGAAACTCTGGACTCGAGGTGTTAGCCTATTATTCATCGAACATCAGCCTATATCTCAATCGGCTAGATACAACAGTAACAAATGGATATGACGGTCTGTTCCAGGTTAACAGGATCACCGCATCCGATACGACGAACATAACTATATATGCAAATAGATGGATGGTCTCAGACGATCCAGCGATAGACTTCAGATTCACAGTAACCACCCCATCAGTTCCAGGTGGTTTCCCATTGTCTGGTGAGTTTGCATATAGCAAGGTAGACAGTGTGGAGTTGCAGGACTATACCTATATAAACTTCACCGAGTCGGTGGTTCTCGAGCACTTATCTATCTTCTCAATAAATTCATTGTCATATAGTAGGTGGACACTCGCGGTGGAGGTTATCAGTTCGATTATCGGTACTCCAGTACCATTCGTCCCGGTAGATTACTACCTCGACGGTGTGAAGTTATCCACTGTACAGACCCCGTTGTCAGGGATTGCACAGTACACCTTCTTCTATAGACTTGGTGACGACCCTGTTACCGAGCTGCATAGGATAGCTGTCTCCGCACCTGGGCTGCCGGTCCTAAGCCTCTATAACGACCTAGGTGTGGATGGATCCCTACCTTCTTGGTATGGGAGAGTGACATTGGAGGTTGAGGCTATAGGCCTCGCGGTCAACGGCTTCTCACAGGAGATAGGGGCGGCCAGACTAATCATTGGGGGTACGAAAGCTGTCCTCTATGGATATTACCATGAGATTCCAGTGCTCTCCGATATATCAATGCCTAGCTTCACAATAGAAATCAGGATTCGGGATATAGCCGCCTCACCATACTACGTGGTCATTAGGGGGTTAATGTCGACAATGGATGGAAACGTTGAGACAGTAATATATATAGACATTATTGGGAGGCGGGTCTGGATACCGGGGCCAGTCAGCTTCATCGGCTCATTCTGACGTCTCCCGCTCTATAATCATTTTTCTATCAAGTCTAAGCATAGTCTATTGACAAGATTTCACAGCCTTCTTGTCTGTCATTGTTGTGAATATATCAAACTGACAAGGGTCTAGGAGTTTATATTTCTATGGTGTTTAACTATACACCGAGGGAAACAAATATATTTTTTATACGTATACTCTCTTCGTAGGTAGCAACTTGTGGGGTGGGTCGAGTGAGATGGCTCATCCCACTAATCCTTGTTATAATGACTATACTGCTTACCCCAGTACTAGTTGTGGAACCTGTCCAGGCACTTAGCTGTGAAGTGCCCACAGATTATCCCGATGTTACGGCTGCGCTTAGCGGTGGATGTACAGTCATTAACTTTGTCTCAGATGTCGTGGAGGACTCTGACATCACGCTTAGCCTAACGGGTGGCCAGATAATTATCAATGGGAATGGTTATCGCTGGATCTATAATGACCCGTCGCCATCGGTATATATCTTCTCGGGCCTGGCCACGCTCGACTTTGTCATTAGGGATATAGAGGCGGTCATGGCCGGCGGGAACCCGACAAACTATTTCATAAGTCTCGTGGGCGACGTGGATGTCAGGGTTGAGAACTTCAGGTTTACAGCTGTTACTCCAGGCATATTCGGAGGCCCATTCTATATACGTGTCTATGGGGGCGTCGACCACGTATATAACTTTAGCAATGTCGTGATAGACATCCCGTTGGCAGGCTATGCCTATACTGGTATCTACCTGATGTCCCAGGCCGATGCGAGGCTGTTCAGGGTCGATGGGTTGGAGAGTATAGGTGCGGGGACAGCCATCTACCTATACTCCTCAGGGTACCCCCTAGACGTCTATATCCGCGATGTAAGGGCTGACGGGTTGGTAAGCCTATATGTACTGGACAGCCTCACAGAGTCAAGCATAGTGGTCCAGGATGTGGAGGCGATCTACACGAGGTTCATGACCTCAGCAATACATATCGCTGTAACTAGGAATGAGCCGAGCATAATGGTATCAAACGTCGTTGTTGAGGACGGTAGGACTGGTGGCGTCACGGTCTATGCCTTCGAGAGTAACGCGACGGTACTGGTTGAGGATGTGAGGCTGTCCACTTCCACCAATAATCCATGGGTGGTTAGCCTATATTCCTACGGTCCCACCCCATTAACCACACCAGTGGGTATAGATGCGGAGGTCAGGGACATCTATGGATCCTTCCCCACAACAACCTTCGCCAGGTGTGTCAACATAGTTTCTAGGGACACGGTGAACAGTTTCTCCGTATCCGGGCTGAGCTGTACCGGCGCATGGTGGGGGCTATACCTAGAGTCCTGGTCAACCACGTTTAACAGGCTCGTACTCCGTGACGCCACTATATCGGCTGTCTATAGGGGTGTGGAGATAAGGATGAATCACAACGCTATAACTAATGCCAATATCAGTGACATCTATACATCTGTCCCGACAGGTCTGGATGCACTCTTCCGCGTCAACAAGTTCCTAATAAGTTACCAGGCAGAGATTAGGCTGGACATCTATAGATGGTTCGTCGAGGACGATGTTTTCATAGACCTCCTCTTCTCTGTAATCGCATCAGTAGTGCCTGGGAGTCTCGGGATTAGGGGTGAGGTTGCATATAGCGTTGTGGATAGGGTCTCTCTAAGCGACGCCACATACGTGAACTTTACGGAGACTGTTATGCGTGAAGACCTCTCAATATTCTCTACCTATGCCACGTCATACTCTAGATGGACACTGGCCGTGGAGACCATTAGTAACTATCTAGGAGCTCCTGCCCCATTTATACCGGTGGACTACTATCTAGACGGTGTTAAGCTAGCCACGGTACAGTCCTCCATATCTGGACTATCACTATACAGCTTCGAGTATAGGCTTGGCGACGACCCCGTTACGGAGCTTCTACGTATAGGGGTGTCCGGCCCCGGCACACCCATCCTAAACATCTATAGCGACTTGGGGATAACCACTACTCTCCCGTACTGGTATGGACGGATCACGCTTAGGGTGGACGCTATTGGACTGGTGGCGAATGGCTTCTCACAGGAGCTGGGTTTAGCGAGGCTTGTCATAGGTGGTACAAGGGCTTATCTCTATGGATATTACTATGATGAGCCGATTGATCTAGACTGGTCCAGCCCATCAACAAGGATAGAGATCTATATAACCGAGGTCAGGGGTTCACCATACTACGCTGTTCTGAGGGGGCTTATGCGGATCGACTCTGGACTCGTGGAGACAGTTATCTACGTGAACATTATGGATAGGTCTGTCTGGATCCCGGGGCCTATCCGCTTTATGGGCTGGTTCTAGCCAACCCACCCCCTTTTTCTCCATCCTCATATCTAGGTATTCGATGGTTAATAGGCTCGCTATCAATGCCTTGGTGGCCTCGCATAGTGGGCATAGTGTTCCATAGTCCTTTATGGATATGTAGGTGAGTAGCAGCCCGAGTAGTAGCATGGGTATGAAGGCGGATACAGCTATTCTCCTGAGTATTGGCTCCTCCCTCATGCTCCCAACTAGGTACAGGAGTGATGCTAGGAATGGGAAGATGGATATCGGTAGTCCGCTGACTCGTGAGAAAGGTGTTGAGAGGAGGATTTCACACCCACCGTCTGGTGTGCATATACCGGTCTCGCCCCCGAGAGTCTCCAAGGTAAGGAGCGTCGAGGTCACCCATATACCTATTGCTACTAGTTGGGTGGCCCTCCTAAGCCCACTACTCCCTCTGTAGCTCATCGATGACGAACCTTCCGTCCCTATATATCAGGTCACCATCTGCATAGACCTTGGCTCCCTCCATACTCTTCACCATATCCATGTGGATTGAGGACTTGTTCTGGCCACCAGTTGATGGGTATGCACTGCCCAGTGCCATGTGCATCGTGCCTCCGATCTTCTCGTCGAAGAGTATGTTCTTAATTGGCTTTGTGATGTCGTAGTTTAGTCCGAATGCTAGTTCCCCGGGTATCGAGGCTCCCTCGTCGACGCTGATTATCTTCTCTAGGTATTCCTGGCCCTCCATAGCCTTGGCCTCCACCACTCTCCCCCTCTCGAACCTGAGCTTCACACCCTTCATCTCCATACCCCTCCATAGGACTGGTATGTCGAAGTATATTGTCCCCTCGGTCGCGTCTTCATGGGGGCCTGTGAAGACCTCTCCGCCTGGCATGTTCTTACGTCCATCGTCGTTTATCCATGTCCTCCCACCGACCTTGAAGATAATGTCTGTCTCCTCACCTACTATGCGTAGCTCATCCACCTTCTCCAGGAACTCCCTAATATTTTCCTGCCACTCGGTCTGTCTACGCCACTCCTCCACCGGGTCTGGCCTGTGGAGCTTGAGAGCCCTCTCCACGAATTCCTGGAACTCTAGGATCGA
>WAKB01000010.1 GCA_015523545.1 Candidatus Geothermarchaeota archaeon
TATCCCTCCTACGGGCCTCCTCTGCCGATGTATAGTGCGTAAAGTCTGTAGAGGCTATGAAGACCACGTCCTCACCTAGGCTCCTCCAGACACTATAGAGAGCCTGGGCTACATCCTCAGCCACGTTGATGGTCTGGAGACCCACGGATATAGGGGTGAATATGAATCCCTTCCCCTCCATCCGGTAGATGTACTGTAGAATAGGGAGCTGAACCTCTATAGAGTGCTCCTTCAGATGGCCCTCCTCACCAGGTGATAGGTATCCTCCGTGGCCAAGCAGTATATCCACAGTCTCACGATCAATGGGAACCTCTCCAAGTGGAGTTAGCCAAGCATCTCCTGGGTATACCGAGGCCACTCCTCCAAGCCCATAGTGATCAGGGCCGACGATAACGATCCTCCGCTTCAACCCACTTGATAGGAGGGCTGCATACCCATGGGCCGCTATCTCCCCACTATAGACGTAGCCTGCGTGGGGCTGGATAAGGCCTAGGAGACGCCTACCCCTATACCTCTCAATATAGAAGTCTCCAGGCCCCCTCCTACTTAGGAATAGACTCCTGATAAGACTCTCCAGCTCCTCCTTCTCAGAAGGGTAGAACAGGCCTGCTACGGCAGGGCTCCTAACCCGCCGGTACATTTTCAGGGGACACCATGAAGTCCTGGACAGTCATGTCTAGCACCTCATCCTCCCTAAGCACCCCACGCTCCCTCAGGTAGACCACTCCCAGGCTCCAGAGTAGGGCAGCTATAGAATATTTACCCTTGTTATTCCCAGGTATAGCCAGGTCGATGAAGGATCCGTCAGAGTTTGTGTCTACAAAGGATATTATCGGAATCTTCATCTTCACAGCCTCGTCGACAGCCTGCCTATCAAATGTGTGGTCCACCACTAGTAGGATCATAGTGTCGATATGGTTCTCAAGCATATAGTTCGTCAACGTACCGGGTAGGAAACGCCCAGTAACTACCTTGAAACCGGTAAGCTTACCCAGCTCCTCCAACCCCTTGAAGGCGAAGTCCCTAGCCGAATGTATAAGCACGTCCTCAGGGTTATACTTTGCTAGAAGCCTAGCAGCCAGCTTCAGCCTCTCAATAGTCTGATCCACATCGATGAGGTAGAAGCCCTTGGGATGGACACCATATATGAACTTCTCACTAAACTTTGTCTTCACATTCCTCCCGAAGTGTACACGATACTGGATCAGGAAGTCCTTATTCAACTCTGTTACTTCCTGACCCTGACCCTCCTCGCTCAACCAGCCCACCTCATAGGCTTTAATCCCTCGGAGCCATATAAATCTTCCATCCTTACCAGCTCATTATGCTTAACAACCCTCTCCCCATATACAGGGGAGACCTTGAATAGGTCGGCCCCCACAGCCAGGGCGAGATGGGCTAGATGGGGATATGGAGTCTCACCACTCCTATGGGATACAACGACAGCGAAACCAGCCTTGGAAGCCTCACGGGCAGACTCCATCGAGTGGGTAATATCACCCACCTGGTTAGGCTTTATAATAACCCCGTTCCCAGCCCTCTCAGAGAGACCCAGCTTAATCCTAGATAGGTTGGTTACATACAGGTCGTCACCAACTATAAGCACGTTCTTACCCAGCCTCTTTACCAGGAGTGAAAATCCGGGAAAGTCGTCCTCGTGAAGAGGATCCTCAACATATGATAAACCATACTTCCTAACCAGCTCTACAACATACTCTATCTGCTCCTCCCTATCCATGTAT
Source organism: Candidatus Geothermarchaeota archaeon (assembly GCA_015523545.1). GTDB lineage: Archaea > Thermoproteota > Nitrososphaeria > Geothermarchaeales > JDFR-13 > SZUA-1514. The sequence goes on from WAKB01000010.1 coordinate 1,743, forward strand.
AGCCCGTTTCTCCTATAGATGTATAACTTATCATTTGGATCCCACATCGAGGAGGCCGCCATATCCACCCCCACCGCAAATTTAACCCCCAGATCACTCCTAACCCTATCTACAGCCTCCCAGACAGCCTCGAAGGCCTCCTCATCACTCAGCGTGGTAACCCATGCCCCCTCATCATTACGCCCCCCGTTAAAGAAATGGTCCTTCTCACTGAGTACCTTGGCTACCTCCCTATGAAGCTCCACGGCCGATACGTAGGCATCTCTATATGACGGTGGATTTAGAGGGGTGACCAATATCTCCTGTATATCTATAGACCTGTTGAGGGCGTGCTTACCCCCGCCTAGAACATTGCATAGAGGCCTAGGGAATACCGGTTTCTCAGGCCCCCCAAGCCACCGATACATGGGTATCCCCAGCTCCTTACTGGCTAGATCTGCAGCGGCGAAGGAGAGGCCTAGACTAACTACAGAGCCTAGCCTCTCATAACGGCCAGTCCCATCGATCCTCCTAAGCATAGAGTCGAACTCTTCCTGTGAAGAATATCTAAAGCCCCTCAGAATCCTGTTAACCTCCTCCACAACAAGCTTTCTAGCTGCTAGGATACCCCCATCGGGGAGGGGAGGGGCTTCATAGACCCCGACACTAGCCCCTGAGGGGGAGGCATACCTACCCACATTGCCATTACTAGATACCATCATAACATCCAGTGTAGGCCTACCCCTGGAGTCATAGGTGACCACGGCGTCTACACGGGCTATCTCAATCTCCATAGTCGATACCCCGGAATAGGATGAAGTCATCGATAGCCTCTATATGGCTTAGAAGCATCCTCCTACAGCAGTACCTCTCCAGGCCGAGCCTATCAAGAGCATCCTTAGGATCAATACCCGCCTCGATCATTGTAGTGAACTCTTCCCACTTATCCCCTATAAGCTTACCACATGTGAAGCATCTAACAGGTATGATCACGGCGCATCACCTGTAGGATGTCTGCTTCTTCCTCCTAGGACCTGGGCCTAGAGGCTTCTTAGGCTCGGTCCTCCTAGGATCACCCGCTAGGAGGCGTCTGTCGAACTCCTCATATATAGACTCTAGCCTCTTAGACTTGGTGACGCCAACCAATGCCCTTGCTATAGCTATACTAACTGCCTCGGCCTGTCCCATGAAACCGCCTCCACGGACATAGACGTCTATATCATACTTCATGGCATAGTCCTTCGCCAGTAGAAGGGTCTGTATCACCCTCATCCTACCGATCTCATGGCCCCAGAGCTCCACTGGATAGCCATTGATCCTCACATTGCCACTACCCTCCCTGATAAAGGCCCTAGCAATAGCCTTCTTCCTCTTACCCGTGAACACCTTCACCTTCGTCCTCGCCATACCTATACACCTCTAAGCCTCTCCTCGATAGGTATCCAACCGACCTCCCGGGCAATCTCCTCAATAGTCACGTATCCATAGGGATTCTCTCTATAGAGAACCTCTTCAAACTTTACTAGCTCCCTATTCCTAAGCTCTGGGGGAACACCCCTGTACACCCTCAGCCTCCTATAGGCCTCCTTACCCTTAGGCTTCCTCCTAGGCAACATACCCCTAACCATACGCCTGAATATACCCTCCGGGGATCGTGGCCAGAAGGGGCCGTGCCTCCTGGGATTCACGTTCGACCTTACCTCAAGCCTCCTCTTAAAGTCCTCTATAACCTTCTTCCTCCTACCTGTGACAACTGCCTTCTCAATGTTGACTACATATACCTTCTTACCCTCAAGAAGCATCTTGGCTATCTTAGAGGCAAGCCTACCAGCAACAGCTCCAGAGGCGTCTACCACTACCTCCTCCAGCTTCATATTATTATCTTCACCCCCTTACCCTCGGGATATCTCTCGAGAAACTCCTCGAGGAGGAGAGCCTCACATCCACTCTCCCTAAGCTTTTCACGGGCGTTGAGGCTATAGTCAAAAGCCCCCACAACAACCTTGTGATCCATATTACCCGAGCCTACCACCTTTCCAGGCACAACGACCAGGTCTCCCTCCTCAGTATATCTATTTATCTTCGATATGTTGACCACTACCCTCCTCCTCTTAGGCCTATCCAACAGCTCACGGACACGCTTCCATATGGGGGCGTCATACTTGTTGGAGTAATGTCTAAGCCTATTCAGAAGGTATAGCCTCCTCTTATTTACATATCTAAGCGACATCCAGCTCAACCTCCATAAACTTATTCTTAAACTCGTCCAGCTTTGATAAAAGTATGTTGAAAGCCTCGTCTAAAATTTCCTTAGTAGTCAATTGGCCCACAGACTCGAAGTATAGGATACTAGACCCCTCATCAATCCCAATCTTTACAAATTCACCATACTTCTCCTCACAAATACCGCAGACGGTACACCTAGTTATATCTACGATCCTCACCTCGCCACCCTTAGCCTCAAAAACATTCTTCGGACATACCTCAACCAACCCCTTAGCCACATCCTGGGGTATTTCTTTAGCAAGCCTTATCTTCGGCACGCCACGTGCAACAGCTACCGTAACGGGAGACCACTTAGCATGCTCCTCGCCAATGCCAGGGACGGCCCACATCTCAGCCTCTATCGCCTGACCCGGGGCGAGCTTTGCAATCTCAATCTTATCACTAACTGGCCCCACCGCCCTATCCCTACTCTTGAGATCACCAGAGTATACAGTCCTCTCAGTGGTACGGGCTGCAACCTTCAGGTTTAGGGTGACATAGCCATCCCCCTCCCTCAGCCTCCTTACAGTCCCAATATCTGTCTTAAGGGGTATCAGGCCAAGCCTATGAGCTAGTGAATCATCATTTAGGAAGCCGTCATTCTTGAAGATTATGACCTCCTCGACAGCTATCGTCGGAACCTCGGCCATCATCACTCTACGGAGAGAGTTGGTTATCTCCACTGGTACATTCTTGAATACAGCCTTGAACACCTCATCATTATACTTAACAAGCTGTATACTAGGCTTCTTCATAGCCTCCTTCCCCTGCGACCACCTGGTCTACGAGTTCTGTCATGTGGTATCGGTGTGACATCCTCCACTATACCTATCTTTAGTCCGCTCCTAGCAAGGGCCCTTATAGCAGCCTGTGCGCCTGGGCCAGGGATCGGTGAGAAGTGTCCACCAACACCCCTCACCTTTATATGTACACCCACGATACCCTTTGACCTGGCAACCTCAGCAGCCTTCTTGGCAGCCATCATAGCGGCGTAGGGCGAGCCCTCATACCTATCGGCCTTCACAAACATACCGCCTGATGCTATAGCTATGGTCTCTGCACCAGTAAGGTCAGTTATGTGAACTATAGTGTTATTCATACTACTATATATGTGGGCGACTCCCCAGAGCTCAACCTTCTTCTGAGGCTTCTCCTTCGACAGCTCCACTCACCTCCCTCCAATGGGGATGATCAGGGTTTGCATATGGACTCGTAGGCCGAATAGCAATCTTATCCTCCTCATCCCTATATATCAGCCTACCAGGCCTGTCCTCCACACGGTCTCCTACGACTATGTGGCCATGGACAACCATCTGCCTAGCCTGATAGATACTTTTGGCTAGGCCCTTCCTATAGACTAGGGTCTGGAGCCTCCTCTCAAGCAGATCCCTAACCTCCAGCCTCAAAACATCATCTAGCGTGGCGTCCTCAGGCAGAATCCCCATCTTGTAGAGCCTACCCACAAGCTCCCTCTCCACACGCTTCTTCTCCTCCTCAGGGAGTCCATAGGCCTCCCTAGCAACAGTCCTGATCTTCCTCAGCATAGTGGCCATCCTTCGAAGCTCCCTCTTATTCTTGAGCCCATACTCGCCAATGAGCTTGAGCTCCTCCATCAGGAGTTCATAGTCCCACGGCTTAAACGGGCCTTCATACTTCTTCCTAAGCCTCCTCATACCCAACTACCTCCTCTTCTTAACAACCAGCTTCTTCCTCTTCCTACCAGTAGTCCTGGTCCTCTGACCCCTCACCTTCAGGCCAAGGGCATGCCTAAGCCCACGCCACGAACCAATACTCTTCTCGAACTCGATATCCCTACTCACTACAAACTCTAGATCCGAGCCTATTAGGTGGAGATCCTCTCCACTATATCTGTCAAACCTCCTGTTGAGGAGGTATGGCGGGAAGTACTTATTAGCGTTCTTAATCATCTCCTCGATCTGTTTAAGCTCCTCATCGCTTAAGAAGCCTATCCTTCTATTCAGGGGGATACCCAGCTTGTGGAGGATCGCCCTAGCCAGTGTAGGGCCTACACCCTTTATCCTAGTGATACCCTCCACAGCTGGGAGGGACCCCTTGATATCCGTATCTAACATCCTTATCATAGCCCTAAACTCGGCTTCCTGGGACATCTTCCCAAGCCTCGGGTTGATATTATGCCCCCTGCACTATATATATCTTAATCCCTTTAAGCCTAGATCACAGTGACGCTCTTAGCCAGGTTACGCGGCTTATCAGGGTCTAGACCACGTAGCACCGCAGTGTAGTAGGCGATAAGCTGGAGAGGCACGACATAGGTTATAGGCGTGAAGAGAGGATCGACCCTAGGCACCTCAATCAATATATCGGCCACCTCAGACACCTCCTCGTCTCCCGAGGAGGATATGACTATCGTCTTGGCTCCACGTGTACGTACCTCGTGGATATTGCTAAGCATATACTTCTTCGTCTCATCATCTTGGACAAGGGCCACCACGGGTACACCCTTCTCTACAAGGCTGATAGGGCCATGCTTATTCTCACCGGCCGGATATGAAAGGCTGGGTATATAGCTTATCTCCATAAGCTTAAGCCTACCCTCATGGGCAGTGGCTGTGTTCACACCCCTACCAAGGAAGATCACGTATCTAGCGTCCTTAAGGAGCTTCGCAACCCTCTTCGTATCCTCCTCTACCTGGCCCAAGACCTCCCTCACAACCCCTGGGGTCCGATACAGCTCCTGCAAAAAGTGATCCAGCTCATCCTGGCCAAGCTTACCCCTATTCCTGGCTAGGGTAAGGGCTAATAGGTATAGGCTGGCAAGCTGCCCAGTATATGTCTTAGTAGCAGCCACACCTATCTCAGGCCCACTCTGCTGGTGGAGATACACCCTAGCTATCCTCGTGAGTGTGGAGGCAAGCACATTGACGATAGCTAGGACAGTAGCCCCCCTAGCCTTGGCATACTCAACAGCCCAGAGCACATCCCTAGTCTCCCCACTCTGGCTAATCGCTAGGACAGCGTCATCAACAGAGACGGACTCACCATAGTGGGACACGAATTCAGAGGCTATGACAGGGAAGCCGACTACCCTAGCCAGCTTAGAAAATACATAGCTACCAACCATACCCGCGTGGTAGGACGTCCCAGCAGCCACGAAGAATAGGCGTGAAGCCCTATCAATGAAGCTGGACATAAGGTCGAGATAGTTCCTCTGAAGCTCAAGGGCATACTTGATCGTGTATGGCTGCTCATGTATCTCCTTCAACATGTAGTGGGGATACCCCTCCTTCTTAGCCTCCTCAACACTCATACTCACCTTCTTAAACCGCCTCCTCACAGGACTGTCATCAGAAATCCTCCTTATAGAGACCGAGTCTGGAGTTATAACCGCATACTCACCCTCACCTAGTGGTAGGACTGAGTCGGTAAAGGCTACCAGGCTCGGTATATCACTTGAGCAGTACCCCCTCCCATTACCAATGCCGAGGACGAGTGGACTCTCAGCCCTGGCACACATAATCTTGTCTGGCGAATTAGCCGAGATAGCAGCTATAGCATATGCCCCCCTGAGCCTCCTCACAGCCTTTATAAATGCATCTTTGAATGGAAGGCCACTCCTCATATACTCCTCTATAAGGTGTGGAACAACCTCAGTATCAGTCCTAGACCTGAATACATGCCCACTCTTCATCAGCTCCTCCTTAAGCTCCAGATAGTTCTCTATGATCCCGTTGTGGACAACGGCGATAGTTTCTGTACAGTCTGTATGGGGATGGGCATTCACCTTGTCCGGAGCACCATGGGTAGCCCACCTTGTATGTGCAATACCCACGCTCCCCTCGAGTGAGAGGAAGTTATATCTCCTATGTATCTCCTCTATCATCCCCTTATCCTTGATTATTAGGAGCTCACCATCCCTCACAACAGCCATACCGGCAGAGTCGTAACCCCGATACTCTAGGAGCTTGAGGCCCCGGTAAAGCTCATCAACAATGTTTCCCTGGGATGCGATGATCCCTATTATTCCACACACTACAGGCACCTACAGAATAATCATAGAGGGAGATCCTAAAATTAGGCTAGCACCTCGATAGGGCCTCATAGCTACGCCTATATAGAAAGCTGAAGACCCTGGCGTAGATATAGAGGTATAGGAGGTGTATCAGGGCCTTGAGAGCCTGGTCCAAGACCCTCTGGGGGAGGAGCTCCATCGTGGCGATACTCCAGAGAAGAGGAACGCTGGCCACGAATATCGCCGCCATAAGTATGAGTAGTCCTGACAGGTATAATACCTCCCGAGACACCATACCCCACCCTACATCACAAGGTATATAGCTAGGCCCACCAACGAGGAGAATATAAACAGTAAGATTATCTCGTACAACACCCTGAGCTCCGACTTAGGCTTAGAGGCGACTAGATACTTGAGGAGAACCAGTGGAGCCCCCTCCTCACACATATCATGGATAAGCCCGTCATTACCCAGAGCTGCGACACGGTATCCATGCCTACGCCTCTCGAGGAACCCCCTAAACCTTATCAGGTAGAACAGGCCATTGACCAGGAACGGATACATTGAGAATATAACCACAGTCTCGACATCCAGTAGCACCGCCGAGACACCTATCATGACGCCGAGCATCAAAGCCCCACTATTCCCAAGGAATATCCTGGCAGGATACATGTTTAGATATGCAAGTGGAACTATACAGGAGAGGAATACAAGAGGAATAATAGGTGTAGACCCAACTAGAACAGCGGCCAGCGAAGCTATATAGACTACTATGAAGCTACCGATCAGGGCGGATCCATTGATAACATCCAACATGTTGACGGCATTAGCCGATATCGCGAAGCCACCAAGCATGAGTAGGGGGTATATAATGGGCAGGTTATATACATATCCGTCGAAAATCCTTAGCTGAGGCGTGTATAGACCTAGGAGGATTAAGGGGACGGCTGCCAGAGCAGTTGTGAGGGGCTTGAAATACCCTGGGAGAGAAGGCAGTATATCATCCACCAAGCCGGATAAGAAGCCGATGCTGAGAGAAAGTGACACTCCCAGTACAGTAGGCAGATCCAAGAATCCAAAGACATGGGACAGTATTAGCGATAACAACACCGATAGGTATAGTGGGATACCTCCCCAGTCAACCACACTAGTCTCGACAGGCTTGAACACATCCCTAGCCAAGAACCTATCCCGGGCGATAAGGAAGTATAGGAAGTGAACCAGGCTAGACATAGCCAAAGCAGCCACGACAAGCAGATAGACCATGCTCATTAGGAATAATCTTTCCTTAGAGGGTGGAATTAAAGGAGGGGGATCAGGGATCTGGCGCCGGGAGTGGGATTCGAACCCACGCGGGGCGGAGCCCCATCGGCTATCCCGAGCGTCTCAAGGCCTAGGCCGATGCGGCGACCCCTTGGTCCACTCGGGCATCCCGGCACCCATGGATACATATACATGAATTGCTAAACATTAATATTCCTACTCCTATGATTACGATAACTGGTGAAATGAGGAGGCTTATTCATACCTTCAACGTGTTAGTACGTAGCCTCACTAGGCATCCACGCTTCTTTGCGTTAGCACTAGCCACCCTCTTCACCATCAACTTCCTTACCCCCTTAGCAGTGCAGATCATCTTTACAGGCAATACTAGCATCATATATGGATTTGGAGACCCCCCAAAGGAGATAACATATCCGACGCCCAACATGGAGATACCTAGGGGCGTCCTGATATGGTATGGCCTAGAATTCAACGACTACTTCCTAAACAATAACCCCGGGTTCATAACCGGAAAGACATACTGGCTAGTCACCTTCAGCCCTCTTACAATGGCGCTTATACTAGCCGTCTCTATAGTGTCAGCCATGGTATTCACCATAATATGGTTCTACAACAAAACTATGAGGGGTAAGTGTAGGGCCGAGGCCGGAACTTCGGGTCTTGCCACAACACTAAGTGTAGTTGGAGTCTCCACTGCCGCATCAGCAGCAGTATCCTGTCCCTCATGTGGATTCACGGCTCTAATGACGGTGGCCGGAGTAATAGTATCCTCCTCTACAGGCACTCTCTTAGGAGTATCGGCGTTATATGTAAACCTGTTAAACAGCCTCCTTGTCCTAGGTATCATAATCAATATAGCTGTGATGATCTATGTAGCAGGAAAGGTGAGGATATAGAAAAGTAATTTAGGAATTATTCCACCTCCTCTTTAACAAGAATCATTACATCATTAACCACATCCGAGGCGCTCCACTGTGGCGGGGCTCCTATGAAGAAGATCCTAACCTTAAACTCCTTATCGATTATATAGACCATCCCCGTGTGAGCCACTAGATATGATGTAGCTGGATCATCCACATCAACGTATGCGACAGCTATTCCGTAGTTCGACCAAATCCTCGACAATGTTTTGTAAGAACCATAGAGAAATATTGTCTGTTCCGCATCGTAAATCTCACTCCACTCCTTAAGCCTCCTAGGCGAGTCCCTCTCCATCGTGACGTCCACAAACACCACATCAGTTTCAAGGGATGTTTCCCACTGTACAGTCCCGTTAATATCCAATCTATATACCTTACTACCTTCAGAGATGGAGACGAAGTAATTGTCACCAGATATGGAGACACTGGAAGCGCTCATAGGTCTAACCCAAACCTCTTCACCATCGTCGTTTAGCAAGTAGACACCCTCTGTTGTAGCTAAGGCAACGTAATCCCCTGTCTGGGAAATATCATAGTCGATCACTGTATCCGGTGAAAATGGGAGCTCTATCAGTGAATTGGAAAGCACGTTGTATATGTAAAGTGAATCATTAGTCGCTAAGAGGGCTACGGATCCACTATATGCAATATCTCCCCACACCACAGTCTGGTTAAGGGCGCTGATGCTGGCGTCCACATCCCCTTTATATATTCTGTATAGGAAGCCCTCTCTTGTAACGGTATAAATGTATGTGCCATTCGTCGTAGCCCCTAGACCAACTACATCACTATCTAGGATGACCGAAGAATACTTGTTATAGGAGTATTCTAGGCCCTCCGCAACCTCTATATATATATCGACTACATTTCCCGAGGCCACAGCAATAAATAGACCTGCCCCTGATATGAACACGTCACTAATACCATCTGGATATAGGAACCTTGTAAGCAGAGAGCCGTCCCTATCGTATATATATACGGTGTCATCGCTCCATACCACAATCCTCCCAGCATCCTGGGACATCTCTACCCCCATTGGCGAATAGTCCAATTCCACACTCCACTCAGCAACACCACTATAATTCAAGTAGAAGAGACTATCAGATGTTACAGCAGCAACATACCCACCCGGATAGTCTACAGGTACAAGAACAAGTATAGCATCACCAAGAACCCCCTCAGCCTCTAACAAGTCACCGACCTCTGCAAATCCAGAGGTTATAGCTGGACAAATGTCGGGACAGTGGGAATAGATGAAGGAAATCACTATAACCTTTCCAGCATAGTCACTGAGTTTAAACTTAGTGCCATTTATCATGGTTAAGGTGAAGTCGGCGGCTGGGGGCTGGTTTATGTACTGATTCCCGGTAAAACCACCCGTCAAAGGTGAGAACTGTGGGAAGAAAACCAAGACTATACCCACTACCGTCGACACTATCAAGGTGATCAGGAGTAGAACTACCAAAACAAACTTGTTCATATATCTTCCCTCCCAGACCGAGTTTAGTATAGGAATAAAAAGATGTGGGGATATGCTTCAGTATTTACTGGTTAATACTACTCTGTTACCGTTATATTCCCCCACATTCCTAGGGCAGCATGGCCCGGAACTACGCACTGATAGTTTAGGTTGCCTACCTGGTTAAACTGTACGACAACTCTTCCCTGACCACCTCCCTCTATCTGTCCCGTATCATAGTCGTCGATAATCTCTGGATTGGCAGGGTCAACTCTAAGGACCAATGTGAATGTATGTGGTAGATTCCCCACATTCACGAAGGTGAAGCCAACAACATCACCACGTTTAAACTCGAAGGTCGGTCCAGGTATGGTGAGGTTGTCTGGGGATAGTCCAAATGCGTATGCTACTTGTCCATTGATATTTGTCTCTCCTCCGTAAACAGTTATTTCAAAATCGGGTGTAATCGTCACCGTAGCCCCTCCCCTCAAAGGTGGCTGGAGATCAAAGACCAGTACTGCAATTATTGCTAAGTCAACAATCAGGGCTATTGCCACCAGTGTGATGATTACCCCCCTCATATTTCCACCTGGCAAACCGCCGATCCTCCTGTCCAGACCATGACGATGAAGAGTGCGAAGAAAAGCGCCATTAAGTAGAACCAGGATATTGCCACGTCATCCCACTTAAGGTGTTGGTAGAACAGCGCAACGAACCCCGCCTTCACTCCCGCCAGTAGGAGTACACCAGTGATAAGCAGTATTATTGGCATCTCCACCAGCACCATGAATATCTCAAGTATTGTTAGACCTACTAGGAGGCCCCACACCCCAACGTATAGGTTGATTGGTTCCTTCGCCATCTTCCTCACCTCACATCAGATAGAAGATCGCAAATAGGAATATCCACACAATATCTACGAAGTGCCAGTAGATGCCGAAGGCCTCCACTCCATCATAGTTCTTCTCATTATAGACTCCTCTAAAAGCCTTCACTATCAGATATGTAAGTGCTATCATCCCAGCAATCATGTGCGCCGCATGTGTACCTGTCATCACATAGTAGAGAGAGGATGGCAGGTCACTGGTTAGTGTGAACCCTTCGTCATACAGCTTCATCCATTCATAGCCCTTTAGACCTAGGAATACTAGGCCTAGAATATATGTGGCCCCTAGTGAGTATAGCAACTTCCTCTGATCACCCATCTTGGCATACGCGACAGCTAGGACTACAGTAAGGCTACTAGTCAATAGTATTATTGTGTTTATTCCCCCTAGCCTCACATCGTGAACCGCTGGGCCGTACGGCCACTCACCAATCAAGTTTATTCTCAACAAGCTATAGGCACCGAATAAGGCGGCGAACAACATCGCCTCACTGATGACCAGCATCCAAACCCCGAACTTCAACCTATTCATGTGGTCAAACGGCCACTTCATAGTGTTCTCTGGCTCCGGTATTACGAACCTGTCATATACATCGTCTATTAGCCACTTTGTTAATACAGCCGCCAACATCGCTGCACCTATTACGAATAATGGGGTATACATCATCAGGCCAAAGAACGACAACATGAGTGAGACTGATAGGAGCATCGGCATCATTGTGTGGTACTCTACATGCTTATGTGGAACACCTCCATTGGTGTAGAATGTTATCTGGTTGCCGCTAATCATGGGATCGAAATCAAAGTTGTGTGGTGGCGGCGGAGAAGTCGTCATCCATTCCAAGGTCCACGCGCCCCACGGGTTGTTGCCAGCCGGTGAACCAGTTTTCAAGCTCTTGAGTAGGTTGTATACCATGATGAGAAATGAGAATCCGAACACATAGCCCCCGAGGGTAGCCAGCTGATTCATCGGTATCCATTCTTCTACGAAGTAGGTGTTTACTCTCCTCGGCATCTCATATATTATGAACATTGGGAAGTACAGTAGGTTGAAGCCTATGAAGGCTATAGCGAAATGTATTTTGCCGAGCTTTTCATCGTACATCTTCCCAGTGATCTTTGGATACCAGTAATACATAGCTGCCAACAGTCCAAACAATGTAGCCCCTACCATAGCGTAGTGGAAATGAGCCACCACCCAGTATGTACCCCTGATAAACCTGTCAAGGGCTATTGAAGAGTTGAAGACCCCAGTTATCCCTCCAACAATGAATAGTACTATGGATCCAATAGCGAACAGTAGTGGAGTCTTTATCCTCACTCTAGCTTTGTAGAACGAGAATATGAAGGACAGCATTATCACGCCGAATGGAACTGATATCGACTCTGTGGTTATGCTCATAACCTCTCTGATTATGGGGTTGATTCCGGTTGCGAACATATGGTGGACATATACTATGAAGCTGATGAAGCTGGCTATTCCGAAGGCGATTAATATGTATTTCCTCCCGAACAGAGGTTTCCTAGTGAAAGTCTCAATCACATCACCTACAACACCGATGGCTGGAGCAAGTACAATGTATACTTCTGGATGGCCGAAGAACCAGAACATATGTGTCCACAGTATAGCTCCTCCCTCGGGTGATGTGAAGAATGCGGTGCCGAAAACCCTGTCAATGGCGAGTAGGAAGAACCCTGCAGCTACAGGTCCAAACGCAAACAGCATGAGCAGCACCGTATAGAGTATGCCCCAGGTAAACATGGGAAGCTTCGACCAACCCATTCCTGGAGCCCTTAGCGTGGCTATAGTTACGATGAAGTTTATTGTACCCACGGTCACAGATGCAACTAGCATCGCTAAGGCCAGGGCTGCTACAGTTACTCCGGGCTGTGGAGTGAATTTCGGAGTCGACAACGGAACATAGTATGTCCATCCAACATCTGGGGCGCCACCTGGTAAGAAGAAGGATAGAGCTGCGAGAAGACCACTGAATAGGTAGAGCCAGTAACTGAGTGCATTAAGCCTTGGGAACGCCATATCCCTAGCTCCGATCTGGATTGGGACAATGTAGTTTGCGAAGGCGAAAGCGAACGGAGAAATTGCCCATAGAACCATGATAAGGCCATGCATCGTTATGGCTTGGTTAAAGGCTGAGGCGCTCAGGATATCAGCCTGTGGAAAGGCTAACTGTAACCTGAATGTTAGAGCTAATGAGCCCCCCACCATTAGAAAGTACAGCGAAGTTACCAGGTATAGAAGCCCTATGTCTTTATGATTCGTAGTTGTCAGCCACCTCATTAAACCACTCTTATTCTCCATTTATGCTCACCCCCTCTTACACAACCCTCAACGTAGCAACCATCAAAGAATGCCCAATCCCACAGAGCTCATAGCACTGTATCGTGTATGTACCAGCCTGTGTGGGCTTTATCCATATCACATTGAAGGCTCCTGGAAGAGCGTCCGCACCGGTTCTAAATTCTATAAGTTGGAACTTATGGAAAACGTCCATGCTGGTTATTCTAAACACAACAATTTTATCTTTCGGAACCACAACCTCACCAACTACTTCCGTTCCGTTGGGGTATATGAATCTCCAACCCCACTGGAATCCCTGAACCGTCACCTCAAATATGTCGTCTGCCTTCGGCACCTTCTCCACGTAATTAGTTACTAGTATAGAGTATGATGCCAACGTGAAGAGTATTATCGACGTCAGCCCAAAGAACACCATAATGAGCTTTATGTTACTCCGCTCCCCAGGCACTACTCCTGGCTTGATATCATCGCTCTCATTGGACACTGACTCCCTATACTTCCAGACGAAATATAGCAGCATCCCTACTACTACTGAGCCTACTAGCAGTCCTAGACTGAAGTACAAGTTGAATAGTGAGTACCATGTCCCAGCTGGTTCCCCCGGTATTTGAAGCACCATACCGTGGGTCACGACAATCACCACACAAGTACCCACTTGAATTTAGTTATGTTAGAAAATATTTTCACCGGTATTAAAAAATATGTATGCTGTATTGGCGCGTTTTTATATGATCCCCTCTACAAACGGCATAGTCATACTGACATATGATATACCGATAAGGGACACATACATTGGTGAGAGACAATGGATGGATATGAATTCCTGCCACACACCGCCGATATAAAGATTAAGGCTTGGGGATCCACGTTGGAAAGGGCCTTCGAGAAGGCTGCAGAGGCCTTCACAGACACCACAGTAGATATTAATACAGTCACCCCCAAGAAGAAGGATGAGCTAACCGTCTATGGAGACGACCTGGAGGAGCTTCTCTACAACTTCATAGAGGAGTTGATAGTAAGGCTCGACTCAGAAGGCAAGGTCTACTCACGCTTCAAGACGAATATAGATAAGGAGGACGGTAGATACGTCCTCCACGCAGAGATGTGGGGTGAGGATCTCGACTTAAACAAGCACGAGCCAAAGATACATGTTAAGGCTATGACCTATCACGAGATGAGGATTGATAAGGAGGACGGTAGATACGTGATCGAGTATGTCCTGGATATATAGAAATATTGTTATGTAAGCCTAACCTCGATAAAGACGTTGTCAGGAACCCTAAGCCTAATAAGATGCCTCATAGTGTTCTCGTTCTGCTCAATATCGATAAGCCTCTTGTGAATACGGAGCTCAAACTTGTCCCAAGTCTCACTCCCCTGTCCACAAGGACTCTTCCTAGTAGGGACGACAACCCTCTTAGTAGGTAGATATACAGGGCCTGAATACTTTGCACCCGTCTTCTCGGCTATAGCCCTAACCTCCTCCATAAAATTATCCAGAGCCTTGTGATCAGTCCCATACACAATTATTCTAGTCTTTGTTCCCCTAATCATCTCGAGTCAGGAAAAATAGTTGGATGGGGGAGGGATATAAAATCTGCTAACCCTTAATCTTGATCTCAGCCTTCTTAGTAATCTCCTTGACCACACCAGCAGCTATGGTCTGGCCCATATCCCTGATGGCGAACCTACCTAGCTCAGGGAACTGCTGGAACTCCTCTAGTGACACTGGCCTCAGAGGCTTCAGCTTAACGATAGCTACGTCACCAGTCTTGAGGAAGCTCGGGTTCTCCTCTACAACCTGGCCAGTCCTCCTATCTAGCTTCTTCAGAAGCTCTATGAAAGTGACGGCCACCTGGGCAGTATGCACATGCATCACTGGTGTATAGCCAACGCCAATGGCTGTCGGGTGGTATATCACGAAGATCTGGGCTATGAACTCCTCAGCAACCGTCGGTGGATTATCTAGATGGCCCACAACGTCACCCCTCCTGATATCCTTCTTGGAGACGCCCTTCACGTTGAACCCGATGTTGTCACCCGCGACGGCCTCCTCCATGGGCTGGTGATGCATCTCTATAGACTTCACATCACCAACAAGGCCTGGTGGCATGAAGACGACACGGTCACCTACCCTCATCCTACCAGTCTCTATCCTACCCACTGGGACTGTACCCACACCAGTGATCGAGTATACATCCTGTATCGGTAGGCGGAGAGGTTTATCGATAGGCTTAGGCGGAGGTACAAACTCATCTAGAGCCTCGATCAGCGTAGGCCCATCGTACCAAGGCATCTTATCAGACTTCTTAAGGACATTGTCACCAGTCCAGGCAGATACTGGTACAAACCTGATCTTACTCACGTCGTAGCCAAGGGTCTTTAGGAGCCTAGCAATCTCGTTCTTAATCTCCTCATACCTCTCCTTACTCCAGTTCACACCGGGATCATCCATCTTGTTGATAGCAACGACTAGCTGGTTGATACCTAGGATCTTAGCCAGGCTTGCATGCTCTCTAGTCTGGCCACCTGGGGAGATACCAGCCTCAAACTCACCTGGACGTGCAGAGACAACTAGGATAGCTGCGTCCGCCTCACTAGCCCCCGTAATCATATTCTTGATAAAGTCCCTATGGCCGGGGGCATCGATAAGGGTGAACTCATACTTGGGGGTCTCGAACTTATAGAAGGATAGATCAATCGTGAGACCCCTCTCCCTCTCCTCCTTCAATTTATCCATAACCCAGGCGAACTTGAATGTCTCCTTGCCCAGCTTCTTAGCCTCCTCCTCATACTGCTGGATTAGCCTCTGGTCGATCACACCAGCCTCATATAGCAGGCGACCCATCAGCGTAGACTTCCCATGGTCTACATGGCCTATCGCTATCAGGTTCATATGCTCCTTCTTCTTGGCCATAGCTCTCACCTATCTCCAATCAATTCCAGAGATGGTATATATAAAGCATTTAGGTATGGGGTTTATAAACCACGCCAGCCAGGCTAGCGGCTGGCCATCGCTATCCTCTCTATCTCCACTCTCTTAGATATGGCGTAGCTGCCAAGATCGTTCCTAGCCGCCAGTATGATCTCCCTCGCGAGGGCCTCCTCGATACTCATCCTACTATTCCTCGCTGCGTTCTTAGCCCCGATAACTATGTTCCTCAGAGCGACATCGATCCTCCTCAGAGGAGATACATCCACACTAACCGTATAGGCCGCACCACCATAAGCAATCGTCGTTACATCCTCACAGGGACCAGCATTCTCAATCGCATATACCAGTAGCTGGATAGGGTTGTCGCCAGTCTCAAGCTCAATAATTCTGAAAGCCGCCTCGACAATCTTTATAGCCTTCTGCTTCTTACCACCCATCTTACCCGGCCGCATAAGCTTGTTGACCAGCCTCTCAACAATGTTTACCTTCGCCTTCTCAAACTTCCTCTTCTCATGCCTCCCCCCACTCCAAGGTAGGAGGACCGGCTTCAACGAGATATAGTCCTTGAGACTGATATCCCTAACCTCCACATCCTTGAAGGAGTATCGGCCGAATAGCTTGAGCCCAACCTGCTGCTTAGACGCCATAGGATCACCTCTTAGGCTTCTTAACCTTACCCCTAACCAGGAGATCCAATGGAACACCATTGACTAGGAAGACCCTATACCTAACACCCGGTATGTCACCCATAGCCCTACCCTGTGAGCCTCCGATACCCTCTATCATAACCTCGTCATGCTCATCAACAACGTTGAGTGCACCGTCGCCGGGGAGGAAGGCGGTTACCTGCTTACCATTCTTGATGAGCTGGACACGTACACACTTCCTGAGAGCCGAGTTCGGCTGCTTAGCCTCCACACCCACCTTCTCAATCACTATTCCACGTGCCATCGGTGCACCCTCAAGTGGGTCGGCCTTCTCGTCAAGACGTAGCATCCGCCTCCTATACTTTATATCGCTCCATCTAAACTTCTTCCTCTTCATAATAAGCTTCCTAGCAGCGAACATTCCCTTGGGGCTCTTCCTACCCATTCCTCCACACCACCTAAAATCGTTATGACGGGCCTACCTGATATTTATTTGGTCGATGTTGTAGAGGGCCTTCCCGAAGAACCTCCCAGCCCTGGCCCTGATACCACTCCTACCTATAACGATCCCCTTCTTCTCGGGAGACACATATATGTTTACCACGGTTCTACCACCGCTATTCCTAAGCTCCACCCTCGCAGAGCTATCTAGGCCGAAGAAGGTCTTGAGGAACTCTATAGGATCATCGTAGTAGACAGCTACATAGGTGGGAGAGCCTATATTCTCGGTCAGGATGGAGGAGAGGACCCTTAACACTCTACTCCTAGTGAACCTCCCACCTATCCGGCGGCGGAGCTCCCCCCTGATCACTGGGTCGGCCATGATGCGGTAGAGCGCCTCCTCAGTAATGATGAAGTAGACATAGTCCTCAATGATCTTACAGGCCAGGGGATTCTCACCGGTGATGCCGTGGAAGAGGCTCATCAGGGCGAGCTCATCATTCGTAAAGCTTAGGCCCTCACTGCTTGGCATACAATGTCTCCTCTTCTATCGGGGCACTTCCAAAGTCATATATAGCCACAACCGACACAGAGTGGGGCCGCCCACATAGAGCCCCAAGCTCCAAGTTGGTCCTCCTACTCCTCAGCAGTAGCACGCCCCTCTCCTCCGCCATAGGCCCTATCTCCTCTAGGAGGCCGGGCGGAGGATTCCTAGCCACGAGTATAACCTTTATCTTATCAGCCTCGTTCCTAAGCGCCCATAACACGTTGTTCCTACCAAAGAGTATCTTCCCGGTCTTGGCAACCACTGGTAGGGCCGCCTCAAGCCTCCTTACCGTCTCCTCCATCGCTACCCACCCTTATGTACACGTCGACGCTACCCGTCCCTATGGGTACACGAGAGCCAACTATTATATTCTCGGTCGGACCCCTTAAATAGTCGGTCTCACCCCTCACAGCCGCCTTGACTAGGACAGGGACGGTCGTCTCGAAGGCCGCCTTAGCCAGTACACTCTCCTTAAGGGCGACGACACCATACCTACCCATCTGCTTAATCACTCCCTCCCTAGTCATCAGATCAGCCACCAGCATGATATGCCTATAGTCAATGTCGAGACCCTGCTCATCCAAGACCGCCTTAATCTCATTTATGATCGCGTTCCTAGCAGCCTCTATACCTAGGACCTCATAGATCTCGAATATATCGTTCGTAACTGTCCTAGTCGGGTCTACACCCTCGAAGGTGAGGACCTCCCTCAGATTACTACCAGCTGTGTAGAGCACCCACTCCTCCTCACCAGTCTCCTCATTAACCACACGGTCAACAGTGACCCTCATAATACCCTGGACACCCGCTATATGCCTCTCGAGGAACCTCTCAGCTGCCTTCCTAAGCTTCTCCACAATGATGTCCAGATTCGTCTCCTCACCCTCCTTAAGCTTCATCGACGGCTTAACAGCCAGCAAGTCTCCATTCAGCTCCGTCGAATACCTCCTACTAAAGACCCTCTTAACATCCTTAGGCGTCAACCCAACCTTCTCCAACGCATCCATGTCTAGCTTGAAGACCACCCTCCTACTGGCCAGATCTATACTGTAACCTAGGACAACATCCCTAAGCTTCGTACTCTTGATCTTATTAGCTATCTCCTCAGCCTTCTCCTGGCTATACCTATGCTCCTCATCCAGGTAGATCGTCATCCTAGGTGTTGAAGGCTTCTGCTTAGCATCCACTATCTCTATGATACGTGGCAGACCAATAGTCACGTTCTTCTCCTTCACACCAGCATAGTGGAAGGTCCTCAGAGTCATCTGGGTACCAGGCTCACCTATTGACTGGGCAGTAATCACACCTATAGCAGTGTTAGGATCGATAGTTGAGCTCCTATAGTTAAGGACGGCCTGCCTAACAGCCTCCCTCACAACCTCCTTGTTAGCCCTCTTCCTCATCAGGACGGTTCTAAGCTCCTCATAGAGCGAGGGCGGGATCTCATCCTTAACCTTGGAGAGGATCTCGTCGATATACTTGCTCCCAGCATACTTACCCTTAGGATACAGCAGCGATATAGAGTCCACTAGACGCTCAACATTAACCGGCTTACCATGGTCACTCCTAGCGGGGTCTACCTTATCCTCACCATATACGAACTGCACTATCTTACCATACGACGTCCTCACAGTGAAGTCGTGGTCAACCTGGAGATGCTCCATCGAGTATAGTATACGCCTATAGAGATAGCCACTCTCCTGCGTCTTGACAGCTGTGTCCATCAACCCCTCACGACCACTTATAGCGTGGAAGAAGAACTCCACAGGGTTCAGGCCACGGTAGAAATTGCTGCCTATGAAGCCCCTAGCCTTCGTACCTATATCACCCTCCTTAAACACTGTTAACGTCCTCTTGCCATAGCCCCTGGATATACGCTCACCCCTGATCGTCTGCTGCCCAAGCATAGCGGTGAGCTGAGCCACATTGATATCGGTACCACGTGCACCGCTGATGACCATCACATAGAGCGGGTTATCTTTATCCAGGCTCTCCAAAGCCTTTAGACCAGCCCTTGTCCTGGCATCTGCCAGTATCTCATGAATCTTCTGCTCTAGAGACTCCTCAGGAGAGAGGCCCTTGATAAGCTCCAGCCTACCCTCCCTATACTGCCTAATAACCTCCTCAACCTTCCTATGGGCCTCCCTCTCAATCTCCTTAATCTCCTCCACAACCTCCTCAGGCAGCTTTAGATCCTCTATACCTATTGAGAAGCCCCTTGACAGCAGGTATCTATCTAGTACCGAGGCGAACTTCGTTATGAAGTCTCCTCCAAACCTGTTACCATACTCCCTCACCAATCTATGTAGGACGCTGTCAGCCTGTTCAGCACCGATAGACCTCTTATCTATGACGCCCTTGACAAGGACACCCTCCTTAATGATCACGTCCTCCTCCAGCCTACTCTTCAATGAGTAGGTGAAGTCCTTGGGCAGAAGGATGCTGAATAGGAGCCTCCCACTATGCGTCTTCTCCCAGTTCCTAACCATGTCCATCTTAGGTATCTCATCATAGATCGAGAGCAGGTTGAAGAGCCTAGCCTTATCCAGCCTCTTCTCATCCCTAGTCAAGAGGAAGGATGAGGTTAGATAGTCCTTGGTGAAACCGATGATCGGAGCACCATACCTCGGACTAATAATCTGGTTCTCAACCAACATGAGGGATCTTGCCTCTGCCTGAGCCTCACTATTCTGCGGCACATGCAGATTCATCTCATCACCATCAAAGTCAGCGTTGTACGGTGGGCAGACTGTTAGGTGGAGCCTGAACGTCCTATAGGGGAGTATCCTAGCTATATGGCCCATCATCGACATCCTGTGGAGCGACGGCTGCCTATTGAACAGGACTATATCGCCGTCCATAAGATGCCTCTCAACTATATCCCCAACCTCCAGCATATTGGCTAGGAAACTCCTATCCGTCACATACCTCAGGTTATGCCTACTCTTCGTCTTCTGCCTATAGATATAGTTCGCCCCCGGATGAATATCCGCACCGTTCAGGACCAGCTGCCTAAGGAAGTCGATGTTATAGGGAGTCACAACCTCAGGAACAGTCAATATCTTAGCTATATCTACGGGGACACCAACCTCGTTAATATCCAAGTTCGAGTCAGGCGAGATAACAGTCCTGGCAGAGAAGTTTACACGCTTACCTATCAAGTTATTCCTAAACCTACCCTCCTTACCACTAAGCCTCTGGACAAGGGTCTTAAGCCTCTTCACACCCCTATGCGTAGCTGGCGGTATACCAGGCAACTCGTTATGGAAATAGGTTATTACGTGGAGCTGGAGAACATCATAGTCATTCTTCAGGGCCATAGCCACAGAGCCAGCCGTCTTATCCTTCCTAATCTTGCTGTTAACCTTTACAATATCCACAAGTTTATGCGTCAGATCATCCTCCCTACGCTCCCCACCCTCGTGCAGTATAGAGGGCCTAACAGTCAGGGGCGGAACTGGCAACGCCTGGAGTATAAACCACTCAGGCCTTATACAGTCAGCCTTCCTCCCAGCACCATATGCCTGAGCACCAGCCTCACAATAGAGGCCATAGAGAATAAGCTCCTCATCAGGAATATTCTCAAATACACTCCTGATCTCACTAGGCATCAGCTCTATATGCTCACCATCCTTGGTAACCTTGAAAAACTTATGAGGCTTCTCAAAGACAATCTTGATATTCTCCTTCCCACAGTTAGGACACCTCTCCGTCTCTGAAGCCTCCTTAACAATCTTCTTCACGAAGAGATCGTACATGTAGGGGAGATTCTTCCTAAGCTCCCAGGCCCTCTTGATATATCTCTGCTTCTTCTTCGGATCAATCTTGATATGTGAACAGTTCAGACAGACACCCTTCAGGATCAGGTAAATATACTCTGCAAAGAGGACGTTGATCACAGGCAGAGCCAGATCTATATGACCAAAATGCCCTGGACAGTGATCCCTATCATTACCACAGGTTGGGCAGTAGGAATTAGGCTCTGGATTACCCAGCCTAGGATCCAGAACACCACCAGGCATAGGCTCGTCAAGCTCGTTACGTGGCGACTCATTCGTGATCTCGACCACCGACATGGATCTAATCATCTGTGGGGAGAGAACCCCAAACTTTATCGATGAGATGGTATACCTATGTGCCTGCTCCTCATACCTCCTAATCTCCCTACCGAAGGACATGCTACACCACCTCCTTCACATTGAGTTTGGGATAGATAGTCATACTCTTCAACTCATCTAGAAGGAGCTTGAAGGCATAGGAGACGTTTACAGGCACGAGCGGAGCATCCGGCCCACATACTGGGCAGACAAACTTATTCTCCCTAGCGTCTAGATAACCCTCCAACCCACATTT
This sequence comes from Candidatus Geothermarchaeota archaeon, assembly GCA_015523545.1. Taxonomy (GTDB): domain Archaea; phylum Thermoproteota; class Nitrososphaeria; order Geothermarchaeales; family JDFR-13; genus SZUA-1514. The sequence goes on from WAKB01000010.1 coordinate 23,770, forward strand.
GGTACAGACAAGGATCGTGGTCTTGTCCGACGCATCTAGAAGACGCTCCTTAACAATCGATGAGGCACCATAAGCCAGGAAGACATCCTTCTCCATATCACCAATCCTGAGTCCACCATCCCTGGCACGCCCCTCAGTAGGCTGCTTGGTAAGCACCTGGATCGGCCCAACAGCCCTGGCATGCATCTTATCAGCAACCATGTGGTGCAGCTTCTGATAATACACAATCCCGATGAATATATGGGCCTTAAACTTCCGACCAGTCCTACCGTCATACATGACCTCGGTACCCTTATACTCGAAGCCCACCGACCTAAGCATCTCAGCCAACTCCTCATAGTTGAAGGAGACGAATGGGGAGCCATCTATAAACCTACCAGCCAAGGCACCATACTTCCCAGCAATAGACTCTAGGAACTGGCCGACAGTCATCCTGGAGGGGAATGCATGTGGATTGATGATCAGGTCGGGTATGATACCATCTGCAGTATATGGCATATCCTCAGGATTAGCGAGTAGACCAATAACACCCTTCTGACCATGCCTAGACGCCAGCTTATCACCAAGCTCAGGTATCCTGTACTCCCTCACCCTAACCATGGCGGTAAGCTCACCATCCTTATTCAGGGTCAGGACAACCTTATCCACAGTGGCCTCGAACTGGTCGAGAGTAATACTACTATCCCTCCTCTTCTCCTCCCTACCAACCAACTCGCTCAGGAACCTAGGCGGACCCGTCTTACCAATAACCACATCCTCCTTCTTCAACCTAGCCTCCACATAGGGCAGGCCATCATCCTCCAGAGACCTATAGTGATCCTCACCCATATAGTTGAGGTTATCCTTACTCGGGATCTCAAACTTATCCGTAACACCACCACCATGCATCTTCGCCACAGACTCATATGTCTTGTAGAAGAACGATCTGAGCAGACCCCTATCAACAGCCGCCTTATTGATGATCACCGCATCCTCCATATTATAGCTCTCATACGACATTATCGCTACGACGAGGTTCTGACCAATAGGCCTATCATTCAGATAGATCATATCGGTTATACGTGTCTGGACAATAGGGATCTGTGGATACTCCAGTAGATGAGCCCTACTATCCATCCTAAGCGCTATATTAGTGACCGGTATACCCAAGGCCTGCTTAGCCATAGCCGCCTCATAAGAGTTCCTCGGGCTCTGGTTATGCTCCGCGAAGGGTATGATAGACGCCGTTATACCCAGGAAGAAGTATGGAGCCAGCTCCAGATGAGTATGCTCAGGCGTCAACTCCTCTGGGAAGAAGGCTGTCAAGACGTTGAACTCCTCATTAGCATCGATCAGCTCTATAATACCCTGCCTCAAGAGATCGGAGAACTTCAACGTACCATTCCTAACCATCTCGATATGCTCCTTAGTTAGGAGCGGCTTACCATTCTCGACCCTTATCAGAGGCCTCAGGACACGGGCACTACTACTCTCGACATATACCTCAGGCCGGATCTTCTCATTATCAAACTTCCTCAGAGATATGTTTACATCAGGGGGTATAGCACCCCTACGCCTATAACTCCTAATCCTCTCCACAAACTCCTCAGGATCCATAACGAACCCGATGAAGTCACCATTGAGGAAGACCTTAGCACCATTCATCCAGGCCTCCCTAGGAGCCTCCTCGATAGGGATAACACCCTCCTTAAAGAGTAGCTCAGTCATGAGCTCCGAGGGATGCTCATTAGAGACAACGGCCGATAACGCTAGGTTCTTAACCAGGCCAATGTTCTGCCCCTCGGGACTCTCCACAGGGCATATACGCCCGAGATGAGAAGCGTGGACCTCCCTAGCCTCGAACTGTGGACGACTCCTACTAAGCGGGCTCTGAATCCTCCTGAGATGGCTGAGGGTAGATAAGAAGTTAGTCCTATCCAGCATCTGGGTAACACCAGTAGTCTTCTGCGACCAAGTACCAGTAGCCAGTGCATGGGTAAGCCTATGAGTAATCTTGTTCCCCCTCACCAGATACCTCAGGTTTATCCTACCCCTATTCACCACGTTCTTCTGTATGTTATACTGGAGATCCTTCATCAACGACTTGAGAGACTTGGCGAATATCTGGCCCAGCAATGGGCCGGCCAGCCTAAGCCTCTTATACGCATAGTGATCACGATCATCAGGCTCCCTATAGCCAAGCCTCAGCTCGACAGCCCTCCTAACCATCTCGGCCAAGAGATATGCCTTCCTAAGCCTATACTCAGGACCCATCCCTATGTGTGGGAAGAGATACTTATCCAGTATATGCCTAGCCCTGTTAATCCTCCTATCCATAGGCTGCTGAGAAGCCTGTGTCCTATTACCTATATAGAGGAGGGCCCTCTCCTGATCCTTAATCTCCCTAAACTTCCTCACAATCGGGAGGATCACAGCCTCGATATCCGGATCCCCACGGGCAACAGCCTCCACAATATCCCCATCCTTAACAACACCCAGCGCCTTCATCACTATGGGGAAGGGGATAGCACTAGTCGTGAAGGGGATAGTCACGACCGCAGACTCCCTCTTCAACGTCACAACCACATGATTCCTAAGACTACCCCTCACCGAGAGCATCCTAGAGGAGTAGGTAACCGTACTAGACGACTTATCCACACGGGTTATAATAGTGTTCGAGGCGAGGTCCTCCACAGCAACGATGGCCCGCTCACTACCATTTATTATAAAATATCCACCGGGATCGTCCGGATCCTCGCCAAGCTTTATGAGGTTCTCCCTAGACTCTCCATGTAGATAACATATCTTAGACTTGACCATCACAGGGAGATATCCAAGCTCAACCTCCTCCGTAGACGTCGTACCAGTGATCTTCTTAAACCTAGCCTTAATAGGGGCATAGTATGAATACCCCTGGAGCCTACAGACAGAGGGGATATATCCATGCTGCTTAGTTATCGAGGCTCCACGGATATCTTTGGTGCTGGGCTGCTCAACCCACACCTCCTCAATCTGGAATATCCACTCCCCCTGCTCACCAGGCACACGTATCGTACTATTCTCCTCCACGATCTCCTTTAGGATAGTATCTACAAACTCGTTATACGAGTCTATATGCTGCTTAGCCAGGCCGAACTCGTTGAGCATAGCCTTAATGACTGGCCAAGTATCGTAGTCATGCTTCTTATAAACGAGATACCTATTGATATCTAGCCTCTTCATCCTATCACCAGCCTATAGTATACGGAGACCCCAGCAGTGGGGCTCCTCCGGATAATCATTATCACATCATCCTTCTTCGCCCCGAGGGCCTTAACGATCGGATCACTCTTCCTGATGTATGGAAGCTTATACTTATCCCCACCACAATACTTCTCAATGACCTTCTGGGCCTCCTCCTTAGAGAGAATCCTATGCTCAGGAACGAGCCTATGGCTCAGAATAATCTTTTTAAGCTTCTCATCAAGCTCATTATCAGAGGACGGCATCTACCTCTACACCCCCCAGGGACGACCCACCAACCAGTTAATATGATATGCCAGCATGGTGTCATAAATTTACAAGGTGGGTAAATATATAAATCTTACCCCCACAAACCCTGGACAACGTCACAATATGGAGACCAGTTATTGGCGGGCCCGGCGGGATTCGAACCCGCGACCGCCGGGTATCCACCGACCACTCATCCCCCTAGCCAGGGTCGTCGCTTTCACCCAACGGTAAAAGCCCTACGCCCCACCACCTAAAATGGGTCGGCGCTCTACCTGGCTGAGCTACGGGCCCCGACCAAATATCACTAACCACAAACCACCTATTTTAGGATTATACGGGGGATCAGGCCTTGACACTCGTACTTGCCGGGATGGGAATATCAGACAGACCCACACTCCCAAGGGAGGTGGTTGAGAAGATCAATAGCTACTCCAAGATCTACCTAGAGACATACACAAGCCCCCTACCCTATAGTCGCGACGAGCTAGTGGATCTACTAACTGGTAGGAGGCCCATACCACTAAGGAGGAGGGACTTGGAAGACGGGATTAGGGATATAATCGAGGAGGCGCGGGAAGAAGATATCCTCATACTAGTCTATGGCGACCCATTGATAGCCACGACACATAAGGCCATCCTAATAGAAGCCAGGAGAAACGGTGTGGAGACCAAGGTATACCACAACGCATCATCCTACACAGCCGCAGTCGGAGAGGCGGGTCTAGACATATACAGGGTTGGAGCCTCAGGAACACTGGTCAGAGGAGGGCTGGAGATGAACAGGAGGAACATAGAGATACTCATCTCCAATCTCGATAGGGGGCTACACACGCTATACTTCCTCGAGTACGACGCTGAGACTGGATACATGATGCAACCTAGAGAGGCTATAGACATACTCCTACTCCACCCCGAGGCGGCGTCCCTACTCGAGAAGCCGGAACATATAATAATCGTCCTAACCTCCCTCGGGACTGTGAGGCAGAGAATAGATGCATATAGACACCCCAGGAACATACCCAGCTACATGGGCAGTGAACCCTCCATAATAATCGTGACGGCCAAGCCACATTTTACGGAGATGGAGTATATAGAGTATCTCTTGAGGGACTGACCAAATGGAGACCGTCTCACAGCAGGAGAAGACCGTCCTCGCAAGAATATACCTTAAAAGCCTCGCCAACAGGCTGGGGATAGAGTACCAGCCACAATGCAGTATAAACAATGAGATATACTCACGCCTAGAGGAGAAGGGGCTCCTATACCGTGGAAGACTAACACCAGAGGGTAGGAGGAGCATCCAGATAGGCGTGATAGGAGGAGTATTCGACATACTACATAAGGGCCACATCTACACCCTCAGGGAGGCGAGGAAGCTGGTAGACGCGCTAGTAGTGATTATTGCTAGAGACGCCACAGTCCTCAAGCTAAAGGGGAAGAAGGCGGTAAACAGTGAGGAGGACAGGAGAGAGGTGGTCTCAGCTCTCAGATATGTAGACCTAGCCATACTGGGCGATGAGGAAGACTTTACAAAGCCTATCAGGATAGTCCAGCCAGACATAATAATACTTGGTTATGACCAGACCCTCCCACCAGGCATAGATATAGACGTGCTACGCGGCAGGAAGATAGTGAGGATCAACCTAGAGGTTGAGGGCGTAAAGACTACAGAGATAAAGAGGAGGATAGTCGAGCTCTACCGAGACTCGTTTATATAGACCTCAACCTCAACAACATCCCCATCCCTAAGCTTCAAGGCATCCCTCAGATACACAGGGGCGATAACCTCCAACATGTCGAACCCATATATCGACCTCTCAGCATATATCACGGCACCCTCAATCTTAGACTGTATCAACGCCCTGAAGGCCCGAACATCCCCAAACACCCTCTCCTTAGTCCTAAAGCCCTTTATATGTAGACCCCTGAGCTTCCGTAGAAGCCTGTTCTGATAGACATAGTACGGCTCATTAAGCTTAAGATTCAACGTGCCTGGATAGGGGGTGAAGCCCAACAGTCTCTCGAACTGGATCACATACCCCTTCCTACTCATGTAGTAAGCCCCCTCACCAAGGCCAGTAACAACGACACCCCTGAAGAAGAACCTCCCAGGCCTCTCATAGGCATCATTAATATACCTAATATAGTCATCAACCTCGGCAAGCCCCTTATCAGTAAGCCTAACCCAGAGGGTCCTGTCAACATTACGCTTATCAATCAACTCCATCTCGAAAAGCTCCTGCAATATCCTAGACGCACTCTGCTGACTAACCCCGAAGAAGGCCGCGAGCTCACTAGTAGGCACCTTAATGTACTTCTCACCAGCCCCGAGCTTATAGAGATCTACCAAGTAGGTCCTGGCCAGCCTCAGGTTCACCTACCACCACCACACACATCAATATACTCCGACTTCAGATTATCCAACATCCTCTTGACGAAGTCAAGATCCTTCTTATACCCGGAATAGATGTAGCTAGGCACCATATACGAGGAGAGAATCGCCACCAACTCCTCCAACAACTCGATAGAGGCATATACATCCTCACACCTACCCCTTATAAGCCATGAGAGGGAGAACCTACGAACCTCACCCGCAAAATCCCTTACACCCTCGATTATCCATGTAGGCTCCATCCTACCCAGTAGAGACGAGTCGAGACCCTCACCACTAAGCCATCGATCAAGGAGGAGGAGCTCCACATACTCCCTCATAGCATCCCCTGCGACCCGGACAAGATACTCCCGATACTCTCTACTAGCCTCTATCAAGCCAAGGATATCCTCCACAATACCCGTCGCCTTCGAGACCGTCTCGGACAGCCCACCATAGTCCCCCCTATAGGCGTATCCAAACCCCTTCCTCACAATGGAGAGGAGATCCCTACACTTCTTGATAACCTCCTCCCTGAGGGGATCCACCTCCTCATACCTCTTACCGAGCCTCTCCACACTATCCCTGAGCAGCTCGGTGAGACCCTTCAAAGCAAGCCACCCAGAAAACTATATCAAAGACCTCGAGAACTCCTCCGCACCCTCACTAGTAATATATACGAGGTCGATTGTATAGCCCGTCAAGACATCCCTCCTAGTAACAGCTCTAAACACCCTTAGGGCTAGGTCTATAGCCTCCTCCCTACCCAGATCCTCCCTATAACCAGTATCTAGAATACTCAGAGCAGTCTCCGCACCAGTACCTATAGCCACGTATTGATCCTCCATCACAGATCCTAGCGAGTCCAGGGAGTATAGCTCAGGCTCCCTGGAATACCCACCGACAAGAACCTGCGTATAGTACGGCAGCCCCTTACTACTATATAGTATCACAGATACAAGCCTAGCTATGGAGCGTACACTCATCTCCCTCTGTAGAAGAAGGGTCCTAGTACCAATGTTATACTCAACCTCCTTCACCAGGCCCTGCACATCTGCAATCAACCCGGCAGCAGCGAGGTAGACCCTATCGGTAAGCCGTAGAAGCTTCTTAGCGGTCTGGCTAAAAGCTATATTACCCGTCAGATAAAGCTTATCCGTAGCCAAGAGGACAGAGTCCCTAGTCCTCAGACCAATAGCCGTGCCCCCCACACCATACTGCGACATTCCACAGGCACCCCAACAAATAGTCCCCAGACATAAAATAAATTGGGGCTTCGAGATGAATCCATGGGAGAAGCTAAAACCACCACAGCCGATGAGGGAGGTGGAGGATACAGCCTTTAAAAGAGCCTCCCGAGAAGCAAACAAGATACCATACAAGGGGAAGGTGGAGACCGCCCGTAAGAGGGAGAAGACAAGGGTATCCGTACTGGCTAGAACCGTCCTGACACATATAAACAGGGCTATAAAAATCCTAGACGCATACTTCGAGGCAGACCCCTTCTACCGAGACCTCATAAACCTATACTTCGACGAGAAGGAGATCAAGAGGATACATAAACGATTCCTAGGGATAGCCAAAGCCATAGAGGAGATCAGGGATGAATACATCAACAAAATACTCTCGGAGGAAGACCCAGACGAGATGAAGAAGTGGAGGAGGGTGGGACAAGGGAAGATATCAACCTTCCTACACAGGGCGGCCGAGGACATGGACTACGTGATAAGGCTGTATAAATACGCCAGGAGACTACCATCGATAGACCCTGATAAACCCACATTCATAGTTGCCGGCCCGCCCAACACCGGCAAATCTACACTAGTAAACACACTATCAACCGCTAAGACCAAGACAGCCTCATACCCCTTCACAACCAAGGATATACACGTAGGACATATCGAGGTGGGGCCTGTAAGGGGCCAGATAATAGACACTCCAGGACTCCTAGACAGGGAGATGAGCGACCGCAACGAGATAGAGCTAAAGGCGATAGCCGCACTCAGAAACCTAGTTGGAGACATCCTATACATCTACGATATATCCAGGGATGCCTACTACCCCATAGAGAGGCAGCACAACATCCTAAGAGAGATAATGAAAGCATTCCCAGACAAGAAGATCATCCCAATAGCGAACAAGATGGATATGCCACATGAGGAAAACCTGAGGAGAGCCAGTGAGATACATGGGGACAGCCTCATCAAGATATCACTAGCCACTGGCCAGGGAGTAGACAGGCTCAAGAAACTGGTGGAGGAGAGGATCCTCAGACACTACCGAGACATCCTTAGCAGATAGGCCCTCCCAAGCCTCACAAGCTCATATTCGAGACCCTCAAAGAAAGTCTTCGACACATAGAGCGCGGACTCCATATGCCTAGTAAAATCCTCCAAGGAGAACTCACCAGACCCCGCCAGGACGGCCAAGGGTATAGCCATGTCGCCTAGATGCCTATCCATAGACGCCCCCGACGTCCACCATCCAAGAAACTGGTTGGCAGCCTCCTCACCCACCCTCTCCGCAGGCTTACCCCTCTCACCCAGGGAGTCCCCACCATTCATCAAGATACCATCATCACCAAGCACCACTATAGAGGTACCGGGGTCAAGACTGTCACCACACATCTGGTCAAGAACCTCAAGCTCCACATCGCCAAGCCTCCCCCTCAGTAGGTTCATAGCAGCTCTCGACTGCCTCTCCAGCACATGCCTAGGCAGTCTACACACCACACTAGATATCAGGACACGCCTAAGCTCATCCCTCCTAGGCCTATTAATCCTCCTATACTCACCAGGCTCGACAACAATCCTAACCTTCCCACCACCCTTCGGGTAGAAACCCCTCCTCAAAACCTCTATCCTAGCCTCCACACCCGCGAGGCGGAGTAGTGATGTATATGCATACCTCATATAGTCTATTGGTGGGCTCCACCTAACATCAGTCCCCCCAATCAACACCAGATCAGAGGTAGAGTCGGCAAGAGCCAGGGCAGGGGCCAACGCCTGGATAATCAGGGAGATACTACCAGCAGTACCAATATTATAGGTGCCATGGACAGCCTTCACACCTCTAAACATCAGCCTAATCTGGGTAGAGCCGATCGACAAGCCCTCGGCCCTACCACCAAACATGTCAAGCATAATCTTGAGGAGGGTATAGTGCTGCGGCCTCAGCCCAGGGTTAGGCCTATTAGCACGTATACGCAGGATATGGGTCTCGTCACCAGTCACAAGTGCATAGAGAGCCGCATACCTGAGGATCTGTCCACCACCCTCCCCATAGGAGCCATCGATAACCCTTAGAGGCATCTCCCCCTAACAACACCCACTACTCTGGACGAACCCTAACGATCTTCTTCCTACCCATAAAATCCCAATACTCCACGATCACGCCAGGCTCCATCTTCTCCCTAAGCTCTTCCTCCTCCGGTAGCTGGGCCTCAAACACCTCATAGGTCTCAAGATCCATGAGCTGGATTGAGTCTGTCACAGCCACTACCTGGGCCCTACCCTTCTTAATTATGGGGACCTCAACCCTACTATCTACAGGGCCCACAATGCTACGCTTAACACCGTCGAACAGCCCTATAGCCACCACACGGGCCTGGGCACTACCATGCTTACCCTTCTTACTCTTCGTGATCTCGATAACCTTACAGGGCTCACCATCGATAATCACGTAGCTACCACGCTTCAACTCTCCCAGATCCTTGTAGTCAATACTCATGTTAATCAATATTACCCGTCGGAGGCCTAATAAACCCGGTGTGGAGGATCAGTTAATTCCAAGATATCAATACTTATTAACTGATGACGAAGCCCGTGATACACACCGTAAGTATAATATACGGCTCTAGAGACGGGAGGACACACGATATAATAGAGGTCCTGGAGCACCGACTAGAGGATGCGGGTATAGAAATACTAGACATGGTAGACCTAAGCGGGATATTCCCCGAGGGCATAATAGATCCTAGGGATATACCCCACCACCTCTTCACAGCCAGGGGAGACATAGCGATAGTTATCGGTGGGGACGGGACAGTACTAAGAGCCCTACTAGGCATAAAGGATAAGGAGACACCCCTCCTAACAATAGGCCTAGGCGAGAAGAACTTCATGTCCTCAACCACCCCCTCAAACCTAGAGAGGCATATCGAAGACCTACTGAAGAACCGGTTCTACATAAGGAAGGAGATGCGACTGGAGGTGGAGATAGGGGGTTTAAAGACACCACCAATACTTAACGAGGTCTCATACCACAGCTCCAACATAGGGAAGACGATAAAACCGATCGTACAGCTATACACAAAGGGGAGGGCCCACACCCTATGGAGCGTAAAGTCAGACGGAGTATTAGTAGCGACACCTATAGGCTCCACAGCCTATTCCTACGCCGCTGGAGGCCCAGCAGTAGACACCGACCTAGAGGTAATGATAATAACTCCACTAACCCCCATCAGCAAGATACCATCCTACGTAGTAAGCACCAGACACACAGTAGTACTGACAGCCGACAAGTCGAGGAGCAACCCAGCAGTGATCCTAGACGGGCAGATAGCTACAGACGTCGACTGGGACACCCCCGTAAAAGTATATAGATCAGACCTATACGCACAGTTCATAGTATTCAACAAGGACATGAACATTACACGGATGGTGAAGGTGGCAAGTGAGAGATGAGGAGATCTACATACTAGACACATCAGCACTACTCATAATGCCCATCAAGAAGACGAGGAGAAGGATATATATCACAACACCCGAGACAATAGAAGAGATAAAGAGGGACGAGATAAGGAGGGAGGCGATAAGACTTCATATAGAGACTGGCACACTCATCCTAGCCAAACCCAGTAGGAAACACCTAATAGAAGCTAGGAGAATAGCCAAGGAGCTGGGGGAGGACCAGAGACTATCCAAGGCAGACCTATCCATAATAGGACTAGCGATAAGATATAGAGAGAACAACCCTATAGTCGTGACAGACGACTACTCCATACAGAACATCCTCAGGAAGATAGGGATAGCCTACGCCAAGGTGAGGAGAGAGATAAGAAGTGAAGCTACATGGATATACAGATGCAAGGCCTGTGGAAAGACCTTCGAGAGATACATGGAGACGTGTGACGAGTGCGGAGGCGAGATTGAAAGGACACGGACCCGTGGAGACTAGCCGAATACTTTCACCCAACACATAACCTAACATAAATTTCCATACCCAGCAAGGATTGATTGGAGGAATGGGAGGATGGGAATATTCAAGAATAGGGACGCCCTAGCCCCCAGCTACATCCCACCCGAGATACCCCATAGACAGGACAAGCTGGAGGAGTTAATGTCATACTTCAAGCCAGTCATAGAGAATAAACAGGACTTTGAACATGTATTCATAGTAGGAAATACTGGTACTGGTAAGACACTGGTGGCCAGACACCTCGAGAAGAACATCCTGAAGTATAAGAACAGCCACTACATAGACGTGATCTACGTAAACGCTAGATTCGAACGTATACCCGGCAACATAGTTAGGAGGATGATGAGATGGGCCAACCCCATGGCCCCCCTAAGAGGATACTCCGTGGAAGACATGTATAGATACTTCCTAACATTCCTCTCAAACAGCCAGTGGAGAGTCCTACTCATACTGGACGACGCCGACCACCTATTCGAGAAGCATATGGTATTCATCTACCAGTTAGGCAGGGTATACGAGGCTGGCATACGCGGAAAACTATCCATCCTCTTCATAGTCAGGAGCGTGGCCAGCATAAACAAGAGCAACCCATGGGCACTGGGAGGGATAAGGAAGAACATAGTCCACTTCGAAGACTATACCTATGAGGAGCTGGTCGACATACTCGAGTACAGAGCTAGACAGGCCTTCCACGACGGTGCAATAACCTACGAAGCAATAGAGACGGCCGCCGACATAGCATCTACATATAACTTCAACGCTAGATACGCCATCGAACTACTCCTAAAGGCGGGTATGATAGCTGAGAAGAACGGCGAAGACACCGTGAGGCCCGAGCATATAAGGAGGGCCAGACTGGAGGTCCCCCCATCATTCACCTACGACGAGCTGGAGTCCCTAACCCTCCAGGAGAAGATACTGGTATACTCCCTAGCAGAGATACTGAGCGAGGGAAACAAGTCATTCGCAACCACCGGTGAGCTAGAGAGGAAATATAGGGAGAATGCACGCAGCTTCGGGGTCGAGCCCGTAGGCCACACATGGTTCTGGAAGATGCTCAATACCCTAGCGGCCTTCGGAATAATATCCAAGAGACTCTCATCAAAGAAGTTCAAAGGCAGGACTACCCTGACCACACTCCCCATGAATGACGATAGGGTAGGCCTCCCCTCATTCTCCGCGGAGATACTGATGGAGAGGCTGAAGGAGATGATCGAGAATGAGGGTCTACAGGAACCCAAGCGACAGGCCGAGTAGATGGATAAGGAGCAGGATAGACCTAGAGATACTGGAGGAGATAGTCCTAAACGACTTCATGACGGCCACACAGCTGAAGAACAGGCTAGACACCTCGTATAAGACTGTTGCAGAAGCACTCTCGAGACTCGTCTCAAACAATATACTGATGGAGGTGGAGATAGGGAGGCTAAGGATATACACCCTCAACCCATTCAGTAGGAGGGCTACACACATAAAGAAGTTCATAGAGGAGTGGATAGAGCTACCCCTTGAACACCCGCTTCCTCACGGATAGCCGATACTTATCAACCACGTCCTCCGAATAGGTACATTCCCTACATAGACAGAGGTTCACATCTTTACGGCAGACATCGGTGTATTCACACTCCTCACAATCAACGTCACGGCCACATATGGTGCATGTAACCATGGGGAGCAGGACGAGGCCCAGACGAATCAGGATCTTATTCAGGTTAGACAGTGCATAGTAATCCCTAACCGTGAAGCCTGCACCCCTGACATAGTCTACCCCATCGATCCTAACCACATCCTTGAACAAATCTCCAAGCCGCCTAGGAATCCGGAAAGGCTCCCCATACTTTATCTTCATCACCTGCATATCCCTACACCCTCAGCCCAAAGGATCTAGAGACCCATTCATAAAGCTTCTTAAACTGGTTCCTATGTAGTAGGGCTGCAGGGGCCAAGGTACCTACGAGGAACTTCCTCCTAGACTCGTGGAGCCTCCTTCCAAGCTCCTCCAACAAGGCGTCCAGCTCCTCCCTAACAGCCCTGTTGGACACGAAGAGATAGAACCTATACTCAGGGATCCTACCGTCATAGACAGCCCCCCACTTATTGGCCTGATAGACTATCCACGAGAGGAGATGGGGGATATACCTCATGTAGAAATACATCCGCTCCCGCTCCATTCTCCCTATCATGGTATCTACAAGCGAGACTACCCCAAGTAGAGAGAGCCTCCTATCATCCTTCATGACGGGAGACCTAGCTATGATATCGAAATAGGTATATAGCACATCCTTCCAGTGCTGGGGATTAGCCTCAATCAATGCCCTTATCTCTTGTAGAGAGATAGAGGAGGAGATCCTCTGGAGCAGCATATTTATCGGCAGGTTCTCCATAGGATTGGCCAGAGCCTCCACATCACCCCCCATACTAAGGGAGTATAGCATGTTGATAGCCATCCTAGCATCACCCCTAGCCCTCTCAGCTATCTTGACTAGATCCTCCCTCCCCACCGATAGGCCCTCCTCCCTAACAATCCTACTAAGCACAACAATGATCTGCCTTGGTGTCAGACTCCTGAACTCCACCACTTCAAAGGACTGGAGCAGCTGCTTATGCCTAACCGGGTCGATGAAGTTTGCAGCAGCCACGACTGGAAACTCTTTCTTAGAGGCTATCTCAAGAACAGCGGAGAGGCCCCCCGTATCCTCCCTAGGATCGAGGCCATCGATCTCGTCGAAGAAGACTAGGGGGCGCATAGCCCTACCCCAGAAATAGGCATCTAGGGTACGCCCCCTAGACAGGCCACCCACAGCCTTCTGTATCCTATCCGCACTCCTCACATCACTAGCGTTAAGCTCTATGACGTGATACCCAAGGTCATTCGCAGCTGCATATACACTAGCAGTCTTACCCACCCCGGCCGGTCCATAGAGCAGGATACCGTGCTTAGGATACTTATCCCAATTCCTTAGATAGTTCACCAGCCTCTCCTTAGCCTCCTCATTCCCGACCACATCGACTAGGCTCCTAGGTCTAAACTTTTCAGTCCAGTTCATCCCTCACCACGCATCGATGAGGTTATCCTGGCAACCAGAGCAACAAGCTGTATCTCAGGATTGGAGCTGAACTGTATACGATACTCAGTCTCTGCCATAGCCTCAGCTATCTCCGGGGTCAAGAGGTTCCTAGAGACCATCTCCGAGTAGAGGAGGCGCAGAACCTCACCAGCATCCAGTCCTGAGACGCTCATAAAGTCGTATAGAGTAGCCCTGGCATTGTTGAAGTCCCCCATCCTCATGTAATCCACTATCCTCGACACCGCCTCAGGAGAGGCCGTACCAACAATCCTCTCGACAACATCGGGGGTAGGCCTACCACCACTAACAGTCGCCGCGGACTGGAGAAGGTTAATCGCCTTCCTAAGATCCCCCATAGACACGTTATAGATCTTCCTAATCAGATCCTCGCTACACTCGACACCCTCCCTGGAACAGATCATCATTAGATATGACTTAGCATCCTCATAGCTAAGCCTCTTAAACCTGAAAATAGCAGTCCTACTCTGGATAGGGGATATTATCCTGTTTAGATAGTTACAGATCAGGATGAACCTGGTAACCCTAGCATTAACCTCCATAATCCTCCTAAGAGCTGTCTGGGCCTCAGCGGTCATCATATCAGCCTCGTCAAGGATAACCAGTTTGAACGGGGCCTCCTCGGAGGGCGAGAAGTACTGGGCAAATACCTTGACCTTCTCCCTAATCACATTTATCCCACGCTCATCACTCGCGTTAAGCTCCAGGACATACTCCCTCCAATGATCACCATAAAGCTCCCTGGCAAAGGCTAGGGCCACCGTCGTCTTACCAGTACCCGGGGGCCCCGCAAACAGTAGGTGCGGCATATCAGACACATTACTCGACAATAAATTCTTCAGACCCTCTACAACCTCCTCCTGATTAACAACCTCATCCAGTGTCTTCGGCCTATACTTCTCTATCCACAGCATGCTACCAGTGGGGGATGACACCTACACCACCTCTACACTATTTTTGCGGATATATTGGAATTAAAGGCCCTGAACGGTTAATCAGTTAGGATAATCCCAATAAGTCTTGGGGTCTAATGATGGGGCTGGAGGAGGATATAAAGATACTCCTCAACCTATCAACACTCGTGGGTAACAAGTCGGTTGAGATCGTCTTCGTAAGAAGCATAAACAGGCTAGACATAGGGGGAGAAGTCATAGAGGACAAGGTCAAAGGATCCTCCATGAAGACAACCCTAAAAACTGCTATGGAACTAATCGAGAAGGGATACGCAACAATACCCGACGAATACATCACGTGGGTAAAGAAGATAATATGGAAGGAGAAATCTAGGGAGACTAGAAGGACGCTTCCAAAGGAGGAGGACAGCTTCTACCCAAAGATCGCCCTCATAATCTACGCCATTAAACACGACAGAAATCTCGAGCTGGATGAGAACACCAAGCTATCCATAACAAACCAGGTTAGGCACATCGTTTCGAGGAGGCTACAGCTGATAATCTCAGAGGCCTTCGCAAAGATAGACCACCTAGTTAGCAACATGACTCCCGAGGAACACCTACTCGCAAGAATCATCAACAATGTGATAACAGAGTGGCGTGAAGGCGTCTATATCAACGAGCTCCTGTAGCCAGAGCAATATTTTCACCCGACCCATACGAGTAAAATAGACATATAATCCAAGATGATTAGTGGAGCATGAGTGATGAGAGGATAGATACTAGGGAGGAGAAGGTAACCGAGCTATACCACTTCTTCCTGAACTATGTAGATCCGGCCACAAAGGAGTATAAGTATAAGGATAGACTCCATGAACTCCCAAGCCAGCCGAGAAGATTCAAGATCCTCAGGGTGGACTTCGACGACCTAGTCATAAGCCTACCCGAAATAGCTATGGAGTTATCTAGAGACCCTAGAACCGTGATCGAATACATGCAGGAAGCAGCCTATGAAGCCTTGGCCAACATTAGACCCCTAGACGCCGAGGCAATGAGTAGGGACGAGATACACATAGCCATAGTAGGCGAGAACGCGGGAACAGAACTCAGGATAAGGGACATCTCATCGGCATATGTAGGGAGGCTCATCACGATTAGCGGCCTCCTAGTAAAGCTAAGCCAGGTATATCTCAAGCTACACAAAGTCGTATATGTATGTACAAACGCGGACTGCAACTATGAACTCGAGATAGAGGCCCGATCCATAGGGGAGGAGCCGGGGCCACCGCCAAAGGAATGCCCAATATGCGAGAAGAAGAACACCTTCAGGATAGACCCTAGGAGAACAATATATAAGGACGTACAGTTCGCAAGGATCCAAGAGAAGCCTGAGGAACTCCCACCAGGCCAGATACCCAGGTTCATAGACATCGTGCTCGAGGAGCCCCTGATAGATGTAGCCTACCCAGGCGAGTATGTGAGGGTAGTGGGGATCCTCGACATTGACAGGATTAAGAGCAGAGAGGCCAGGTATCAGTTCCGCCTAGTAGCCCTCAGTATGGAGAGCCTAGGTAAGGAGAACGTGGAGACGAAGCTCACGAAGAAGGATATCGAGATGCTTAAGGAGATGAGTAAATCCCCCGACTTCTACGACAAGATACTGCGGAGCTTCTCACCAAGCATATATGGACATAGACATGTGAAGGAGGCCCTGCTACTAGCCATAATAGGTGCTGACGACAAGGTCCTCCCAGATGGAAACAGAATAAGGGGTAGGATACACGTACTCCTAGTAGGAGACCCAGGAGTAGCGAAGAGCCAACTACTGAAATACGCGGTTCAGATAGCCCCTAAGGGGATATACACCAGTGGAAGGGGATCAACAGCAGCCGGGCTCACCGCAGCAGTAATCAAAGACCCTGGAGGAGGGATGAGCCTAGAGGCGGGTGCCGTAGTATTGGCTGACATGGGGATATGTGCAATAGACGAGATAGACAAGATGAGGAATGAGGATAGGGTGGCTATCCACGAGGCCATGGAGCAGCTTACGGTCTCCGTATCTAAAGGTGGAATAATAGCTACGCTGAACGCCAGAACCACGATAATAGCGGCTGCCAACCCCAAGGGTGGACGCTACAACCCACACCTATACTTCACCGACAACGTCAACCTACCCCCCACACTGATCTCAAGGTTTGACATAATACACCTCATGAGGGACATACCAGACCCCAAGGCGGATGAGGAGCTTATAGACCACATAATCATGGCTAGGGAGGGGGAGAAAGTCTATGAAGACACCTTCAGCCCAGACTTCCTAAAGAAGTATATCCTCTACGCAAAACGACTAAAACCCGTCTTCACAGAGGAGGCATACGCAAAGCTCAAGGAATTCTTCCTAAGCAGGAGGAAGAAGTATGATCCAGACACAGGGACGATGCCCATAACCAATAGGCAGTTCGAGGCCCTCATAAGGATAGCAGAAGCCTCTGCAAAGGCCCATCTAAGAGAAGTAGTCACGGTGGAGGACGCGGAGATAGCGATAAACCAGCTGAACAAGTTCCTAAGGGAGGTAGCCTTCGACGAGGAGAGTCAGGAGGTAGACGTCACATCCATCCTAGTCGGCCAGAGCAAGAAGGTCTCCAAGGTCCATACAGTACTAGATATAATAAGTGAGATGCAGGACGAGGTGGATGGAAACCCAGTACCAATTGAAGAGGTGATCAAGAGGGTGGTGGAGAAGACCAGGCTGAAGGATCCCGACGAGATAGCTAGGCTACTCGACAAGATGCATGACCAAGGCCTAGTAACATATCCACAGCCAGGGCTGGTATCAATAGTCGGGAAGAGGAGGAAGAAGTAGGATAGATGAGATGAGGTGTAGAGATGACCATAGACCAGGATCTCCCCCAGCCAGTCCACCAGACACTTAGGAAGCTAGGGATAAACAGCCTATACCCACCACAGGAAGAAGCGATAAGGAAGGGCCTCTTCAACGGCAGGAACCTCGTCGTAGCCTCCCCTACAGCAAGCGGCAAGACCCTAATAGCGCTCATGTTGATTATCCATAGGCTAGCCCAGGGACGGGGCTACAAGCATATATACCTAGTCCCCCTCAAGGCCCTAGCCGCTGAGAAGAGGGACGAGCTTATAGGGACTATGGAGGCAGCGTCAGAGATAATTGGATGGAGGCCGAGAGTAGCCATAACGACATCCGACTATGACAGCACGGGTGAGGAGCTGGGGAACGCAGACGTAATAATCGCTACCTATGAGAAGATGGACTCGATAATGAGGCATAGGCCCAGCTGGATAGATACCATCAGAACAGTCGTCGTCGACGAGGCACACCTGGTAGGGGTGGCCGATAGAGGACCAGTGGTCGAGAACATCCTAATGAGGATCCTGGCTGAAGCGAGGGGGACACAGGTACTACTACTCAGCGCAACAATATCCAACTATCAAGACTTCGCACACTGGATAGAGGGAGAGGCTGTAGTGACTAACTGGAGACCGATACCTCTAAGGGAGGGGGTGCTATATGACCATGAGATATACTACTCTGACAACACCTTCAAATCGGTGCCCAGAACAACTGGAGAACCCATAATAGACAAGGCCATCGAGACTATAGAGGAGGGTGGACAGGTACTCATATTCACAGCCACGAGGGCCGAGGCCAAGAGACGGGCCAAGAAGATCGCGAAGCAACTGGCAAAGCTACAGGCCACCCTACTAGGCCCCAAGACCATGAAGGAGCTTAGAAGGCTAGCGGAGAGAGTCAAGAACATAGGTGAGTCAACCAAGCTCTCAGAAGAGCTATCCAACACAGTCGCGATGGGGGTCGCCTTCCACCACGCCGGTTTAGGCCTTGAACATAGGGCCCTAATCGAGGAGGCATTTAGATCTGGGCTGATAAAGATATTGACGGCCACCCCCACCCTGGCCGCAGGTGTAAACCTACCCAGTAGAACCGTGATAATCACATATACATCGAGGAGGACATCTGGATACGTAGAGGAGATAAGTGTATTCGACTATAAACAGATGGCTGGCAGGGCCGGGAGACCAATGTATGATAAGGAGGGGGAAGCCCTGATCCACACGACGAGGGAGCTAGAGATAGACACGCTCCTCGACAGATACATAAGGGCAGAGCCAGAGCCCATAACCAGCAGACTCCTAGACGGGGAGAACATGGAGATAGCCATACTGTCACTCACCACCGAGACAAGAGGTATAAGCCTAGATACAATCCACAGTTATATCGACAAGTCCCTGGCAGCCATCCAATACCACCCCGAAGTATTGAGATACAGGGTGGACAGGGCCGTAAAGACCCTCCTAAGCTACGGCATGGTGATGAGGGGAGAGCTCTCCGGGAGAGAATACATAAAAGCGACTAGACTAGGTAGCAGGACATCGCAGCTATACATCCTACCATCCACGGGCTACAAGTTCTACACGAAGACTCGGGAGATAACAGAGCCCAGTGAACTGGGCCTACTCCACCTAATATGCGAGACCAGAGACATGGTCAGGGTTAACGCCCGGAAGAGGGACTTCGACAAGATAATATATACCCTTGAAGACATGGGGCAGGAAGAGTTCCTAAACATGATATTCGATATGAGGCCAGCCGTCGACTATGACCAAGACCTAGACCTCCTCAAGACAGCGCTGGTCCTCCTCGACTGGATAAACGAAGCCACGGAAGACGAGATACTTGAGAAGTGGGGAGTCGAGCCTGGAGACCTCTACAACCTCTACACCACTGCAGAGTGGCTAGCATACGCAGCCTCAGAGATAGCCAGGATAGCACAGGCGGAGCAAGTGGCCAAGATGTATAATATACTGAGGGGCAGGCTCAAGTATGGAGTAAAGCCCGAGTTAATACCCCTAGTATCCATACCAGGCATAGGGCGTAGAAGAGCCAGGATCCTCTACAACAATGGTTACAGAACCCCATCAGACCTTAGGAGAGCCACCATACAAGACCTAGCAAGCATACCAAACATAGGCGTCAAGACCGCCAGGAAGATCCTGGAGTATCTCAGAGCCGAAAGACCCAGTCAAGCCTAGAGAGACAAGCATCAACATATCTAGAGAGATCTGTCGCCCGCCGAATATCCTCTTCAGTAAGATACTTCGGTAGATAATCGTCCTCCATAACGAGCTTCAACAACTCCTCAGGGGTCTCAACCCTGGTCCTGAAGATACGTCTCAACCTCTCATGGAGAACCTGGCGATCACCACCCCTAGAGACACCCATATGGAGAAGGACATTGGAATATATGTTCATCCCCTCCTTCCGAATATTCTCTATACACCTAGCCTCATCCACCCTCAACCTCTCCAATACCCGGGCAGTAGTGACCAGCTGCTCATCAACAAGTAGGAACGCCTCAGGAATGACTATCCGCTCGAGGCTACTGTTACGGAGGTCGCGCTCATCCTCAAACACGATATTCTCATACACAGGCGCCAATAACCCCCTCAGATACCTGGCCAAGCCACACACCTTCTCACTATCAACCGGGTTACGCTTATGAGGCATAACCGACGAGCCCACCCTATCAGCCTCCTCATACAGCTCCTCCACTCCACTCCTCATCATCATCCTTACCTCGTTATTCAGATGCTCCAGAACAGCTGAGAGATGTATAACCTCGGATAAGAGCCTGGAGAAGTAGTCTCTAGGAAGGACCTGTAGATACGCCCTAGCCCTCCTAAGCCCAAGCTTCTCAAGAACCCTCTTCTCAAGCTCAAGACTATGTGGTAACATCTCTACACCAGACCCAACCGCACCCCCAATCTTGCCAGGCAGATAATCCAGCATACGCGCCAAACCATCCCTAGCCCTCAACAACTCGTCCAGATAGACCGAGAACCTGAAGCCTACAGTGATAGGTGTAGCCGCCCTACCATGGGTACGCCCAAGAAGGGGTGTAGACGCATATCTTGTCACAAACAGTCTAAGCCTATCAACAACCACGTCAATACGCCTCAACAATATCTCGAGGCCATCCCTAGCCTGCATCACAGCCACGTTATCCAGCACATCGTTACTAGTGAGGCCTAGGTGTAGATACCTCCCCACGGGCTCACCAACCCTCTCATAGATAGCCCATACAAGGGCGAAGACCTCATGGCCAAATCTCTTCTCCAGCCGAGCCACATCCTCATAGGACACGCTGAAGAACCGGTCCCTCACACCCTCCAGCTCTTCCCTCCCCAAAGGGATCAGACCCATTTCTACAAGAGCTTCTAGAAGGGCATACTCAACCCTACATGCGTACCCAACCCATGAATCCCTCGAGAACACACGCCTCATATCCTCGGAGCCATATCTATACTCGACCGGGTGTATAGCCATCCCCACCCACCACGGCCATAAAATAATATATGCATAGAAATTAGGTAGGGACATGGAGCGGGGGGCAAACTATATAATAACTCCTGAGGGGCCCAGGCTCAGAGGCAACTATCTAGCTATGCTTGAGCACCAAGACTATACCATAATCCACCGCTCCATAGACACTGAGAGGCTCAGGGAACTCTTAGAGATGGAGCAGGCCCCACGTCGGGAGCTCCTATCAATTCCAAACATAGCTCTGTTGAGAGACACTATACAGACAGACATAATGGGTAGGATCCCAGCAGCCATAGCGAGAGACGGGTCCATCCTTGACAAGACAGGCCACGAGAGGCCACACCTACCCAGCAACTGGATACTAAAGAGGATGGGTAGGGACTACACCCCCCTACAGAGGAGGTGGGAGCCGAAGATATCAGGAGTTATAAACAGCATCGAGAAGCTGGCCGAGATGCTGATAGAAGCTCTGAGCAACTACCTATCCACCATAGGGGATAGAGAGGTATACCTATCCTACTCAGGAGGCATAGACTCCACACTCCTACTCCTAGTAGCGGAGAAGATGGGTATAGAGACAAGGATAGTCACAGCATCAACCCCAGGTAGCGGGGAGGAGGAGAGGGTTGTAGAAGCCCTTGAGATGCTGGGGATAGGGGCCAACATCCATATAGCCCTGATTGACGAGGAGAACATAGATAGATACCTAGACATAGCATCGAGATACATAGATACATCCAACCCAATACTCCTCCCAATAGCAATAGCTGAGTACGCCGCAATGAGCCAGGTCCCAAGCAACAGAAGACTGATAATGGGCCAGGGGGCAGATGAACTCTTCGGAGGATACGACAAATATAGAAGGGAGTATGAACACTTCAGGACAGCCAACCTCATAGACATATCGACACTACAATACACCACGACCCAGCTAGAATGGAGGATAGCCTCAGACCTAGGGATATATGTCGACTACCCCTACACACATGTAGAGGCCATAGAGACGTCGTTACAAACCCCCTCTAGATACAAAGTCATGGACAGGAATGATAGACATAGGAAATGGGTCATCAGGAAGGCGCTAGAGATCCTAGGAGCCCCCAAAGAGCTATACATGCGCCCCAAGAAGGCTATGCAGTACTCGACAGGCCTTAAAAAGCTGATTAAAAGAACAGCCGAGAAGTAGTTATATCTGTAATGAAGAGGGAGAAGTGGATAGTAACCTCGGCATGGCCATATGCATATGGAGTCCCCCACCTGGGGAATATGGTCTCATCCCTCCTCTCCGCAGATATATTCGCCCGCTACCTACGGCTAAAAGGCCACGACGTAATATCCGTAACAGGATCAGATGAACACGGGACACCAATAGAGGTAAAAGCCATCCAGATGGGGATCCAGCCAAAAGAGCTGACCGACAAGGTACATAAACAGATACTGGAGATACTCGAGAAGTTCAACATCAGGTTTGACAACTACACCAGAACACACAACCCAGTCCATATTGACTACGTCAGATCCGTATTCAAGAAGATATATGAGAATGGATACATCTATACCCAGACCGATAAACAGCTATACTGCGAGAAGGACCAGCGATACCTACCCGACAGATTCGTCATCGGAATCTGCCCCTACTGCGGATATGAAGGTGCAAGGGGAGACCAGTGTGAGAACTGTGGACGCCTCCTAGACCCCCTAGACCTCATATCACCCAGATGCGCCATATGCGGCTCACCCCCCGTGATCAAGGAGGTGCTCAACTACTACTTCGACCTACCAAGATTCTCAGAGAGGCTACTGAAGTGGCTAGAGAGCTCCGAGACCCTGACCGAGAACGCCAAGAACTTCAGCATACAGATGATCAGACAAGGCCTGAAACCGAGAGCCGTCACCAGACATAACAAGTGGGGGGTACCAGCACCCTTCCCAGGGGCAGAGGGTCTAACGATCTATGTATGGTTCGACGCTGTCCTGGGATACGTATCCGCTGTGAAGGAATACTTCGAGAAGAGGGGAGAGCCAGACAAGTGGAGGGACTACTGGATGGACAGAGAGACGAACGTAGCCTTCTTCATAGGGAAGGACAACATACCCTTCCACACAATCATCTTCCCCTCGCTACTAATGGCCACCCACGACCCATACACCCTAAGGTTCCATATAGGAGCCACAGAATGGCTCACCTACGAGGGAAAGAAGTTCTCAAAGACAAAGGGAATAGGCATATGGTGTGACGAGGCGGTAGAACTACTACCGGCGGACTATTGGAGATACACCCTAACATATATAAGGCCCGAGACCGGGGACACAGACTTCACATGGGATATACTCGAATACTGTGTAAACAAGGAGTTGAACGACGACCTCGGAAACCTTGTCCACAGGATATTAACACTCATCAAACGCTATCTCGGAGGAAGGGTGGAGAAGTCAGAAACACCCAGCGAAGCTGTCTCAAGGCTTAGAAACCTCTCAAGAGAAGTTGCGGAAAACGTCGATAGGCTATACCTAGAGACGAGGTTCCAAAGGGTACTCCACGAAGTAATGAAGCTCGTCAGAGAGGCCAACGCAACCCTAAACATAGAGGAGCCATGGAAGCTGAGAGATAACAGGGAGAGGCTCAACGCGGTGATGTACCACCTAGCACTAACAATACGTGACGTGGCGGTCATGCTCCACCCCGTAATACCAGAGTCAAGTGAGAAGATACTGAGATACCTAGGTATGGAGAAGCCCTCATGGAGCCTCCTGGGCGACGAGCCAAGTGAAATAGTTATCAGCCAAGAATTCACACCATTATTTAGTAAGATAGACAAAGAATCTCTAAAGAGACGCCTCGAAGAGATGAGGAGTATGAGTGAGGAGAGGATAAGCTTCGAGGAATTCATGCGTATAGATATGAGGGTAGGCTACGTAGAGAAGGCAGAGCCAAAGGAGGGGTCTAAGAACCTTATAAGGCTCAAGATAAGGGTTGGAGACAAGACGCTCAACGTATTGGCCGGGCTAAGGAAGTACTACAGACCCGAAGATCTACAGGGGAAGAAGGTGATAGTCGTGACCAACCTCGAGAAGAAGAAGATCATGGGTGAGTACAGCGAAGGAATGATACTAGCCGCCGATGATGGGAAGGGAAACGTAAAGATACTCACAGTTGAGGGAGATATAGAGGACGGCGCCCGGGTAAGGTAGCGGCAGGAGAGATGAAGGCTGACCTCCACGTACATACCCTATACTCCCACGACGCGGTGATCACCCTCCAAGAACTGGAGGAGTGGAGCCTAAAAAGAGGTATAGACTGCATAGCCATAACAGACCATGAAGAGATCAGGGGGGCACTAAAGGCCAGGAAGAATCTAGGAAGGATCAGGATTATACCAGGCGTAGAGTTCTACACAGAGTATGGACATATAATTGGACTCAACATAGAGAAGTACCCACCCAACAGGAGGGGGATGGATGGTCTCGAGATATTAGAGTATATACGGGCCGAGGGGGGACTATCCATACTGGCACACCCCCTGGACCATAGAAGGGGGAAGCCGGGAGAGATAGACGAGATAGTCAGGAGAGTAGATATAATCGAGGTAGCTAATAGCCACGACCCAAAGGCCAAGATAAACTATGTAGTCCTCTCAAAACTAGCCGAGGATCTGGGGAAAGGAGTCTCAGCCGGGAGCGACTCCCACATCCCGGAGACGATAGGATATTCCCATGTATACACCGACGCCGAGGACGTGGAACAGCTCCTAGAGAAGATCATGAAGAGGGAGGTCAGGATACTCTTCCGAACTGTAACAGGCCGTCAGAGAGTGAAGAAGCTCTTCCTAGAAGCTCTGCATAAAGCCAGGTTGTATAGGCCCTCACCCCCCTGACTAGGACGACATCACCGATAGAGACACCACCATCGACGGCGAAGATCTTATAGGCATAATTCCTACCTAGGTACCGCCCCCTACCAAACTCGTTAATAAGGACAGGGCCCTCCCAGTCACGCCACATCTGGTTCCTCCTAGACAAGACCTCATCAGCAACCCTACTAACCTCCCTACTCCTCCGCTTCACAACCCTAGTATCAACCTTCTTCATACGTGCAGCCTTGGTGCCGGGCCTAGGGAAGAACTGGGATATATTCACAAAATCGGGCTCAGACTCCCTAAGAACCTCGATAGTCATCTCGTGGTCAACCTCCCTCTCACCGGGATGGCCTACTATGATATCCGTCATTATCGAGAAGTGCCTACCCACCTCCATCCTAAGACGCCTAACAGCCTCTAGATACTCCTCAACCCCATGCCCCCTATCCATTATACGGAGCAGCTCCGGGCTCCCAGTCTGCACAGGGATATGTAGGAAGTGGTAGAACTTTGTGGAGGACTCAAATATCTCTATAAGCTCATCCAGATAGAGATACGCCCAGCGAGGATTCATCATCCCAATCCTAACAATAAAGTTACCCTCAACCTCAGAGATCATCCTAAGAAGCTTCGTAATCGGCACCCTAGGCCTTAGATCAAACCCATACGCACCAATATCCACAGAGGTTAGGAGTATCTCCTTGGCACCATTCTTCACATAGGACTCTACAAGTCTGAGAACCTTCTCCGGCTCAAGACTCTTAACAGTCCCCCTAGCCAGCTTAGTACCGCAGAACGCACAGTTATCCAGACACCCTGTTGACACACCTATCGACTTAGTTACCGAGCCGCCAATATTCAACGGGATATCCAGAGACTCCGTGTTGAGTCGTATATAATCCTCCCCCCTCAGTACAGCTTCAACAGCCTCCACGACATACTTCCCGGGGGAGGGGCCAAGCACAGCATCGAAGCTACACTCCCTCTTCAGCCTGGGGAGATTAATCATGGTTAGGCATCCGGTGAGAACAATCTTCTTATCCCCATACCTCTCCCTCAGCTTCCTGATATGCGAAACCATCTTATCCTCAGTCTGCTTCTTTACCCCACAGGTATTGATGACAACCACATCAGAATCCTCAACTCTATCCACAACCTCATAGCCAGCCGTCCTCAGATAGGACTCCATGACCTCAGAGTCATACCTATTCAGCGTACAGCCGAACGTCTCTAGGTATACCCTACCCATCTCTCCTCGCCCACCTCTCACTAGGCTTCATAGTCCTAGGCCTGGACCCATACGCCTCGTCGAGCCTACCCACAGTTGTATTAACAGGGGAATTAATAACCTTATCAGGCTCATTATACGCCTCCTCAACAACCCTCTCCACAACCGATGCATATAGGTCTAGATCCCTCTTACCAACAGTCTCAGTAGGCTCCACCATCAAGGCCTCCGGAACTATTATGGGGAAGTACGTGGTGGGGGCATATACACCATAATCAAGAATCCTCTTAGCAACATCCCTGGCCGACACCCCCGTCTCCCTCCTTAAAGACTCTAGAGACACCACAAACTCGTGCATCCTCATCCTAGAATCCCTTGGATAAGGCTCTACCCCCCTGAGCCTAGAGACCTTCCTAAACAGGTAGTTAGAGTTCATAACAGCTATCGAGGAGGCCCTCCTAAGCCCCTCCAGGCCCATCGAGAGTATATATGTAAAGGCCCTCAGAGCCACGAGAAAGTTCCCATAGAACATGTGGACCTTACCAATACTATGTTTCAAACCCCACTCCCACCGGTACATCCCATCCCTATAAACCACTATAGGAACCGGGAGGAATTCTCTCAGAAAACTCTTCACACCCACAGGACCACTTCCAGGGCCGCCGCCCCCGTGTGGTGTGGAGAATGTCTTATGGAGATTAGTATGTACAATGTCGAAGCCCATATCCCCGGGCCTCGCCCACCCGACTATGGCGTTGAGATTAGCGCCGTCATAATACAGTAGGGAACCATTACCATGGAGTATATCGGCGATCTCTAGAATATTCTCCTCAAAGAGGCCCAATGTATTCGGATTGGTCAACATGAGGCCAGCAGTCCTCTCATTGACAACCTCCCTCAACAGTCTAGGGTTGACCATCCCCCTCTCATCACTAGGAATCTCAACCACCTTGAACCCTCCCATCTTGGCAGACGCGGGATTAGTGCCGTGGGCTGTATCGGGCACTATGATCTCATCCCTATCCTCCCCCCTAACCTCGAAATACTTCTTCATAATCAAGACGCCGACAAACTCTCCCTGGGCCCCCGCCGCAGGCTGGAGGCTAAACTCATCCATACCCGTGAGGAGTGACAACATCCTTGATAAGCGATACATAACCTCCAATACACCCTGGATCTCCTCCTCATCCTGATGCGGAGATATATCCCTAAAACCCTCCAGAGCCGCTACCTCCTCAGAGATTCTAGGGTTATACTTCATGGTACAGCTGCCCAGCGGGTATATTCCTAGATCCACCCCATAGTTCTCCTGAGACAGTCTGGTGAAGTGTCTTACAACCTGAAACTCGGGAAGATCAGGAATCCTTATACCACTCCTCCTCACAAGCTTCTCAGGCAGATATTTAAGCGCCCGGCGATACTCATCCCCCTTTAACACACCCTCGCCAAGCTCGCCGAGCTCAAATACCGTCGGCTCTCTCCATCTAGCCTGTCTGAACATCCTCGATAACCACCCCCACACTAGATGCAAACTCCTCTATAGCCTCCACCGTGTGGAAGAAGTTGATGTTCATGCTCAGGCCATAGTCCGAGACGTTACCAGGGAGGTAATCCATCCCCCTAAGCCTGTCGTACAGCCTATTGAGATCCACACCCTCAAAGGCCATTGTGAATCTCCTATGGAATGGAGATGACGATGGCTGCGAGCCACCATGTCTCTCCAGCATATCAGCCAGCCTATGCGCCAGCTCCATCATCTCAAGAGACTTATTGACCAAACCACCCCTACCCATGATAAGAATATTTACTAGGACCTGGACAGCGCTCAACGCCTCATTAGTACATATGTTTGATGTAGCGTTGGCCCTACGTATATGCTGCTCCCTAGTCTGTAGAATCATAGTATATGCCCTGTCCCCATCCATGGTTCTAGTCTCCCCTATCAGCCTGCCAGGCATACTCCTAATAAGCCTATGCTCACCCCTGACAGCGAAGACACCCAGCAGCGGACCCCCAGCACCCATATATAGACCCATGGGCTGTCCCTCAGCCACCGCCACATCCGCACCTATATCACCGGGGGGAGCAACTATAGGTGTAGACCATAGATCCGTGTATACTATGAACAAGGCTCCATAGCTATGGACAAGATCCGCCAGCTTATTGACATCCTCATACAGATATCCGAGGGAGGAGGGGAACTCGATCACCAGTGCGGATACACCATCCTTGAGTAGGGACTCAATCATGGAGAGAGAATCACTATTGATGGTCGGGTCATCATAGCTTATGATCTCTAAACCTGCCCCATATAAGTATGTATCCACCACACGGGAGAGGTGGGGAGGCAGGGTCCTAGGAAGTAGGACCCTGGGATGGCCAACAACACGGTAAGCCAGTAATATAGCCTCGGCAAGGGCTGAGGCACCATCATACATGGAGGAGTTGACCACCTCAAGACCTAGGAGCTCCGCCATCACACTCTGATACTCATACAGAGCCTGGAGCATCCCCTGACTCATCTCAGGCTGATACGGAGTATACGAGGTGAGGAACTCCCCCCTACTTACTAGATACCTCGTGGCGGGATACACGAAGGCAGGCTCCACACCCCATCCCGCATACACCTTCTCAGGCCTGTAGACCCTGTTTCTCTCTGAGAGGCCTTCCATATATCGGATAAGAGAGGGCTGATCCATAGAGGGGAGATCCCCACCCGGGATCTCAGAGATGAATCCCCCCAGTATACTCTCCATGAAACTATCGAGATCCCTAAATCCCAGCTCATTCAGAATAGCCTCAACATCGCTAGGGCTGGGGAGGAATGTCATCCAGACCACCGGTCGCCAAACCTTATATACTCATCTAATCGAAAATAACAATTAAGTGGTCGAGATGCCACCTTCTAACCAGGCTAGAACCAGCCTATTAATTATATTGGCAATACTCCTCACAATCCTCATAATCCCCCCGGCAGCCAGCCAGGGAGGCGTCAGACAGTCTATAGAGGCCTCTGTCGAGTCTGGAGGCGGTAACCTATATATTAAGATAACCCTGGCTGGAGACGGGCTAAAATCTGTAGACAAAATAACTGCAAACCTTCCCGAGAACTACATAGGGGATAATGACTATCTAAGGGTATATACACAGACCGATGATGAGAAATCCGAGGTGATATTCACATATAGTGATGGGGTACTAGAGGTAGATACCTCCCAACTAGGTGAGAACCTTATAATCGAGATCTATAAGCCGGAGGCCGTAAAGCCAGACACAAAGGGTAGATACACGGTAGAGGTCCTAACGTATCTCGAGACCAACCTCGAGACCAACCAGCAAGACTTCGAGTTCAGGCCTGGACTAGACGTCAAGGGTGTTGATGAGGAGCTACCTCCAGGCTTCTCACAAGTGAGATCCTCACCTGAGGGAGTGACACCTGAGCAGTACCAGATATCACGAATACTAACAGAGACGGAGCTACTCCTCATGGATAATACGGAGATAGAGACCTTCCCACTACAACAGGTGAGCGAGGAGAGAGTATCACTACTAATAGCCGATACAGCAGTGGAGATAAGGCTGGACGCAGACCCCCGGGGATTCATACGCGGTATAATGAACCTATCCATAACCAATAGAGACCTTATAGTATGGCCCTCCAATACCGAGATATTCCTAAATAAGACCTACGACATAGTCGAGGTGAAGACCCAGCTAGGTCGGCCTCTGGACTACGAGTTTACAGGTAGGGTATACAAAGTCTCGACTCCATACCACATAAAGCCAAATGAGACACTCACCATGGAGATAAGCTTCACAATCAACGAGTCGATAGAGGTCATACCAGGCCTAACGCCAACCATCAAATACAACATCTCACTACCCAACCCCACCACGATACCAGCCGACATATTCAGGGTGGCGATACCCGACACTGGATATGAGGAGTCAGTAGAGTACTATACAGACTATGAAGAGGACATAAAGGTGGTCGGGGAGATAACAATAAGCCTGACCGACATAATCGAGGACTACGGCCTAACATACATACTCTCATCAATCATCATAATCGGGATAGCGGCAGCAACCTACACCAGGATCAGGAAGATCCTGCTACAGGACCTACCAGAAGAAGTGAGACGCTTCATAGACCAGTATCTCGAGGAGGCAAACCTAATGAAGAAGATCCTAGAGCTGGAGAAGGAGTATAGCGAGGGTAGGCTGAAGGATAGGGAGTTCCTAAAGAGGAGGAGCCAACTCAACAAGGAGATAAGAGATGTTAGGAGGAGACTCTCAAACCTTAGGAACAGGGTTAAGAAACTAGCCGCGGAGAATGACGAGATAGCCAGGATAATAAGGGATGTGGAGGAGCTGGAGGAGACGTGGAAGAAGCTGAACGACCTAGAGGAGTCTAGAAGGAAGAAGCTTATCGACCAGGAGACCTACCGCCGCGACAGAGAGGAACTAATAACCAGGTTCGAGATACTCCTAAACAAGCTCACCAAGATCTAGAGGAGTGGTAGCCCCGCCCGGATTCGAACCGGGGTCACCGGGGATCCCCTACCCGGCACCAGCCGGGGATCCAAAGCCCTATGCCCCCCCACACAGGGGTCGGCATGCTTGGCCGCTACACCACGGGGCTACCCAAGCCAAAGATTCTATAAACAAGACTTTTAACCCTTTCTCCCAGGATTTAACGGAGAGCCGAGGCAAATATATTAGGCATGGAGAGCCGACACCCAATAAACCATATAGGTAGGAATGTCAAGCTTGGTAGGAACGTAAAGATATGGCACTTCACATATATCGGGGACAACACCGAGATTGGGGATGACACTAAGATAGGCTCGCTAGTCCATATCGACTACAACGTCAAGATCGGTAGCCGATGCATGATAGAGGGCATGGTCTACATCCCTCCCCTTACAGTGATAGGTGACGACGTCTTCATAGGCCCGGGAGTCATAATTACGAATGATCCATACCCACCCTCGAAGAGACTTATAGGCACTGTGATAGAAGACGGCGCCGTAATAGGGGCTGGAGCAATGATAAAGGCTGGGGTGAGGATCGGGAGGAGAGCCGTCATAGGGATGGGGGCTGTAGTGACTAGAGACGTACCGCCAGAGACCGTCGTATATGGAAACCCAGCAAAGCCCAGGTACAGCCTTGAGGAATATCTAAGACGCAAGGCGAGATGGGAGGAAGGAGACTAAACAAACATTAGATACCTATTACGCCATAGAGCCTCCTCACAATCATCCCACTCCACACCCCTCCTACTATACATCCTCCTAGCAATCTCCATAGCCTTCTCAATATCCATCAAGACCTCCTCACCATCCCTATAGATCCTGAAGGGGGGTACACTCCTATCCACCAAGCCATGGAGATGGGTAGAGACCCCCACCACCGACCCCCCGTATATAGAGGTGTTAATACTGGTCTTGACATGATCACCCAAGAAGGACCCAAGTTTGATCCTACCAGTAGACACACCACCGCCCCACTTCACCCTAACCTCCCCATAGGTATTCTTCAGATCACTGAGAACAGTCCCAGCACCGATATTAACCCAGAACCCAAGTAGACTATGCCCGATATAGGAGTGGTGAGCCGAGTTCGTATATCCAAGGATGACTGAGTCCGAAACCTCGCCACCCAGCTTACATACAGGGCCTACTATAGACCTACTAAGCTTAGCCCCATATATCCATGAAGACTCGCCGATAATGAGGGGGCCTACCAAGTGGTTGAAGCCTATGACCTCACAACCATCTAGGATAAGTATCGGCCCCTCATCCACATCGATATACGTCTTGTCAAGATCTATCTCTACATCCCTCCCTACATAGAGACCCTCTACAACCTCCTCCAGCCCCAGATACTCTGCCACCTCGGCTAGAAGGGATGGGAAGAGCCTACTGCCTAGGAAATCCATCAAGTCCCATGGCCTCCTGAAGAGGGTCAGCCCATAACCAGTGATATCCACCTCCTCCCCCTTACCCTCGCCCAACCATCCAACCAAGACGTCATTGTACACGATCCTAACCGGCCCTCCGAGACTGAAGACATCATCCACCAGCCTCATCAACCCCTTTGGAGAACCCAGGATATTCTCGACCAGGAATAATCCATCACTATTCTCGCCAACCACCTCGACAGGAACCCTCTTACTAGGAATATATCCAGCCCACAAACCAGTCAACCTATACGAGACCTCATAGCCACGGGATAGAACCTCAAGGAGTGATGGGCCCAATAATCGCCAGGCGAGCGGGGGACTATAGATGTGGAGATAGGCTAGGAAGGGCTCATACTCCCTATCAGGATATAGAACGACCCTCTCCATATCCATCTATATACAATGGCGAGGACTAGAAACATATTTGAAGCCTATGAGGATGCTCCTAATACACGCCGAGAGATTCAGCTATAGAGTCCTGACGGAGCACGGCCCCCTATCCCCAGCTAGGGACGAGGTGGATCAGAGCACCATAGAGAATTCCTATAAAGATATCCTCATATGCTTCACCACTGTGGAGGAGGGGGACTGGGAGAGGAGGGAGGAGATCTTCAAGGGGCTGGAAGACCTGGTTAGCCACTCCTCAAAGATCGGTGTGGAGAAGATACTTATCTATCCCTATGCCCACCTATCATCGAGGCTAGAGGATCCCAGGAAGGCCCTTAGACTCATAAAGATACTGGCCAAGAAACTCTCTGGATACGGGGTAGAGGTTTATAGAGCCCCCTTCGGATGGTATAAGGCCTTCAGCCTCTCCACAAAGGGCCATCCATTGGCCGAGTCGTACAGGGAGCTATAGGTGGCGGGCCCGCCGGGATTCGAACCCGGGACCTGCGGCTATCCACCATGGATATAGCTAGAAGGCCGCCGCCCTAGTCCAGGCTAGGCCACGGGCCCTCTATAGACAAGCTGGACCGACCCACTATTTATCAGATATATCTCTATAGACTCATGCAACGTATATAGCGGGGTATAATGGGAAAGCCATCTTCCTACTCTTCACATCAACAGCCAGCTCCTCACCCTCCCTATAGACCTTGACAGTAACGTCCAGACCATGGGCCTTCAAATACCTTGGCAAGAGACTCCTAAGAACGTTATACTCCTCCTCGGCAGACAGAGACTTGAGGAGGCCTAGGTACTTTACCCTCCTACCATACCACTCCCTAGAGACGAACTTCATAACACTGCCCAAGACCTTACCATCGCCCAGCCTAGAACGTATAATCCTCCTAGCACCATCAAGCTCCTGATCCGCAGCCTCGCTGAAAACAGACCATAGCTCCTCACCAGCCACAACCACGTGTATCTCCCTAGCACCACCCAGAACCCTGACCAGCTCCTTAATATCCCTCACAACCTCCTCTAGGTACCCATCTATCAGGAGAGACTTCTCATCGATCTCCCAGCCCCTGGGATACTCGGAGAAATATACGTATCCATCCATTCCGAGGACATCCCTCCATAGGTACTGGGCTAGGAAGGGTGTATACATCGATATGAGCTTGACGAAGTCTGTTACAACACTCCTAATAAGCCCCTTGTTAGGATGTGTGGCGATGGCCATATACTTCTCAATAGAGTTCAACAGCTCATTGAAGATTGCCCGGGCCGCCCGGGCGACCTCCATCTTCTCCAGTGCCTCCTCCACCTCGTTGACTATCTTGGAGAACTTCGATCTTAGCCAGGTGTCGAAAAACTCGTCACCACCCCCCTCCTCCAGTCCAACCACCCTCTCAACGAGCCGCTCTATCCTCTGCATCTTCTGCAGCGCCGCATATCCACTCGACCCCCTCCAGTCGGGATCTTCCAGACCATCTACAGTCATGAGTATCGAGAGCCGGAGAGCATCTGCACTCACGGTTTCGATGGCCTTCTCCATAGATATGTAGTTGCCACTGGACTTGGACATCGGCCTACCATTTAGACGTGTAAAACCGTTTGCGGTTATCCCCCTTGGCCACTTATCCCTAGGGAAGATGGCTACGTGGTGGAAGACGTAGAAGGTGAGATGATTACTTATCAAGTCTTTCCCAGAACCCCTGAGATCCACAGGGTACCAGTATAGGAACTCCTCCCTAATCCTCTCGAGAACCTCCCTATCCACACCACTAGACTCCGAGACATGGTCGACATTACCCATCCCAAGGAATACATAGTTGAAGAACTCATCCCCAACCCTATCAGCCTTCAACAAACCCTGGTTATAGAACTTGGCTACTGTGTAGAACGCGGGGTAGATCGTGGAGTCCGTGAGAGTCTCCACTATCCATTCCCTATCAAAGGGGAAGGGCGTACCTAGGCCAGACCTCCTAGTACATGGCCAGTCCTCATACCAGTCAATATAGTGGTGGAGAAGACTCCTCACCTCCTCAGGGAAGCACGACATATCGTCGACCGCCCTATGGGCCTGCCTCTTCCACCTAGGGTCGGAGTATTTCAAGAACCATTGATCGGGGAGGATCTTGACTATGCATCTAGCGGTACATCTACATATAACTGGTTCCGGGAGGTCATACATCTTATCCGCTAGGCCCATATCCCTGAGGATCTCGAACGTCTTCTCCCTAGCCTCACCTGTAGGCAGGCCGCCTACAAACCTGTTATCCTCCAACATATATCCATTCACATACTCCTGGTGATAGATCTCCTTCGTCGCCTTCTCAAGCCTAGGATCGTTCTGGCTCTCGATACCCATCCTCTCAACGATCTCCACAGCCGGGAACTGGCCGAACCCCTTACCCCTGATAACCAAGACCTGTATAGGCTTAATATCCCTAGCGATGGCCGCTAACTCCTCCCCATAGACCCCCCTAGCCACATCCCTAAGAGCGGCATAGTCATATGGGGCGTGGGCAGGTACGCTGTAGACAACACCCGTTATCGAGGTTGGATCTACAAATGCGGCTGGGAGGATAGGCACCTTCCTCCCCACCAATGGAGCCTCGGCCCACTTACCAACAAGATCCCTCCCCAAAAACTCCTCCAACACCTCCACCCGCTTCAGCTGGTTCTGAAGCTTATACGCTGCATCACTACTAACTATCCACTTCTCCCCATCGACATCAGCCAAGACATATTTAGCCTCTGGGTTGACCCAGATATTTGTAACCCCATATATCGTCTCCGGCCTTAGGGTCCCGGCAACTATATATGCATCACCCAACCTAAACTTGATCAGGTAGTACTCCTCGGGCCTGACACCCTCCCCCTCAAGCCTATCATGATCACCGGTGGGGCTCTGGTCGACGGGGCACCAGACCACTGGGTGGCTCCCCTGGACAATGTATCCCTTGTTGTAGAGCTGCCTAATCTGCCACTCCACAAACTTGTTATAAAGCTCGTGTAGACTGGTTGTGTGGAACTCCCTCCTCCAGTCTATCGATAAGCCATACCTCTTGACCACCCGCCTATTCTTCTCCGTGAAATACTTGACGAAGTATACTGGATCCTGTAGCTTCTCAAGATCCTCCGGATCCACGCCGTCTAGGTCGACAAGCCTACTTATAACTGATTGGTCACCCATCCTCAGCCTATGAACAGTACCATATACAGCCTCCCCAGTCCAGTGCCACGCCCAAGGATATAGGACGTTGAAGCCCTTCAGCCTCTTATACCTCGCATATACATCCAGCCTACCAGATGTATATGCATGGCCCAGGTGTAGGGAGCCATTCATATAGGGATATGGAAAGGTAACAAGTATCTTAGGCCTCCCATCAGGGTCCGCCTCAAAAACCCCCTCCTCAACAATCTCCCTAGAGAGGCGTTCCTCCCTCTCAAGAACCTTTCTCAGATACTCCTCATGAGGAGAGCCTTCCTTCTCCCGAGACATCATATATGATTTCACGTATAGCCTCGTTTATATCTTTGTCTCCACAGCTCATCACACCCCCTATACGGTAGTATCTCTCATCACCCTTACCCCCATACCTCTCCAGACACTTCTCACCTAATGCCTCCGCCACCCTCCTAGGCTCGACGATCCCCACGAGGCTTGAGCCGATCCTCACAACTATGTTTACACCCCTACCAGTCTTGGCCACCCCGATAAACATGGTGTCGGGATATTTCTCGGTTAGATACTCACCAACCTTAATCACGATGTCCACATCGTCATAGGAGAATACCGCCAGCCTATAACCATCCATCACCTCAGCCTTACCTGCTAAGCTCTCCGATATCCATCTCACCAGCTCCTCCCTCAGCCCACGATACCTCCTCCCCACATCCTCGATCTCCTTTAGGAGCTCCTCCACCCTCCTAGGAACATCCTCTATACCTGTGGATAGCCTCATGGAAAGGCTCTTCAAGGCCTCGTAGCCCTTCTCAAGAGTCTCTATAGCCGCATCACCAGCCACATACTGTATCCTAAGGACACCATCCTGGATCTTCTCTACACCTATTATCTTGAATAGTGTTATCTCGGAGGTGTTCCTAACATGGGTACCTCCACAGGCCTCCACATCCCAATCCTCCACAGTCACTATACGTAGCTTCTCACCAGGCACAACTCCACCCTGGTAGATGGTGACGCCATACCTACGCTCAGCCTCCCCACGATCCATATAGCTGGCCTGCACCACCCTCCCCTCCCTGATAATCCTGTTAACCATCTCCTCAATCCTCCTAACCTCCTCCTGGCTAAGCCCCCTGTAATGGGTTATGTCTAGATGGGCGTAGTCAGGCTGCTTTATGACACCTGTCTGCCAGATATGGGGGCCGAGGGCCCGCCTAGCAGCGGATAGGAGGATATGGGTAGATGTGTGGTGCTTCATAATCCTGTATCTACGTGGCCAGTCGATCTCAAGCCACACCTCATCACCAGGCTTGAATGGAGCCTCCCTATCAAGGATGTGGAGAACAACCCCATCAACATCTTGGACATCCACTACACGAGCCTCCACATCACCACTCCTAATCACCCCGGTATCATGGACCTGCCCACCACCCGTGGGGTAGAATACCGTCCTATCAAGTACAAGCCTCCTACCGCTGATCCACAGCACCTTGGCACTCGCCCGATCCATATACTGGTTCGTATAGAAGAGCTTGGATGTCCTAGGCAGATCAGGTATCTCCGGCCTCTTCTCCACATGTTTCTCCACAGACCTCTCCAGATGCCTCCTGGCCACAAGCTCAGTAAAGTTGTGGGGAACCTCCAGATCAACTCCATACTCCCTCAAGAGGTGACCCCTGACGTAGTCTGGGTGTACGCCGTAGGAGTCATATAGCTCTATCAACATCTCCAGACCAGGTTTATAGCCCTTCCTCATGAGCTGCTTAACATATTTAGGGACATTCCTCAGTATCTCACGATACTTCCTAATCTCAATATCTAGGATCTCAGGAATTATCCTGCCAGCCTCCGCCACCCTAGGGAAGTCCCTACCCCAGTAGCCCACCTGCCTCTCAAATAGTTTATAAACAACTTCATAATCCAGGCCCAGCTCATCAACAACCTTGAAGATCCTCCTCAGAAGCATACGCGTGAGATACCCCTCCCGCACATTGGATGGAACCCCACCGTCACTGATCAGGAAGATCGCCGCCTTACTATGGTCGAGTAGTTTATAGGCATAGATAAGCCTACGGATATCGGGCTCCCTATCCCCAAGCCCAACCCTCTCAAGGATAATCCCAAGCCGTGGTAGATCCTCCTCCTTAAGATTCGGGCTGACAATAGCGAATCTTCTAAGCGTATCCCTATCCACATCTATATCGAGGGCCTGTAGGACCCAGTCATTAATCTCTCCATAGATGGCCTCGAAGGATGAGTACGTGCCTTGGGAGAGCCAGGTCCACCTCTCTATACCATACCCAGTATCCACAGTCCATATAGGTATGTCGTGGAGCCTACCCTCCTCATCAATCCTATACCTCATGAAGACCAGTGTCGAAACTTCTAGACCAGCCACTATACCCTCTACATCAGGTCCCGCGTTCCCACCACCAACCCAGAAGTGCTCCTTATATGTTATCATCTCAGAGGGTATTCCCAGCCTCTCAGTTGCGAAGATGTGGTGATACTCTATCGTCTTATCCTTCCAGTATATCTCCACACCCTTTCTCTTATCATTGAACGCGTGGGCCCCACCCATCTCGAAGATAGTCATATGCCTCCCAGAGGTGTAGCCCACCCTATCTATATCCTCAAAGCGGAGGCAGGGCTGGGAGACGACCAATGGGTTAGCCGGTGGACTGGACATTCCTGAGGTCACATGGGGCTGGAAATCCGCTATCGAGGCTATAGTTATTAGGAGGTCATCCCTCCACCTAGCGACCACCGGATAAGGATCGATAATGGTGTGGCCATTCTCCTCGAAAAACCTTAGAAACTCCCGCCTAAGCTCACCGATAGAGTAGCTCCTCCTAGTGGGGGGTGAGTCGAAGAACGTGTAGTCTACACAAGGAGCCTCCCCACATAGCTCCTGATCAGGGTTCTGTGTCCAGAAGAATGAGCCACACGACCTACACTGCCGCCTAACAAAGCCATTCTCACGCATAAAACTAATGTCGAACTCTTTAGGATCGATCTCATACTCCAAAGGCAGCCCACCAATAAAAGGTATGTAGGGAGTATGAGGGAAAAATTAGTGTAGCGGGTGGGCTAGCCGAAGAGGGCGCTGAGACCCTCGAAGGACTCCTCTTCCTCCTCCTTCTCCTCCTCCGCGGGCTTCTCCTCCTTCTTCTCCTCCTCAGCCGGCTGCTCAGCAGGCGCTGGAGCTGCAGGTGCCGCTACCGGCATAGCCACAGCCTTCTCCAAGACCTCGTCTATATTTATACCCTCGAGCGAAGCAACAAGACTCTTTATCTTAGCCTCGTCGGGATCCTCCCCTATAGCCTTGAATATCTTGCTAAGGTTCTCCTCATTAATCTCCTTCCCGGCGTCGTGTAGAAGCAGAGCCGCATATATGTATTTCATGGCTGGATCCCTCCTTTACCTTATAATTAGACTTGGGAGTCGCTATATAAATATGCTATTCACTGATACCAGCCTCTGATGCCAGTCTATTAGCCCTGGCAACAGCCATAGTGATGAGGTACTCGATAGTAGACTTGTCTATGTACTCCGCCTCAACGGCCAAAGCCCTAGCCCTATTCATGGCCATTAGTAGGAGTGGCTCTATAGTCCTGCTGGTAATGTACTCTATCTCCATCGCCAGCTTAAACGCGTTGAGGGCCGCCTTCTCAATATCGCTCTTGATAGCCTCTATGTCAGGTATCAGCAGCTCCCTAGGTATCAATATATTGTCCACAAAGTCATAGGCAAACTTTATCGAGACCTTAGACTTGATAGGCTTTATACCTAGCTTCGAGAGTATATTAGCCAGGTTGGGCGAGATCTTATCACCCTTCTTAGCAACTAATACGTCCTTAGCCACATAGATACTCCCAGCAACGATCTTCGTCGGGATACTCAGGGCCGAGAAGACCCCTATCACAGGCCCTGGAGGAATACCAGTGTTACCCTCCGGTATGATGATGTCCTCAGGGGCTATGTCACCAGGGGAGGCCTCCATAGCCACCTCAAACTTATCCAGCTCATACGCTATCCTGAAGGGGTTCTCATTGGTGAATATGAATAGTAGCTGACCACTAAGCTTGTCGGCAAGCTCCTTAGCAGCCTCCGGATATACATTCTCAATAGCCTTCAACAGAACACGCATCTTACCGCCCTTCATCCTGAAGCCAAGCTTCGGCTGGAGCCTCCTAACCTCATTAGCCATAGATGCCTTCAGCCTATACGCATCTACAACAAGTAGGTAGCGGTTATTCCTAAGCAGCTCCTCAAACTCCTTCCTCATCCTAACCTTCTTCTCAGGGATCCTCCTCTCCCTCTTAGCAGCCACGCTCATCCCATATACACCCCACTAGATAACCCTCACAGCCGGACCCATAGTAGTCTTCACATAGATCCTGTCTATCACGGCCTTCTCAGGAAGCTTTGAGGAAAGGGCCTCTAAGAAGGCCTTCGCATTCTCAACAAGCTGGTCAATATCCATCTCCTCATGCCCAATAGAGACTAGAACCATAGGGTTGTTCCTAACATTAACCAGAACCGATTTACGGAGATCCTCGACCATCCTCTTGACATCAGCGTTGGGAGGCACGATCTGTGGGATCTTCCCACGAGGCCCAAGGGCGAAACCCATTACACGACCAACATTAGCCATCATCTTAGGCTCGGCCAGGAAGAAGTCGTACTGATTAGCCAGCTTCTTAATAGCCCTCTTCTGCCCCTGGAGCTCCAACAACTCCTTCTCACTTATAACCCTATCCACCCCGGCCTCCTCAGCCTTCTGAGCCATTATACCCTCGGCAAACATAGCTACCTTCCTAGGCTTAGAAGGACCGTGGGGAAGCCTTATAGCAGCCCTAATCCTATTCTCCGGCTTCTTTAGGTCCAGGCCGGAGAGGGATACTATAAGATCGACAGACTGTCTAAAACGTCTAGGCTTACTCTTCTCAAGCGCCTCCTTTATAGCCTTCCTAAGCGCCTCCTCATCAACAACCTTTACCGCCCTTAGGGATAGGGACATATATCCACACCTCCCAACTAAGTCTCAATACTTACGTCTTCAAAGTATTTATCGTACTTACCCTCCTTAACCTCCCTGGTAACCTGCTTAGGATCCTTCCCATCCACCTTAACCCCCATACTCACACAGGTCCCAATAACCTGGAGAGCTACAGACTTTAGGTTATCAAGCCCTATCTTCTGATTAATAATCCTACTTATCTTGAGGACCTGGTCAAAGGTTAGGTTACCCACGAATACCCTGCCAGGCTCACTAGAGCCCTTCTCTATACCAGCCTCCTTAGCTATGAGGGCTGAGACCGTAGGTATACCCACCTCCACCTCGAACTCCTTAGTCTCTACATCAACTATGATCTTCACAGGGACCTTCATCCCCTTGAAGTCAGCAGTCAACTCATTGATCTTATCCACCACAGCCTTAACATTGACCCCAAGCGGGCCTAGCTGAGGCCCCAGTGGAGGCCCCGCAGTAGCAGCTCCTCCCGAGACGAGGGCCTCTATAACCTGCTTCTTATCACCCATACCCCGACCACCTCACTTAATCTTTCTAACATAGTCCTTGGATAATATAATTGGGATGGGGGCCGCAGACGCATCGCTCAGATGAATAACTATCTCCTCCTTATCCTTGATATTCACAACCCTAGCCTTCATACCCTTGAAAGGCCCCGAGATTATCTCGACCTCATCACCAATATTGAGCTCCACTTCTTCCTCCTCAGTCAACAACTCCTTAATCTCCTCGAAGGAGACCAGGCCTGGTAGGATACGCTTAAAGCTCTTTATCCCCTCGAAAGCATTGTATACATCCGTGTATCTAGCCGCCTCCACGATTAACTCGCCCTTGGATGCGGGTGGCTTGAT
Organism: Candidatus Geothermarchaeota archaeon; assembly: GCA_015523545.1. Classification (GTDB taxonomy): domain Archaea; phylum Thermoproteota; class Nitrososphaeria; order Geothermarchaeales; family JDFR-13; genus SZUA-1514. Next base: position 65,679 of record WAKB01000010.1, read on the forward strand.
GATGCTATATATCTTAATCTTCCCGTTGGACGCCTTTACATACATCTCAGCTATCCTAGCAGCATCCTCCTCCTGACCACCCACGGTCTTCACTAGGAAGAACCGTTTCTTACTAGTCTCCCCAGACACCCTCGACACCACCTTCACACAACTATGAATATTTCAAAGACGATGTAGATGACGAATCCTATGGAGCCTAGTAGAGCTACTCCCAGGAGTATAAGCTTACTATATTCCTTAAACTCTGTGAAACTCGGTTTACGGGCCAGCTTCAAAGTATTTATCAACTTGTCGAGCACTATATCCCCACCTCTACCCATCTACTAATAGTCCTAGATAATATAATTAATGGCGCCTCTAGACTCGGATGGTCTCCAGCCCCATCTCCTGAAGCTTGGAGTATACACATTGACGGATACCACCCTTCAAACCCTTCCAGTTAACCACCGCAACATCGACACCCCCATTCCTCTCGACAGCCATTTCTATAATATCCTCGTCACAGGATTCGAGGACATACTTGGAGATTATATGACCGAATCCATAGTTAGACTTGAGGATCATACTTGTGAATATAGGGGCATAGTGGGGCCCTCCAAACCCGACAGCACGTATACACGTCTGATCATCAAGCGACTCCAACGTCTCTACAAGGGACTTGGCGACTACATAGGCAGCGCTAGAATCGTTCCAGTTCCTCTGCTTAGGACCTATCTCCACGAAGACTGCTGGTGCCGACAATTCCGTCGGGCCATGATGAGTGACCTCCAGAGTCACCACATAGTCGATACCACTAACAGCGACGTTTTGATAAGCCCTCCTTATGAAGCCCCCTATGAAGCAGGGAGAGGCCATTGGCAACGACCTAGGCAGCCCTCCATAGGGGTTCTGATCACCCGGATTCCCAGGCGTATGGGCGGATATCGTAGGTGTGTCTGACTTTGCACTATGCCTGGATAGGAATATTACTAGGCTGGGCCTAACCCCTATAACCTCGTCAACATGATCCGCATAGATCGGGTGGTCATCAATCTTTAGATACTCAATGTCGATGTTTGCCTCTAGGCTATACATAACCTCCTCCAGAGCCCTATAGAGATTGATACTAGCCTCATCCCTATCAGTATAGACTACGAGATACCTCCTAGACATGGTTCCTAGAGTGACTATAGCATCTCGAGGAGATAGAGTATGATGGTCTTCTGAGTATGCAGCCTATTCTCCGCCTGGTCATAGACAATGCTATACTCTGAGTCGATAACCTCATCAACAACCTCCTCCCCTCTATGCGCGGGTAGGCAGTGCATAAACACGGCGTCCTGAGAGGCATGTGACATGAGATCCATATTCACCTGGTACTTAGGCAGGAAGAGGCCGCGCCTCCTAGCAGCCTCATCCTCCATCCCCATAGATACGAAGGTGTCTGTATAGACGACATCCGCATCCTTAACAGCCTCATAGGGATCCTCCGTATATCTCACCACCCCTCCATTCTCACTTGCCAGCCTAGACACCCTCTCCAACTCCTCCTCCGGGAGCCAGTACTCCCTAGGGGCCGCTACATATATGTTTAGCCCAAGCATAGCTGAGGCGATTACTAGGGACCTAGCCACATTATTAGCCCCATCCCCTATAAACGCTATCTTAAGCCTCGACAGCCTCCCAAACCTCTCATATATGGTGAACATGTCCGACACTATCTGGACAGGATGCTCCCGGTCGGATAACCCGTTTATAACCGGTATAGACGCGTGCTCCGCCATCTCCTCAAGAGTCTCATGCCTATAGACCCTAGCCATCAATATGTCGACATACCTCTCCAGCACCTTAACCGTATCCTTTATAGACTCACCTCTACTCATCTGGAGCGTAGAGGTGGGTAAGTAGAGAGCCCTACCTCCAAGCTGGTTCATAGCCACCTCGAAGGAGACCCTAGTCCTGGTAGACGGCTTCTCAAATATCATACCCATGGTATAGCCCTCTAGGACACCCTCCACATCTATATATCCATACTTTATCTCCTCAGTCAGGAAGACCAGTTTCAGGATCTCCTCCCTGGACAGGTCCCATATCGAGAGTAGGTGCATACATCCCCCCTCATGAGAAGAGCTGATCGACGAATAGATTAGCCTTAAAAAGTATTAAATCGCCGTATCCCTGCCCAACACCGAGGTATACGATAGGCTTCGGATTCACAAAGGCGGTGGTTAGTATAGCTCCCCCCTTGACATCAGCATCCACCTTCGTAAAGATATATGTATCCACACCAACCCCTCTATCGAACTCCTCAGCCTGCCTAATAGCGTCGGACCCTGTCAACGCGTCCAGAACAAGTAGTGTCACGTCCGGCTCCGTGACACGGCGTATCTTAGCCAACTCGGCCATCAGATTCACGTTCGAGTGCTGCCTCCCAGCAGTATCTATAATCACCTGGTCATATCCCCTAGCCACTGCATGCTGCACCGCGTCATAGGCAACCGCGGCCGGATCATGACCATATTCAGAGGCATAGACATCCACCCCGACCCTAGTGCCGTGCAACCTCAACTGCTCGATCGCCCCGGCCCTAAATGTATCTGCACAGACTAGTAGGGGCTTAAGCCCGGCCTGCCTACATCTATACGCCATCTTAGCAATGGTTGTAGTCTTCCCCGTCCCATTAACCCCGACAACCAGTATCTTTAGAGGCTCTTCTCCACCCCTCATGGTTGAGAGGTCTCCGTACTCGAGTCTCGAGAAGGTCTCCAACATATAAGTCTTCATATAGCTGAAGACAACTTCACTCATATTGCTGAACCTCTTGACCCTAGCCCCCCGTAGATACTCGAAGAAGCTCTCTATAAACTTCTCCGCGGCGTCATAGGCCACATCGTTCTCGAGTAGGAACATGAGGATATCGTCCCTTAAACGCTCCAGCCTATCCAGAGTGATCTCTGTGTAACCAACCTTATCAACGATCCTCCTAAGACCCTCCCTAAAATTCCTGAACACCCCTATTTCCTCCTCTCCCCACCCTGCAGCTTGAAATAGAGCTCCGACAACTCTGCGGTTATCTCGTCATATCTAGCTCGATACCTCTCCAACAACTCATTCCTCTCCTCGAGAGCCTTCTCAAGATCCTCAATATTCTTCTTCAGAACATCAATGACCTTGGAGACGTCATCTGTGAGATATACACCGGCGCCTACAGACCTGAAGATCTTTGACTTCGGCTGTATAACAGCCCTTAGATAAAGCCCGCCACCGACTGGGAAGAGTACATCCATATCCTCCTCCACCGAGCCATACTTCTCAAGAAAGCGGAGGGCGTTCCTCCTATCCTCTAGGGATGACTGTAGTGTCACCACCTCGTTATAGAGGCTCTCCATGATCCTAGTTATGTTCCTCTGCTCAACGATTAGACTCGATATCCTCTCCTCCAGGGACATACTCGACACCCTCAAATATGGTGGATATATTCATCAGCTCTGGACCCTGTGACGAGTCGCCCACAAGCACGCCATAATCATTAACAACAAGGCCTAGTTTAATAAACTCCACACCACCGTTGACAGTCCCCTCGTAAAGCTTAACACCAAGCACGTCCTCCAGGAGCAGCTTCTCATCCTCATGGATAACCGGGGCCACCAGACCAGCCCTATTGTTAACCACTACTAGGGAGCCTGTATAGCTGAACCTCCCCACAGTAGAGGTAGATACCTCCACGTCCAAGACATCACTTATCAGCCTCTTTATATGAAGAGGAATAACTGGCGAGACGACAGCACCCTTATCATTGGCAACTATCGTGTTGCCAAGAGCATTATACTTATGATCGACAACACCTAGGGAGACCCCCCTAGCCTCCAAAGCCTCCCTAAGCGCCTTATACGCATACTCTTCAAACAGGTCCGGAACAACAACCCCATTACTGTTACAAACCAGGAAGGGCGACGTTATCACGGTATCGATTAGGGGTATCTGAATACCCTCTACATCCAACTCCTTAGAGATCATCTCCACCTTATGCCTAGGTATCTGGGAGTGGTAGAGAAAATACCTGTTAGTAGCCGCTAGGTAGAGGCCTATATTGGGGGAGCCAAAGACTTTGAGCCTAAGCATCTACCTCATTGCCACCCTTCTCTAGAAAGACATAGGCCACCTGGTCATCCCCGAGTAGGACCCTAACCTTTACACGTCTAGGCGGGTTCCTAATACCGTTCCTCCAGATGTATCTATTGACCTCCTCAGAGATCTTCACGTCAGGTGTCTTCATATGACGAGATATGAATCTACGTAGATAGTTCACTGCCTTCTTAGCCCTCCTAATCCCCCTCTTCCTAACCCATGAACGCCATAGAGGAACTATATAGACCCTTTCCAAACGTATAGTGACGTCCTCGGGGATCAGCTCCCTCCCCAGCTCTACCCTCTCTTCAATAGGTTCTTCCACGGCCTCCTCGGTAGGCTCCTCGGATACCTCCACCTTATCCAGCCTCTCCTCCTCAGACATTGATCACCACCTCAGTCGAAGAACCCCTCTTTTGTCCTCAGTTTAAGCTTATTCCTCCTCCAATGCCTCCTCTTAGGATTTGTCCTGACCCTCCCATTAGTCTTAGCTATCACCCATACGGGTGGAGCTCGATTACTCTTATAGGCCTTGGCCAGCCTATTCTTGAAGGCGGGATCCTTATACCTCGCCATCTCACCACAACCCCCTAAACCTATACTCCCTCCTACGACTACTCTGAATCTTATGGAGCAACGACTTCAGCTCCTCATCCGATAGAGGCTTCTTCAATCTACCTGAGACGGCCAGGTTATAAATAAATTCTCGGATCTCAACAACTAGGTCGGGATTAACGAGCCTTAAATTATTAAGTCGCTCCCTAGCCTTAGGCTCTAGAAACCTTCGTAAAACTGCCTCCTTAATTGCCTCCTCCCTACGCTTAGCCTCATCGTCGCCTTTCACAGGCTCCTGCATACTACTCACCCTCGTCGAGCGAGTAGAGCTCATACCACTTCTTAAGGCCAAGCTCCTTACTAATCTCCGCAGAGAGCTTGTCTAGAAGCGACCTACCCTGGGGAGTAAGTATCCTACCCTCCTTAGTCTTACTCACCAGGCCAGCTGCCTCCAACTGCTTCAAGATATTCCTTATTATAGCCCCCCCAGCAGGATAGAAATGCTCAGGCTTGACACCCCTATCCTTCCTCCCACCATACATCCTCCTAAGATCATTAATGCTGAGGGGGCCATAGAGATATATCTTTCTAAGAATGGACGCTGCCCTAACATACCACCAGTCTGGATTATCTGGTGGACGCTGCCTAGAAGGCCCGGTCTTAACATATAGTGCCCACTCAGGGGGAGAGACTTCCTTGACATTCTCCTTGATGTACTTGGCCAGCTTATCTATAAGGACATCATATGGGACGTCCTTAACACTAACCATCTTACCAACACCCTGACACTAATACTTAGACACCACAACAGCTCTTAATAAAATAGGAAGCCATACAGAGATGGAAACGACGTCTAGGCATAGTATTCTTTATAGGCATGTATAGAGGACAAACATGTTTTGAAGGGCCCGTAGTTTAATGGTAGAACGCCCGCCTCGCACGCGGGTGGCGGGGGTTCAAATCCCCCCGGGTCCACCAGAATCCTATCGACCCACAAAAAACAACGAAGAAGTTACTACTATACCCGACCATTCATAGATCTACTTATCTCTGAGCCTTCCAAGACAGGCAGAGAATGTGGGAGGAGTAATTCCCTGGTGCCGCCGGCGGGATTCGAACCCGCGACCTCCCGGTCTCCCACATCATCCCCAGAGGGTCATAGCTCATAACGTCCTAGTTATGAGCCGGGCGCTCCACCTTTGAGCTACGGCGGCAACTAAATTAGAGATTCGATACCCCCTCTATTTAACATTACTGGGGAGTAGCTACAGTCATAGTCGGTACATCGCGACATAACTATTTTAAGGGGTGTATAAGACTAATTTTGACTAGAGGGGCCGTAGCTCAGCCTGGGAGAGCACCCGGCTGAAGAAAACAATAGAAACCGGGGTGTCGTGGGTTCAAATCCCACCGGCCCCACTAAAACATCTACAAGGAACTGGTGGATAGGTAGCGATGCCGACGATCCAGCCACTTAGCCACAAGAAGATGGAGAAGATCCTCACCTTCCTTACAAGAGCGGGGGCGAAGCCTAAGACAGAATTTAGGAGGGGGTTCACGACAAGTATCGACGAAAACAAGATATACATATTTGAAGACGGGTGTAGACTAGTCGTTATACAGAGGGAGAAGCTGCTCTACCCCTTCCTAGAGACCATAGGCTGCGTAGATATCGATGGGTGGGTAGAGGTTGATAGAGGCGCCGCCGAGGCGGTCCTCAGAGGCGCTGACCTCATGGCCCCCGGCATCACTAGCCATGACAACCTAGTTAAGGATAAGCTAGTCCTCATAAGATTCCAGGGGACGCCCATAGCCATCGGACTAGCCCTACTAAACCAATCCGACATCGGTGAGAAGGGAAAGATAGTGAAGAACCTCCATTACAAGGGGGACAAGCTGTGGAGAACAGTTAGAAGCCTATGAATATAGCAAAACCAATAAAAAGATTCTGGGGATAAAATATTCTAGCGCATGCCCCGGTAGCTTAGTGGTAGAGCGCCGGCTTGGTAAGCCGGAGGACGCGGGTTCAAATCCCGCCCGGGGCTCCAAGAAATAGACCATGTATTTTTCAGGCCCGTCCTAATCATTGGAGATATGAGATGAGTGTGGAGACCGCAGTCCTCCCCATAGCCGGCATAGGTACGAGGATGACCCCAATAACAAAGGCTGTCCCCAAGGAACTCCTCCCACTACCCGTGAGATATGGAGGTAGGATAGCCGTTATACCTGTTATACACGCCGTCCTATCCAAGCTCTATGGGGCCGGCATCAGACACCTGGTTATAGTATCCTCCCCTAAAAAGACCGCTATAGAGAGGTACCTATCAAAGGACGAGGATCTTCTAAATACCCTATATAGAGAGGGGAAGACTGGGGAGGCGGATATACTAGAGGATCTCCATAGGATACTTGACGAGATGGATATTGAGATGGCATACCAAGACACTCCGAGGGGGTTCGGCCCAGCGGTATATCTAGCCAGGGAATATGTTGATGGAGACTTCATTATACATACTGGGGATGACTACATACTGGATCGAGATGGGAAAAACTATGTCTCGAGACTTATAAAGACAGCCACAGAACACCAAGCCCCAATATCAACATATGTTGAGAAAGTTGAGGATCCAAGGCATTACGGAGTAATCATGGGTAAGGAGATAGATACTGGAATATACCTGATCAGCGATATAGTTGAGAAGCCACGAAACCCCCCATCCAACCTTGCAGTAATAGCTATATACAGAGTCCCTATAGAAGTATTCAGCTACATGGCGAGATACGAGGAGAAGGGGAGAAAATGGGAACTAGTAGACCCCATAAGAGACATGATCAGGGAGTGGGCCATGGGGATAGCCATAGAAATAGATAGCGACGACAGGGTAGATGTGGGTAGGCCAACTACCTATATAGACGGATTCACCAGGATGGCTAGGGAGATATTAGGATAATGGCGCCGGGAGTGGGATTCGAACCCACGCGGGGCAGAGCCCCATCGGCTATCCCGAGCATCTCCAGGCCTAGGCCGATGCGGCGACCCCTTGGTCCACTCGGGCATCCCGGCCCAGCTAAAAATCAGTATGGAGGCTAGCTCCTAATAATGATTAACCCTCTCTAACCAGCTCTCTAGCCCTCCCTCCTTATCCACATCCTCGGGTATAGGTCACGCTCTATGAAGACCCTCTCCGTCTCGCCCACCTGCCCACGCTCCATCCCCAACAACTCATCCAGCGATACCAGCGCCCTAATAGTAGCCACCAACTCGCTCTTCTTTGTGAAAAGGGCGACTATATCGCCCGCCTTAAAACTCCCCGATACAGCGTATACCCCCGGCCTCTTGAGCTGCGCCCCATAGGCTATAGACGCCACTGCAGAGTCCTTAACAACTATCTTCGGATAGTCCCTGAAGATGTACTCGTAGGGAAGAATAGTCTTCTTAACGGCCTTCTCAACACCCTCTCTAAAAAGCTTATAAGCAGCGTAGAGCTCATAGAAGCTAACAATCGTGGACTCATCGAAAGGACCGGCAGCGGTACGTCTAAGCTCATCTAGATGGGCCCCAACACCGAGGATCAGCCCAATATCATGCGCCAACTTCCTGACATAGAAGCCGGATTCACACCTTATCCTGAACAGTAGATCCCTCCCCTCCCTCTCCAAGACCTCGAAGCTATAGATCTCCCTAGTGCGGAGCTTCCTCCTCACAGAGCTCCTAAAGGGGGGCTTCTGGTATATCCTACCCTTCCTAAACATCGTAAGAACATGGTCAAGCTCCTCATCATCCACATCGCCATGAAGCTTAATAATACCTACATACTCCTTCGCCGACCCCACAACATACCTGATCGCAGGCGTCGCCTTCTCAATACCTATGGGAAGGACACCCGACACGGCTGGGTCGAGAGTCCCCCCATGACCAGTCTTACCAACCTCCAATAACCTACGTACCCAAGTAGCTACCTGGTGACTAGTAGGCCCCCTAGGCTTATCAAGATTCACAACACCCTTGGAAATATATTCCCTACCACTCCTCTCAAGGGGATGTATACCAGCACCTAGATCAACATCCTCATCAATAACCCTGAAACCCTCCCTTAAACCCATCCATTTAAAGGCTTCGTCCAGGCTACCCATCGCGGCCCACCCTATCCAAGACATCCATCAACGCAGCGTCCACAACCCTATAGAGCCCCTCCAGGGATATTCTAGATGTATCTATCACCAAGTCATATATCGAGAGATCCGTCACATCTATCCCATACATCTCCCTAAACCTTCTGATTTCACTCTCCTCCCTAGCAAGGGTCTCCCTATAAACCTCCTCTATAGGCCTACCCTCCCTCTCAGCGATCCTCCTAACCCTGATCTCCAGGGGACATTTCAACCATATCTTTAGACTAGCAACATCCCTGAGGAAGAAGCCTGTCAATAGTCCATCTGCTACACACCCACCCCTCCTACACTCCTCCACCACAGTATTGTCAATCAGCCTATCCACCCACTCCTCCTTCTCAGCGATCTTGGAGAACTCCTCCAAGGTGTATCCCTTCTCCCTAGCCAGCCTCCTAAAGATCTCCCCCGAGGACACCCTCCTCAACCCATACTTATCGGATATATATCGTGCGAGGGTAGACTTACCCACACCATGGAACCCAGATATCGTTACTATTATATCCGCCATCCCCACATCACGCCGCCTAGGCAAATATTCACATTTTGGGGTAGAATAGGCGTCTAAATAGGGCGCCGAATACTATAGATGCGAAGATATACCATGAGAGGAAGTTCATATTGGTGCCTACGAAGGGTAGTATATAGGGTAGATAGACAAAGTTCCCGAGGTCGGAGTACCATCCACTCATGAGCCACCAGAATATGTAGAATATACCAAGCGATAGGGGCATGATCCTGAAGGTCTTCATAGTAAGCTCTGACTCTATCTTCTTAATGGCGTTGATCCTCTGCTCCAGCTTCTTTATCTGCTTCTCATCCTTAGACATTAAAGCCTTTTTATACTCCTCCCTCACCTTCTGGACCTGCCTCCTCTTCTCTATAAAGTCAGGGGTATACACGAATCTAATGGTCACAAAGGTATTGAGTACGTTCGTTATGACCGCGAATAGCGTTATGACCCCTATAGCCACTAGCTCCTGAGACATTTAACGGGATCACCCCTCAGAAATCACGGAACTAAGTAGCTTGTATAGCTCCTCTATAGCGGTCTCAACATCCCCCTCTTCATTCCTTAGAATGTATACTGGGCAGCCATACCTTATCGATATATTGGCAGCCATCAACCGGTTGTACTTCTGATCCTCGGCGACCTCCTCCGCTCCTCCATAATCGGAGCGGCGTCGAGACTTATCCCTCTCCCTCCTACTGACTATATCCTTTGGATCCGCCTCAACAAGAATTAGCTGCTTAACCCCCTTTAGGTATGGCAGGTTATTCTCACTCAAACCTGGCCATCTACCCCTAGGCGTCTTTATAAATAGATGGGTATCCAGTATAAGGAGATCCGCCTCCTCAGCCTCACGACTTATCTTAGCGGCTGCGTCCCGTTGTAATCTAAGCTGATCCTCGATTGACAACAACCGCATCTCATCCCTATTATTGACAAGCCCCTCACTCCTAGCGATATCCAACATAACATCGCCATAATTGACTAGCTTTATGCTATACTTCTCGCTTAGACGTTTCACAGCACCATTAAGCACGGTAGTCTTCCCTACACCAGGTACTCCCACGATGATGGCTATGCCCATCCTACCCACCCCTAGATTTTTATAAGCCTTGTGATCGCTGGGTAGTACTCCTCTAGCTGCTCCCTTAGGAGGGCCTGGTACAGATTCATCATGATATCAATCATAAGTAGGATACCCATGCCTCCTCCGAAGACACCTAGTATCTGGGAGACAGAGGCTATTATACCCACGAAAAGCCCGCCAATAAGCGTCACAGTAGGGATATATTTGCTTAGAATAAGGTTTACGCTGTATGCCCTCCTCCTGAAGCCGGGTACCTGCATACCACTGTCGATCAACTGCTGGGACACGCTAGCGGATGATAGGCCACCAACCTCGACCCAGAGATAGGCGAAGATCACAGCCATTATAGTCATGGATATGATGAATACTACGGTTCTGATCGGGTCCTCAATAGCCTGGAAGACGTCTGTGGGGCCGATCAAATAGTATAGTATCCCACCCTTCAACACCAGGGTACCGTTCTCACCAGTCTCGAAATATACAATCATGTTTAGGAGTGGATCCGTTCCATCCGGATTAAGGTTGTTCCAAATCACATTCGCCAGTATATTGAGATCCGCGATGAGTGTAGACGCCAGGATTATTGGGATGTTAGAGACGTATAGAAGCTTCACCGGATATACACTCCTAATACCCCTGAACCTGGCATGGGATATTGGGAGCTCTATCCTCACACCCTCCGCATAGAGAATAATGATAATAACCGCTATAGTCATTAGGAAGCTCAACATACTGGGATAGTTACCCTCCCTAACCCATACACGGGTGAAATCCCCCTCGAAAGCCTTCTGTATAATAAGTGGAACCAGGCCCAGAGGCTCCGAGAAATCCCCGAAGTTTATCACTATCGGGCTGAACAGGTTTACGAAAATCGTCTTGGCAACCCCAGCAGCTATGAATAGGCTTATACCACTCCCGATACCCCACCCCTTCTGCACAGCCTCATCCATAAGCATGACGAAGATGGTAGCTATCACCAGCTGGAGATACGTAATTATAACGATACTTACACTTGTCGAGACAAAGCGGAGATAGTTACTCATGACGAGGGCGGAAGCCTGCACAATAGTCACGATGATTGTTAGGAACTTGGTCGCAGCTGTGAATATAGCCCGCTCCTCAGGATCTGTAAAGTCAAATTTGATTATTTCAGCACCCTTCAATAGCTGCATAATCAGGCCTGCCGTGACTATTGGCCCTATACCCAGCTCCAGCAGGGTACCGGTGGTGGCGGCGAAGATTATCCTAAAGGCCGCGAAGGGGTCATTGGGAGAGCTTGTAACACCATATAGGGGTATACCACCCATGATGAAGTATAGGACCAGGATCAGTACCGACCATAGGATCCTAGTTCTCAGGGAGAGCTTCTTCTCAGGCTTCTTAATCTCCGGCAGTACTGAGCCAACCTTCCTAAAGAATGCTTTTACAGTGCTCAATCGGCCTCCGCCCCGCTGAGCACAACCTCTCCACCAGCCTCCCTAACCTTCTCGATAGCCCTCTCCGTAGCCTCCCTAACAATAACCTTGATAGGCTTAGATATCCTACCCTTACTAACCAGCTTGTCAAAACCCAGCTTTGTTAGGTCCACCTCCTCCATACCCATGTCTATAAACCTCTCGAGATCCGAGACGGAGATAGACCTCTTCCTAGGAAACCTAGATACAAAGCCATGCTTACCGAAGTGGTCAGGCATATACTTCATCATATAGAATCTCTTATGCTTCCTAAGCCCGGCCAGGCCATAACCACCCCTATCGCCGGACTTCCTATGCTGGCCTACACGGCCATAACCATGCGTCCTACTGCCACGCCTCCACCGAGTCTTCCTAAGCCTATGGGGCATCCCGACTCACCCACCTAATTATTTATAATTTCCTAAAGAGCTGAGTAGGTAAATAAATACGATTCAGACCATCTTGACAACAAGCTTCTCTATATCATCCCTCCTACCCAGCTCCCCACCCATCTTGACATGTAGCTTAGTAGACTTCTTGAAACCCCCTCGGGGAGGATGTAGACGGAAGACGGGCTTTAGGCCGGGTATATCCTTCAGGCTAATCTCCCCACTATAGATCTTCTCAGCCAACTCATCAATACTCATCCCCAGCTTCTCCCTCACATACTCCTCCGTCAACGGCTTATTCCCTATTAGCCGCCCCCTCTTAAGCAGGAGCTCCTTAATAACCTCAGGAGAGACCGGGCCATAGGCAACATAGTTCTCAACCTTCTTCAACATACCTAGAATCTCAGGAGTATCCCTAACGATCGTTGCGTGGAACTTCTTAAACAACCTAAACCTTCTAAGGGTCTCCCTAATATCATACCTAACATCTGGCTGGCCCCTAATCCTAATCACTAGTAGGGAGGGCATGGCTACTCAACCTCCTTCTTCCTAGGTAGGTAAACAGTCTTATACGTATTCCTCAGGGCGTCATAAGTAGCCATCGCGAATGATATAGGCGTCCTAGTCTCCCCAAAGGCTATCGCCCATACATCCTCCACACCAGCCAGCTGGATAACCTTCTTAGCAGTCTCACCTGCAACGATTCCCAGGCCCCTAGGCCCAGGCCTAAGCGTGACCTCCACACTCCCCCAGCTACCCTTGGATGCATGGGCCAGTGAATGGTTGGTGCCACATCCACACTCCCAGCTACCACATCCACGCTTAACCGGGACGAGGTTGAGGAGGGCGTTATTCAAAGCCTTGTTGATAGCCTCCGGAACCTCACGAGCCTTACCCACACCAGCACCTATAAGGCCATCCCTATTACCCACCACCACCAGAGCTCTGAACTTCGTCCTCCTACCCGAGTCAGTCATCTTCTGGACAAGCCTAACCTCCAAGACCTCATACTCCAGGTTAGGAACCAGGAGCTTAACAATCTCCGGCTCCTTCACCACATAGCCATTCTTCAGGATATAGTCGTATGAATAGATCATCTGGGACTTTACCATCTGCCCAAGCTTCGTCTTAGGCTCCCACTCCTCTAGATTAGGCGGCTCAACCCTATTCGCCATCCTCTACACCCCCATACTCCATCTTAATCTTCTCCAACACCTCGTCAAATATTTTTGGTAGATCCTCAGGCTTAACGCCCCGCTCCAAATATTTCGAGAACCTCTTCTTATACAGCTCCTCATCCTCCTCCCTAAGCTTCTCCGCATAGCTAGCTATATGCTCACCCCTAATCCTAGACCAGTCCACCTCCTTCTCCTCGCCAAGAGGGATCTCCAGCCCAGCATCAATAGCCCCCATAGCGGCGGCGAAGGGGATGGAGGCCCTCTTAGTCCATGCATAGCCCAGGTTCACTATAGCCTTCTCAACACCCTTCTGGAGAGCCATCCTCCCAGCTATATAGCCGGTAAGATAGGCTGCTGAAGTATTCTTCAAAGCTGGGAATCCGTATTTACGGAGTATCTTAGACGATACGGTGAAGAGGGTTTTATCACCACCTATTGCAGGCTCCGCTATCGATACATATACATATCTCAGGCTACGTCTAACTATGAAGAAGGGTAGCCCACTCTTCAGGAGCTTATACCTAAGCCTGTAGTTGGTCCTCCTCTCCCTCAAACGCCTAAACTTAACTACATAGTTAGGACCCTTAGCCCCAGGCATACCTACTCACCCCTAACCCTCCAAATATGCTCCTTAATATACTCCAGGAGATGGGCCTTACTCCTAAACATCCCGCCCTTGACACGCATATACAGTGTGCGGTACTCCCTCCTAGTGATCAACCCCTTATCCCTTAGATACCTGAGCAGCTTCCTCTGAGCACGCACCCTCTCTATCCAGAGCCTCTTCCTAGGCGCCCTAGCAGTCTTCTTACCCTTCTTACTACCATATCCACGCTTCCTCTTCTCCACCACATGTTTCTGCCCCTTAACCGGCTTGACCTTTACTATACCCCTCCTCAGCAGTATCCTTACATCCTCCCTAGTATCTATGTCGAGAACCTCATCAGCATTCTCAGGGTCTATCCAGACCCTGTCCACACCCACGCCTAGATACCTAGCTATAAGCTCCCTCTTACTCCTCAGGTTAGGCATGGCCCTACAACCTCCTATTCAAAACCACAATACCTAGAGAATCCGCCTTGGCTATTATCTCCATCCTCTTCTTCCTACCTACGGAGCCAGCTATCCTGACGGCCTGCCTCTCAGGATCCACCTTATCCAGATCGTCCGGATTATATACCAATACCTCCTCAAAGCCCGTGGGGTGGCGCCCCCTTACAAGCCTAGGCCCCCTATAGCCTATCGAGACTAGGGGCGGCTTACCCTTCTTCTTTAGACGCATCTTACTGTCTATACCACGTGGCCTACGCCAGCTCTTCTTCACACGTACATATCGCCAGCTCTCCTGCCTGATAAACTCAGGCCTCGACCTATTCATCTCATTCCTAAGCTCGAGAAGCCTCCTTTCCTCCTCGGTAAGTCTAGGCCTCTTCCTAACCATCACCAACACCCTTCTCATATAGGTATATCCCGTCCAAGAATACACGGGGATCCTTATTCTTAATCTTAGTGGCCTGCATGATATTAGCCGCTGTCTGCCCAACAGCCTCCTTATCGATGCCTGTAACTACGAGGTCTATATCCCCACCCTTCTTTACAACATCCACCTTGACACCTGGGAGTATCCTAGCCTTCCTAAGCCCCCTCTCACCCACAAAGTTCTTGATAACCACGTAATCACCATCGACGTAGACGTCTATCGGGAAGTGGATGTAGTAGGCCTTCAGCTTATAGACATAGCCCTTAGTCACACCTGTAAACATGTTCTTTAGATGACTAAGGATCGTGTTTAGCAGGGCGAAGCCCCTCTTCCCCTTCCACCTAACCTCCACAACAACCCTTCCATCCTCTAGGCTCAGGTATGCAGGAGTCTTCGAGAAGTCCTTCTCAACACTTCCCTTAGGCCCACGTACAATAACCTTCTTACCATCCACAACCTCAACCTCTATCCCCTCAGGTATCTCTATAGAATCCCTATGTATCTTCTCCGCCATCCCAGCCACCTCCTCAGTATACATATGCCACCAACACTCCACCAATACCCTTCTCAAGACACTCGTTATGAGTCATCACGCCCTGGGGGGTCGAGATTATGAGTATCCCAATATCCCTCGACGGTAGGAACTGCTTCACATATTCAGGTATCTCATCCTTACTGACCGGGAAGCGCGGCTTGATCGCCTTACAGTCGTTGATATAGCCGTTCAGGAGTATACGTATCTTATTTCCACGGCCATCCTCAATCAGCTGGAAATCCTCAATATACCCCTCCCTCTTGAGTAGCTTAAGTATCTCGAGGGCGAACTTTGAGGCTGGATATATAACCACCTCCTTCTTCCTAACAGCCTCCGCATTCTTGATCGCCGACATCATGTTACTGATTATATCTAGCTGCACCATCTCGGCACCACCCTACATATACTTCTTGAAGCCGAGCTCGTATGCAACCTCCCTAAAACATCTCCGACACAGCATCAATTTATACTTCTGGATAACCGCTACATGAGTCCCACATCTTATACATCTCCTACTACCCTTCCCATACCTCCTCTCAACGTGTTTTACCCCCATCACTCAACCACCTCCACTCCGAACCGGCTACGCATAAACTCTATGGCCTCCTCCCTAGTAACTATATTCCTCTTACCCAGCCTAGACCGCCTATACCTCCTAAGCTTAACCCTATAGCCAGGCTTAACGAGATGAACAATCACATCCATACCAAATACCCCGATCTCAGGGTCATACTTCACGCCTGGAAGCATCAGATGCTCCTTTATCCCAAAGGCCACGTTACCCATCCCATCGAATGATGACGCCTTGACCTTATTATCAACGGCCTCTAATGCTCTCCTCAGAAACTCCTCCGCCTCCTCACCCCTAAGGGTAACCATGGTCGATATAGGCTGCTTCCTACTGATCCCAAATGCCTTGATGGTCTTCTTAGCCCTCCTAACGACTGGCTTCCTACCAGTCAAGATCTCGAGGAGCTTAACAGCCTTCTGGAGACGCTCCCAGTCACCACCTACAGAGATATGTACGACGACCTTCTCCACACGTACCTCCTCCATCACATTCCTCTTCTTCTCTACACTACTCTCCACGGACACCCCAAACCACCTCACGGAATGTTGATGTATGGTTTATCCCTACCAACAACGAATACATAGTCGAATATAGTCTCAAACTCTCCATACAGATCTGTAGCCAGCTTCACGAGCTTAGGCTTCAACGGGTCAGGCTTCCTAATACCCTTTATCTCACCGACAACCCCAATCTTACTACCACCGGTGACAAGGCCTAGGTATCCCTCTGAGAGGGGTAGGGTCTCCAAAACCTCCTTCTTAACAAGGTCATATATGATGGAGTCCCCCGGCCTCAGCTTAGCCAAGTCGGTCTCCGGCTCCACAAGGAAGTTCCTCCCATCATGCATCGTGAGCTGTATCTTACCACCCTTAACCATTGTCTTTACCTTTATCCTTAGAGGCTTTATAGACGACTCCTCAGCCCCTATCTCCACCGGCTGGATGAGATACTTCTTCGCCGGTAGGATCCTATAGAACCTATTGACTGGTGTTAGCTCGATGACATCCATCAGGCCGGCCGGCCACTTATAATCTGTTATGGGGCGGCCATCAATCTTAACATATCCCTTCCTGAGTATATACCTGACCTCACGTAGGTTCTTAGCTATGCCTAGGACATCCCTGAGGAGAATAGCCAAGGGGATAGACTTATCCGCTGGATGAGGCCCGGGAGACGCCTTAACAACCCACTTACCAGTCTTCCTAGGAACCCTATATGTAATTGGGGCGGCAAGCCTCTTGAGAGCCCTCCTACCACCCTTCCTAGCCACCTTCACCACCCTCCAGCTTCCTACGCCTCCACTCATCAGAGAGATCGATATCCACCAACATCACGTTGGAGTAGTGGATAGGGATGTTCACCCTATCACCACGGCTATTCTCCCTATATACGTTCTCGACATAAACCCTATACTTCTTCCTATCAACCCTGATCACCTTGCCCTCCACACCTTTATGGTCACCCCTCATTATCCTCACAGTGTCGCCGACCCTCACTGGGAAGGAGCGGCGGCCATACTTCTCCCTAAGCTCCGGGGATAGGTGGACAGACATTATCTTGGCTCTCCTATGGCTAGGCGCGTTGAAGAATCGCTTCCTCTGCTTGGAAGGCTTCCTACTATACTGTTTACTAGCCATACACACCACCTTTAAACGATGATCGTAGCCATACTAGCTATACGGGACCAGAGATCAGCGGCTTCCTTGGCTATCGGCCCCTTTATCTCAGTTCCCATCGGGTTACCCTCAGGCGTTATCAGCACAGCAGCGTTATCCTCAAACATAACCCTCGTACCATCCGGCCTCCTAATCGGGAACTTCTGCCTAACCAGAACAGCGTCTAGAACCTGCTTCCTCAGCCTATAGGGGCCCTGATACACACTAACCTTGATATGATCCCCTACACAGGCAGCAGGCCTCTTCTTCAGCCTACCCTTATACCCAACCACCTGGATAACCTTAAGCTTCTTGGCACCACTATTGTCTGCACAGTTAACGATGCTCCCCACAGGGACTGCCCTCGTTATCCTCTGCCTCTTAACCAGCACCCCATAGAGTATCCTCCCCATCACGATCACCCTCGGCTCTTGTTATACACCACGACAAAAGATATAGTTTTACTTATCGGTCTACACTCCCCCGCGACCACCTCATCCCCCTCGAAGACATCTATACATGGGGGGACATATACTGTGATCCTACTCCTCCTACGCTCATACCTCCTATACTTCTTAACATAATGGAGATATTCACGCATAATGACAGCTGCCTTATTCATCTTGGCGCTGACTACCTTACCCTCCAGCAATATACCCCTGACCTTAAGCGTCCCATGATATGGACAGTTCGGATCGTTACACGTCTTCTTGGGCAGGGGGAAGCCTAGACCTGGGTCTCGAACCTTACTACCAGCCTTCATAGCCTCCTCAACCTCCTTATATAGCTACCCTCAAACTCCGGGTATGACAAGATTCTATACGAACTATCCTCATAAACCTTTAGAACAAGATCCTTCTTAGGAATCTTCACAACCCTATTTCCAACCCTGATATGGAGGATGTTCTCCTGCTCAAGCAGGACCAGTCCTCTCAGCCCGGCCAGCCTCCTATCTGGGGACGTTAGTATCTCGACCTCCCTACCTGTAAGCGTCTTCTCATACAACGTCTTCATAGCTTCACACCCCGCTCCCTAAGGATAGTTAATATCCTGGCCCTCTGCCGACGGATATACTTAACCCTACCCGGCTTCTCCACCTGTCCACCAGAGGCTATAACCCTTCTAATCCTGAAGAGCTCCTCCTCCAGCTCCAACAGAATCTCTATCAACTCCTCGTTACTCTTCTCCCTCAACTCCTCCAGACTCTTCATCACCACCACCCTTTAGAGACTCGAGATACTCCTTCAAGGACTGCCTCATAATTGATACCTTGACACCGATTATACCATATTTGGTTAGGACCGGCCTCTTAGCCGTCTCCACAAGCCTCTCGGCCAGCTCACCACTCTTCAGTATATCCCCTGACTTGAACTTCTGATAGGCTGCCCTGACAGTCCTAAGCTTACCAGATATGACGATTTCCGCAGCATATGCACCCGCATTCTTGATTACATTGATCGCCCAGATCCCGACCCTCCTGTATCGAACCCCCCTAGTCAACTGCCTCTCTATCTGCCAGGCCATTATCCTAGGGTCGAGCTCCGGCTCCTCCACCTCCTGAACCGTGATATTTACATTCTTATAGCCGAAGACCTCCTCGATCTTCTTAACAAGCTCCCTCACCCTGCTACCCCTACGGCCTATCACAAGGCTAGGCCTGGCTGCATAGATCGTTATCTTTGTGCCCAGCCCCTCCTTAGGCGATGCCACGACGGATACCCGTGAATATCCAGCGTTGACCAGCTCCTTAGCCAGCCACTCGTCTAGGAGCATGGCCTTCCTATTCCTACTCAGTATCTGTTTAATACTATCCATACTCTTCTCCATAGCCACCAGTCTACACCTCCTTAGCTACAATCTCCACATGGACAAGAGTATCGAAGTATGGGGAGGAGCGGCCGAAAGCCCGGGGGATATACTTCCTAATCTTCCTACCCCTATGGGCTGCGCAGTGAACTATCTTCAGCCTCTCAATATCTAGGTCATTATTCTCAGCGTTGTTAGCTAGGTTGTCGAGGAGCCTTAGGAAATACTTTGCCGCCTTAACAGGGTATCTACCCGCATACCACTTGTTTAACCCCCTCCTATGGGGAACCTTCTTCTTATACCTCTTGAAGGCCACCGGCCTCCTCATCGCGACGACATCCTCTAGGAAACGCCTAGCCTCCTCTAGATACATACCCTTGATCTCTCGGGCAATCTCCACAGCATGCTTAGGCGATATGGAAACCTCCCTTAAACTAGCCTTTACATATTTCTCCTTCTCCTCCTCCGGTATCCTGAAACTATATCCCCATGTGGGCATTTCCCCCTCGACACCTCATATTATCTATTTTGAGAGGTCTAAATAAAGGAACAGAGGAGGATTATCCCGGGTCTGGAGCCATTGACAGGTGTGTAGAGACGTTGAGACCTACTCCTCAGACTTCTCCTCAACGAAGTAGTCCTTCATGATCTTCCTCATCTCGGAGATGCAGTACTTGATCGCGGCTATCAACTCGCTATTGTCATAGGGCATCAGAGTCTTCCCACAGACGGGGCATCTAAACATGTTCTCAGTAGCCTCGGAGAAGGTCAGCCTACTATGGTTTGGATCCATACACCAGTAGAAGATGTTCTCCGTCTCATACCGGAGCTTCTCCTCCAGCCTATCGATTATATGTCTATACAGGCCCAGGACTAGGCCGTCCACCTGATCCAGTGGGAGCTGCCAGTAGAAGGTTATCCATCCAGTCTCATTCACAACTTTCTTTGAGACTATCAGACCCTCGCTCGCCAACACCCATATAACCCTCCTAACCTCGGCCTCGTCAGCCCCCACCTTCTCGGCAAGCTCGTCCTCCGTAAGCTCTCCATGCTCAGCCAAAACCTCGATTATCTTCCCCGCTAGGGGGCCCTTATACGCCTCCACAATCTTCTTATAGACATATACTGCCGAGTTCTTATCGTTCCACTCCTCCACCCACTCCACCCAATAATCATCAGGCAGCCATGATTGATTAAATAGTGCCTATGCATCAGATCCTCCCGACCCAGGTCTGATGACCAGCTTACCCCTCTTCATCGGGACGATGGTGGGGGGATATGGATCCACAGTATCCACCTCCCTCCCCTGGAAGTAGCGGTCCAGGAAGATTGCTAGGGCGGCGATCTCTGAATGGGGCTGCCACCCCACTGCGACGTTATAATCCGCCTCCTCGAAATATACCCGGGGCACCTTCTCACCACCCACAATGACGAGTACCTTCTCCCTCCTCAGTATAGAGTCCATCACATCGTTTATACCCACCCCATACATCGTCAGATGGACCGTGGCATAGCCCTGACCCGAATACCTCCTAAGGATCTCCAGGGGTCTATCGGTATATGTTATCCTGAAACCCCCGCCCCACCTCCCAACCACATCCCTTATCTTAGCCTCCAGCTCCGGATCCCTATCCCCAGAGTATATAAGCTCCTCAGCACCAAGGGCCCGTGCCGCCAGGGCTAGGTGGGTAGACGCCCTCTCATCCCTAGGCACCCTATGCCCCAGACGTAGAACGGAGGCCCTCCGCATAGACCTTTACACCCTTATGGATAAGCTTGTCTATCACATGCTCTGGAAGCCTACCTCTAAAAACCATCCTATCCTCCAGCTCCTCGAAACCCCCGACACCCTCCTCCTTCACCATACCCACTATCTCGAAGAAGTCCCCCCTAGTATATGGGATCTCCACCCTCGTCTCCACACCAATCCCCAGAAGCTCCTCAGTCAGTCTAAGCAGTTTATCAACCCCCTCACCAGTAGCGGCCGAGATGAAGATAGATGGATGGCCCGTCGCATCGAACAGGCTCTTAACCGGTCTTAACGCCTCCCTATTGTTGATCTGATCCACCTTATTACCCACAATTATTACCTTACCCTTGAAGCCGAGCTTGTCGAGGATATCCAGCGAGGTTTCCAGTTTGGCCGAGGCCTTATCCAACTCTTCGGAGACGTCCACCACTAGATATACAATATCAGCCTCAGAAACCTCCTCCAATGTGGAGTAGAATGCGGATATAACGAATGGAGGCAGGTCCTGGATGAAGCCTATGGTGTCGATGATATATGCCTTCCACAGACCTATCTTCAACAGTGAGTACTTCGTTGAGAGCGTGGTGAAGGGCTCATCACCAGTCTTCATAGACATCCCAGAGAGATAGTTGAATAGCGTAGTCTTCCCCGAGCATGTATAGCCAGTTATCGCTATGGTCTTATACCCACGCCTCCTCCTCATACCCCTATGTACAGAGCGCTTCCTACGCTCCTCCTCAAGCTTCCTCTTTATAGTCTGTATCCTCCTCTTAATCTCGAGGTAGTACTTATCAACCTCGTACTGGCCAGGACCCATGATTAGAGCTGGCTGCTCACCAGATTTGGCTAGGAGAACCTTCTCCCTAGCCCTAGCTAGCTCGTAGTTCAGACTAGCCAGCTTAATCTGGAGATCAGCCTCCTTAGACGGGCTATGCCTCCTGAATATCTCCAGGATCACCTCGACACGATCCCTCACCTGGACATTGACGTGTTTCCACAGGTTATACATATGCTTAGGCTTCAACTCCTTGTCGAAGAGAACCACCTCGGCCAGGCTACGCCTCACAGCCTCCCTTACCTCTTCAAGCTTTGCCTCGCTCAACCCACGTGGAGTGAGTCTACGTACATATACTGTGTCGACGATCCTATAGCCAGCCTCCTCCGCCAAGACCCTAAACTCCCTAAAGTTATTCCTATCCGTCACGATGGCTACTGCCCTTATGAGCATCACCCACCCTACTGCTCATCCCTACCTAGAAGGTCTCCCAAGGTAATAGAGTCTTCCCCACCAGATGAATATATAACTTTCTCCTCCCTAGGCTCCGCCTCCTCAACCAGCTTCACTGAGAGCAGCTTCTCAAGCTTCCTAAGAACTGGGAGCTCCGGAACCATCTTCCCCTGCTCAACCTTTCTTATATAGCTGAGTTTCACGCCGACTAGCCTAGCCAAGTCCTCCTGGGTCAAGCCCCGCGCCTCCCTAGCCCCCTTAATGATCAGGCCATAATCCTCCACCACGTCATACTCGGGCGAGAGGGGCTTGACACTCCGCTGCTGCCTAGCCTGCCTAGCAATGGGCTTTTTCCTAGGCTCACCAGCTCTACGTATAACTACCAAGCCATACTTCCTGACACAGGATGGACAGGCCAGTACACGGCTTCCAGAGAAGATGACTAGGTGCAACTCCTCCGACTTAGATCCACATAGTTCACAAGACATTTTGCTACAATAATTCTACTCCCAATACCCCCAAATATTTATTGATACGACACTAGACAAACTATTTTGAGGATGGGGGATGAGGCGGATAGGATCTAGAGAACTGAGGAGAATGATGAAGAAGATGGGTATAGAGGGTATGGAGAGCCTCGATGTGGAGGAGGTTATCTTTATATATAGAGATGGTAGGAAGACCCGGATAGTAAACCCCAATGTTAGTAAGATAGCCATGGGCGAGACCACAATATACCAGGTAGTAGGCAACGAGGAGGAGTATGAGGAAGAGAGTAAGATAGAATTCTCCGAAGAGGACATCGCCATAGTCATGGAGCAGGCGAACGTGGATAGAGAGCTGGCGATAAAGGCCCTGGAACTTACCCAGGGAGATATAGCAGCGGCCATAATAGCTCTTAAAGAAGGAGGATTATCAGATTAAGATGGAGTAGGGGCCGTGGTGTAGCTTGGCTAGCATGCGGGCCTTGGGAGCCCGTGGTCGCCGGTTCAAATCCGGCCGGCCCCACCAAAAATCAAAAAATAAGAATTTAGGTTTTCAGTGGAGGCTACTCGCCAGTGGCTGTAGCGTTCTCAGGAGGCTCTTGAATAATCCAGGTTCCGTACATCCCCGCCTCTCTATGACCGGGGACGGTACATAGATACTCATACACCCCTGGGTCTTGATTTATCACGAACTCCACCGTATATACCTGATCAGGATCTATGTATCCACTATCCTCCGAGACACCGAGAACCATGAACGAGTGCTGAACCTCACCCTTATTGTCGAGAGTTACCCTTATCAAATAGTTCTGATAAACCGCGATATCCGGATTGGTGTAGTTAAAGGCGTACTCCGTCATCACTAGATACATTTCCTGAGTACCTAGGATGACCGTTTCACCCTCACCGCCGAACATGAACCCCCATCCAATCAATAGAAATCCAAGCACAAAGAGGAAAGCAATGGGTACGTATGCATCGGCAGTGGGAGGCCCACCCTTGAAGAGAGCTATGGGTAGTAGGAATAGCCCTAGAAGGAAGACTGCTAATGATGGTGGGGTCATCTCGATAAACGACTCAGAGACACCTGCGAAGGCGCCGAGCCAAACCCCTAGCAGACCTATAGTTATTAGGAAGACGCTAGCCAAATAGAGGCCACGATCCATAATCCCACCTCACGACATCAGCCTAATGACATATGTAATGAATCCGAAGGCGATCAGCGACGCCCCCGTCATAAGCATTCCAAAGATCAGGTTACCCATGTAGTAGGATACGAGGGAGAGTATAACAACGGCTATCTCTGCAGCTAGTAGCAGGTAGAAGAGGGCTGTCAACTCCTCATCAGACAGTTTAAACTGCTGAGCAGCCCTCTTGACAGGCTCTGGCTTTCTCCCCTTGCTATACTTGGAGTAGGCATATGCTGCGCCGAAAGACGCCACGTTTAGAAGTATAAGTACACCGAAGAAGAGCACGGGGTCGATCTCTAGACGGGCATTATACCCCTTAGTTGGATCAGGGTCTACATAGAAACCCCAGACTGTAGTGACGATGCTCTGAGAAACGCCTGCGAGCCCAATACCCAGGGCCACAGGCCTATCCGCGAGCCTCATCCCCTTAGACCTGTCAACAAACGGAACTATCATAAACATCATGATGAACAGTGTGGGGAGGAGTACACCAGCAACAAACTTATCTATACCCGTTCTCAACAGTGCGTATAGCGGGTTGATATACCACTCTGGGATCGTTATAGGGAGTGGTCTAAACGGGTCGTACTGATTACCAAGTGGAACTGGATATAGCGCCGAAGTGATGAACAGGGTGCCGACCACGATACCGGCCATACCTGGGTCGAAGACCAGGTTCCTAGGGAAGTGTAGCGTGATTAGGAGGAGCATTGTCAAGGGGAGTATGAAGACGTGTAGAGCATATATTCTTAGGACTAGGTCGTTGAATCCCGTGCCTATTACTATATCGGCAATTACAGGTCCTATAACAGGGGTTGAATAAGCCAGGGCAGCACCAATATTGATGGCTAGAACAGCTCTCTCATTCATTATCAAGTCGTATCCTATGTAGGCCTCGATTATGGTAAGTGTACCTAGTATGACGCCAGTTACCCATATAACCTCATTCCTTATTTTATACCTCCCTGAGAACAACTGGTAGAACAGGTGATATATGGCCAGGAATATCATGAGGTTAGAGGCGTGGTAATGGATGTTCCTAATGATTAACCCAAAGTCCACCTCATTGTTAATCATCTCTACACTGGGATATGCCTGGTCAAGCGTTGGTCTATAATAGAACATTAGAAGCCCACCAGTTATGCCCAGGACTATAAATGTTATGAAGGTCAGCATCCCTAGGAATCCATGTGGACTAACAATCCTATTCGGAACAACGAAGCGAATACCGAAGAGGATGGTCCTCTCCAGCCTCTTAATAGTCCAGTCATAGGCCTCTATAGCCCTATCGACCAGCGACTTCTTCTGTTCCTCACCTGCCATAGCCTATTTCACCCTCCACCCCAACAGCATATATATCGCCAGCCTCGTCTATCTCGAGGAGAAGCTTGGGGAGATACCTATTGGGCTGCTTAGCTGCTGGACCCGCTATTGCAAAGCCATCCTCCACAGTATAGATACTCCCGTGGCATGGACACTGGAATGTGTTACCAGTCTCCTTGTCTAGGGATATGAGACACCATAGATGGATACAGACCCTACTATACCCCACAACCTCACGTTCACCGGTCCTGACCACGGAGAACTGCTTAAAGGGATCCTTATCCCTCGCGGGATCACCACTACGGGGATATACAACAAACCTCTCAGTACCAATCGGGATATCCTTTATATTAGCAATTTTCTGACGTGGAGGAGCAGTTCCAGACTCCGGGGTGAGGAACTTACCCAGTGGTATGAATGGGGCTAGGCAGGCTAAACCTGAAGCGGCAGCCAATGCCTTTATTACATCACGCCTATTAGGCACTTAATCTACACCTCCCGAGAGCCGTCTAACCCATTGAGTATCACTACTTGACATAATATCGGTATAATATAAATTCTCTATGCAGTAATCTATACACTTCCCGATTTTTGGGGGTGGTTATGGAATTAGAGGAGGGGTTAGTGGTGGGGCCGGTGGGATTTGAACCCACGACCGACCGGTATCCACCAGTCATCCCCAGGGGGTCCTAATACCGGGATCTGGAGCCTCAGCCAACTATATTGTCGGCCGCCCTTCCTGGCTGGGCCACGGCCCCAAGCACTATAGCATCAAGA
Source organism: Candidatus Geothermarchaeota archaeon (assembly GCA_015523545.1). Classification (GTDB taxonomy): domain Archaea; phylum Thermoproteota; class Nitrososphaeria; order Geothermarchaeales; family JDFR-13; genus SZUA-1514. The sequence goes on from WAKB01000010.1 coordinate 91,930, forward strand.
ATATTTGGTTTCACCTACCCATATTAAAAATAAATTAAAAAGGGAAGCATGGTGAACGGGATGGAACTGCCCAGCATACTCGAAAGACTCCTACTAGAATCATGTATAGAGGGTATAGACCCTCTGAAGGAGGCTGAGATCCTCGTTAGACTCCCTATCAAGACCATATCAATAAACACATTAGCGGGATATAGAGCTGAGTATATCTTTAAGATACTGGGTGGGGCGGGAATAGACATATCCCCCCTAGACGGTCTAGAGAGAAGGGTTGGTATCGTCCTTGACGGGTATGAACTCCTGGACAACGCTATACACAGGAATGGGGGCTACTACATCATGGAGGTGGCCAGCGCAACCCTACACACAGTCCTCGAAGCAATAGGGAGGGGGGAGAAGATGGATCACGTCCTAGACGTGGCGGCTGCCCCAGGAGGGAAGACCTTTATAGCGGCCAACACATATCCGGACTCAACCATCGTGGCTAACGAGCCCAACAGAGCCCGCCACAGGAGACTGGTGAACAACATAGTTAGACACTGCCTCTACAATGTATGGGCTTCTAGACACCGGGGGGAGAAGCTACCCTCCTCAGGGCCCTACGACCTAGTCATATTCGACGCACCATGCACAGGCCTTGACCTACTATACAAAAGGCCACAGGAAGTAGTCGCCAACCTGAAACACAGAGAGACATACTCATCCCTCCAGAGATCCATAGTTAGACATATATCCCAGATGGTGAGGAGGGGTGGATACCTAGTATACTCGACATGTACCCTGACGAGGGAGGAGACGATAGACGTATACAGCGAGGCCCTAAAATATGGATGGGAACCCATCCACAAGAATCTACGGCTCCCATTAGAGACCTTTTCACCAGACGACGCACCAGGATCCTTCTTCATACTACCAAGCCTAAACATCGGTAGGTATAGAGGCAACACGGGGCTGATGTACATATCGATATTCAGGAAGATAGACGGCCCTGACATAGATGATGGATATACCAAGCCACCAGGAGCATATAGACCGGTATATGACCTGGCCAGAGAGGCCTGTAGATACGCTTCATGTATCTACAGTGGGATATGCAGTGATAAGCAGATATCCACATTGAAAATCAGTTCGGCGGAGGAGATAGCCGAACTAATTAGGAGGGGAGTAGTTAGGCACGAGGCGACTAGCGAGATACGTGGAAGGACTTTAATAGTCTATGAAGAGGACGGTGAAGAGACCCCCATAGCCCTGGCGGAATACTTCTCAGGCATGATCAGGATATGACAAGACATCCTCAGGTGGGGCCGGCCGGATTTGAACCGGCGACCACGGGCTCCCGAGGCCCGCATGCTGGTCACCAGACTCGGTTCTAGCCAAGCTACACCACGGCCCCTCCTAAGAAGAGTTTGGTGCGGCCGCCGGGATTTGAACCCGGGACCTCCGGCGTGGCAGGCCGGCGTCCTACCAGGCTAGACTACGGCCGCACACCACCATATTTCATTGGAATAGACTCTAATTAAAGATTTGGAGCTTATTAGAACCACTGGTCTAGACTCTTAACCGAGAGAGCCCTCCTAAGCTCGTCGAGAGCCTTCTTCACACGCTCCCTACTGAAGTCGTGTTCATCACAGAGGAAACGCATAATCCCCTCATAATCCGGTGTGCTGAATGTCAGATCATACTCATCCGTCACCTCAGGGGATAGGAATATCTTCCTAATCTCCCTCACCAGATCCATATCTAGCTTACCCCACACCTCCGGAATATGTTCAATACTGCCATATCTACGCACCAAGTCATAGGCCTTCTTTGGCCCGATCCCCTTCACACCATCGTTATAATCCGTACCAATCAGAATCGCAACATCCACCAGCTGCTGCCTAGTTATCCCCAGCTTCTCGAGAACCCTATCGAGCCTAATAATCTCAGGCTCCATCTTCACCTCTATCCCCTTACTTGGATACTTAACCGTACCAGTCAATGTAATATTCCTAACCACCTTGGGCGCTCCGAAGAGCAGTGAGTCATAGTCCTGAGACCCTACAGCATCGGCATCGCCCTTCATAGCTATATAGGCGGCCTGAGCCTCACCCTCCTGCGGAGCATCTATTACAGGGATACCCATCAACCTCAACAGCTCCTTCGCATCAACAACCATATACTCCTCCAGCTGTGCAGCCATGGCTGCATACTTCCTCGCCGCCTCGAAATCCTTCCTAGCAAGGGCCTCCTCAAACTTCTGCCTACTCTCAGCCTTAATCTTGTTACGCCTCTCAAGCTCAAGCATCTTCAGACGGGGCGGCGGGCCGTCAAACACATAGGCGGGCTTAATCCCAAACTTCAACAGGTTTACATTCCGGTAGAAGAGGCCGCTCAGATGGCTAGTCACCCTCCCACTACTATCCCTAAGTGGGCGGCCAGTCTTATCCCTTATAGTCGTTAGGAACTGGTAGAGAGTGTTGAAACCATCTATAACTATAACCCAACCCCTCAGCTTAGAAAAGTCAGTCTTCTCCTTATACTCAGATATTAGGGGGGCTAGGTTGACACCCATCCCACCACCTCACTCCTCCAGGAGACGGATCTCCAGAGTATTACCATTATTCTCGACACTGATCTTCCCCCAGAGCTCAAGCCTGAGCAGAGCCTTCCTAATCTCCTCCTCACTGATGTTGGGGTAGGCATCCCTCATATAGTATATGAAGGAGTCGTACTGTATAACGATCTTCTCATTAGCCTCCTCCCTACCCTTAGCCAGCTCTCTAAACATCCTCCTAAGCTCCTGGTAGACCGTGTTAGTCACCGGCCTACCATGCCAATAGTCGTTCGACATCGTATCTACCCATGCTACGTGAAGGCTGCAGGCAACCTCATCTGCTTCTTATAGATCGCTTTGCCATAGTTCTCATACCACTCTATAATGCTCTCGTTAAGGGATGGAGGCACCCTCTCCATAGCCTTCAGGAAGTCACTATGCTTCACTACCTCCCTACCCTCCCTAAGAGCCGTTAGAGCAGCCTCCCTGACCAGCGCCTTCAGATCAGCCCCTGAGTAGAACTCAGTAGCCTCAGCAATCTCATACAGTGAGACATCCTCATCCAACGGAACATTAGAGGTGTGGATCTTCAATATACTATACCTATCCTCCTTGTTGGGCGGCGGTACATATATCATGAGATCTATCCTACCAGGCCTAAGCAGAGCCTGATCAATCATATCCGGCCTATTGGTAGCCCCTATCACGATAACGTCTTCAAGCCTCGTTATACCATCCAGCTCCGTGAGGAACTGGCTAATAACCCTGTCAGTTACCCTGGAACCGGCGTCGCTACCCCTCATAGGCACCAACGCCTCGATCTCATCGAAGAATATGATTGATGGGGCTGCGTCCCTAGCCCTCTTAAACACCTTCCTAATACCCTTCTCAGACTCGCCAACCCACTTACTTAGAAGCTCAGGGCCCTTAACAACGATGAAGTTCATATTAGTCTCACTAGCTATCGCCTGGGCCAGCAGAGTCTTACCAGTGCCTGGCGGTCCATAGAGCAGGATACCCTTAGGCGGGTCAATACCCAGCTTCTTAAACTTGTCAGGATACTTCAGAGGCCACTCAACATTCTCCTTCAACATCCTCTTTACCTCTTTGAGGCCACCAATATCGTCCCATGTGATCTTGGGTATCGATACCTCAACCTCCCTAAGGGCTGTGGGCACTATCTCCTTATATGCGTCGATAAAGTCCTTCATCGTCACCTGGATCTTACTCAACACCTCGTCGGGTATCTCACCAGTGTCTGAATACTCCTCTATCAGGGGCAGGTTCCTCTTGAGAGCCTTCATAGCAGCCTCGCGGCAGATAGCCTGTATATCGGCTCCAGTATATCCATGCGTTATACTGGCGAGCTTACGGATATCCACATCGTCAGCCAGAGGCATACCCCTAGTATGTATCTTGAATATCTCGTACCGCCCCTTCTCATCAGGTATACGTATCTCAATCTCCCTGTCGAACCTACCCGGCCTCCTCAGAGCGGGATCTATAGCATCGATCCTATTAGTAGCCCCTATGACGATTACCTGCCCCCTACCCTTCAGGCCGTCCATAAGCGTCAGGAGCTGGGCCACAACCCTCTTCTCAGCCTCGCCGGAGACATCCTCCCTCTTAGGCGCTATCGAGTCCAACTCATCTATAAATATGATAGAAGGTGCATTCTCCTCAGCCTTCCTAAATATCTCCCTAAGCTTCGCCTCTGACTCGCCATAATACTTACTGGTAATCTCAGGACCATTTATCGCGAAGAAGCTGGCCTCACTCTCATTCGCTACGGCCTTTGCCAGTAAGGTCTTTCCACATCCTGGTGGACCATATAGTATGACCCCCTTCGGCGGGTCTATACCTAGGTGCTTAAACAGCTTGGGGAATCTAAGGGGGAGCTCAACCATCTCCCTAATCTTCTCAATCTCCTTCTCGAGGCCACCTATATCCTCATACCTAACCTCGGTATCCTCGATCTGTTCAGAGAAGTCGCTGGTAATGACTAGCCTGGTAGTATCCGTGATGTATACTGGCACATCAGGAGTGACCTTCTTCACCCTTAGCGAGATCGGCGAGCCAAATAGCTTGATAGTTATTATGTTCCCCCTGAGTATAGGCCTGTTAATCAGCCTGTTATGGATAGTCTTCTCAAAGTTCCTATCTATATTCTCGATCCTGTCTATCGGGACTAGGACGACCTTCTTGGCTGGGAAGAGCTTCACCGGCCTAACGATCACAGTATCGTTATCAGTCACCCCGAGGTTACGCTTCATCTCATCGTCAAGCCTGATTATGTTTTCCGGCTCCTCCATGGATAGTGATGCCACCCAGCCAACTACACGGCCCTTCTTCTCCACCATTACGGAGCTACGCTCATGTATACCTAGACGCTCCATTACAAGCCTGTGGATCCTGATTATCCCCCTATCAATATCCCTAGGATATGCATCCTTTACAACCAACTCTACCTTTCTCTCCATCTTATACTACTCCCCCACGTTTATATCCAAAAAATATTCTACTCCCCAGAAGTCATTTAAAGAGAGGTATGTCCAAGAGGCATACAGTAATGGCCACTAGCAAATAAAATATGTCTAGCCCGGCAAACCCCTAGAGCCTAGTCATACCCACGTTCTCCACGTTTCCAATACCCTCCACGCTCGGGATCAGCTCCTCAACCTTGTTCAGGATGTCCTCATCCTCCTCATCCACCACTATGAGGATCTTGGCACTATATAGGCCGAAGGCTACAGGCTCCACCTGCACATCCTGTATCTCCACACCAATGCTTGACAGGGCCTCCCTAAGCCTGCCGACAACCTCGTCCAGAGCATCCTTCCCCGGCTTGTCTGGCATGACTTTATATACAACGCCAACCTTGGCCATGCCTACGCACCTATGGACCCTTGAAGCCACAGTTGGGGCATGTATACTCCCTGGCAAACCTCCTACACTTCTCACATCTCCATATAATTACCTCTCCACAGGAGGGGCATGGGAAGTATACGGAGGACTCGAAGTAGAGTATGTTCTTATTACACGAGATACATTTCTGCGGCTCATACTCTATCTCGAAGCTCATATCCACACCATAATACATAGCCTCTATAAAAGTCTTTATAAGCCTCTAAACAGCTCTGTAAAGACCCGTATACCCAGCCTCCCCAGAATCCTCATAAGATCCATATCCATAACCATCTTAACCAGTATAGAGGCATGGAAATCCATATCCCCATACATCAACGCCATGTTTAGGACCTCCCTCTTAGAAAGCACCGTGAAGACCTGCCGAGCCTCCTCATTAGACATGAGGAGGAACATCTTCCTGAGGATCTTCTGTAGGGTAATCTCCCTACCAAGCATGGAGTAGAAAAGATCTGAATACTCTATAGCCCCACCAATCCTCTCCGCCAGCATCTTAGCGGCCAAGGCATGGTACATCAAGCCACCGCCAGTAGATGGCTTAACCTGGCCAGCTGAGTCACCTATATAGACTTTATCACCACTCCTGAACCGATCCCTAGGACCACCTAGGACTACGAAGCCATACATCCTCCTCAGAACCTCGTAGCGTCCCAGCCTTCTATCCATTAGCCTATTCAAAACCCTCCATAGCCCAGCCTTCCCAGCTGTACCCACCTTAAACCTATCCTGAGACAGGGGGACTATCCATGAGAAGAAGTAGGGATTAACCTCCCTGTCCCACCATATAAATACATGGCCATCCTCGAGTTGGGATGAGGCCCTCACAATCAGCTGCAAAGCAGGGAGAGCCTCCCCCACCCCATCCCGGATATAGGTGGCTGCACCAGTGGCGTCGACATGAATACCGGTGGGCATGGCTCTCGTACCCATTCTAGCCTTTCCACCCAGATCAACATAGACCCTATAGAGCCACTCCTCATATCCCACCCTGTCAATAGCATATGCCTTAGGAGCCGACGTAGAGGCCTGGAAAACCTCACCAGCAATCTCTAGGACTACCCCCCTAAACCTAGATAGTATCAGCCCCCCAGGCAGACCCGTAAAGTCTATGAAGGAGGGGCTAACAACGCCGGTACAGTGCTGGGGACGGCCGACCATCCTCTTAGGGTCATATATAACTGTCTGGTACCCCCTCCTAGCCAACTCTATACCAGCTAGAAGGCCTGCCGGGCCGGCGCCTAGGATGGGTATGGAGTCATCACTCATCACCAATACACATCCCCATAGGCCTAATATTATCCCGCGACAGGTGATGTATAGGGATTGGGAGATGTATAAACAGGCCATCATAGTGAGGACAGACCTAGATATGGGTAGGGGAAAGCTGGCCGCACAAGTGGCACATGCAGCTGTCGACTCCTTCTACAAAACCCTTAGGTCGAGACCTGAGAAGGCATTGGCATGGCTCCAGGAAGGCCAGAAGAAGGTCGTCCTCAAAGTCACGAGCATATCAGAGCTTCTAGAGAGGGCGGAGAAGGCCTCCGAACACGGATTAATAGTGTCGATAGTCAGGGATGCAGGCCTGACACAGCTACAGCCAGGTACCGTCACATGTGTAGGCATAGGTCCAGACAGAGAGGAGCTGATCGACAGGATCACGGGCGACTTAAAACTTCTATAGAGCATATAGAGCCGAGAGACTGGTTGCCATGGAGTACCCCCGCAGCCATGTAAACGAGGACGTAGCCATAGGCCTATGCTACTACACCACTAGGGGCAGACACATAAAATGTAGGATAAAACACGGGGTGGGCAGCTTCCAGGTAGAGGAGATAATACGTAGAGACATACTCGGAGATAGGGGGCTCTACCTCTATAGAATATTTAAGCCATGGGGAGTCTCCAGCAGAGAGGTGGAGGAGAGTATCAAGAAGTATGGCGCGAGGCTGATAGGTAGGAAGGATAAATACTCAGATGCATGGATACACGTAGTCTCTAAGACCAGGATATATAGGGAGGGATACACCCTAGTAGGGAGAATAGACGAGACATACAAGCCTGAAGAGATACACATAGGGAACAGGTTCAGGATAAGGGTTCTCATCCCACCGGGGGAAGACATGGACGATGTCCTCGAGGCTATTAGGAGGATAAACAGGGGAGAGACGAGGGTTCTCAACTATTATGGCTACCAGAGATTCGGCCACTCAAGAGACAACCATATACATGGATACAAGGCCATAAGGAAGGAGCCACCGCCACGGCTCGAGAGGATAAAATATGAGGCACTCCAGTCATACCTATTCAACCTCTCCATCAACAACCTCGTGAGGAGAGGCGCCGACCCACCACAGACACTCCCACTAGTGGGATACGCCACCCCCTCCACACAGCTGGAAGACCTACTTGGGATAAATAGAGAAGAGGCCCTCAAACTCAAGAAACACTTCTTCATGCTTAGACACGCTGGATACGACTTCTACGGAGGTGTGCGTAACACCTATATACGTATACTGGGGGAGATAAGCATAGCCAGGGAGAATGAAGAGGCAATTCTAGAGTTTATCCTTGGCCGGGGGGAGTATGCAACGATCCTCCTGAGAGAGCTATTCAAGCCTTTGAGGCCTAGACAGCAGGGGTTCTAACTCCTCACCGACTTTACAGCAGGGTGATTCTCATCCCTCATAACAACTTCAAACCACTTATACTTACCATCCTCACCGACATAGTAGGACCCCAGCACAGTCAGGTTCCTAAACTTCCTCTTAGCCCTCTGCTCCGCAATAGTCTGGAGCGATAGCTGACGCTTAATCTTAGAGATACCCATCCTCTTCTGCCTCCTACCCAGCTTAGGAGGTATCTTACGAAGCCCACCCTTAGTAACCCTTACACGGACAACCACATATCCCTGCTTAGCCCTATACCCAAGGGCACGGGCCCTATCAAGCCTAGTGGGCCTCTCAACCCTAACAATAGCAGGCTCCCTACGCCACTTCATACGCATCTGGGTTAGATAACGACTATACTTAGGATCCGACCAGAGCCGTCTCCAAGTCTCATTTATATATTTATACATATCCCCAACACCACCAGTTCAGACTCTCCATATCAACATACAAGTACTTAAATATTCAACCCCCCGATGATAAAAACAGTTAGCTCCATGAAGCTAGGCATAGTCGGCAAACCCAACGTGGGCAAGACAACCCTGTTCAACGCCCTCACACTAGGATCTGAGAAGACGGGCAACTACCCATTCACCACGATCGAGGGTGCGGAGGGAATAGCATACGTAAAGATAAGATGTGTATGCAGCGAGATAGGGGTTAGAGACACGCCTGTAAACTCGGTATGTAGGGAGGGATGGAGGTTCATACCTATCAAAATAGTCGATACAGCCGGCCTAGTCCCCGATGCATGGAGAGGCAGGGGACTGGGAAACCAGTTCCTATCCAAGATCATGGAGGCCGATGCCTGGATCCACGTCATAGACCTCTCAGGCGCTACAGACATGGAGGGGAACGTTGGAGAACCAGGCGAGTATGACCCTCTAGACGACATCAAGTTTATACAGCGGGAGCTAAGAATGTGGGTCAGGGGGATACTGGAGAAGAACTATGAGACTGTAGAGAGGGACGTGAAGCATAGGAAGACCGAACTTGGAGAGGCGCTATACAAGGTCTTATCAGGCCTAGCGGTTAGGAAAGAGGCTATAGACAACATTATAGAAACACTAGGCCTGAAAGACCTATCCAAACTAGTGGAGAACCTGGACACCTTCGTAGAAAGACTCCTCTCAGAGGCAAAGCCCATGGCCATAGCTGGGAACAAGATAGACCTGCCACACTCCAAGGAGAACCTCGACAGGCTGAGATCAATGGGCATAGATGTCCACCCAATAAGCGCAGTATCCGAATACTTCCTGAAGACACTCGATAGAGAGGGGAAGATAAGATACATACCAGGGGAGCCCGGCTTCGATATCTTGAAGCCGGGAGAACTCACGGGTAGGGAGAGGAAGGCCCTAAGCATCATAAGGGAGAAGATATTCGGGGAGTGGGGAGGAACAGGTGTACAGAACCTCATAGACCACGTAGTTCTAGACATGCTTGGCTACATAGCGGTCTATCCAGTCAAGGATATCAACCGCCTGACCGATGGGGAGGGGAGAGTCCTTCCAGACACTTACCTAGTCCCCAAGGGCACCACTCTTAGGGAGCTAGCATATATGATACACTCCGACCTAGGAGAAAGGATAAAGTATGGCTACGTATATGGCAAGACGACGAGGGTCTCCCCCGACTACGTCCTGAGACACAGGGACATAGTATCTATACAGGTATACTGAGCCAACTATCGGCTAGACAAGCTAGATAGGCGTCCCAGGCCAGTGGAGAACCTTTACCTTGAATACCCCCGACCCCTCCCTAATAGGGTAGACCTTCCTAGCAGCCTCCGCGATCTCATCATTCACCTTACCCATCAAGATCTCCCTTATAAAGGACTTAGAGTCTAGAGCCTCCGCCCACTTATCGATAACCTTGAAGACCTGCTTCCTAATAGCGCTCTTCCTAGAGCTAGTTATCCTCTTCGTCGTGAATACACTGGCCCTGACACGGAAACGCCCACCATCCTTCGTCTCAACATCCCTGATAGCCTTTACATAACTGGTGCCCCTCATGATTAGAGACCTCTCATACTCCCTGAAGTACTCATGCCCATTATACCTAGTATAGGCGTAGGAATCCTTCACCTCATAGATCTTAAGCTTAACCTTTATGAACTGATGGTTAAAGTCCCCAGTCAGGTCTGAGAGGAGGACCTCAATATTCCTACCTATAAGGTTTTCAGGAGAGTTTGCAATGACGTAGTAAAGGTCATTCCCACCGAGAAAGTCCGGAGCCTTCACCATTACATATACCTTCTTCCTACCCCTCTTCACACCATATCTAGTCGGCATACTCCCCACACCCTTGCTAACTAGTCTACTTATGGACCTATATATCTAATAAAGGCCCTATCCCCTCCCCATACACTCGTCGTTGAGGATAGGGTGTAGAGACCGGAATATATCGTTTATAGCAGCCCTCACAGACTTGGGCCTACCCACTACTGATATATGGAGATATCCCTCCCCACCACCGACGAGTATCTCCAACCCCTCCGCGGAATTATCGGGGGACAGCGCATCAGCCACCACCCCTCCATCCACCACACCCTCAACAAACACCTCAACCTTCATATTGACACCACCCAACACTAGCCTAGACGCGACTTAACAGCCTCCACAATCTCCTTCACAAGCGTATCTGTAGACCCCTCAATAGTGGCGCCTGCGGCCACGTTATGCCCACCACCTATACCCGAGAACCTCTTGGAGAGGTCTCTCATAATCTCAGCCAGGTTGAAGCCCTTCTCAACTAGGTGTCTAGGTGCCCTAGCCGATAGCTTAACACCCCTCTCCGACCTAGCCAGCAGGATGACTACCTTATCCTGATACTTCAACGACCTAGACAGTATCGTTGAAATCGTGCCGCTGAACCTCGGGTTAAAGTCATGTCCCCTGAGATCAACGATCGCCACCGTATCATCATATATCTTTGCCGACCTGTCAGCCATCTCGAGATACTTGGCAATAAACCTTCTACGCTCCATATACAGCTCTATAGCCCTATCCACCACCCCACCCCTAACACCATACGCTAGGAGTAGGCCAAGCCTCTCCTCACCCATCCGGCCAGTAGTGTTAACCAGGTTAGCAAACTCATCTACATGCCTAAGGAGTGGATGCTCCTCAAACCTCAGGACAACAAAGTTACGGATAAGATCACCGGGCCTAAGATCCCTAATCCCAAGCCCAGCTATATACTGGACTATAACCTCGAGAAGCCTATTCCTCTCCAGGTCGTTAAGACTGTCAACAGTTCTCCCATTACTAGGGTCATAGTCAATACCCGACCTCTTCACAAGCATCAGACCAACATCATCCCTACCCGTGAAGTTGGGGATGTAGGGGTTGAAGCTCCAAGTAATAGCCTTGTGGAGAGGGAGGCTATGGCTAGCGAAGAATATGAAATCCTTCCTAACCTCCGCTACACCCATCTCGACAGCCTTATCCAGAACCATCTTAGTCACATCTACAGGGTTGATGAGCTGCATATCCCCAGCAGCACCCACTAGTGAAACCCCCAGGAAGTAGGGGTCACCAGTAAGCTGATACCCCAGGAGCCCGGAGAGGATCGACGCACATCCAGTCGCACCGCCGTCGAAGCCATGTAGCTCCGGATTTAGAATTGTGACGCCATCCGGCTCCCTACTCAGCTTGTGATGGTCGATAATTACTACCTCCTTATCGCCACGCATACCGATAATCCTGTCAAGATCTCCAGACCCCAGGTCTACAAATACGTTTAGACGCCCCCCTAGACCAAGGAAGCTGGATAGAACATCATCGGTAAGGTCAACCGTGGTCCTCAATAGGAATTCTCTACCGATGGAGGATAGGAATCTGGCTACTAATCCACCCGCTACAAGTCCATCGGCATCATAATGGGTGAGTACGTTGATGATCCCATCATGGCTATGTAGACGCTCTGCAACCCTCTCAACATCACTGGTGAGCCCCTGGATACCCGGGGCAAGACTACTACTGGCCATCACTCCACCTGGGCCACATACGTCTTATACTTCCAGTCCTTGGGGAGCTTACCAATCCTCTTATAATACTTGGCCAGGTGATGTATCTTAGCCTCGATAAGCTCCAGCGAATGCTTATTCTTATAGTCCTTCTTATGATACTTCAGATGGCTCATAAGCCTCTTAGCCTTCTCGATAAGCATAGCCAGATCCTCAGGCAGGTCATAGGTAACACCATTCATCTCGAGGAACTTAGTCAGCTTCACACCCATAACCTGCTTGAAGGTAGGTATCCCATACTGATCCCTAAGGATCATACCGATCTCGGAGGGCCTCTTACCCTCCCTAGCAAGCTTTATAACAAGCTCGGCAATCTCCTCCCTAGACATCTCTACCCAGTCCGGCTTAGCCATAGTCACGGGCCGCTTAGAGTGGGACTTACCCTTCCTCCTAATATGCATCCTCGCCATCGTCTCCACCCCTGACCAACATATTTATAACTGTCTCCCCCGTACTCAGACTAGTTAGATAACGCCCAATCTTATTAAATAATCCGGCCCTATGGGAATACCTGCTCTTCTCCTCCAGAGACATCTCCCCAAAAGTCTTAACACCCCCTTGGGGGATGAATATAGGGTCGTAGCCGAACCCACCCTCCCCCCTCGGCGACATAGCTATCCTACCCTCCACCACAGCCCTAAAGACCTTAAACATGTTGTCCCCAAGGTATAGGAGGCCATAGGAGACGAACCTCGCACCCCTATCCTCCACACCCTCCAAGGCTTTCAAGACACCCCTTATACCAAGTGTTGACAATACATAGGAGCTATACACCCCTGGGAAGCCCCCAAGCGCATCTATAAACAGCCCAGTATCCTCCACCACGAAGGGGGGAGGCACAACCTTCTTAGCATCGAAGCCCTTCCATATGACAACCTCTAATAGAGAGTCGCTCTGGATCTCCTGAGGCTTATACCTAACCCATTCTGCCTCCACACCATAGTGGGAAAGGATCTCGGAGGCCTCGACAAACTTATGCCTATTAGTGGTTACCAGCCGGATAACCTGGCTACCTCTCCGCATAGTACCTCCCCATCCTCCTCAGACGTGAGTAGAACCTGAGCACCTCATCATAGTAGTTATTACCCTCCCTATAGCTATTCAAGAACTCCTCAAATAACCGTTCCGCCAGGCTGGGGACTGTAGAGTCTAGTGAACGTCTAAGACTATCCAGATCGATCGCCATGTCCTTCGGAGAATCGGACCAGTATGACAGGCCGAAGTCGATCAGCCATAAGTCGCCATCCCTTACCAAGATATTATTCAGGTTTAGATCCCCATGTATAACACCCGCTCCATGCATCCCCCTAGCAACACCACCAAGTATGGAGAAGTATCTCACCGCATCCTCAAGCTCAAGCCTAGATAATGCCTGGGCCAAGGCTATACCCTCTATATACTCCATTATCAAGACGCCGTCCCTAAGTGAGGCGAAGTAGAGCATGGGCACCGGGAGGCCCCTATCCCTAAGCCTATGGAGAATCACAGCCTCCCTATAGCTACGCATCTGTCTAAGCCTCCTATCAAGCCTCTCGTCCCTATACCCCTTTGGAACCCTTATCTTGAGTATTGCTGGCCTACCTAGGAACCCATCAACGAGATATACATCGGCCTCGGCATTCCTCGATATCAAGGTGGAGGACTCCACCAGCCGGTTTAGCAGGCCCACGGTATATCTACCTCGTCAATCCTCCACCTCTGCACCACCCCGGTGGATGAGAGCTCCGGCGGCTCCACCCCAGCCAACGCCATCCTGAGGCCTACGACAGCGATCTGTACACCGTTATCCCCATTCAGCCTCTTAGGCAGCCTATAAACCTTGAGTCCATACCTCTCAGCCATGACGCCCAATTTCTTGTATAGGGTGTCGTTAGAGGCGACCCCACCGGAGATGGCGATGCCGTCCACATCGAATGGGACAGCCCTCAACGCCCTCTCCACCGCCTCGACGATTATCGAGAACGCCACCTCCTGAACCGAATAGGCAACGTCCTCAATCCTATGACTCTTTAGAAGCTGTATAGCCTTCGTCAGGATCCCCGAGAACTGGAAACTAGTGCCTATGATCGTGTAGGGGAGGTCGAGAAGCTCCCCACCCTTCTCCGCCAACGACTCTATCACCGGCCCACCGGGAAAGTCTAGGCCCGCCTCCCTAGCCAAAACGTCTAGCAGGTTTCCAACCGTTATATCCAGCGTCTCTCCAAACACCCTATACCTACACTCGTTCAGGACTAGGATCGAGGTATGACCCCCCGAGACCAAAAGGTGGAGAGGGTTCCTAAGGGAGTAGTAATGCGTAACAAGCTCGAGATGGCCGACCCCATGATGGACAGGATATAGCGGCTTACCATGTCTAAGGGCTAGATATCTCGCAAGGGATGCGCCAACCCTTAGACATGGCCCCAGACCCGGTCCCCTACTAAAAGCGATGACATCTATATCCTCCACTCCAATCCCAGCCTCCGAGAGAGCGTCCCTAAGCACATTAGCTGCCTCCTTAGAGTGGTGCTCCGCCGCGTTGAAGGGCTCGATACCCATCCCCCTCGGAGGCGTATACCTAGCCCTCACATCGGCCAGGATATTCCCCTCCCCATCTATAATACCCACTCCAAAGGTGTGGGCCGTAGACTCTATACCCATCACAATCATTTACCCCACCTCCACCCACTAAATATCAAGGCATCTCAATAACTTCTAAATTGAGGGGGCATGAGGATAGAGCTAAACATAATTATACATGCAACCGACAATCCCGACAAGATCCTCAACTCCCTAAAGCGAATCGTCAATTATGACGTGACAGATATTAAGCGGACCGACCTGACCGGCCACCACAAAAACCCGATAACCTACTACAGGATAGTCCTGAGGGGCAGGGAGAGGGTGATGGAGACATTGGAAAAGATTCTGAGATCCATGTCTAGAAGCGATGTAGCCTACCTATATGAATATCTGGATGAGCACTACCATGGGAATAGACTATACATAAGGATCGACAAGTCCAGCATATGTAGAGGGGGCCATATCCAGCTTGGCGATGTAGACCCGGTACAAGTCGTAATATCCGGAGTCAAGGTGGATAGGCTGAGGAAGATGATAGATAGGCTGATGGGAAGACCCTGAAATGCAGTTCTACTCATACCTACCATCAAGGATCATCCAGCCATGGACACTTAGAAGGATATACGGGATGGGCTTTAGATACATATTCATCCAGATCAAGAGCCTAGAAGAGGTTGACCAGCTAGAGCTAACCATGGGGGAGCCCTTCCTAACCATTGACAACATCAAGGAGAGGCGGAGAGGGCCTATGATCAGACTCGACGCCACAGAGGCTAGGAGGAGGAAAGAGATGGAGAGGTATAGCGACATCATGCGCGAGCTGAAGAGGAGGGGCTACATCGGAGTCTATATAGCCAGCTCCAAGACGCTGGATAAGATGGATGTAAACATCCTCTATAAGCTAGGCGTAACCACCATAAATATGCAGGACAAGATCTCGACTAGAGAAGCCATAGAACTCTCTAGGCATAGATTCACCATAGAGATCAATATAGACCCCATACTAGACTTCACAGGCGACTGGTGCGAATACCTTAGGATGGCGCAGACATTCGACAAGAGGGGGGTACTAACAGTCTCCACAGAGGCCGACGAGTATAGGGTTAGAGACCTACACGAAGTCCCCAAGACCCTAGAGGCCATGGTCACCCGGAGCCTGAACCGGTGGTGGAGAGCCCTATGGTAAAGATATATAGGTATCGATACGTCAGGGTGGGAACAGTGCTGCCACCACATAGGATGGCATATCGAATGCTGAAGGAGTATCTAAAGCTCTATGGGCCACACGACTACTGCCTAGCAAGGGTGAAGCTTATACACACCGACGAGGAGGAGTTCATATACCGGGTGCTTCAGGACTATCTTGACAAGACTATATACGCCCTCTGGAAAGCCATGGAGAAGGAGGGGACAAGGCCCAAATATATAATCGTGGGCAACACGTTGAGGCAGGTGCGTAGGAAGAGGGTGGAGGAGACCAGGCCGTGGCCCATCAGGAGGCCTGAGTAGTATCAACAGCCAATTTTTAATTAGGTCATCCAACTGTTAATGTAGTTGGCGTGGGGTGTACATAGAGAATGATACCTACACAGGCGGCTTATGACAGGGCCATAACCGTGTTCTCCCCAGACGGCCGTATCTTCCAGGTAGAGTATGCCCTCGAGACCGTTAAGAGGGGGACCATCTCCCTAGGAATCCAGTCCAAACACGGAGTGGTCCTAGCAGCAGAGGAGCCCTTCGCAAGGTTCCAAGACAAGAGCCACAGCAGAAAACTATTCATAATAGACAGGAACATAGGTGGAGCCATCTCTGGATATGTACCAGACGGCAGGGTACTCATCGACTATGCCAGGGAGTTCTGCCAGTACCAGCGCATCCTATACGACGAGCCACCATATGTAGACGTAGTAGCCAGACGCATAGGCAACATCAAACAGGGCTTCACACAGCAGGGGGGTATAAGACCATTCGGAGTAGCCATAATATTCGGGGGTATAAACCCCGATGGAACCCCGGCGATCTACGTAACCGATCCAAGCGGCTCCTTCATAAAATACGTGGCAGCCGCTATTGGAGCCGACTCAGACTCGGCCCTAGACTTCATAGAGAAATATTATAATCCAGATGCGGATCTAGAGGAGCTTAAGGTACTGGCCGCGGGAGCCATACTCTACGCCAGTAGAAAGAAGAACATCGGGAAGAAAGAGGCCATAGAGATTAGATTCCTAGAGATAGGGGTTAAGGATATGGAGGCAAAGTTCATAGGAGTTGACGAGGCGAAGAAGTATATTGAGATGGCGAAGCAACGGTATGAGGAGTTATAAGGAATTCACGATGAATAATCATTTTCTAGAGACGGTGGTGGAATAATAACCCACAATATTACATGCATCTACCCCCAGTAAAACCCGGTGGTTAAATTGACGAATTATACCATAGCCAGGTACAAAAAAGGCGGGAAGAAGTTCGAAGTACTGGTAGACCCTGACAAGGCTCTAGAATACAAGCTTGGACGACGTAAAGACTTCACAAACGTCCTCGTATTCGACGAGGTATATACAGACGCCAACAAGGGACTAAGAGCCTCCAAGTCAGACCTAATGTCGGTATTCGGGACAACAGATGTGGAGAAGATAGCCGAGAAGATAGTTAGGGAGGGGGAGCTTCAGATAAGGGCTGATCAGAGGAAGAGGCTGATAGAGGAGAAGAAGCGCCAGATAATAGACTACATCTCGAGATACTGTGTAGACGCCAGGACATCAGCACCCATTCCTCCCCTTAGGATAGAGACTGCCCTTGAGGAGGGCGGAGTAAAGATAGATCCATTCAAACCCGTTGAGGAGCAGATAAACCAGGTGATCTCAGACCTCTCGAAATACATACCTATCAAGAAGCAGATATCCATCCTATCTATCAAGATACCACCCGCATACGTTGGGAAGGTATACGGATACATTAGGAATGCCAGCGACATCATTAAGGAGGACTGGCTAAACGACGGCTCACTAGATGTCACCGTCTCAATACCCTCTGGTATGAAGGTGGACTTCATGGAGAAGATATCGAGAATGACGGGCGGAGTAGCGTACGTAGAGATCGTTGAGGAGAAGACTGTATAGAGGATAAAGGTGAAGCATTATGGAGAGCCAAGAAGAGAGGGACACGAACAAGAAGATGTGGATAGTAACACCTGGTGAAAAGGTTCCTAAAAGACCCAGATACGGAGAGGCCAACTCGGGCGAGACATATTTTGTAAAGACCCCGATAGGCTATGTAGCGACACACCTCGGAGTAATAAAGAAGACAGGGAGGGGACTAGACCTCATCCCATATAAAAACGTATACACCCCCAGGAGAGGCGACTACGTAGTAGGCGTGGTCACCGCATACGCCCCCAACGGCTGGATAGTGGATATAGGGGCCTCCACCAAGGCCTTCCTAGCGGCCCAGGAGCTGATTAGGAGACAGGGAGGCGAGAGGCGCTTCGACCCCAAGACCTATGACCTTACCCAACAGTTCTCCATTGGAGACCTCATAGGAGCCGTTATCTACGACATAAATGCACAGTCCCACGCTATCCTCTCTCTAAACCCCGAGAAGACCACAGTATCCCCACGTCACATCGGGAAGCTGAACGGCTACTTCGTCATAAAGGTGCATACAACAAAGATACCCAGAATCATCGGCAAGAAAGGGAGCATGATTAAGATGATCAAGGAGAACATAGATGGAGACATAGTGATAGGCCAGAACGGCGTGATACTCTTCAAGGGAGATTATGAGAAGTATCTCCTACTCAAGAAGATTATAAACACCATTATATCCCGCACATTCGCCCCAGGGTTGACGGGCAAGATAGCCTCCATGCTCGGAACGACCCTCGAGAATGGTGAAAACGATACATCATGATGAGGAGGTGTATATAGGATCATGAGTAAGGAGGAATTCATAAGAGTAGATGGTAGAAAGCCGGATGAACTTAGGAAATACTCTATAAACGCAGGTATCCTGAAAAACGCGGATGGATCGGCCGAGATCAGGCTGGGTAAGAACTGGATAGTTGTAGGTGTATATGGGCCGAAGGAACACTTCCCAAAATTTGAGGCCCTACAGGACAGGGCGATAATAAACTGTAG
The DNA here is from genome assembly GCA_015523545.1 of Candidatus Geothermarchaeota archaeon. Classification (GTDB taxonomy): domain Archaea; phylum Thermoproteota; class Nitrososphaeria; order Geothermarchaeales; family JDFR-13; genus SZUA-1514. Next base: position 110,782 of record WAKB01000010.1, read on the forward strand.
ATACCACATGGCCCCCTACAGCACCACGGAGAGGAAGTCGCCAAAGCCCTCAAGGAGGGAGATAGAGCTATCCAAGGTTATAAGAACCGCCCTAGAACAGGCGGTGATACTCGAGAAATTCCCCGAGATGAGTATAGACATCTTCATCGAGGTCCTCCAGGCCGAGGGAAGCACAAGGGTAGCCAGTATAACCGCAGCCTCAGTAGCGCTGGCCGAGGCAGGTATACCCCTTAGAGACATGGTCGTCGGATGCTCCGCCGGAAAAGTCAGTGGCAAGATAGTGGTCGACGTGGGAGAGGAGGAGGATAAGGAGGGAGAGGCAGACCTCCCCATAGCCATCATGCCCAACCTGAAGAGGGTCGTACTCCTACAGATGGATGGTAAGCTCACACACGAGGAGTTTAAAGAGGCTTTTGAGAAGGCCTTGGCGGGCGCGCTGGAGCTATATGAGGAGCAGAAGAGGGCCCTCAAGGGACTGATCGAGAAGATGAGTGAGATACCATCGGAGGGAGATGGTAATGAGCAAGGAGTATAAGGGCAAGACCCTATCCGAGATCCTACGGATGGAGCAGGCCAGGAACTTCCTTGGGAAGGGGATGAGGGAGGACGGGAGAGAGCTCACCCAGTACAGACCCATAGATATAAAGATAGGCACCATAGAGAAGGCCTTCGGCTCCGCCACGGTCTATCTAGGAGACACAATAGTGGTTACCGGCGTCAACTTCGAGATAGGCACACCATTCACCGACTCACCCGATAGTGCAATACTCCTCGTAGAGGGCGAGATCCTACCCACAGCCTCATTCGAGGCCGAGGCCGGCCCACCGGACGAATACGAGATAGAGATGAGTAGGGTCGTTGACAGGAGCCTCAGGGAGAGCGGGATAATAGACTTCAAGAAATACGTAATAGTACCTGGAGAAGCAGTCCTAAAGATATTCGTCGACTTCAACATCCTAAACGACGATGGAAACATCATAGACGCAGCGGTAATCGGGGCTGTAGCGGCCTTAGCCACTGCGGAGATGCCGGATCTAGACTATATACGGGAGAATCTTGAGAACGTTAATAACAATAATATCAAGGAGGTGCCGAGGAAGCCCTTCCAGATAGAGGAGGTGCCAATAGCCAACACCATAGCAATGTATGGAGACAAGATGTTCGTAGACCCCACAGCCTCCGAGGAGGAGGTGGCCGACGCCCTGATAACATATACACACCTATCGACAGGCGAGATATGCAGCATACAGCTCCTAAAGGGCAGCCTATCCTATGAAGACGTCTTCAAGGCCCTGGACCTGGCATACGAGAAAAGCGTAGAGATACGGAATATATTGAGGGAACGTGGAATTATAAGTGGCTAGCGGGATAACCAGAGTATAGTGGGTATGGAGGGAGGTAATACGCCATGGCCAAGAAGAAGATACCAAATATAGCTGCCAGGTTCGGGCCCCGCTACGGCGCCTCACTAAGGAAGCGTTGGAACCTAGTCATGCTGAAGAAGCTCTCCAAGTATGAATGCCCCCAGTGTATGCACAAGAAGGTGGAGTGGGTATCGGTAGGGATATGGAGATGTAGGAAGTGTGGATACACATTCGCCGGAGGCGCCTACGAGCCCTTCCTAACCCATAAGGTGAGGTAGCCCGGAGGGGCTCCAAAATAGCCATCCTCATAACAACCTCTAGACGCCCAACTAGGAGGGTGAGCAGACTAGCAAAGGAGCTAAGCTGGGTCATCCCTACATCGACGAAGATAAACAGGGGGAAGAAGAGCCTGCGAGACCTATGGGAATACGCAGTTACGAAGGGATATTCAAAAGTCATCATAATAGAGACCTGGAAGGGCAACCCGGGGAGGATCCTATTCACAGAGCCGGGCTACAAAACCCTCTCCATACTTGGAGAGGCATATATAGGAGGGGTGAAGCTCCTAGTAGACCAGAGGAACAGGGAGAGGAGGATCGTCTCCACATTATCGGGTGATGGAGGGGGAGAGCTCTATAGATTCCTAGAGGCCTATCTAGACCTGCCGCTACACGACCCTAGGAGGAGCGGTGTAGAGGCCTCACTATACGTCGAGGAGGGCGAGGAGCAAAGGATAGTGTTTAGACATGGGGAGGAGGAGCTATACCCAGTCATAAGGGTGAGGAGATGGAGGGGTGTAGATATAGAGCGAGAATCTTCCTAGGCAGGGGGGAGGAGAAGACGCGTATAGCCATGGCGATAGCAGTCGACGATCCACTGATAAGGATAGTTAGGATCGATGGAGAAGTCGTCCTCGAGGTAGAGAGCACAAGCCAGACCGAGTTCCGAGGCATGATAAACAGCATCCTACGAGGAGTGGCGATGCTTGAGAATTTATTACCAGAGAAGGAGAATCTATAGAGAGACCCTACATAAACAGCACGGCGAGGTGGGAAGCGGTGAGCAGAGAGATACCCCCAAAGGTACAGCAGCTCCTCAAGCAGCTCAACGATATGCAGAAGACCTATCAGAGCATAGCCCTACAGAAACAGCAGCTACAGGTAACACTCCTAGAGAACAAGAACGCCTACGAGGCCATGAAGAATAGTGAGGACGAGTATGTATACAGACTGGTGGGGGGAGTATTCATAAAGGTCAAGAAGGAGGACGTGGCTAAGGAGCTTGAAGAGTCGATAAAGCTCCTAGAGACCAGGATAAAGATCCTGGAGGACCAGGAGAAGAAGCTCCTAGAAGACATGAAGAAGGCTGAGGCCGAGATAAGGAAGTTGATGGGAGGCGGTCCTGCACAGGTATCATAGACTAGCCAGATATAACGATGGATCACAAGTCATCTTAGATGGTGATGGGCGTAGACTGTCTAACAGGCCTGCTCGAGAAGGCCGGCTCAACCCTAATCACAACCCATAGACACGCGGATATAGATGCAGTAGCATCGGCAGAACTACTTAGAACACTCCTCCTAAGGAAGGGGATTGAGAAGGTTGATATATACGTGCCTGAAGGCCTCTCCGGGATAACGATAGGCCTCCTAGACAACCTAGACGTGGGGATAGAGTATGTCACAGACGCGTCGCTGGACTACGACCTCTACATAATAGTGGACACCTCGAACCCAAAGCTACTGGGAGCCTTGGCCGAGAAGATCCATGAGATCAGGGATAGGGTCGTCTGGATAGACCATCACCTAGCCATGGAGAAGCCCCCGGGCAGATGCTTCATATACGGTGTAGACGCGTCCTCCACCATCGAGATCGTCCTAGACATCGTAGACCAGACCCTTGGAATAGAAGAGATGGACGACAACCTCCTAGTCATGGCACTAGCGGCGATATATGTCGAGACCCGGTTCCTCCAACTAGCCACCCCAAAGACGATGTATAGGGTGGCCAGGCTTATGGAGCTGACGGGCTACACGATCAAGGATGTCTACGCCAAGCTACCCAGGGAGGAGAGGGACAGCTCGGAGAGGATGGCGATAGTCAAGGCCATGCTCAGGCTAGAGGGATGGAGGGCGGATGGGGCGATAATACTCCTGACCGACGTAAGCTCCCATCATAACAAGGTCTCTAGACAGCTACTCTCCATAGGTGGGGACGTAGCAATAGTATATGGATACAAGAAGAGGGGTAAGATCCACATCAGGGCGGTCGACGGGAAGGGGGAACTGGTTAAACACCTGGTGAAGAAGCTGGGTGAGAAACTAAGGGAGAGGGGGATCATAGCGTCCGGAGGGGGGCACGAAACAATCTATAACATAGAATTTGGGAAGATGGATAGGGATGAGCTGAGGGAGATAATCATCGAGAGCCTGGAAGAAACGGTTAAAGACCTCGGCTATAGAATTGAAAGGCTTAGCTAGGAGAGGTGTGATGCAGGAGATAGTAACCATAGAGAACCTAGAGTTCAAGTATCTAGGGGCTGGGGATAAAGCCCTCAGGGGGATAGACCTAAGCCTCGAGAGGGGGAGGAGATACCTACTGGTGGGAGCCAGCGGATCTGGTAAGACCACACTAGCCAGATGCATCACCGGCCTAATACCCCACTTCTACCAGGGGGAATACTCAGGCGAGGTGGTGGTGGACGGGATGAAGGTATCAGAGACACCTATACAGAGGCTAGCCGAGGCCGTGGGCTACCTCAGGCAGAACCCTGAGGAGCAGGTCTTGATGACCAAGGTGGAGAGGGAGATAGCCTTCTCCCTAGAGTTTAGAGGGCTGACCACAGAAGAGATGGAGAGGATAACGAGACGGGTGATGGAGAACCTAGGCATATCACATCTATGGGGCAGAACCACAGATACCCTCTCGGGAGGCGAGCTACAGAAGGTGGTAATAGCCAGTATGCTGGTGCTAGAGCCTAAGATACTCATACTCGACGAGCCATCAGCATATCTATCACCGATGGCGGTGAAGAATCTCCAGGGCCTCCTAGACACCTATATCCCGAGCCAGAGTACACTCCTCGTCATCGACCATAGACTAGACTACTGGATAGGATTCGTCGACACAGTGATCTACATAGACAGGGGAGTGGTAAGATACATGGGTAGTCCAGGCAGACTACTCAACCTCCTAGGCTCGGAGGAACATAGGCTGAACATACCCCTACACATCCGCCTAAGCCACGACCTTAAACAGGTGGTCAACACCAGGGGTGTAAACAGTTGATAAGGGTGGAGAACCTCTGGTACACCTATGACGGGGACAACTACGTCCTTAGGGACGTGTCACTAGAGATAGGGGAGGGGGAGATATACTATATCCTCGGGGACAACGGCTCGGGCAAGACAACCCTGATACGGCATCTAAACGGCCTCCTAAAACCTAGCAGGGGAAGAGTATTGGTGGACGGCCTAGACACCAGGGAGACACCAGTATCCAGACTAGCCGAGAAAGTCTCCATAGTATTCCAAAACCCCGAGAAGATGTTCTACATGCCCACAGTAATCGAGGAGATATCCACGACACTCAGGAACTTCGGCGTGGAGAACCCTGATCAACGGGCCGAGGAGATCCTAAGAGAGTATGGCCTATCAAGATATAGGGATAGATCACCCTTCACCCTCAGCGGGGGAGAGAAGAGGATACTATCCATAGCCATCATGACGGGCTGGAGCCCTAGATACCTAGTCCTAGACGAGCCCACCATAGGGCTTGACGGCGACTATAGGAGGAGGCTCCAATGGGCCATAGATAGACACCTCTCAAGAGGAGGGTCGGTAGTCATAGTGACACATGACATGGAGCTGGTACTAGAGAGGGAGGGGAGGGTAGTCATACTCAGCGACGGCCAGGTAGTGTATAGGGGATATACACAGGAGCTTATAGACCTAGACCCCGGCCAGCTGGGTAGATATGGCCTGGTCAAGCCCACCTACGCCCGCTCAACAAGCTACATGAAGACCAGCGGCGTCATCAAGGATTACCACGGCTACTGCGGAGTATTCGCCGAGGTGGCGGGGGTGCTCGACAATGTATAGGATCGGGCTAGAGGCCTTCAGATTCGAGGAGCGAGACGCACCCCTATACAGGCTGGATCCAAGGGCCAAGCTATTAGTAGCATTCATCTATATGATCCTCACCATACTGGCTAACAGCCAAGCGATCCAGCTACTCATAACAGCCCTCCTACTAGCTACGCTACTACTACTGGGGCGGCTAGGGAGAAAACTCGTGAAAAACCTCGTGACACTGGCTCCACTAATGACCCTAGTATTCCTAGCCAACTACCTGGTCTCGGGAGACCTTATGGCGAGCCTCCTACCAACCCAGAAGCTCCTAAACCTAGTCATGAGCCTAAACACCTTCTTCCTAACCACCAACCCCGACGACTTCGCCATAACACTGGAGAAGATGGGTATGCCCCTAACCATCACCCTAGCATTCTCACTCTCACTACGCTTCATACATGTATTGGCGAGAGTGCTGACGGAGATAGTGGAGGCACAGCTCTCCCGTGGCCATAAACTGGATAGTGGAGGCCTGACCACGAGGATAAGGAACTACACAGCTATCCTCATACCACTCATCATCATAAGTGTAAGGAAGAGTATAAGCGTGGCCGAGACCCTTGAGCTCCGGGGCTTCAGGGAGGGGGCTAGACACACCCCCTTCACCACAATGAAGATAGGGTTCTGGGACGTGGCCTACATCATAGTCTCAATATCCATAGCCACAGCCCTACTAATCTACGGTGGAGAGATAGAGAATATCCTCCTAGAGATCCTTACTAGGTATCTTGAAGACATGGCCATTTAGAAGTGTGTGGAGCGCGTTCCGAGTAGCCTCAAAGGTAAGCACAGTCCTATCAACCCTTCCACGGGTCAGGTAGCCTATAAAGCCCTTAGACTCCCTCAAGCTAGGATCACCAGTTATACTCTCCAGTACACGTGCCATGGAGCTACTAACGATCCTAGAGCCTAGGCGATGATCTATAAAGTAGGCTGAGGAACCACCCAGTCCAAAGCCTATCCCATCCCTCGTTACAGCGGCCACCTGTAGGACTATATATACCCCATATAGACCCAGAGGCGAGACACCAGCCTCCACACCCACGCCATAGTCCACATCGAAGTTGTGTATCATATGCCTAGCCCTAGCAACAGCGCCCTCCACCATCTCGTCGAGGGATACAGGCTGATCCTTGAGGACTAGTCCGGAGCCACTAGTCACCAGCTCAACATCCCTATAGACCTCCTCGAAGGCCCTGTAGACACCCTCTATCTTAGCCCTATTATTGGTGTAGAGTCCCACCCTGAGAACCATAGCCAGAAAACTATTCCAGCCAAAGGGAGATATGTAGGAAGCCCTGGTGGGCCCGGTGGGATTTGAACCCACGACCCCCGGGTTATGAGCCCGGTGCTCCGCCAGGCTGAGCTACGGGCCCATCCAACTGTCTATAATCTACACATCTCTAATAAATCTCTTATCCACATATTCTGGCGCCGAGAACCCAGTCTCCAAACCACGATGAGTTACCAGCCTACCAAACAGTGGTTTATAATATCGTTATCCCCATCTTCTCAAGCTCCTCAGATTTCCTCCTAATCTCCCTATCCAGCGTCATGAAGAACTTGCACCCAGCCTGTATGGAGGCGGATATGTGTAGAAGGTCGAGCGTCCTGAGTCGTAGCCGGCTGGATAGTTTGAGGGCCTCCCTAATGACCGTCTCCATGTCTAAGTCGGCCAGCTCGGCTCCTACCTTCTCGATAGAGTATAGAGCTAGTGCGGATGGGTGCTCCATCCCGGCCCGTGAATAGACGCTGGATAGCTCGACTAGGGTCAGCCAGCTCACCACTCTCCTTCCACGTATCCCTGATAGGAGCTCCACAGCTGTCTAATGATTAGGGCCCAGCCCGTCGAGGTAGGAGATGATTATATTGGTGTCTAGATATATCACCTGCTCCTACCCTCCTCCAAAAGACTGGATAGGCCTCCATGTCTGACCCTATAGCCAGACCTGGAGAGGTCCTCAAGCCTAGTGAGAGTATCCTCCCAGAAGCCCACCTCCTCACGGATCTTATCCAGACCCTTCTCAATCATCATGTTGAAGGCGTGGGACCTACTCCTAGCCAGGCCGAGGCGAACCATCTTATCAGCTAGATCCACGACCTCCTTCCTAACCTTGATAGATACTGTTATCAGTACCATGGTACACCAATGTATACACAGGCAGATCCAGAAATAAATAGTGTGGAGACGCGGATACTAGGCTTATCCATGAATAGTTTCACCAGTCTAGGGGTGTTGTAGAAACGCCGAGGATATGAATCTCCCACGAGGCCATAGTATTAAGTGGAATGGACCACTTCATCCCCATAGTCGGTAGAGACGCGTTGAGGATCTTCGCCGAAGCGGCCCACCACTTTGGATATGCAGTCCTACCATACTACGAGGTGGTGATAAGCCCAGAGGATATACGGCTTATTAGGGAGGCTAACCCGGGTATAAAGCTGATACTCTCAAGCATCATGCCTGACGAGTATCTGGAGCGGGAGGAGACGCTACGAGACTTCCTAGGATTCGCATCGGAGCATGGCTTCGACTACATAATAGCCTGGGACACACCCACGTATCTAGACGATGAGGAGGCGAGTTGGCGGAACACGCTGAAGTCTCTAGATGTGGTGGAGAGGCTTAGGGGGAGGTTCAACATAATACCCCTTGTAAAGGGGGCTTATCCCGAGCATAAGAGATATGCCTGTGAGAGGCTGGCTGAGCTGGGCTTCGAGACAGTGGCTATACATGCGTCTCCCTACCTATCCACAAACCAGTATATAGAGCCCTACCTCAGGAGGGCTGGGCTAACAGGCATCAGATACACCCATGAATACCTGAAACACCTCCTAGAGCTCATCCTCGAATACCCATTCAAGGAGGTGTTGGTACTGGGTGGCGCCGGGCCTAGACACGCCCCCGACCTAATTGCTCTGGATCCGGATAGGATAAGGCTGGCTGGATACTCATGGTATATCGACGCCACTAGGATGACGGTATATGGAGGGCTGGGAGACGCGATAGACATTAGGAGGGGGTTCTACCACTGTAACTGCGATGTGTGCTTGGTCACGGGGCCCAGGCTCAGGAGGGAGGGACGGTACATATCCCTCCACAACCTCCTGATAAGCCGTGAACTGATTAGGCACTACGCAGGCGAGGAGAGTAGGGACTACAGGGTGGAGAGACACGACCTAATCCTAGATACATATGAAGACCTCTTGATACTCAACGACCTCATGATAGGTGGGAGGTACAGCCTATGGAGACTGGGCCTCAAGATGGCTGGTGAGCATAGGCCTAGATACCTAGTCCTGACGGGCCGGGTATTCGACACCAGCCGGATATCCATACAGGTGCTGGAGGAGTTTAGAGAATGGGTAGATACACATCGGGACACGAGGATAGTCCTAGTATGGGACATTCCTCCAGGCAGGGCCAACATAGGCCGCCTACTCGACAACCTCCTATACAGGGGTATAGACCTAGTAGAGGAGAGGCCCTATCAAGGTGAAGCCCAGGTTAGGGAACTAGTCACCAGACTAGTCCTAACAGCTAGATGGGGATCCATGACGATAAGGAAGGAGGCCTGGGGAGGGGGCTTCGACGTGACTATTAGGCTCCTAGGCCCCAGTGGAAAACCCAGGGAGGCGGCCATCGAGGATCTAGGCAGGGGAA
>WAKB01000011.1 GCA_015523545.1 Candidatus Geothermarchaeota archaeon
AATACGGGCTTAGACGGGTCCAGCCTAAACTCGTACCGTCCCTCCTCAACCCACTTCCTAAGGAGCTCCTCCTCCCTAGACTTGTCCCAACGCTTATCCCTAAGCCTAGGCCTGAAATCCACCTGGCCAGACACTACCCACCACCGGATATGCTAGGAATACATAATAGGATAATCGATTACACAAACGTGGTTATTAATCCATGGGAAGGAGGGATAGGGGGCCTTGGTCCCCCCGGTGGGATTTGAACCCACGACCTGCCGCTGGAGGGGACTACACCCTGTCTCCGCCGGCCGCCACGGACTCAACCCAGGGCATGCGCCCAGTCATCCGTGGGCCGAGACAGCTACAGCCGGCCGCTCTAGCCACTGAGCTACGGGGGGCTACCAATATTTTTACTCATATAGAGATTTTAAAGGTTTGCCTACCTGCTCGACATCTTAAAACTACCTATAATCTAGCCCTATTTAGCTTAGATAAGAAGGATTGGATCATTAGGAGCCTAGTGGCGCCCCGGCCGGGATTTGAACCCGGGTCCACCGGCTGACCGCCCGTGGAGACTTGTCGACAGGCCGGTATGCTGGCCGGGCTACACCACCGGGGCAGTCAACTCTATATTTTCAGGCTCCGGTTTTATAAAGTTTGTCCGGTTTTCCACGACTTCCGCGGATACGTCTCTGGATATGTCCAACAATTTATCTCAAGTAATGTTTTCGAAACTTACCATAGACCTTAAATTATGCGTTTAGGATAGTTCTCTATATATATTATATAAATACACCTCTGTATAAGCGAAGATTACAAACTTGTTTTTATCTAAATTCTTTAAAGGGACTGTAAGCACTATATGTTTAAATATTTCAACTGAAGATAATTTTGTTGAAGTCATGGTCAACTCATCAATTGTTAAGCTAATTAGAGAAAGAGTGAACGAGATCAAGGAAAACTTCAACTACCCTAATGAAGGTCATGCCTTTGTCCATTTCGCGATCAAAACTGAATTTGATTTCGAAGATGAAGAAACTAGTGATTACTGTAGCATTGGGCTTACTGGGCATGATTATGGAATTGATGCTATTTTCGAAAAAGATGACACTCTTTACCTAGTCCAAGGAAAGTATACAAAAAAGAACAATAAAGGATTCAATAGAAATGAGCTAAACGATTTGGAAAGCGCATTAAATTTTCTTAAAAGTTCCAACTATGGAATTAAGAGACAAGAGCTATTAAAAGCTGCTACCCTATACAGAGATTATTTGGAGAATGGCGGGAAAATAAAGCTTTTAATCTATCTATTTGGATACTTAACAGACGATGGTAAAAAATATATCGAGTCCTTTAGACAAAGCTTACCTGATAATCACGAAATAGAAGTTATAACCTTAGACCGATTAACAGACACATTCATTCAATATGAAGGGATATATTCAAATAAGGGACCAGATGTTGTCCTCAAAATAAAGGAATACATGATAAGAGATCCACCCGGTTTTCCAAAAAGTATTGTATGTACAGTAGCAGCAGATGAAATAGCTAGAATAGTCAACAAACATCGAAAAGATGTTTTCCAGTTAAATGTGAGGGAATACCTTAGAAAAACACCAGTTAATAAGGAAATAGAGAACACAATAAAAAGCAGTAACCCCTACGAAAGGAAAATGTTTTGGTACTATAATCTAGGATTAACAGCTATTTGTGACGAATTTCATATTAAAAATGGATTCCTGGTATGTAAAAACTTCAGAATAATAAACGGATGCCAGACGGCTACTATTCTATCAGAAAATACACATTCCATAGCTGAGATAGACGTTCTCCTTAGGGTAATAGAAACGACAGATAAGGATGTAGCAAATAAAATAACTTTGAGAAATAATAAACAAAACCCAATTAGGGGAAGAGACCTCTTTTCACAGGAAACAGAACAGATAAGAATTCAGAATTACTTCAGTAAGAGAAATCCTCCAGTTTTCTATGAAAGAAGGGCAGGTGAGTGGAGAAGTATGCCAGGAAATGTCAAAAGAAAATTCCGAGACAATACTACTAGAAAGTACAGACTAATTGATAATGAAACTTGTGCAAAGGCATATATGTCCTTTAAACTTCAGAAGCCTGCTGAGGCTAAAATGAAAAAGAAGCTTATTTTTGTTTCAAAGTACGACGGAGGATATTACGAAGATATATTTAATGATAAGTTGGATTATGAGGAGCTTCTCTTAGCCCATTACATTTATACCAAAATTAAGGAAAAGATAAGAGGTTTTATCAGATATTATAACTCATTACCTGATGATAAGAGGCGAGATGAGGATCTGGCCCTATTAAGGAGTTTCCTGCCACATGCGGATACTCAACTTACTGCTATGTTTGGCGAAGTAATAAAAAGAAAATTTAAAAATGGATATAATGCAAGAGATCTATATGAGTTTTTAAATAAAAATCCGCATGTGTTTGATGAAATGTATGATAAATTAGTTAATATTCTTAAGCTGACAATCTTAACGGCTAAAGGTTCACAAGGAGAAACATTTAATGTGAGGAACTATCTTGTCAACAATAACACGTTTAATATTATCAGGAGGACCTTGGATTTGCATTTCGATAGCCTACAACCAACACTAAAGAGAATAGTTTTATAGTGTAGACCTAAATATCACAACTATCGAAAAATACTTGGATAACAAAGGAAACTACTAAAAATATAGTCATAAACATCACCATATTCTTAAAAATCATATAAATTCCATTTACTTCTAATTTCATCGTTAAGATTTTAGAAATATTTGTTAAAATAAGTGTTGGTTGGTGGGCCCGGCCGGATTTGAACCGGCGACCTCCCGGTTATCAGCCGGGCGCCTTAGCCGCCCGGCAGGGGCTCTGACCAGGCTAGGCCACGGGCCCACTTCTATAGACACTATATTTGATTGGTATTCCCCACTTAAAGATGATTATCTATGGAGTGGACTTAAATGATCTTGAGTCTTATTGTGAGGATTGCGTCTCGATTCTTTAGCCTGTTTACCAGTTCTCTGCTTAGGTCTCTCGCCGCCTTATCCGCCTTGATAGCCAGTGTTCTATCGTCTATGTAGTCCGACCGTCTAATGACCATCGATGTGGGTGATGCTAGGCTCAGCCTGGGTGAGCCCCTCGCATTGACGACCTCCTTCACACCCTCTACCTCCAGCTCTATCACCAGTGGGACTTCTCCACTTCTTAGAGCCTCTTTGAACCAGGCTGGTAGGTCTCTGCAGGCCAGCTCCGCCTCGACGCCTATTATACAGTCTCCCCTGGGGGTTAGGAAGTCTTCCCTGGTGATCTCGAATGTGGATCTATGTGTTGCAGATATGTTTGGATGCCCCCTAGCCCTAAAGACTACCTCCTTCATAGCCCTTCATCTTCACGAAGGATACGGGGAATAGGGGTTTATACTCTATAGCTCCATCCCTCTTGAGGTATAGCCTGAGCTCCTGGTATAGTGCTGGCCCCACCGGTATGACCATCCGCCCACCCTCCCTGAGCTGGGATAGTAGGTATCTAGGCGGGCTATCCACGGCTGCTGATACCAGTATCACGTCGTATAGCTCCCTCTCCTCCCTAGGTGGCCAGCCCCAGTAACCATTAGCCAGTATAACGGTTACCTGATCCTCGAGGCCCACCCTAGATATGTTTGTCCTGGCGAAGCTGTATAGACGGGGGTCATATTCAAGGCCGTATACATGGCCACCACCCCCATACATCTTTATCAATAGGCCTATCAGGGCCGATAGGTAGCCGCTCCCTACACCCACCTCCATGACTATGTCGTCCTCAGATACGCCGCTATACTCTAGGTAGTATGCATGCATATGTGGAGCCGAGATGGTCTGTCCGGTCTCCCCGAGGAGTGAGGGCGAGTCTAGATATGCCTCCTCCTCATATCCGGGCCACATGAATAGCTTCCTATCCAGCCGTCTAAAGACCTCGATATACTTATCCGTCTTGAGAGCCCCTATAGCGACTAGATGCTCCACTAGACGCTCCATAGCCATGCCGCTACTCCTTCAGTAGGACTGTTGAGAGTAGCCTAAGCCCCTCGGAGTGTATCCCTACCCTCCTAGTCAGGAATCGTGAGAGCGAGTCTATCTTGCTCGGCTCTCCATGGACTAGATAAACGTTTCTAAACGTCTTCCCCAATTTACTCCTCAACCTGCTGACGAAGCCTACCAGCTGATTCCTATCGCTATGCCCTGTGAAGCCGTCGAACTTTACGACCTGCATAGAGATATCCACGGTCTTAATCCTCCCTTCATAGAGGATATCCACCTTCTTAGCGCCGTCCACTATTTTCCTGCCTAGCGTGTTCGGGGCCTGATATGACACGAAGACTATCGCGTTCCTCTCAGAGTTGGCCAGGTGGATAAAATACTCGATCACGGGCCCACCCTGCATCATGCCTGATGTCGATAGGATTATTGCTGGATCCTCATCCTCTATGGCCTCGGCCCTTCTAGACGAGTTGGTTATCGGTATTATGTTTTCATTGTTGAATGGATTGTCGTCTGACCGGAGGGCTGCATGGATATCACTTCTCAAGTATTCTGAGTAGATGTGGTGGAGCTTGTTAGCCTCGTCTATCATTCCATCTATATAGATCTTCATGTCGCTCGGGATCTTTAGCTTGCTGTCAGGATCTACCCTCTTCATATAGTGGTGGATAACCGCCAACATCTCTTGAGATCTTCCAACACCCGGTGTCGGGATCAATATCTTGCCCTTCTGGGCATATACCTTGTTGACGAACTCTACGAAGCGCCTCTCAACCTCGGGCCTGCTCGGCAGCTTATCAGTGTCCGCTCCATAGGTGCTCTCCATCACAAGGGTCTCTACACGGGCGAAGTCTGAATGGGCCGTCTCCAATAGCCGAGTCCTACCAAACTTGAAGTCCCCCGTGAAGAGGATGTTGTATACACCCTCCCTAATGTGTATGTGGGGCATGGCCGAGCCCAGGATATGTCCCGCGTTGTAGAAGGTGAGCTTTATATCTGGCGATACATCGGTAACCTGCTTATACCTCAGTAGGATGGAGTGTCTAATCATCTCCTTGACATCATTCATGTTGTAGAGTGAGGGGAACCCGTTCTTCCTCGAGATCTCCATGAAGTCCTTGATCAGGAGTACTGATAGTGGGAGTGTGGGCTCCGTCATGTAGACCGGGCCCCGATACCCATATTTATAGAGAAGTGGTATCATCCCCGAGTGGTCTAGATGGGCGTGGGTCAGGATAATGGCGTCGAGATCGTTTATGAGGTGGTCTACAGCGTCGATCCTAGGCACGTAGTCCAGTAGGCCATCTGCATTCACCTTTACACCGAAGTCTATCAACACCTTGCTCTCCGACGTCTCGAGTACTATGGCGGACCTCCCGACCTCCTGGACACCACCTAGACCCATTATCCTGATATCCCTACTCATCCTGACGGGCTCCCTGAAGATCCTCTCCCCTATCCTCGATAGTATCCTCCTACCCTTCGTTCCATTCTTCCTATATGATGAGTAGATGTCTCTCAGGACGTCTGGGACATCTGAGTAGTAGCTTCTAAACTTGGGTATCCACTTAGTCTCCTTGGCTATTAGGTAGCTAAGCTTTCTAAAGTCTAGGCCGTTAACTCCTGAGAGGAATATATGCACCTCTCCCCTGAGGGAGTCGAAGAATATCTTGACCTGCTCCCTATTTATCCCCTCGTTTGCAAGTATATCTAGAATCTTCTCCCTGGCCTGGCTAGCATCCATACGGTAGTTAGGGGATGATCTGAAGACTAGACGCCGTTTATAGTCGGTGGCAATCCTGCTAATCTTAGCAGGATCCTCAATCAACACCTCTGGATTCTTCGTAAATATAGCCAGTGCCGGGCCTTCATACTCTATCTTCGTAGGTGTTACACCCTCCTGTTGTAGGCGGAGGTATATCTGGAGAGTCAACTCCTGGACTGACAGTTTCTTGTTATCCTTAGTCACACTCAATATAACCACCTCCTATGGCGGGTGGGCCATACCGAGTCACTATCACCTATCTATGTCCTCAGCTCCAGCTCACTCAGGAGCTTCGCCTTATCAGGGGTAGACACCTCCCTAAACCCCTTATCATCTATGATGGCTATCATGAAGTCGTCTCCACTGGCTATGTCACGCTTCATAGCGGCTGCCAAGGCCTTCAGGGCAACCTTTACGGCCTCCTCCTCCGTAAGGTCGGGTCTATACTCGTTCTCCAACACACCTAGGGCGAACATGGAGCCTGATCCGGAGACCATGTAGTCATCGCTTATCACGCTCCCCAGGGGATCCAGCTTGAATATCTTGTAGCCATCCCTATCCTTACCCGCCAGTATCATCTCTGTTATGAAGGGGAGGAGGCGGTGGGAATACATGAGTAGACTCAGATAGTTGGCCGCGGCCTTCAGGGATAGGGGCCTTCCATACATGTTCTCATAGAGGTTCAGATGGTTCCTAAGCTGCTCTATCAGAACCTGGGCATCAGCTACTACCCCGGCTATGGTCACGGCGAGGTAGGGCTTGATCATATGGATCTTCCTACCCTTCTTATGGGCTATCAGGTATCCCGCGGTCACCCTGGTATCCGCTGCTAGTACCACCCCGTCCCTGTATTTGAGGGCTAGGGTGGTCGTACCCGTGGTATAGTTCATCTTCATCTCCTTGTACACCTATAGATCAGTAGGATGAGGGATTACCAACCATCAAATAATTGAGGGGGTTAATAAATAGTTTATGTACTGATCCTCAGGCCCGGGCTATACATGTCTCAGACCCTGGGCCAGACCCATGTTCACCAGGTATATGGCGAGGGGCTCCGGGAGTATCACATCCTCGTCATGGATACTAGGTATCTCCCTACCTCCCCAGATTAGGTGTGGCACATAGTCTACATGGACCTTAACCATGTTGTTGGACGGCGATGCCAAGGCTATTACAGGGGGGTCCAGAGCCTCTAAAGCCTCCATGTCCAGAGGGGTCTTGATGAGGGATGACTTTCCATGTAATGAGTATGGAGCCCTTATCAGTCTGCTCATATCGGTTACTACTACTGGGTCTATGTTTACTCCGCAGAGTTCCCTAACTGTTCTGGAGACCCGCTCCCTTAGAACCCTGTCCTCACCCAGCCTCTTCCTTATGCTGGTGAAGTGCCTAGGGTTATCCTTACTATTGACTAGGCTCTCTAGGACCTGTCTAACCGATACGTCCTCCACCTCGCTCAGCACGTCTCTACACTCCTCCAGGATCCTGATTATGGCTGAGTCGGGCTCCTTAGCATGGTGTATCTCAACCCCGTCGAGTGTGAGGAAGTCCTTGAGCTCTATACGCTCGACCGAGTCTAGCGATCTGTAGGGCTCCTCCTCGAGATGTATGTGGTAGCCTCTGAGCCCGCTGAAGAATATTCGGAGCCTATCTATATCCACGTCTAGGTAGTTGGCCAGCCTGTCTAGGAGTCTGGAGACCTCTCCGGAGATGCTCTTGATAGTCCTATCATCGACCAGCTGGATCTTCCTAACCTCTCCCCCACATTCTCTACATACGTCTCCCTCCCCTATCCATCCACAGGATTTGCATCTGGAGACCTCCTGTAGGACGGCCCCCCTAATATGATCAGCGTCTAGGTCGAACGCCACATCGGTCTTTATCCTCTGCTTGTCAGGCATCGGGTAGTCGGGGTATTCATATGTGGATAGGGAGTAGTATATCCCCTTTGGTGGAGGGTCTAGCTGGCTATGTAGATCGTCTATACTGGTTAGCTTGACATGCCTAACCATCGGCCCATCCAGTCTTAGGAATGCCCACTCCCTCTTCTCAGGCTCCGGTGCGCTGTGGAATATCTTCTCCGCAACTTCCCCGCTGTAGTATGCTCTGAAGAGCCTCTCAATATATCTATGATCCACCTGGCTCGCCAATCCTAGCCACCTTCTTCACATAGGTTAGTGGGTGGCGTATCCTATGTTTGACGCATATCTCGTCTGGGAAGCAGAAGCCGAAGCTCTTTATCTTTCTACAGCTGGGTACATCGTATTTTATCTTTCCACCCCTCATCCCTAGTATATGCTCGACCTGGTATCTAGTGACCCTCTCGTTAAAGTCTGGTGTCCTTGCGAATAGCGATATTATCTCATCGACCGTGAACCCCATCTTGTGTAGGAAGGTCACTATGGTGAAGCGGCCCGGGTGTGGGAGGCCCTTCCCAATATTGGCGTATAGATACTTCATACATGGCGGGAACCTCTCTACATCCCTCGTCTGGATAGATGTGGCCTGGGGCCTCAGCCTCTCCAGGATGTCTGAATAAGCCTCCACCAGGACCTTGGCCGCCTCCCCTATGGAGGATGGGACGGACTCAACCGATTCTATCGTCTTGATTATCTCGTCTTTAAAGACCTCCTTACCTATCCTGGCCAGTGACTTTTTGTTGAGATATACATACCCCCTCTCCATGGGGAAGTAGATCATCTTCCAGTTTGGGGGGAGATCCCTAGTCGCCTGTATATAGTCCCTGAAGTATACCCCATACCTCTTATCAACAATCTTGAGATCTATACCCATACCCTTGAAAACCTTGAGGATCTCATCGGTATCAGCCATCCTCAGATAGTTGTACGCCCGTTCAGCCTCGTATTCCACGAACCGTCTCTCCACCAGCCAGTTATCTAGATACTTCACCAGAAGAACCGTCGTGTAGAATACTACGAGGGATCGGTGGGGGTTCTCGTCTAATACGGGTTTCTCCCCGGCTAGAGCCCTACCGAGCCTAGACACCGCATCGCTGTAGAACTCCTCCAGGTCTTCGATGGAGCCCTGGAGCTGGCCAAATACCCGCTCCCTAGTCAGGGGGTGGAAGGGGTATCTCGCCATCCAGAGAAACTCTTCCTCTATCGGGTCACGCACCATTCCTAAATATAAAAGTGTGGATGTGGGGAGGTATTATCACTCCTCGCTCCTAGGTGCGTGGATGAACTGGTAGGTCTCATACTCCAGCATCTCGAAGTTTAGGCTGAGGGGGTAGTCTGTGGAGAAGCTTAGGGTGACTACGCCTGAGATGCTGGCCAGCTCCTTAACCACCCTGTAGAGGTACTCAAGGGAGTATATGGATGTGGAGGGTTCATCCACCACTATGTCGAGGATCTCTACATTGTCCGGATACTTTAGCTTATGCTCTGCCTGGAACCCTTCCTCACTCTTGCTTATGAAGCTTATCTCATTCTCCTCTGCGTGTATTGTTATGGTCTCGCTCAACGCCCTTGCATCGTTGAATATGTCTTTTAGGGTGGGGACAACTATCCTGGCTCTTGCCTTAAAATCTACCTGGGGTATTCTCAGGGCCTCCCTCTCTTCTAGGGCTGCTGGGAGTATAAACCTCTTCTCATAGGGCTTGGTACTAGCCAGTATGAACTTTCCATCCTCAACCTCTATGATCAGCTCGTCCGCCTTTGAGAGTAGCTTGGAGAATTTGAGGAGCCTGTCGCTCTGGACACATATGGTTATGTCGCTATCGGCGTTGAACTCGTAGAGGTCGAAATAGTCCTTCTCAGCCACGAAGTTTATCATGGAGACCCTAGTGCTGTCCACCTCTCTGAACATGAATTGATCGGGGGATATTCTGAAGCAGGCCTCCTCGACTAGGGCGTCTATAGTCGTCACGATCTTTATCCATCTCTTAAGCTTGTCCTTGTCTAGGACGCCTCTAAACATTTGGTACCACCTGTGTGATAGTGATATATTGTTATATACGGCTTATAATAACGGTTCCGACCCGGCCTACGTATACACTCTCCAGGTATACTTACACCTGGTGCACCTGTAGAAGACTGTGCCACCCTCGTCCCCAGACCTTGTCTGGACTATCCATGTATAGGCCTCGTCATTACCACACTTAGGACACTCCACCTTGACTGTGGGCTCGGCGGTCGTGTCTTTCTGTAGTACTAATACCCTCTCCTCCCTCACGACGTCTACATATAGGTTTGAGGTGTCGTAGGGCTCCTTATATCCACAGGAGTCACATACGTAGAAGAGCTGATTATCTATCTGTTTAAGAGACATTATCTCCTTACACTTTGGGCAGTACTTCATTTATTCTCACCAGCCTTCTCAAGTGCGTTGAGTACCTCCGACTTCAACTCGGAGATATAGCTATACATGCGCTCAACATTCTCGATGATTATTGATCGATACTCTTCAGGCTTCACATCATCCTTGAAGTATATGTCGAAAACGATTTCTTTCTTCAATGGATGGGGCCTGTGGAACCCGGCCCCTAAGATCCTATCATCTTCTAGGAGGGCCTTCTGTAGGAGGTTTCCAAACGTGAATGTCTCGCCTATTATCTTGAGGCGTAGCCTCCCTCCCTCTATCTTAAGTACCTGAATCTCCATACTAAACCACACATCAGTTACCACGTATTTAAAACTTTCTCTTTGTGGAGAGTCTTGATGATGGTCGTGTTCCCATATAGTCTGGACACCTTCCTAGTCTCTATAGATCTACAGGTTGGGCACACAAGTTTCCCAGGCTCATCACCCCTTACAAGCTCGGTTCTACAGGTTTTACAGAACGCCCTTACAACGCCGTACCTTAGACCCCTTATTGAGAGGTGTAGGGTCCTGTTCAGTGTGCTCTCAACCCTCGCCAGGATCTCGTCCCTGACGTGGTAGGTCGACCCTACATCGGTGACCCTTGTGGGTGGGTAGACCACGCCTGTATATTTACCCCTTAGGAGTATCCATGGCCCCTTCCCCTCCTTCCTCACAAGCTCTATCTCTACATACCCGAAGACTCCTGAGATATGGAATATCTTGCCGAGTATCTCGTCCCCCACATCTATGGTCAGGGGCTGCTTTATAGGCTCGACATCTATTATCCTGTTCTTCCAGTCTACCTTCACGACTCCTGCTACGGAGCTCCTGATAACGGAGTCGTCTATATAGGTGTTCCTGCCTCCGATGAACTCTTCTATAAGGGCTAGTGGATCGCCGGGAGAGACTTTTTCACCATCCTTCTTCATCTAGACCACCGTCTAGGTGGAGGATATACGTCATTAAAATCTTTCTCGTCCATCACGATTAATAACTGCTCGAGGTTTAGAACTGGTCTCCCAAAACGTGTTAGGTCGTCAGTAGATATTCTGGGGCATCCGGCAACGATTACCAATTCATCCTCCGGTATCCTGGCAATTATATCCTCGCTCAGCCTCGAGGCGGTGTATACTCGGTAGGCCAATCCCCTGCTGCGTAGGAGCTTCTCGATTGTTGTCAACCCACCTATTAAGGGCTGATGACTATCAACAATCCTTACCACAGCTGCTCTCCTATAGCCCCTGGCTTGGTAGACGTTCCAAGAGATTAGGGCTCTGATCCTTCTGGTAGCGTCATACATGTCCTTAACCACGCCGTTATGCATATCCAGTAGTAGTGTGGGGAGACCAGTATAGAGGCTAACTCCTAGGGCGTGGAAGAGGCCTGAAGATACTACTATGAATCTGTCGACACCTTCCTGTCTCAAGGGTCTTGTGGTACACCCCAGTATCTGGCCGCTGAGCATACCTGGCTGTCTAGGGATGAATAGGTTCATCCCCATCTCGAGGAGCATATCCATGGCTATCTTAGCCACTCTATAGTATTGGACGGAGTATACTAGGCCGATCCTTTCACTGGATATGCCTGCCAAATAGTTTTCCCAAGCGTCCCTGACAACCTTCTCTATAAGGTTAGGGTCAGCCCCCTCCACGACAGGTATGAAGAATATTTTGAAGGGTAGTCGACGTAGCCCTCCATATGTGTTTGGAAATGGGTTATGCCCGAGGTGGATAACTATATCGGGCCGCGTCTCTAGGTAGTGCTGGATATCTATGTCGCAGGCTCCGAACCGAGGCTCTAGATTTATCTCGACATGGGTATCCGGCGGCGTCTCGAGGCCCTCCCTTATCAACCTATATATGTAGGTTTCGGACCCCTCGATAACTATTCTCTTACCCCTGTTCCTCTTGATGATCTCCGATACTATGGTGGATAGGCTTGTTTCAAGCCTGTTTATTGAGTGGTTTGACATCTATATAGGCCCCTTTAGGTATCTTTGAAGCCCCAACCTTCAGGACTTGCTTGGCATAATCCACGTTGCCACTATATGTATATACCCTAGCTATGACCTGATCCTTCCATACGGCTGCCGCCCTACCGACGGGCTTCCCGAAGGCTCTCCTCATACCCTCCTGTAGACGGTCTGCACCTGCGCCGGTCATCATCTTATTCTCCCTGAGGACGTGGTGGGGATATACCACTATTGTGAAGTAGTAGTTCTGTGTGCCTAGCTTCTTCTGGAGTAGACGGTTGACGTTTACCCTGAGGGCCTCGAGGGCCACGTCCCTGACATATGCCTGCTCCTTCGCCTTCAGCTCTAGCACCACGTCATAGTCCTCTTTCCATGTACCCATGTTGAACCTGGTGATCCTAGACTGTGGAGCTCCATGGATATACTCCAGCCTAGTGTATGGCATCCCCTTGATCTCCCTGAAGTTCCTCGCCTTCACTCCGGCCACCCTCTATAGATTGAGTATTACTAGGAGTATTAAAGCCGGTATCCCTATCGAGTGAGCAGTGTATGTAGTCTGCGGAAGAGTGTCAGTATCAGCTTGAGATCCTCCTTCCTATCCACACCCCGATATAAGCATTTAACCACTACCTGGCTGATTGTGGAGGCTATATTAGGCCTGTCCAGCACCCTCTCAGCCAAGTCGTGGACATATCTCCTTATCAACCTATATTCATTCCCTTCTCTTAGACCCTCGCCACTCCTCTCACCCTGTACTCTATAGGTATATATGTGGTGTAGCACGATGGCCGCTGCTGTAGCCACGTTCATGGAGGGATACCTCTTGGACGTGGGTATGGTGACTAGGACGTCAGCTAGTCCAAGCTCATCCTTGGTTAAGCCTATACTCTCCCTTCCAAAGACTACGGATATCCTACTGGGCGACGCGTTTCTCAGGACTGTGCCTAGCTCCCACACATCTATGCTTCCCCTAAATGGATACGACAGTGATCTTATCCCGGTGGTTGCTATGACCACGTCAGAATTCTCAACGGCTTTTTCCAGACTGTCTACGACGACTATCTTCTCAAGCCTGTGCGCCGCTCTCGAAGCGAATACCTCGGCTAGGTCATAATCCTCGTCCATGAAGTTTGGATTCACGAGGATGATGTTGTCCACGTCGAAGTTGTCTGCGAGCCTACATATCAAGCCCAGGTTTACACCGCCCTCCGGCTCCACCATGACCACGTCTACATTCTCATCCATCTTGACCGCCCTTGGCCTAGAAATCTAATGGGGCCGTCTCCGGTATAGTAAATAAATGGAGGGTGTGGAATGGTAACGAATCTACCAGCGGAGGCAAAGGCACAGTGGAGAAGGGTTATGGAGGCTAGGACCCCAGAGGAGAAGCTTAGGGAGCTACAGAAGTTCTATAGCCTGATCCCCAAGCACAAGGGTACCAAGAACCTTGTGAGGTCTGTCAGGAGCCAGATGGCCAGGCTTAGGGAGGAGATCGAGGAGTCTAAAAAGAGGAGGAGGGGTGGTTATCTAAGCCCTTGGGAGTTCGAGAAGACTGGAGACGTTACACTCGGGATCATATCTACAGACTATAGCGTCCTGACCAGCTTCATGGACAGCACCTTCGGGAGGCCTGATAGGTATATGCATTGGAGGATGCTTCCGACAATGTATAACAAGGTGGTTAACGATGTTGAGATCCAGTATATAGTGGCCCCACCCATAGGTATCAATCCAAGTGTGGATAGGAAGGTGATCAACCTGGCTAAGAAGGTTAACTACACCCTCTTGATAGCTGGGGATGGGGACGACGTCTCTAGAATGGTGGGCCTACTTGAGGAGGAGGGTATACATATCACTCCGCACCCCATCGATGTGAAGATATCTAGGACGCCCTCAGGGGGGATAAGGGTTTATGGCGTCGACTCAGAATGGATAGAGGAGATTAGGAGTATCCTAAGGGACTATGGGATATACAATGCCGTGGTGAAGGTGGATGGGAACGTGGATCCAGAGCTCTTCCAAGACATTGTGCTTGGTGTTAAGACCTTCATCCTGGGCGGAGCATATCTATGGAAAGGGGAGAGCCTAGTGGAGCCACAGACAGGGAGGGAGTGGCACGTATCTAAGATGGGGGATATGGTCGTAGAGAAGCTGGGCCTGATAAGGGTCTATCCTGTTAGGAATATCCGTGAAAAGACGTCTAAACCCATAATACTTAGGAGTGGTGCAACAGTGGCCGATCTGGCTAGGCATATACACTCTAGAGTAGCTGAGAGCCTCAGATACGCGTTAATTATCAGGGATGGCGAGGTGGTCCGGGTCAGCCCGACACATGAGTTGAGGGATGGAGATGTAGTGTATCTCAAAACTCACTAGATGGCTGCGCCCCTAGGAAGATATATTTCTTAGCCTCGCCTCTCATCTCCTCCACAATCTTCTTCGATATGCTCTCCAAAGGATCTACCCCCACCCTCTCCTTGAAGTCTTTGAAGCTCGTGAATGGTCTGGAGTCTCTCTCCTCCAGTATAAGCGCCACCTTCTTCCTACTTATCCCCGGTAGGAGTTCTAATGTATGGACCTTATGGGTGAGTAGGCCAGCCTTATTGAGAAACTCTACCCATTCAGGCTCCCTCATCAACACTATCTTCTTCACAGCGTTCTCAAGCATCTCCATAGACTCGTCTAGGAGCTCGTCATACTTTATCGTTGTCAGGATCCTTACAACTTTTCTACGCAGCCCCGTCTCAAGCGATACGCGGTCTAAACCGTTTATCACCACGTCATTGGCTAGCTGTACCCTTAGGAGTTTGAAGTGCTCCTCCCCAACCACGTCTCCGATAAGGCCGTCCCGAACCCTTATTACCTCTCCTCCCTTCCTAACCGTTATACTTCTCCTTGAATGGCCAAGGAGTATTCCATAGGTCTCTCGGGCCTCCCTGGCTCCCGGCCTATACATCCCTGGTCCAGCCTCTCTATATCACGCCTTCCTCCTTAAGGATCTCTATTACACGTTTCTCCAACTCTCCGGCTATCGCTCTACCCAGTATTAGGCGAACTTCCTCTGGATATCTGGGAAGGATGTTTATTATCTGTACGGCATAGTCATCTGCTTCTTGGCCAAACTCGGGCTCCAGTACCTCCACCAGCCTCTCCCTCAGCCTCCTCGCGGTCTCAGCGTCCACCTTGGAGAACCTGTTTAGATACTCCTTCACCCTCTTGGGGACTGCGAATAGTTCATAGTCCACCTCCCCGATATTCTCCAGCTCCTCCTTGAGCTCTGGTATGGAGATTGGCTTCTGCTCCAGTATCTTCCTACCAACTTCCTCCTCCATGATGGGACCACCTGGGCAGGTTCTAGAGGGGTCTTAGATGCTCAGGGGGCACTATTAGCCGGACTATTTTATCCCCCTTCCCCACGTCTATCTCGAATGCACGGCCTCTCCGCTTCTGTACAATCCCTATCTTGCCGTGGTATCTCCTATGGGGCATCCCCTTGTGAAACCGAGGATCTATATAGATCAGAACCTTGTCCCCGGGCTTCAACTCTCTCAGTCTCAAGAGTTTGTCGCTGAAGCCGGGATTACCCTTCCTAGTCAATAAACGCCTAGTCTTCACCCTATATCCCTTGGACTGGGGCATGTATATCCACCACAATCTTGTATAAGGCTTGGCCAAAGTATTTAATATCACTTCGGATTATCTAAAGACATCCTTTAGGAGCCTTCTATGCCTCCTGTCTCTAAACGCTTTGCGCATAAGGTTATACTGCTTCACAAGCTCCTTTATAGTTCTCTCATCCACCCCTGAGCCTCTACTGATTCTTGTGAGCCTCGACCCCTTTATGAGTGTTGGGTCCAGCTTCTCCTCCAGGGTCATCGAGTCTACCGCTACTCTCCACTTTTTCAGCTTCCTCTCCATCTCCTCTATCTCTTCACGTTTCACCTTGTCCCCTATGCCGGGTAGGTATGACAAGACTTTGTAGAGGCCGCCCATGCTCTCGATCTGTTCTAGCTGGTTTATCACGTCGATTAGGGTAATCCTACCCTTGGAGAGCCTCTTCAGCAGCTCTGCCTCGTCCTCCTGTCTAGCTAGTCTCTCCACCCTCTTCAACAACCCTTCTAGATCGCCTAGGCCGAGTAGTCTAGCTACGAAGCTCTTTGGATTGTACTCCTCCAGGTCGTCCAGCTTCTCACCCATCCCCAGGAAGATTACCTTTCCACCCGACGCGTATGCCGCTGAGATGGCTCCTCCACCCTTACCAGTACCATCCATCTTAGTTATTATTATACCATCTATCCTGACCCTCTCGGATAAGTGTTTGGAGTGGTCGTAGGCCTTCTGACCCATATAGGCATCTATAACTAGGATGGTATAGTCCGGATTCAGGAGGCGATTAATCTCCGATAACTCCTCTAGTAGGGACTCCTCATTCTTATGTCTCCCGGCCGTGTCGATAAGAAGTACATCTATGTCCAGATACTTAGCAGTATCTAGGGCCTTCCTAAGCCTATTGCCAACATCTCCATATTCATCCGGATCTATGAAGACCACCTTTTCCGAGTCTATGGACTCGATTAACTGTCTAAGCTGGTCTATGGCCGCGGGTCTATAGAGGTCGAGGCTTACCACACCTACTCTATACCCCTTGTTAGAGAGGAGTTTCGCCAGCTTAGCCACGGTGGTAGTCTTACCAGAACCCTCCAGACCTATGAACAGGATGTTGAAGGGCTTCTTATCCCTCGAGATGTGTAGCTGGGTCTGCTCACCACCCAGGATCTTTACCAGCTCCTCGTAGAGAACCTTTATCACTAGGTCTTTCAGTGGAACCCTAGTTGAGAGCCTCCGCTCCTCCTTTATCCTCTCCCTTATTCGGTTTGTCAGGTCGAAGACAACCTTGACATTGACGTCTGACTGTAGAAGGATCTTCTGGAGCTCCCTTAGAAGGTTGTCTAGCTCCTTCTCATCGATGTAGGGGGCACCTCTGATCCTATCCATCAGCTTTCTGAAGCGTTCCTGTATCTGCTCAGACATTGTCCATATAGAATTATGGGGGGCCGGCTTAAAGCTGGGATTAAAAGGGGGAGCACTAATTTTCTTGGACATGGAGTTCGAGGCGTTGATAATAGGTAGGTTCCAGCCCTTCCACTATGGTCATCTACATGCGGTTAAATACGTGTTGGAGAGGGAGGGAGGACTATATATAGGGGTGGGAAGCGCCCTAGAGGCATATACAAAGAGGAATCCCTTCACCTTTGCGGAGAGATTCAGGATGATAGTATCTACACTAAGAGAAGAGGGGATCGACAGCTCGAGGTACTACATCTTCCCCATCCCAGACTCCGATATACACACTACATGGGTCAGCATTGTAGAGACCATAGTCCCCCCCTTCAAGAGGGTGTATAGCAACGATCCCCTGACAAGGAGCCTGATGAGGAGGAGTGGATATGAGGTGAGGCATATCCCCCTATACCAAAGGAAAATATTCTCAGGCGAGGAGTTTAGGAGGAGGGTTGTAGCTGGGGAGGAGTGGAGCGAGCTGATTCCAGCACCTGTGAAGGAGATACTTATTAGGGAGGGGCTGATCGAGAGGCTGGTTGAGCTTTGGAGGGATGATAAGTCCGAGGCTTAATTAATCTTGGCCAGCCGAATATTTATGAATACTCTTGTAGAGGTGTCCGGCCGATGGCGGAGAAGACGGGTAAAACAGCTAAGAAGACTAGGGCCAAAAAGACTAAGAAGACTGGATCTAAGCCTAAGGAGGACGTGGTTAACAAGGGTGACTTCATAAAGATCGACTATGTAGGCCAGGTTCTAGATACTGGCGAGGTGTTCGACACAACCATTAAGGAGAAGGCTGTGGAGGCGGGACTAGGTGGAGACGACTCTCGATACAAGCCTATCCTAGTGGTGGTTGGGGAGAAATGGGTAGTTGAGGGGCTGGATGAGAGCCTGATAGGTAGGAAGGTGGGCGAGGAATACGAGGTGGAGATACCTCCGGAGAAGGGGTTTGGCCGTAGGGATAGTAAGAAGATAGTCACGACAACCATTAGGAAGCTCCAGAGAGCCGGGCTGCAGGGAGACATCGCCCCTGGAATGGTTATAAATGTCGATGGTGCCCCCGCAGTTGTTAGGGCTATAGCTGGGGGCAGGGTAATGCTGGATTTCAACCCTCCATTAGCCGGGAAGAGGCTTAAATACTGGGTGAAGATCCGGGAGAAGATAACAGATTTGAATGGTAAGATCAAGGCGCTGGTGGAGAGGCATTTCAACGAGGATGTCGAGAAGGTCTCTATAGAAATTGTCGACGGAGAGGTAGTACTAAACCTGGGAGACCTCGCTATTAAGAAACCCCAGCTACACCTGGAGAAGAAGCATGTGGCTGACGATATCCTAAAGTATATCGATGGTACGAAGGCCGTGAAGTTCGTAGATGTGGTAGCTAAGGAGGAGGCCGTTCAGGAGGCTCAGGCCGAACCTCAACAAGAGTGAGATCCAGCCCTATAGGGCAGTCTAGACGCTCAATCACCTTTTCTATCCTCACTCTACCCGTTAGAGCCTGCCCGTTATCCACGCAGTACTTGATATAGGGACACTGTCTCTCACTACATGTTATCGGGGAGTAGAGTACTGAGACGCCTTCGACAGCTGAGGACGAACCCATTGAGATCTGTATCGTAGTCTCCTCCACAACTGCCAGTAGGGCCGGTGCCTCTATCAACTTACAATAGATCTGTGACTTAGGCTTCCTTATCTCCACGATCTTGTAGTAGTGGCCGATCTTCTTCTCGTTGAAACATATTTTATTGTAGCGACAAGATCTGCACACATCGTTCCATTGTATCCGAAACTTGTCCCCAACCTCTGAATTTTCGCCGACTAGGAAGTATAGCTCCTTGGCCATTATCCTAACCCTATATAATTAGGG
Source organism: Candidatus Geothermarchaeota archaeon (assembly GCA_015523545.1). GTDB lineage: Archaea > Thermoproteota > Nitrososphaeria > Geothermarchaeales > JDFR-13 > SZUA-1514. The sequence continues at coordinate 19,013 of WAKB01000011.1, forward strand.
ATTTAGGCACTCCTATAATACCTTCGTCTCCCTAGCAATCTTCTCGGCGGCCCTCCGATCAGGCATCAATTTATGTAGTATAGTATATCTCTCCGGTCTAACCTTCCTAGCCTCCACTATAGCCGTTATAACCATGTCTCTAGTTAGATTAGCCGATCTATAATCCACGGGGCCACCTACAGCCATGATGGCCTCCCTGATACCTTCCCAGTCGAGTCCATGGAGATAAGCCATCATTATGGTTCCAAGCCCTACCTTCTCCCCGTGGTAGGCGACGTTTTCAGGGTATAGGAGGTCTATGGCGTGGCTGAAGAGATGTTCTGAACCGCTACAGGGCCTGCTACTACCCGCTATGCCTGCGGCTACACCGGTGCTTATCAATGCTTCCACCAAGGTTCTGATACTATCCTCGTCTCGGGAGGCTATCCCCTCATAGTTGTCTAGGACTAGTTTGGCGGACATCAGTGCTAGGTTGGCTGAATATTCCCCATAATACTCACCCACTTCATCCCTAGCCAGCTGCCAGTCTGCTACAGCTGTGAACTTAGCCAATACGTCGCCGACACCACTGGCTATGAGACGCATCGGAGCGTCGATTATGAGGTCTATATCCACCACGACAAGCTTTGGAGGGAGGGTCTTAACTGAGAACGCCTTGTTAGCCCCTCTTAGTGAGGCGAATTGACTCGCTATACCATCATGTGAGGGTGCTGTAGGTATGCTTACAAATGTCAGTCCATATCTATATGCTAGGAGCTTAGCCATATCTATCGACTTACCCCCTCCAAACCCTATAACTACTGGGTATTCCAAAGATGCATGTATCCCCTGGAATGAGGTTAGTAGGGACTCATACTCCTCCTTAGAGGAGTGTCTAACCACCAGAACTTTATAGTCCATTCCAAGGTTCTCGGTCAGTCTATTGAGAATGGTCTCTCTAAGCTTGGGTCCTGTGACGACGTATACCCCATCACCATCTGGGAGGAGGGGATCCAAATATTTAGAGATACTCCTGACCACACCCTTACCAACAACCACACGACCCGGCAGATCCATTACATGGGTGTTTGACCCCCTAGACTGGTCACCGGCCACCATGTTCACCGCTGAACCATTATAATCCCATCTCGATAGTTGATATTATATAGCTGCTTTAAGTATCCGGATGCCCTAGCCCCTCTATAAAGGTGTCTACCTATGGCCTCACCCAATCTCACTAAGGAACAGATTATAAACATGATCCTGAGAGGAGAGCTACCGCTGGAAACATTCATAAAAACCAGTGAGAAGGCGGGTAGCGCATCGGATAGGCCTGCTCATACACCCTCCCGGGAGAAACGTGACGGTGTGGAGACGCAGTCACCATCTAAGCAGAATGTGGAGAAGGATAGGATTGTCCTGGGAATAGCTAAGACAACCTTCAAGACTATTCTTGACAATGGAGATGTCCTAGGCCCCCTTAAGCCGGGGGATCTGGTAGGGTTAAATAGAGAACTGTATAATAGACTTAGAGAGACCGGGGTAGTCGAAGGGGTGGACACATATGATCGTGCCTAAGGAGATTAGGACATACTGCCCGAGATGTAGGAGGCACACTGTTCATAAGGTATCGCTATATAAGAAGGGGAAGGACAGCCCATTTAGGTGGGGTGTTAGGAAGCATGAGTGGGAGAAGAAGGGCTATGGAGGCCAGAAGTGGCCGCTGCTTAGGAGGAAGGCTAAGACCACCAAGAAGGCGGTTCTAAAACTCACCTGTACAGAGTGTGGATATATTCTACATAAGGAGGGTATAAGGATAAAGAAGATCGAGATAGCCAGGTGATCCTGGTGAGCGGCGAGCTGGACAAATATCTACCCAAGCCTAGAAGCAAATTCCTAAGAGTGAAGTGTAAAGAGTGTGGCAACGAGATGATCATATTCTCACATGCCTCTAGGGTTGTGTACTGTATAGTCTGCGGCGAGCCCCTAGCCAAGCCTACAGGTGGTAAGGCCGAGATACTCGGTGAGATAATAGATGAGTATGGATAAGGAGGAAAGAATCATATTCCCGAGGAGGGGAGAACTAGTAGTTGCGACTGTGAAGGAGATAGTCGGCCATGGTGCATATCTTCATATTGAGGATTATAACATCGAGGGATATCTCCCCATAACGGAGGTCTCAACCAAGTTTGTTAGGGATATTGAGGACGTTATAAAGGAGGGCCAGAAGATCGTAGTGAAGGTAATAAGGATAGATAAGTTCACAAAGAGTGTAGACGTCTCCTATAAGGATGTCTCGGAGACGGAAAAGAACAAGATTCTTAGGCTCTGGAAGAGGAACCAGAGGGGGATAAGGATTATCAAAGAGGCTGAGAAACACCTTAAGGAGAAGGGAATAAACATTAACCTTGAGGAAAAGCTCGAACCGATAATAGATAGGGAGCAGACGGTCTACGATGCCCTGGAAAATATAATGCTGAACCCAGGCCTTCTAGACGAGGTTGGATTATCCAACATCAAGAACGATCTAATAGAGTTCTTCTCCAAGAAGATCCATCTGAAGAAATATTTCTACGAGGCCGTGATCTCTGTAAGCAGTATTAGAAGAGGAGGCGTGTATAGGATAAAGGAGGCCCTCGGCCAGCTGGATAAAGAGTTGGCATCTGCCACCAAGCTAGAGAACACAGAGATCGTGTTGATTGGCAGCCCGAGATATCGTCTAACAACGTGGAGCTATAAACCGGAGACGATTAAGAAGAAGGTTATACCAACCGTTAACCAGGTAGTTAAGAAGCTGGGTAAGAAGGGAGACGTTAGTATAGAGATCCTTGAGGAGAATCTTAAGACTAAGACATGAAGAGTAGGATCAGGATCTGTAGAAAATGTGGCCGATACACCTTGAAGGAGGCCTGCCCCATCTGTGGAGGCCCGACTAATATAGCCCATCCAGCCAAATTCTCTCCGGACGATCCCTACCTGGATCTCAAGGTAAAAAACTTGGTGGAGGAGCTTAGGCGTATAGATCCCTGAAGGGTCACTCTGACTCCTGACTATCCACTATCTTGTATATGACCACTTCTCCTGGTGCAGGATCGCTGGATCTGAACACCATGACCAGCTTCTCGCCCTCCAGGCTCTCTAGGTTCCATGCCTCTGGATACTTCGGTGAATATACATATACGTCTACCGAGAAGGCCCCTACTGGCTGGGTAGACTGGTATTCATAGGGGATCAGCCTCCCTAGGAACGTCTCCCAGAAGGCATCGGTAAGTCTCGGGCCCTGGCCATCCTCATTTATAAACTCTGAGGAGTTTACACCTGCAATCTTGGCTATAGCGACAAACTTACCATCCTCGCCGAAGCCCGCGAGCATGACCAGGTCATTGTTGTCTGGGGCAACAGGGGCTACACCTATATACACGAGTACATAGTCTGCACCCATCTCCTTCAACATCTCTATAGCCTTATCCTCATCGGTAGTCATGAACATCTCGGCCAGCTCCTTGATCCTAGTGGCGTTGAGTGTACCGTTGTCAGCCAAGCTCTTCCTCTCACCTATAAAGCTTATCCAATATCCGTAGTCCCACCAGCTCGCGATTACTTCATCAGGGGCAACGTTGTTCCGGATCCATTCAAGGGCCTCTATCCAGTCGTATGACACCCTCTCCTGTGCTATGGGGGATCCATGGGATATTAGTGAGACCGTCGTCCTAGACATTGGGACTATTGAGAACAGGTATATCATGGAGGAGGACAGCAGTATAAACAGAGTCACAAAGGTGAACACCACTATCCTGTAGTTCGTGTCTCCCTTCTTCAGGTTGGAGACCAAGTAGCTCATCAGCTCCTTCAATGCTATTGCAGCCAGGACCGCTGCGAATACGTCGAAGATTATGGAGAGCCTTACGAAGGAGTTTGCCACATAGGCTGCGGATGCCGACAGTATCAGGAGGTATAGATACTTTGGATCCCTCCATCTCTTAGCCACTATAACGAACCCACCGATTGCGAAGGGGATGATTACATGGAGATCCCTATAGAAGACTAGAAATGTGGATCCGGCCTGCTCCTGAACAGTTGTGGCTACCACGAAGGCCTCCTTTAGGAAGGGTAGAACCGTTATTATCTGCCTAGATTTTAGGCCTACATCGGGTAGTAGACCCACGGCGAAGATGAGGCCAATCATTCCAAATACGCCTAGACCAATGATCCTACTCAGGTGGCCCGTAAACACCTTTATATCAACAACATTCCTGATGAGGAGAATCAGCGCTGCTAGATACTGGATAATGGCTACTGCCCCTACTAGGTAACTAAGACCATTTGTAGGGACTGATAGAAGCATTATTGTCGAGACTGCGAAGAAGGGGAAGTAGAGAACCTCGATATTCTTCACGTCTAGATCCAGTATAACCGCCATTATTACGAATATCGCTACTGCTAGGTAGGGATACTGATGAGCACCCCATGTAGCGCCTAATAGGCCGGTGAATATGCCTGCCAGCACTCCGTATAGAGCCTTGAAGCTAGGCTTTGACGACTCTATGCCCCTTATAAAGAAATATATGGATCCTACGAGGAAGGTCATACCTAATCCGTCGGTGTCGTACCATCCTAGGTCGCTCCTAGCCAGTACGCTGAAGGCTGTGGTGAAGAAGAGGGCACCGATCATGGCCACATATCTTGACTGGACATATCTCTCAGCGATCTTGTAGACTATCAACGTGGTTATTACCCCGATGACTGGGGGCATGAAGACGGCTACGTCATATAGGCTTACGGGAAGGCCTAAGGCCTTTAGGAAGAGATAGGTAAACGCTCCGAAATATGGCACCCCAAAGTAGTACTTCTCACCCATATCGACTCCATATGGATACCAAGTTAGCTCGATCTTGTGGTTGAAGAACTCGAAGAGGCCTAGCAACCCCTTCTCCTCGATACCCGAAATTATTACCTTAGTGGCGTAGTACTGGAAGTATGGGTCAAACTCGTTTATGTAGATCCCGTATCTAGCCGGCAGGATCCTTATGAGAAAAGCTATGACCGCGAGGAGTGATAGGGAGATATAGTGCAACGCGGTCTGTGAGTCGATAACTAGAGATGTGAGGCGGATCCTATTCAGCTTAGAGAATAATGACTGGGCACTCATCACCCTGTCACCAGCGATTCCATCCTCTTTTCAATCCTATACCAATCGCCACAAATAATATTAAAATCTCATGGATGCGGGGGGCTCACAACTCAAGATCTCAGTCATCCGTTGATAGGGCCGTCATTGCGGCCAACGCGATCATCGCCCCCACCTAGTAATAACTAGGAACCAGCTATTAGGACTTAACGATTCAATAACTGTTTAAATCCTACCTGACGCTCATCACTGATTTGTGGGAGATGCAGATAGAAGTTTACTGTACCCTAGAAGAGCTGAAGAAGTTCTTGGTGGAGAGCACTGGGAAGACCAAGTTCCCTAGGAAGTATATGGATAATCCGAACATACTCTTTGAGAGGAGGAATGACGTGGGGAAGGTATATATTGAGGCGGAGAGCAAGAAGGATCTTGAGCAGATAGAGGATATTGTGGTTGTGGAGGTCAACAATGTCCTTGGTGTCGAGTATATATCGAGGAGTGGCCGGACGCGTCTGAAGTGGAGACAGCTGTACAAGGATTTCGGTAAGCTGTTTGGAGAGGCTAGTCCAAACACCATCGTAAACTTATATGAGGCGGGTATTAGGGATATTAGGGTTCTAAAGAAGGAGGATGGTGGCGAGGCAAATGGATAAGGAGACCTATGTAGTCGTAACCAGGATAGAGTCCTACGTCGACAATAGAGGAGGCGGTAGGGGGAAGAGGATAGAGTTCTCTATAATAGAGACTAGGCAGGATTCGGGGTATCAGTCGCCGGAGGTTAGGATGGTTAGGGAGATGGTGAACCAGCTTAGAAACATGGGGGTGGTTATGCCCTTTCAGCAGGTTAGGAATCTAAAGATGGTTCTTTTCCTATTACCTGAGGAGGAGAAGGCTCTTGGTATAAACTTCAACGTCAATAATGTCTATAAACTGGTCTTCCAGGATGGGGCAATCAAGTTCGTAGACATTACTGATCAGTTCTATCTTGTTGAGTAGCGTCCCTCTCGACATAGTCGAAAATGCTTGTACCTAGCGGCGTATCAAGTTCAAACGTTGAAGCCAATATAGAATCGATGAGTGAGATATAGGAGAGGATGTAGCGACTCCTCACGTAGCTAGACAACTTCTTGGCTAGGGGCAAATATTTAACCACGCTTTTAGTATGGACCGTCGGCCTAAGGTTTCCGCCACACTTTATACATGTTCCTTTGAGCAGGGTTCTACGATATGTGGCTCCACAGGAGGAGCACTTAAAACTCTGGTGATAGAAGCTCCTTAGATTGCCCATTATATCCCTCAGTACGTGGTTCTTAAGCAGATTCTCAACGATGAGGGCCTTGTCGGCCCCCTCGAATATCCTCTCCATAATTTTAAGCTGGTTATCCAGCTTAGCCTCGATACTCTTGAGCTTGGAATACATGTTGATATTCTTTGTTGTGGATAGGATCGGAGCCCTATCCAGGGCTCCATAGCCATAATAAGCCTTTGATCCTCCCAGGAAGTCCTCAACCACAGCTATATGTTCCCTTAGCAGTTTGGGCGAAACGGTCTCCAAGGATCTTTCGTATAGGATCAATGGGTACCTATCAACGACATCCAGGTTATGGACCTGTGTATCAACTTCCTCTGCATGTATCACGACAGAGATGAAGAGGGGGGCATCCATCCGGCCTCCGGATGAGGAGGGTAGATATTCTCTACTAAAGTTTAGTAGGACATCCATAAGCAGCATAATTGCGTCCTGATCCCCGTCACAGTCACGCCTCTTCGCAGCATGCCATAGTGGATGTGCGTAGAGGACATTGGCCTTGGTGAAGCCGATTATCCGGCCTATAACGCCGGAGGAGGTGTGTGGAGAGAGGCCGACGACCAACTTGCCGATGAGATCTGTCTTATCCCTTACACGGTAGATTGGCTCACCACCATAGAGCTTCACAACCTCCTCGTCTATGAAGCTACACATGTTGATGAGGTCTGGGACTATCGACTCGGGGATCACTATGTCCATAGGCATCAGATCTATAACGTCGTCTACGCTGTCGACTTGGTATCCCAGTTCTCTCGCCTTATCCACATCTATCCCTATGTCCCGGAGTGAGACACTTGTGAGGGGGGCGTTCGTGATATCTATTCTACATGTACCGTCCTTGAATACTGATAGGCCATGTTTAGCCCTTAGGACTCCCTTGGATAGCTCCTCATATCTTCGATATCCACTTAGGAGTGATTTTACACCCTTTACTTTGGAAGGGATACTTAGGCCGTATCTCTCCCTGACCTCCCGGATAAGATCTCTAAGGTTGATGGACCAGTTCTTATATGGCCTCGTCTCTCTCCCACATTTTGGACAGCTCTCAGACCGGGTGTCTACCTTACAGTTGTAGCAGTAGTAGGCCTGGAGAGTCCTGGATCCACATGTATCACACCTGTTCCTGTAGGTATATTTTCCACATTTTTCACAGTAGAGGATGGATAGCTGGATCACCACTACCTCGTTCTGCTTGTATGCCTTTACGATGTTTCTCTGGTCACCCCCATAGTTGCCTATAGGGAAGAGGGCGTGTACCGGTGGGTTCATCTTCCGCATCTTAGCTTTCTCCGGCCTTCCTAGCCTAGCCGATACGTAGGTCCCTCTTAGGCATCTAACCTTGACACCTAGGTAGAATGATACTACGTCGGAGGAGCTGGTGAATCTAGGTTTGTACAACCTCTGGCTCCTATACCCTCTTATCAGGTCATGAAGGATGTGGAAGTATCTGTGTCGGATCTCGATAAGCTCTCCCTTCCTACGGAAGGGGATCCTAGCCATTTTAAGTAGATGTGATAGCTCTCTAGAACCACTGACTATCAGTTCTTCCTCTCCATGCTCAACATATCCATCGCTCAATAGAGAGATAAGCCTCTCCGCCTCATCTACATCTAGGTATTCAAATGAGGGGACATAGTAGGGGTTGAGAGGGATCCCATACCTCTCGGAGAGGTCAACACTGTCTCCATATGATATTTGATAAGGGAGTAGCGTGTCGTAACTCCTACCCGAGGCCTTCTCCAGCTCGCCTAGCCACCACTCAGGAGTATAGTGTAGAGGAGGTATCGGTTGATTATTCTCAAGAAAATCTCCATAGGAGATGATTATGTCTCCTAGGAATAGGATCCTTTTTATCCTCTGGGAGAGCTCCTCACCCATCTCCTCTGTCTCCACCTCGACTACATCTCCGTTGTCTAGCTCAACTATTGGCGGCATTGCTATGCTTGACGGGACGACTATCCCTCCCTTACCAGGAATGTTCAGCTTAAGCTGTGAACCAGGAACGATAAAATATTTTAGGACGGAGAAGACTGCCGGGTGAACAGCTACGGCCGAGATCCCTGTATTAGGTAGTCTTCCCAGCCTAAGGCGTAGGCCGTGTGTACTAGACTTAAGGGAGATGACTGGCCTTCCTATGACGAGATCACTAAGAACCTTGTCTTCCTCCTCGTCACTCTTACCCTGTCCAGCCACGCCTTTAGCAACCTCTGCCAGCCACTCCCAGCCCTCAAGACCCAGTTCATCGATGATCTTTAGAAGCTTCTTCGCCTTTCCGCCGATCCCATCATTAACTACCCTGAGCGCTCCCCCCCGGACCCTATTCGTCTCTATCGAGGGGATGTCCCTATATACAAGCACCTCGACATTATCAGTAGGTACGCCAGTAACCTCGACTGGTAGATTGCTAAGGATGTAGAATAGCATCTCATCTGTCAAGTGATACTGGAACCTAGCTACATTTCTCTCATATAGCCTCAGCTCCTCGATGAAACGGTGGATCTCCATCTTCGTTGGATAATATTTTTCTAGGCCCAGCCTCCTCCTAAGGTAGTCCGCCATAACTATGGAGAGGCCAGTCTCAGTACCCCCGGCCGATCTTATCGGGCCCGCATAATATATGGAGAGAAAGTTGCCGAAAGGCCCCCTCTTAATCACCACCTTCTTTATCCCGTCTAGAGGGGCTACGGTCATACCCTCGGTTAGGATGGCTAGGGGTAGTCTAACCCCTAGATCCACGAGTCTACCTAGCTCGTAATCTCCGAACCCACCATCTATAAGCTTGTCTATGGCCTTAATCGCCAATCTCTCCCTCGACAAGTCCTTATTGGACCTGATAAACTCGGCTATCCCATCTATACCGATGAGCTTCTCAACACGCTCAGCCATGTCCCAGATAAGCTCAGTCTCCACATGAGGTACGTGGTCAGGACCCTGTGATCGCAGCTTATTGGCTAGGTCGTACTGTCTAAGAACCTCGTTTATAATGGATTGAAAATAGCTCTGCAGCGTGGGATCCAGGTCTTTAGTCCTGAGCCTTTCGATGAAGGGTTCTAAGCTTCTCTTTTCCACCCTCCCTTACCCCTCTAACAATCTCGAAGAGTCTTTTCGGATCCACCTCCAAGATATTACCTGTGACAATGATATCCGCACCTGAACTAGCTACGTCAAAGGCATCCTCATACGTTTTTATACCTCCCCCTACTACGAGTCCAATGTCGTCGACGGCCTTCTTGATTATACTGATAACCCTAGTGTCTACTCTGTTCCCCGCTCCCGAGCCGGCCTCGAGATAGACGAATCTAAACCCCATGTAACTGGCGGCCAGTGCATAGGCAGCCGCGATCTTAGGTTCATCAAGAGGTATGTTATGGGCGTAGCCCATGTATCCCGCGGTCTTACCCTCACCCACTATTAGATATGCCATTGGAATGGCCTCTAGACCCATAGCCTTAACGAGGAAGGCTGCCCTCATCTGAACTCCTGTTATGAAGTAGGGGTTAATGCTGTTTAGCAATGACATGAACCATAAGGCGTCCGCATGACGTGATAATCCCGTGATGTCATTTGGAAACAATATGACGGGTAGTGACGTCACATCCTTTATCATCACAACAACACGATCCACGAGACTCTGATCAAAGACGGTAGAACCGCCTATCATGAAGCCGGACGTACCCGCCTCTTCAGCTATGGAGACCGTTTCAATAAGCTTCTCACGATCCTGAAACTCTTCAGGATCGAGAAGGCTCAGATGTATGGACCCTTTAGACTCGATCTCACTCCAAAGATATTTCTCTGTTGGTCCGATCTTCACGCCTCCTCAGCTCCCCCAGCATCAATGTATTCGTCGAAGAGCCGATGATAAATGTCTATTTTCTCCTCATACTCCTTTACTTCTGTCTCCCATAGAAGCCCACACTCGGCACATTTGGCCACTGCCTTCCTACTTTTCTTATCTATTGTTATATTCAGAGCTGTAGCTCCGCATATCGGGCATGTAAATATTTTAGGAATCTTGGGTTTGTAGATCTTAACAACCTTCTTCCTCCTTCTACGACCCATCAACTACACCTAATCAATTATTCCATAACCAATGTATATAATCTTCCCTTGTAGACAATTCTGTATTACATTAGAAGGGGGGCTAAAGCATATGTCAGAGGCCTGCAAATTTACACGACTAGGTAAAAAAATAGACAAAATAAGCAGCATAACAGCGAGACAACTCTACACACTTACTATGCAGAATCGGAGCAACAACTATCAAATCCTCGGAAAAAGGGTAAAGAGAGGAACATTCCACAGAGTCAGGAGTCAGGGAATAGACAATGTGACGAAAACACTGATGACATTGTCTCTCCTCGTGGCATGTGACGTGATATCACTTGATGACATCACAACCATCATACAACGTATCACATCACTCTTGGAAGAGGATATCGATCCCGAGGATATGTTTAGGATTATTAGGAAGTATCTAAAGGAGAGCTTTCAATAGTTAAGAGATGAAGGGTTGGGATAATTGGACCCTCATTAGTTAATGATTCAAGGCCGTGTCTTCACATGCTGGAAATTGCAGGATCGAGATCACTGTTTATAATGATGACGTCATAAAATGTATATTGTCATGATATCACTCATGGATATTGCACTTACAGTATTCGTCATTTCAACATCACTTGTCATCATCATGATGATGAGAATGATCTCAGACACCAGGAGGCATATAGAAGGCCTTAGCTATTCTGAAATCTATTCTCTTCAACAAAGTATATCTAAGCTCAGAGAAGATCTGAGGACAGTCAAGAGTAGGGTCTCACTATTGGAGGCCAAACTCTCCAACGAAAGGAGAGGAGGATATGAAACCAAGGAGCTCGTAGTAGCTACTACTCGTGAGGCAATACCCGAGCAGGTTTCCAATAATGTAAGATCTACAGAGCCCCCTGAAAGGAGGCCTAGAAGATCGGCAGCACTTTCAAAGGCAGAGGTAGAGGTCCTATCACTCCTTATGGATAGAGGTGAGGCCACATCATCGGAGTTGAGCTCGAGTCTGGGAAAGTCTAGGGAGCATATTTCCCGTGTCCTCAAGATGCTGTATAGTAAGGGATATGTTGTTAGGATTGAGACATCCAAGCCCTATAGATATCGTGTAAACCCTAATAGGATGGATGAGATAAGGGGGTTACTGGGTGTAGAACATAGCGGGTGACGCTACCCTATACCTGTAGCTCCCTCTTCTACCGATCCTCTCTATCAACCCATCATTCACAAAACGCGATAAATATGTCGATAGAGTGGACTTCGGTATCGACTCACCATACTTCATTTCATATATCTTGTATAGGTCATGCAGAGTAAAGGTGCTCATGCCGAATTCAGATATGATTATCTCGCGTACCCTATCAACAATGAGGGTGGTATCCTTGGATCCATCCTTCTCAGGTCCGTCTTCTGCTAGATCTTTACCACCGGCGATCATATTGAGGGCCTTGAGATACATGTAAATCTTCTCAGGATCATTGCTGGGAACCTCTATCCTGATCTTTGTACCATCGTCGGCCTCGACCTCAATCTTCACTTTTCGCTTCATGACTGTATATAGTGTAGATCTGTGAAGTGATAAAGGTTGTGTTAGCTAGGCCTCCTAAAAGGTTACATTTCAAGGGGAATCTGTATGGATATTCACAGGTTTCACTTGAAACAGAGGGGTTCCAACCTTTCCTGTGAAAAACTGTGAAACATGTGAAATTCCCCACCCCTCGGTTTCATCTGTTTCAATATGATAATTCATATACTGAACGTAGGAAGAGTGGATGATGTTCTAGGGATGATGATCGTACTATGTATCTAATTCCGGATGTTCACCAGTCACAGAAGAGTAAAGAACATTTGAAACACTTGAATTGACTAGGTGGGAGGTGTGTCGGATGATTTCCTCGACAAGATCTTTGAGAGGGCAGTGTCTGAGAGCCCAATTTTCCGTGACAAGAAGGTTCTGTTCCACGACTATATTCCGAATAGCCTACCGTTTAGGGATGAGGAGATTGCTCGGCTAGGTAGACTGATCTCCCCCATAATACGTGGTGAAAAGAGTTCTAACGTCTTTATCTATGGTAAGCCTGGTACGGGCAAGACCGCGGTTACGAAGTATGTACTGGGCCGGTTAAGAGACTTTCTAGAGAGGAATAGTATACCGGCCTATATCTCATATGTCAACTGTAGGATGGCTGGAACCGAGTATAGAGTTGTCGCTAGTATCGCTTCGGATATAGGAGTTGATCTACCTTTCACAGGACTATCGGTAGAGGAAGGTATATCAAGGGTTCTTCTAAGGCTAAGGGAGGATAGGATTCCAATTATCATAGTTTTGGATGAGATAGATGTATTGGTTACTAGGTATGGTGATCAGCTTCTATACTCATTCACAAGGGCTGGATATGAAGGAGCAGATATTCCCTACATGATTATCGGGATATCTAATGACCTTAGGTTCAAGGACCTGATGGATCCTAGGGTGCTATCTAGCCTTAGCGAAGAGGAAATCGTATTTAAACCCTACACCGCTTCTGAGCTTGAAGTAATCATCAGGGAGAGGGTGAAGCTCGCCTTTAAGCCAAATGTTGTTGAGGAAGGCAGTATCAAGTTGGCCGCAGCCCTCTCGGCCTCTGAGCATGGAGATGCTAGGAAGGCCCTCGATATCATAAGGGTTGCTGGAGAGATCGCTGAGGAGCGGGGTGACCATAAGGTTGTTGAGGAGCATGTTAGGGAGGCTTATGAGAGAATAGATGTAGAGAGGACTGCCGAGGTGATCAAGACGCTTCCCTTCCACTCAAAGATCATCCTTGTATCTCTGGTCAAGGCCGGATCAACCAATATCCAGTCCTCCAAGCTGTATACAATTTATACTGGTTTGTGTAAGCTGGTGGGGGAGGATCCACTCTCCTATAGGAGGTTCTATAGCCTCGTCTCTGAACTAGCTGTTATGGGACTTGTGAGTAGGAGGATATACAACTATGGACGTAGAGGTGGAAGGGTCAGTACTGTCAGGCTTCTCGTTGATAGGGAGGAACTGCTGAAATCGCTGTCCGAGGATCCGTTGATCGAGGATATTCTATAATGCCTAGGCGGATAGGTCTAGGGTTAAGGGTTTTAGGTCTTCTAGATGTATGAATGCCACCTTCCCTACGTCAGGCTCTATCTTCATCATCTTCTGGAATGTTGTCTGTTCCTGGAATGTCCCGCTGTTTATAGCAAGTACGCCGTTGATCTTCATGATTCTGAACTTATGAGTATGGCCGAAGTGTAGTAGGTCGATACTTGTGGGTAGTATCAGGCTGTCGTTTGGAGTGGGAAATACCTTTGTGTTTAGCGATAGGTTAGAGGCCACGTGGCCTGTGTTGATCATAATCCTTGTGGCTGAGGCCACGTCATCTAGATCCACGGTAGGTGTTGATGTTAATAGGTCTTGAATATAGTCTCCATGGTAGATGTATGTATTTACACCCTGTAAACCTATGTTTACAGGGTTTGGGAGCATGTAAACACGTGTGTCTTCATAGAGTTTTCCAGCAAATTTTTTGAATATTGGTGGCTGTGGTAAGGCGTTTCTGCTTGCGTCGTGGTTCCCGGGTATGATTATGACCTTGATCCGGCGGGGGATCTTAGATATCAGGCTATATGCATACTCGTATTGTTGCCATAGATCGTCTATCTCCAACTCCTTCTCCTGATTCGGATATACACCTACACCATCGACAAGATCTCCGGCTATCAAGAGGGCCTTAGTCTTCCTTACGATCTCCCTAAGTAACGTGTTATCCGTCTCCCCTCTCAGTATATCTATGAATTCTAGGAAGAGCTCCTCGTTGAACTTCTTGCTCCCAACGTGAATATCCGATATAAGGGCTACATATGTATCTGCTCCTCCCGTCTGGCCTAGACTCTTCGTCTTGGGTAGATATACATCCTCTATTATCAACCGACCCTCGTTACCTACTCTGAGTTTGAGTCCAACTACGGTGTCAAGGGGAAGTCTCACCACCGTATTGTATACCTGTGGTCTTGTATTCTTGTAAACGGTTGCTGTTACCATGCCTGATAGATCTTCAAGCTCTATTGTTACCCTATCCTCCATGACTCTCTTCGAGTATACCAAGCCGGCTACATAGACCGTTTTAATATCCTTCTTTAGGGCTATGTCGGTGAAGAGGGATGATGCTGTATAGATCTGTGATGTTCCGATGGATCTGAAGACTCTTCTCCGCAGATTCTCATACCTGCTCCTAAGTAGGTCCTGGAAAATCGCTGGATCATTTATCCTAGTGTTATCATGTTCCAAGAATATATCGATCTCAAGTTCCTCCTCCGTTTCACCAGTCTTGGTTATATATCTTTCTAGGAATGACGTTATACTCTCCTCATCGATTATGATGCTTCCTTGTTCGAGGAGGAACTGGGTTATCCTGGCTTCGTCAAGGTCTATCTCTACGTCTTCAAACTTCTTTATGACGGTTGTAGGAACTATGTATCCCTGGCTGTTGATGTATCGAACTATCTCCTCAATCCTCACCTTTAGGTGCACCTGGATCAAGTATTTTGGCGCCGGGAGTGGGATTTGAACCCACGCGGGGCGGAGCCCCATCGGCTGGCCCGAGCAGGGGGATCTCGAGGCCTAGGCCGCTGCGGCGACCCCTTGGGCCACTCGGGCATCCCGGCCCATGGATTGGTGGAGGGGGTGGGATTTGAACCCACGAAGGCCTACGCCAGCGGGTTTCTCCTCTTTCAACCTTGAGCCCGCCCCCGATAGCCCCCTGTAGGGGGTTGGCCAGGCTAGGGGAACCCCTCCACCAAAATCTAGATTGTATGGCTAGTCATTATATTGGTTAGTCTCTTATAGGCTCAAGAATCGCTACTGCCGACCATACCCACATCCTTGCGAATATGGGCATGTTGGGGTCATATGCCATGTTTTCTATGTTCTGTATGGCTGATGCTGCTCTGGCGGCTGGTGTCATGGACTCGTCGTCTAGTATGGCCATGGTCTCCTCGGCGAGTCTCCTAATGTTTCTAGGTATCTGTCTATTGTTAACTATCTTCCCAAGGATCTCCTTAGCCTTCTTGAATCTTTCCTCGATCTCCGTCTTACTCATTCTTCTGGGCATAGGATCACCTCCCACTATAAAGGGTTGGGGAATATGAAGATTTATAAGGCGATGAATTAGGGGTTAGGCATCATTATAATTCGGGTGGATGCTAATTCTAACTGGGATGGGAGGAGAGGAGAAGCGTATAAGTAGGTTGATGAAGCAGGGATGGATCCTCACGGATCTGGAGTGTCCATCATGTGGGTCCCCACTCTTGAAGAAGGATGACAGGTATTTCTGCGCAGTCTGTGATAGGGATGTAAAGGTTGTGGATACGTTTGATGAGTATGTCGACGAGCTTGAGAGGGAGGTTAGGAATACTCTGAGGTATAGGCTGGTCAACGAGATTAGGGGTATCCTGTCTAAGGAGGAGTTGAGTAGGGAGGATCTGGCTATGCTAGAGTCTCTTGTCAGGCTTCTTAACCTTGCTAGGAAGTCTATTCACGGTAGTGATGGTTGAATACCCGGTATATCCTCATGGCCAGCTCCGGTCCGATTCCATGAACCTTCATAAGATCGTTTGGAGAAGCGTTGGCTATCGCCTTTAGGGTGCCGAACTTCTCCAGTAGTCTCCTGGCCATCTTGTTGTCTATCCCGGGTATTCCGGCTAGTACATATAGCTGTATCTCTTCTAGCTGTTTAGGCTTCTTATCCATCCTTATACGCTCCGTCTTCTCCCTGTTTCTAACTGCTCTGTTGTAGAGCACTTTTAACAGGTTGGCGGTCTCCTCCTCGTTCTCGCTGTAGTAGATAGGGATCTTGTAGTCGTTGACTATGGTTAGTATAGTACCTATTGCCGTATTTGTACCCATTGATATTAGAAGTTCCTTCTTGTCTCCCTCTAGGAGGAGTATCTTATCATAGTCCTTCAGCGAGGATAGTTCCTTGAGTTGTGTGAACAGTCTACCCTCGTAGAGGGATCTCATGAAGTCTTTCACGGTCTTCCTCTCGATTATGGTCCTGCCAACTATGTAGTCGCCTATTTCTAGTGACTCTATCCTCACGGGTATCCTCATGGCCTCCAGTTTGTTTACGATGCTTCCCTGTTCCCTGGTATCTACTATGACGATGTACTCATCCATCCTCTGATCACTTGATATGAAGGGGTCTAGTGTTGATGAGGTGCTCATCTGCTCCAGCTCCTTCTTAAGTTCTTTCAACTCTCTTACCAGTCTCCTGTACCTATGTATCCCTGCATAGTATTTCTTCTCGTCCCTGGTCCCCCTAAGTATTAGGAATATGACTTTTCCATGTTGTTTACGTCCTGTTCTACCCATACGCTGTATCCTTCTGATGACGCTTACTGGGTTGTCGTAGAAGATGACTAGGTCGACCTCCGATATGTCTAGGCCCTCCTCTCCGATGTTTGTCGCTACTAGGACTCTTATTGCTCCTGTGCTGAAGTCTTCCAGGGTCTTTATCTGTAGACTCTGCTTCATACCCTTGTTTCCATTGTTTCCCCTGCCTACCAGTACGGATGAGGGGATCCCGAGCTTTGTTGCAATTATGCTGCTCAGCTCATAGGCGTTCTCCTTTAGTGTCGTAAATACGAGTGCACGTCTAAACCTCTCCTCTGATAGTACTTTTACCAGTTTCTGGGTCTTTGGATGCGTCCTACCGTTTCGAATAAGTGAGTCTAAAAGGTAGTATGCTTCCTTGATCTCTCGTTCATTTTTAAGGCTGAGGCCTTTCTTTGAGCTTCCAGAGTATCCCAGTAGTTCGGAGATGTATTTGTGTGCGGTTTGGTATGTATAGCTTTCTAGGTATGTTAAGAGTTTGTCTAGGAGGATGATCTCATAGAGGATCTTTCTTATCATCTTGATCCTCTTCTCCTCTGCGGCGTTAAATGGTGTTACCTTCTCGTTTAACTGTGTCCTTATCTCCTCTATCTGGTTATATGAGACCCTGGATTTGTCAATCCTCAACTCGTAAGGTTCAAGCATGAGGTTGGCCCTATCAACGTATCTCTCCATAACTATCTTCACTAGGTTGATTATGTGTCTAAGGACAGGGTCCATCTCTATGAATATCGGTTTCACGCTATATCCGTGGAAGTACTGCTCGATCAGTGGGTCGTCGTGGGTATAGATCTCAAGGTTCTCCAGTCCTAGGTTACGTATAATCTCCATGGTCTTTGTCTTATCGCCGGGCGATGCTGTCATGGCTAGTATTCTAGGCTTTATTGATCTTAGTCTGAGATACGTGACTATTTTTACATATGCGTAGTTACCAACTGCTCTATGGGCCTCGTCGAACACTAGAATATCGTTGTTGTTTATTGAGACTGTCCCCCTGACCAGATCGTTATAGAGTATCTGGGGAGTAGCAAAGACTATCTTCTGATTCCATAGGATCCTCCTATTTTCAGGTCTCTGTTCACCTGTCAAGACACCTATAGTTACCCCTCCATCTAGGACTGATCTAAAGAATTTGTAGTGTTGGTGTACGAGTGGTCTTGTAGGGGCTAGGAAGAAGGCCCTCCCATCGGGGTTTTCATCCAGCCATCTAAGTATAGTTAGTAGGGCTATTACAGTTTTACCTGTTCCTGTGGGGAGGACGAGTAAAGTGTTTTTCTTAGCTGCCTTCTTAGCCAGTTCGTCCTGATAAACTCGATATTCTAGGGTGTCCTTTTTTAGAAGTGGATGGTTGAAATAGGCCATCTCCCGTTAATCTATAGGTTGTCCATAAGTATTAGATATCCTCTCTTTCCCTCCGTAGACATTGACATTGATTATTTACACCTTACTCTTCGCCTCCTCGTAAACTGTATTCATACTATAACTATTATGGAATGGAAGCTGGGATCGACGACAAAGTGGTTGAGTACTATCTCAGGAAACTGACAAGATCGCCGGCTGTATACTTGCTTGAACAGCCTACTGGTGCAGGCAAGTCCACACTAGCGAGTATACTGGCAATGAAGCTCTGGCACTTTGGTAGAATAAATAGCTTCATATTCGTAAGGACGCATACACTAGTCGAGGAATATTTCAATCGTATTCGTAATCTCGCTGCGTCCTACGAATATAGGGACGTGTTGGTAGCTCCCGTAATGGGTAAGGATTTTATGTGTTTATACGGGAGTCCAACGAACCCGGCGATAGCTTATTCAGTCTGTAGGGCTAGGGGAAACGGCTTTGATTGTCCTGATTATAGGGCTACTGTAGCCGGTGATCCATTGAATACATATATTAAGGAGTACAGCAAGGGCAGAACCTTCGATGAGACCATTGAGAAGCTTATTGAGAATGGATTCTGTCCCTACTACTCGCTTAAATATGTTGCTAGAAACTCGCCAATCATTGTTGCTACCTATAACCATTTAACGGACAGATACCTCTTTACAGCCACCGCTCCCATGAGATATGTGATTTTCATAGATGAAGCCCACAACTTGATGGATCTACTAATCGATTCGAGAACCAAGGTTTTCAACATTAGGAGTCTACGCCTGCTACAAACAAAGTTTGAGAATGTCGGGTGGAAGGAGGAAGAGAGGACGGTCTCCATTCTAATGGATATGCTGAGACGGAATGGAGCAGGGGATAAGGAGAAGATTTATCAGACTCTCATGTTTCTAAGCGAACTTTTGAACAGGCGATTCGCTAAGGGGATGCTGGAAGAGAATATACTGGTTTTCGAGTCTCTTCTCAAGGAGGAGTTTGACGAATATATGGATGTCCTGCAGGATATAATTCACCTGCCAAAGAAGTTTGAGGGCGAGCTGAAAATCCTACGGGATAAACTGATTCTACAGTTCCCGAGTCGCCACGGCTTTCTATCCAAATTGGTAAATTCCTCGTTATCAACAATGCTTATGTCGGCAACTCTAAGTCCAACTGATCTCTATGTTGACTTGCTCGGCAAGCTTGGGGTGGAGAAGCCTGTCATAAAGGTGTCTAAGCCCTATCTCTTCGATCCTCTCGATAAGTGTAACATATCTGTTAAGCTACTCAGATCCTTCACGAGCAGGTATGTTGAACGTTCACCTGAACAGATTAGTAGGATCGTGGACTTTATCATCGAGCTTAGGAGGAAAACATTGGGTGACATATACGTGTTCCTGCCCTCAAAAGACTTGTCTAGACAAGTTTATGATGAGTATCTCTCTTACGTGCTTGGGACAGATAGCTTTTCACCAGCATTTCTAATCGACATCATGGATGAGAAGGAGATAGAAAACATGATCAGGATCCGCAAGAAGGTTGTGTTCATGACTCATAGAGGCCGGTATTCAGAAGGTGTTAACCTGTTTAGATCGGTGGGGGGCGAGGTATCCATAGTAATCTATGGCCTCTCCATACTGCCCATGGATGATCTATATGATGTTAGGCTGTCGACGATTCTATCCTCAAGGTTGAGGAGAAAACTATTTTTATACGGCTACATAGTACCGGCTATCAATTATATAATCCAGGTGATCGGGAGATTTGTAAGGCCACGAAGGAGTATCAACATTTATTTGCTTGAACGTAGGGCGCTTAAGTATTTCAGAGAAGAGAATTTGATTCCTGAATGGTTCAGGAATAAGATAGTGTTTCCTAGAGACAAGGGTGGTGCTGATTGAGGATCCTAGTCCATGGGGATCTACTTCCCCCACGTAGAGAGCTGGATGCATTGGCAAGGCTAATAAGAGAGGTTGGCATGGGGATTTCCGATATCTATATCGTGGATGTACTGAATGTCATCAATCCCGAGACGGCTATAGATCTATCTACAATGCTCGATCCCAGAACAAATCTCAGGATATTCAAGCCATTCTCCATTGATAGCGTATTAATCGACTCGTTTAGCTGGTCGGAGAGCGGGTTGAAGCTGATTTATAACATTCCCTGCTCCGAGCTTTTTTCTTTGACTAGCAGGAGCTGCCCCTTCACTCTTCTCCTCCTCCTGAATAACGTGTGGAGTAGCCAGGGAGTTGTTTTCTGGCTCTATGAGCGGCTGGACCCCTCGCTTATTGATCTAATGTCCAACTTCTTCGACAAGATATACGTGAAGCTATCCACCCCGGCAGGGATGAAACTAAGGGAAGATCTATCTGATGGCGAAGGTTATGAACCATGAAGAGAACATCATCAACATCATTACAAGCACTACGCCAATATAGAACAGCGTTCTATCCCTAGAGTTCTTCTCGATGGTCGTTAAAATCATGTACATAGCCACTAGGTAGACCAGATTAACCACGGTGAATAACGTTGTGTTTGGGAAGTTCCTAGGATTGATATTCATTATACCGGTTAAAAGGAGTGCAAATATCCCTGAGATAGCGATTTTCACGAAGTTTCCTATCCTACCTCTACTTAATATACCCTTCCTAGCAGTCCTCTCCACCCTATACTTCAGGATCTTCTCCACTGACTCGTAGATCCCCATACCAAGACTATTAGGATCTAGACACGTTATAAAACCTTGGACACCCAATTTATAATTCGCTATGCCCTTCATCGTGAAGTGTTCTAACTGTGGAGAGGTGTATTTCCTAGACTCAGATCCCCAACCCATCCCCAAGCTAGTTAGAACATTAGAGAGCTGCATGGTTTGTGGACGTATCTTTGATCCCCAGGATTTTAGCATCGTCGTATCCCCAGTCGAT
Organism: Candidatus Geothermarchaeota archaeon; assembly: GCA_015523545.1. GTDB lineage: Archaea > Thermoproteota > Nitrososphaeria > Geothermarchaeales > JDFR-13 > SZUA-1514. Next base: position 40,168 of record WAKB01000011.1, read on the forward strand.
ATAGGAGAGGAAGGGGATGTAACGTGAGAAGATCCCCCCTAGATCCTCTGCATAGGGAGTTATCCGCAACCTTTACAAGCTTCTCAGGATATGTCCTCCCACTATACTACTCATCTATAGTTAAGGAGCACCTGACGGTTAGAGACAGGGTAGGTATATTTGATGTTTCCCACATGGGTAGGATCCGGGTCAGCGGGGAATCTGCTACAGAGTTCCTTAACTATGTTACCGCAAATGATGTGGAGAAGCTGTATGACGGGAGGATGCAGTACTCCCTGGTCCTCAATGAGTCTGGGGGGATAAAGGACGACATAACCGTATATAGATTGGCTAACAATGACTACATCCTGGTCGTTAACGCCGCAAACCGTGAGAAGATCCTGAATTGGCTCAGCCTAAAGAAGGATCCATGGGGAGATATATCCATAAGAGACGTTACTGATGATTCGTCTATGTTTGCTATCCAGGGTCCCTATTCTAAGATGGTCTATGAAGAGTATTTCTCAGAGAGCTTCAACCTTAAGAGGTTTCACTTCTGGAAGGGAACGGATCCAGGGACGGGTCAGGCGCAGATCATAGTCTCTAGATCGGGATATACAGGTGAAGATGGTTTTGAGATGATCATGTTTACCAAGGACAAGATGTTGATGATGAGGAGTTTCAAGACGCTATTGTCTATAATCAATTCTTACGAAGGTCTCCCATGTGGCCTTGGAGCCAGAGACTCCTTGAGGCTAGAGGCCGGATATTGCTTGTATGGTAACGACATAGACGAGAATACTAATCCATATGAAGCGTCGTTGGGATGGGTTGTCAAGATGTATAAGACTGACTTCATAGGGAAGAAGGCATTGGAGAATTTAGGGAAGCCTGAGCGAATAAGAACCGGACTCGTTATGGAGGATAGAAGCATTCCTCGTAGAGGAAATACGCTGCATGTTGATGGAGACGTAGTAGGTATAGTGACTAGTGGTGGATACTCACCAATTCTCCTAAAGGGAGTAGGGATGGTCTATGTAAGTACCAAGTACTCGTCTGAAGAGACTGAGGTCTATGTCTCTGTGCGAGGCCGAGCCAAAAAAGGTGTTATAAAGGCCTTTCCATTGTATGATCCGGAGAGATACGGCTTTACTAGGAAGTCTCTATAGACTTCTTCAATACTATTAGCGTCTTATACACTATTATTATGAGCAGCTATAAAGTTCCCCAAAACCTCCTGTACACCGAGACCCATGAATGGGTAGAGACTATAAATGGGGAGATTAGGGTGGGTATAACGGATTATGCCCAGAGCAAGCTTGGTGACGTTGTATACGTCGAGCTCCCACCCACTGGGAAGAGGTTTAACAAGGGTGAGAAGGTTTGTGAAATAGAGTCTGTAAAGACTGTTGCAGAGATATATGCGCCAGTAACTGGGGTTATAACAGAGGTTAATGAGAAGTTGTCTGATGCTCCGGAGTTGGTCAATGAGGATCCCTACGGAGAGGGATGGATATTCAAGATGTCGGTGGAAGACCCCTCTCAACTGAACACCCTTCTGCCTCCTGAGAAGTATGTAGAGCTGCAAGAGGAGGAGTAGGGAATGAATAATAAGCTGACAGAGGTTAGGAGGCTCTTAGCCCTCCATCATGAGATGTTCAGATCATCGATCCCATTGATAGCCAGTGAGAATGTGGTTAGCTATGCAGTGCGTGAAGCTATGATCTCTGATCTTGGGCATAGATACGCTGAGGGCTGGCCTGGAGAGAGGGTATATGCAGGATGTAGATACATAGATGAGATCGAATTGATGACCATAGAGCTGATGAAGGACCTATTTGGCGCGGCCTTCGCAGATGTAAGGCCGATAAGCGGTGTAACAGCCAATCTAGCGGTTTTCACAGCATTTACTGAGCCTGGAGACGTGATGATGGCTCTATCCATAGCTAAGGGTGGTCACATATCAATGGGTAAAAAGAAGTTTGGTGGGACTGCCGGGGCTGTACATGGATTGGAGATCGAGTATTTCGAGTATAATGACAAGGAGCTTAACATTGATGTAGATGCGACCATAAAGAAGATAGAGACGCTTATAAGTGAGGGTAGAAAACCTAAACTGGCATATTTCGGGGGTAGTGTCATCCTGTTCCCACACCCTGTGAAGGAGTTGGCCGACTACCTAAAATCGAATGACATCGTGGTGGCGTATGACGCGGCCCATGTAGCGGGTCTAATCGCAGGCGGCAAGTTTCAGGACCCTCTTAGGGAAGGGGCTGAGATAATGTCGATGTCTACACATAAAACGTTTTTCGGCCCACAGAGGGGAGCTATACTGGCGAGTACCGATGAGTATGCAGACAGGATTAAGAAGGCGGTCTTCCCAGGGGTTGTAAGTAACCATCATCTACATACCCTGGCCGGTCTAGCAATAGCTGCTATAGAGATGAAGGTCTTCGGCAAGGCCTATGCCGAGGAGGTTGTGAAGACAGCTAAGAAGCTTGCCGAGGAGCTATATAACAGAGGCCTCGACGTACTTGGGAGTGAGAAAGGGTTTACTGAGTCTCACCAGGTACTCATCGACGTAACTAGGTATGGTCTAGGCGGAGACATCGAGAAGTTGCTTGAAAAGGCCGGCATCATCGTTAATCGTAACCTCCTCCCATGGGATCCATCAAGAGGATTATCATACACAAATCCCGGAGGAATCAGGATGGGTGTTCAGGAGATGGTCAGGATAGGGATAGACAGTAAACATGTAGACGCGGTGGCAGACTACATCTATAGGGTAGTCGTCAAAAAAGAGGCGCCTGAGAAGGTTAGGGAGGATGTGAAGGAGTTTAGAAAGGATTTTGGAAAGATCCACTATAGCTTCGACAGAGTAGAAGATGCATATAAATATATAACACTACCTGGTGCGGCCGCCGGGATTTGAACCCGGGACCTCCGGCTCTCCCCGCTGAACCAGGGATTGATGGGAGGCCGGCGTCCTACCAGGCTGGACTACGGCCGCTCAGAAATTATTATTGGACAAGCCTCTGTTTTTAAGTTATCCTCTCAAATTAACGATATTTTAAACGGGGTGTAAGGATGCCTGAATGCCCTAACTGTGGCGGAGAGATGAAATTCGATAGGAAGGTAAGAATGTATGTATGTAGAAACTGTGGGTTAATGATGACTAGGAGGGATCTCGACCTCCTACGTGACAAGAGGTTTGAAGAGGAGAAGGATCTTGTTGAGGAGTATCTAGAGTGGTGGAGCACTAGGAAGAAGAGATGAGTAAAGCGGTTGTCATAGTAGGCGTAGCTGGTTCCGGGAAGACGTGGACTGCCTACACGCTTTACGAATGGTTTAGAAACGAGGATCAAGACGCCTACATCCTTAATCTGGACCCTGGTGTTGATAAGCTGCCCTACCAACCCACCTTCGACATAAGGGAATACGTAGATCTTTGGAGGGTTATGGATGAGTATGGCCTGGGCCCCAATGGAGGCCTCATAGTCTCCATGGATTTGATGGTGAACTATATTGAGAAGATTAATAGTGTCCTACGATCCCTCGGAACTGGGCTAGCCATAATAGATACGCCAGGCCAGCTAGAGATCTTCCTCTACAGACCCTCGGGAAAAGTCCTCCTAGACTCTCTTGATGTGGAGGATATTCTCCTTCTCTACGTTGTAGACGGGGTTTTTGTGAGGGAGACGAGGAATCTAGTGGCAAGTATGTTGCTAGGCGGGACTCTTAGGCTTAGGTTTGACAAGCCTCTACTAGCCGCTATCAATAAGATCGACCTCCTGAGTGACGATGAAGTCGAGAGGCTGATGAAGCTGGTTACTAAGCCACAATATCTAAAGGAGGAGGCTGATAAGAGCCTCGGTAGTTTCGAGGCAGACTTTATATACAGGCTAACAGTCTTGATGAGGCGTTATGGGGTCTATACAGACTTCATACCCATCTCATCCCTCTACATGACTAACTATGACAAGTTGATAGCCTCGATAACCAGGGTTCTCTATGGAGGTGAGGAGTACTATACTGTTTGAATACCCAGATTTAAATATACACTATGACAACACTTTAGATGACATTTATCAACAGTGAAGCGTCCCGAAGCGGTGAAACGATGTCGGAGGAGGCTGTCAACGTCCAGGAAGTGCTTAAAGAGCTTGAGGAGATCTATCAGAAGCTTGAGCCCATAGAATCCGAGTTTAGGAGGCTTAGAGACAGGCTTAAGCAGCTTCGATCAGAGAGGAGACGTATAATAGAGGAGCTTAACGCTAAGATCGACGAAATAGTCAGCAATGTAAACAAGCAGAAGGAGTTGAGACAGGAATATCGGATGCTGAGGGAGGAGTTCAGGCTGGTTAGGGAGGAGAGGAGGAAGCTTATTAACAGGCTGAGGGAGCTGAGAAGCATCCTTAGGAACCGGCCTAGACTGCCCAAGCCTCCTGAGAAGCTGCGGCAAGAGCTTGAGAGGCTTGAGGAGCTATATGAGACTAGTAATCTCAGCATCCGTAGGGAGCGTAGGTTGGTTGAACAGATAAAGGAGTTGTCAGCCTATCTCAAGGCATACGAGGACTATGTAAATGCGAAGACAGAGATCGATGAAGTTAGGAGGAAGATTGACGAGTATGACCTAGACAAGTATAGGGCCCAGCTTGATGAGCTGAGGCAGAAGCTGGACAAGCTCAAGGAGGAAGAGACTATATTGAAGGAGCAGGCTAGTAAGCTGCAGAAGTCCAAACAGGAGGTCGAGGCGGAGATCGCTGAGCTATCAAAGCAGCTGGACAAGATCTCCAGTGAGATGAAGTATCTCCAGGAGAGGAAGAGAGAGCTGCTGGCCAGGTTCGGGATAAGGAAGTATCATGGTCTTAGTTATGAACAGGTTAAGAAGATTGTGCTGAGCAGATCCGAGCTACTTGAACGTGCTATGAAGAAGCTGGAGCGTGGTGAGCGCCTAAGCTTTGAGGAGTTCTCCGTCTTGGTTGAGAATGGACTGATATAGCGTAGTAACTAGCCCATCATATACTACCTACCTCTATAGAAAAAATTTCTGAGGGATATGGGTGAGGAGAATAAGAAGATCCTCGTTCTAAATGTTGATAGAGACAATGATATAGGTGTCAAGGCTGGTGTAAAAACACCTATAGTAGGATATGAAGCTGTTCTCGACGCTGCCACTAAACTCCTCCTTGTAGATCCTGAGGAGGCGGATGGAAACGCTATGTTTGGTGCCTTGAAGGTGTATAATCAACTTAGGGAGAAGTATCCAGAGATAGAGGTGGCCGTGATAGCGGGGAGTGAGAAGGGCGGCGTGGAGGCTGATCTTAAGATTAATGAGGAGCTAGACACTGTCCTAGAAAGATTCCCAGCAGATTATGTAATACTAGTTACCGATGGGTTCTCGGAGGAGGAGATTGTAAGTATAGTCTCGTCAAGAAGGCCTATAGCGTCTCTCCACAGAGTGGTTGTTAAGCATAGCAAGTCGATAGAAGAGACATACGCGGTGATCGGTAGGTATATAAAGATGCTCTGGACCGAGTCTCCATATAAGCAGTACTTCATAGGGATCCCTGGCATACTGATGCTGCTATTCGGGATACTATCATGGCTCAAACTGACGGAGGTTGCAATGGTATATAGCTTGATCATAGTCGGTATTGCCTTGATAGTTAAGGGGATGGGTATTGACGAATATATAGCTTCTCTGAGGCATGCTCACTTCTATGAATATGTAAAACTGGTCACCTATCTAGGCTCGTTCTCCGCATTACTTTCTGGGATATATCTGGCATATACCAATATCAGCAAGTTGGAGGAGTTCCAGCTGGTTCTGAATAACCCGAGTATGATCTTCGAGGTCGGTGGATCTTTGATAGGCCATATGCTGCCATACATCTCCTTCACCATACTTACGGTTGGGCTCTTCCTGATACTGGGCTTCTCACTCTATAATGTGCTCACTGAGAACTACTCCCCGCTATATAAATATCCGGTGGCCTTCGTGTCGATCATAGTATTCTACTTCCTAGGCAACGAGGTGGGCCAGATCCTTATATCTCCGGAGAAGGGGTTGTCAGGCCTCTTCCTATCAGTAATGTTTGGATTCCTAGCAATATTCATTACAAGTGCTGTGATGTATGCTCTATCAAGGATGAGGCGGTAGAATTGCCCAGCATCTATAGAGCCATGCGTCCACTGCTGGAGAAGATGGGTGTATACAAGATCTACGAGAAGATGCTTGAGAAGCATGTTAGACAGGGGGGTATGATGCCCAGGCATGTAGGTATAATACTCGATGGAAACCGTAGGTGGGCAAGGCAATACGGCCTCACCTATGAGAAGGCGTATAGAATAGGTGCTAAGAAGGTAGAGGATGTAATTAGGTGGTGCCGTGAACTGGGTATTAAACACCTAACCATATTTGTTCTCTCCACCGAGAACTATGAAAATAGGAGTTACGAGGAGCTCTCCACAATAATGAATCTTTTAAGGGAGTATTTGGAGAAGCTTCTCAAACATCCTCCTGAAGAGGGTGTTAGGATAAAGTTCATAGGTGACATATCTAGGTTGGACAAGGATCTGATAAGCCTTATCAACAGTGTTGAAAATAGGTTCTCAAATAGTGATGGTTTGTCACTAAACGTGGCGCTGGTATATGGGGGTAAATGGGATATTGTTAATGCTGCTAGAAGACTAGCATATGAAGTTCGTGAGGGAAGGATCAGGCCTGAGGACATAACTCAGGAGGTTTTCCAGAACTATTTGTCGACGAGCTATCTGAAGGACTCCCAGGATCTGGACCTTGTCCTACGTACTGGTGGTGAGATGAGGATAAGTAACTTTCTGCTTTGGCAAATGGCGTATAGTGAGCTTGTTTTCATAGATGTATCCTGGCCTGAGTTCCGCAAGATCGACTTCCTGAGGGCTATACGTACTTATCAGACCCGGTCTAGACGGTTTGGGGCCTAGCCCACGACTCTCCATACATCGTCCTTCTCAATATTTAGCGTATCTATCTCCTTACCATCGATAAGTAGGGCTGGACCCTTAGTCTCCAGTATCTCTCCGATTATTCTTCCACCTAGGTCCTCGGCCTTCTCCTCGTCTATATCCCTAGCCACAGCGATTAGTGATCCGGACGAGAGGAGCTTGTAGGGGTTTAGGCTAAACTGTTGGGCAATCTTGATTATCGCTGGGTGTGTGGATAGGCTCTCGCTATATATGTTGACTGAATAACCTGTGGACAAGGATATTTCATATGAGCCGTTTAGAATACCTCCCTCGGTCGGGTCATGCATGTATACAATTGTTGAGCCTATGTATCTCCGTAAGCGTCTAACGATATCAACGACCGAGATCTTCTCAGGAGTTCTCGCTATATACTTCTCCTCATCACTTTCTAGGATCTTCTTCACCTCGGGCTTTTCGAGGTATATTATATATGCGCCCTCAAGACCCGGGTCTCCAAAGAGGATGAGCTTGTCACCCGGCCTAGCGTCTCGAGGGTTCAATATGGTATCGCCGATGCCTATAGACGTGCCTATTGCCAGCGGGCTTTGGATACCTGGTGTCCACTCCGTATGTCCCCCTATCAGGGAGGATCCAACACGTTTTAGCGCCTTATCAACACCCACCATTATCCTGTTGAGATCCTCATTCGATGTTTCATGGGGTAGTATAAGGGTTAGTAGGAACCATCTGGGTTCGAGGCCAGTAACGAAGACGTCATTGGTTGTTACGTATACACACCACTCTCCAACCATGTTTGAGGTGGCTGTTATTGGGTCGATAGAGGCTGCTAAGAACCTTGTCCCCAGCTTCACTACTCCAGCGTCGATCCCTGGATGAGGGCCTAATACAAGGTTCCCGGTATCGTATCCGGTGTGTGGCTTGATATACCGCTCTATCTCATCGCTGGATATCTTTCCATACTTCATTACCGATACACTCCCTGAGAAGAGGTTATTCAAGATTCATATGGCTATCCTAAGTATCAATAGGTTGACTGGTATATCAGTGGTGTAGGGCCATGCTAACGGTCGTGGTCGACGGGTTCTTCGGCGATACTGGAAAAGGGAAGATAGTGTCGTACCTAGCTATCAAAGACTCTCCCACTATAGTTGCAAGGGGCGGTGTAGGGCCTAACGCTGGGCATACCGTGGTGTACCAAGGGAGAGAGTACAAGTTGAGGCAGATACCTAGTGGATTCGTGAATCCATCGACGAGATTAATGATAGGCGCTGGTGTTCTGGTGTATCCACCTCTACTCTTCGACGAGATTAAACTAACTAAGTCTGAGGAAAGGGTCTTCCTGGATCATCAGACGGGGATTATTGAGGATAGGCATATCCAGATGGAGCGCGAATCTTCTCACCTAAAGGGTCTAGGCTCCACAGCCTCTGGGAGCGGAGCAGCCATGAGTGATAGGGTACTTAGGAAACTAAAGGTGGCTAGGGATATTGAGGAATTGAAGCCCCTTTTAACAGATGTTGCTGGAGAGGTTAACGAGGCCCTAGATAGGGGTGAAAACGTCGTTTTGGAGGGTACTCAGGGCACTTTCCTCTCCCTGTATCATGGTACATATCCCTATGTCACGTCTAAAGACGTTACAGCCTCCGCGATATGTTCGGATGTAGGTGTAGGTCCAAAGAAGGTGGACGACGTTGTCCTAGTAGTTAAGTCGTATGTCACCAGGGTTGGGGAAGGCCCCCTGGAAGGCGAGATGAGTATGGAGGAGGCTAGAGAGAGGGGGTTCCTAGAAGTAGCTACAGTGACTGGTAGAATTAGGAGGGCCGCCCCATTCAACTTCAACTATCTGAAGAGGGCCATACTGCTCAACAGCCCTACCCAGATAGCACTGACTAAGCTGGATATACTATTCCCACAGGATGCCAACAAGACAAGTTACGAAGAACTATCCCCCGATGCGAAGAGGTTCATCGAGGAGATAGAGAGTGTTGGTAAGATACCTGTAACTATAATATCCACAGGGCCAGATACCCATGCCACGATAGATCGTAGGAGCGAACTAGGCCTCGTCTAAAGCCTCTTTACACCTGTCCTCCCAGGCGGCAGCCTATTGACCAGGTCGTTATACAGAGGCTCTCCATACTCTTTTGGTATTAATCCCTGTGATACATAATGTTCGATTATCTTCTTGGCGGCGTCGCCCCTTCCCAGCCTGCCTGGATATAGATGGAAATCGGGTTTTCTACCCATGTTTATAATGGCTTCTCTAGTCCCGATAAATATTCTAGGCTCTCCTTCAAGATCTATTAGAGTGGTGTATAGTGAGATGGTGTGATCCTTAACGTAGTTCTTCTCACCATATATCATGAAACTACCCTTCTTGAGATACTGTCCGCTAGGCGCCTCCTTACTCACCTGCTCCGGCTTTACATAGTAGACCGGGACGTAGGATAGTCCATGTTTCCAGGCGTTGCTATATGAAGCTGTAATGGTGGCTGCGTCGATCAGTTCCTCATCATCCGCCTCCTCTCCTTCCTTTAGAATCGTGAAGGGACTACCATGTATCTCTGCATGGAAGACGAGGTCACCACTGGTCGTGTGTTTCTTCACCAATACCTCATTTGTCGTTGCGTCTCTACCCGCTACGATGAGTCTCCCCTTCCTTGTATAGCTCCATATGAACTTTTCGAACCACTTCCTTCTTAGTCTAATCTTCTTCTCAAGTGTGGGCTCATCCATCTTTTTAGCCTTAGACTCAAGTTCTTCCAGCCTCTTCTCCAGGTTCCTAATACCCTCGTCTATTCTCTTGAGTGTGTCGTATGCCTGGGATATGCTAGCATATATGTTGAGGTCGTATCTCAGAGGTATCTCAACATCGTCGAGCCGGAGTGTCACGGTCTTCTCCTTCCTATCTATCCTACTTACTATGAATGGGCCTATCTCCCCATTGCTATGTTCTCCACCACTTCTTATGGCTGTTAGGACTGTTTCGAGCTGGGGTATGTAGAGGTATATATCGTCAAGAGCCTTCTTCATCACTTCTCTCTGCCTATATAGCTGGAGAATTCTGCTCCTTAGCTTTGTGATCTCATTATGGAGTATCTTCTCCTCATCCCTGCCTAATAGAATGTTGCTAAGTATTTTCTCTGATATCTGCTGTAGCGGTCCCTGGTCCTCCAGATTCCCCACGGTGTAACGAGTCGGTTGTATATATAGTTTTTCCTTGTAGCGGTAAATGTATATTGTTTCGTCCCCAAAAGAGTCTTCTATAACTGATTGGATCTCTCTAATCTTTTGGAGAATGTCCCTGGGGTTCCATCTATCCTCGGTGAACCATTCCTCTATCGTCATAGGATCGAGTGGGAGCATTCTGAAGAGTTCTTTCTTACTATACTCTCTATCCTCGGCTAGGAGTCGGTCCAAATCGATAGTGTGTAGAACGTATTTGAGTCCTCGTTTTACAGCCCTTTTCTTAGCCTCAAATTCTCTGTATGCTGCTAAAATGGTCTTGTCATTATCGATGTAGATGAGGTTTCCCCCAGAGAATAATTCGATAATTATGGAGGTTCCGTCGGGGAACGATATTTCCACTACTCTTTCCCATCCTATCTGGCTGATCTCGACTGATACGTTCCTATATCGAGAGTTTATGAGCCTGGTGAGATAGTCGTCGCCTAATTCATCGGTTTTGAAGTTGAAGGGTAGGTATAGCTTCTCGTTGAGATCTATATATATCTCTTTAGTTCCTGCGTCTGTGTGGAGCTTCATTATATAGCCACTCCCGTATGGGGAGAGCCTCTTAAATCTTATTTTCTCATACCTTCCAGTGGTTAGGTATAGTATCTTCTTCAAGGCGCCAGTAGTGAGTATGTATTGGCCCATTCTTCTTCCCCACCCCTTATTTACGTTGGGAGGCTTGGAAATATTTGATAGTGTGAGAGTTATGGATGCACAGTTAAAGATATATCTCCTCAGAGCATTGTTGGCGGTTTTAGGTGGTCTTATATCCGGCTTGATGAAATGGAGCCTCCCTACTCTGGGTTTGGCAATCATTGTAATGGGTATGGTCTATCTCTTCACGATTATGGTTGTTTATCGATACGCTGTCTCTAGAGGTATCCTAAGTTTGAAAACCATTTTCCTGGAGGGGATAGGTACCTTTATATTACTCTGGCTCTTTGTCTGGGCCGTTGTGTATAACATTCTTGTTATCTACTGACTCGGATTTTCTAATTCTATAAATTAGGTAATCCTTCCATGCTAGGAATATTCCCTTGTCGTAGTCTGGGAGGAATCTGTTATCCCCCATCTTGGAGACTATGCGTAGAAGCTTCTTATTAGTCTTGTCGTCGTCTCCGTAGTAAGAGTATCTCCTCCTTTTAGCGTTTACGATATTCATTACTCCGAAGATGTATCCCTTGAGAACCTTGTTCTTAGTCTTGATGGTAGTTAGAGTATTTAGAAGCTGCTTCTTCTCGTTGGGGTTGTCAAGGATCCTATAGAAGATCTTTTTTGCATCCATCAGTGTCATCTTCTTATCCTGTTGCCCACCTTCATCCACGCCTTCCACCCGGCGTCCCTCTATATATTTATTATTGCAGACTTCCCTATAGACATGTTGTATATCCTTATCCTGTTATCGCCCTCTCTCGAGAGGAATATGTGAATATCCATTGATGCCTGCACTACTCTAGGTAGCCTTGGTTTCAGGGTCCTTGTATTTCCGGGCTGCTGTGAGACTCCAGATGTGACTATTAAGAGACCCTGGTCTCTATAGATGATCTTATTGAGCAGGCTAAGCATGTCGTATATCTCGCTAATATTGTTGTATCCCGCGTGGTCTAGATCGTCTATAATGATGATACTGTTCTTGCCGGGTGGGAGTGCTAGGATTCTCTCCAGATAAGCGTTTATTGCCTCGACTCTGTCTATGTGGAGGAATCTTTCTTCTCCTGTGATCGTGGGTAAGGCTCCATGTTTACAAGAGATAACTATGGGGGCAGAGTCTCCAGGAGCATTCTCTACCACTCTCAGTGAGATCCTGGTCTTCCATGTGCCAGCTTCTCCATAAAGCATGTATTTGGTGTATGGTTTGAAGCCTCCCTCGAGGACATCATCTAGCTGTGGAATGCCTGTGCTTATGGGTATAATATTAGTGAGGTAGTTGTTCACCAGGGTCTTTATATCTAGGAGATATCCCCCTCTCTTTGAACCCTCCATCGCTACCAGTCAATCCAATATATTTTCGATCTTCTCCCTAAAGTGTTAAGTCTCTAATTGAATATTGTTTTTGAAATGCCGCATCTTAGAGAAGTGTTGACAGAGCTTGTAGATGCTGATCCATGGATATTTGAATTTCTAGATGCAGTCTTCCGATACTCACAGAATTTTGAGAGGGTCCCAGTAAAGCTGCTATCCAATGTTTTGAAGACTAAGGAGGAGAGGATAGTTAAGGTGTCTAGGGAGCTTCATGGTCTAGGGCTGGTGGAGTATTTCGGCCAGCCATTCCCTAGTGTTAGGCTCCAGACTCTTGGCGCTGATGTCTTGGCTCTTCATAAGCTTGCTATGAGGGGGCTGGTAAAGGGGCTGGGTAGACAGATAGGTGTAGGGAAGGAGTCGGATGTGTATGAAGCCGTCGCTCCTGATAATACGCTCTATTCCCTTAAGATATTCCGGCTGGGTCGTATAAGCTTTAGACAGGTTAGGCGGCTGAGGTCTTATGGAATCACTAGGATGTGGCGTCCTTGGCTATATAGGAACGTGTCGGCAGCCAAGAAGGAGTATAACATTCTAAAAAAGCTGGCTATCCTGGATCTACCTGTTCCTAGACCCGTGTACTCCGTTATGCATGTGGTTATGATGGAGTACCTAGATGGGGTGTTGCTTAAGGACGCTGTTATCCCTCCTGGCGACGCTGAGGAAGTATATATAGAGATCATAGACTCCATCGCTAGGATCTATGAGGCTGGCTATGTGAACGGTGATTTGAGCGAGTACAATATCTTCGTTTTGAATGAGGGTGGCATCAAGATTATTGACTGGCCTCAGGCTGTTGAGAAGACGGATCCCTCAGCTAATATTCTTTTGAAACGTGATGTGGTTACGGTCACCAAGTATTTCATCAGAAGGTATGGCCTTGACAAGGTTTTTGCGAAGAACGTCTTGGCTGAGAAGGGATTCGCAGAGTTTTCCGCTGAGTTGTGAGGTTTAGTGGTTAGAATAGGGTGTACTTGCCCTCCACTATGTCGTTGGTTAGTTTATGGAAGGCTTCACCAGTCATGTTTTCGTCGACGACCCTCTTTATAACGCTCTTTATCTCTCTGGTCTTCATCCCTGCTCCTCTCTTTGGGACATAAAGCACGTTTACTATCTGAGGCTCTGTAATCTTTTTCCCTATCGTGCTTAGTATCCTGACGTATACCTCCTCCACCGTATCCTCTAGCTCCGTATAGATGTCTCTGCTCATCTTCATCGCTAGAACATTATATATCTTTCCTACATGGTTTATCGGGTTTTTACCTGCTACAGCCTCTAGACTCATGAATCTGTTAGGAGTTATGAGGCCGTTCACCCTGTTTCCCCGTCCAGTGTTCCCATCGTCTCCCATCTCGGCCGATGTGCCTGTAACGGTAAGATATATCTTTCGTGATTTTAGGTCGTCTGCAGTGTTTACCCTAACCCTTATCCTATATTTATCTGAGTATCCCTCCTGGTCAAGGAATTCTTGGGATAGTTTAAGGACTGTGTCCTTCGAGTCCTTATATTCCTTAACGCTGTTTATGTAGCGGTCCACTATTGCTGAGGCCACGGTGAGCGTAACTTTCCTCCCTATCCTGAGGCCCGATATCTTTATGTCTTCGCCGATGAACTTGTAGCTCTTCTTTATCTCAGGACTGTTTAGGTGGCGTTCTAGGTAGTATACCATGCTCTCTAGGTCGGATAGGGGGTAGTATCCCACTCCGAATGAGGTGTCATTAGCTAGGGGGATCTCCTTACTCCTTTTAACCAGATTTGCTAGTTCGGTCGATCCTCTGCGCAGGGAGAGTTTTATATTTACATGTGTATCGGGATCAAGGTGTCTAATATTTTCCTTCAGGAATTTCTTGACGGCTTCTCTAGAGACCTCTATAACTTCTTCATAGTCATCGTCGTAGCTCGCTCTCCCCGCCACATGTATCTCTATTGGCTTGGTTACTACTCCACCTCCGAACCTCGGCTCTGCCTCACCCCCGATTATAAGACCTTTGTCAACGTTGTGGTGTAGTATCATCCCGTATTTATTTAGATAGTACTTGCTGAGTTCCCGGGATACATATTCACATGAGGCGTCTATGATGTAGTCAGGGTGTCCAACACCCTTCCTCTCGACTAGCTCTATTTTCATATTGTTGACAGGCTTTCTTTGCAGAGCTTCTATTCCTAGCATTGGGCATCACCATTGCTATACTGTTGACAATTTGATGAAGAGGATGTTGTTACCCCTTATCAATATTGTTCCGAATCTGGTGGATTTGTTACCTGCCTCCTCGACTGCGTCTTCGATCAGTAGGTTCATATAGTTGTCTACCTTGCTTAGGATGCCTCTATATTTCTCCCCGCTCTTGAGCATCACCGTGATCTCGTCGCCTATATGTCTATATACGATTGACAGGGGGTTCTTCGTATATGTTTCTTCCCTATCCCTCTGCATAGCCACTGCACCAGAGCATAATTCTTAATTGGTCTATAATCGCCATGTCCCTATATATCTTGTGGAATATATGGTTAAAGCTTCTTGTAGAGCTTCCTTACATCCAGCTGTTTAAACTCTATCCCCAGGTTCTTAGCTATGATCTCAGCCTCGGGGGTGATGGACTGTCCCACTATTATCGCCCTTACTTTAGGATTGCCACCCCTATAGTATCTAGCATATCTCTCCAACTGTAGGACCTCGTTCCTCCCAATCTTTCCTTTTTTAAGCTCTATCACTACTAAGGATCCGTCCCTGTCTCTACCTAGGAGATCCACCTTTCCTGACGGTATCTCGACTTCTTCACCTATTATCCTAAGGCCCTCTTCTATCTCCCAGGGCATCTTCTTCAATATTTTTCTAAGATGCTCCTCGGTGAAGTACATCTCCAGGTCGTTCCTATCTACAATTTTCTTGGAGTAGAGTAGGAATACCCTGTAGATCCTTGTTAGAAGGATCTCCCTTGGACGTCTCCTTATAAATTCTATGTCTAGGTACTCCCCACTATTCTTTATCCTGATGTTCGAGGTATCTGGTTGCCAGTTGATGGGTCTGTAGCCGCTTCCACCGTGTATCAGTACGGCTCCGTCGCGCTTCACTATTAATATCCTCTCGTCCTTCCCCGTCGTTGAGCTTGCCCTTCCTTTATACTCCATCTCCATCTCTCCAACTAGGATGAAGGTCTCTCTACGCTGAATGGCTTTTCTAATAAATTCCTCTGAAGCCTCTAGGGTGGGGCAGAATGCTATGCTTCCTGCATCTTCTGTAGCTTGGGCTGGTTTCTCCACGGTTGACACCTTTGTGGAGCCCCGGGGGGGATTCGAACCCCCGACCTGCGGCTCTCCAGCAATTCTGAGTTACAAGGCCGCCGCTCTACCGCTGAGCTACCGGGGCGTCTGTATACTCATTAGTAATCTTGTTGGCCAGGGGAATAAATATTTGGCGGTTCCAGATGGATGAGGAGAGTGTTAAGAAGTTCTTCATGTCTGGAGTGTGTATAGATGATGATGTAGCGTTTGAGAGGATGGGAGGTCTATATATCCTCACAAGTATTGATACCTTCGTTGCCAGTACGGACAAGCCTCCCCTCATGGGTTGGCGATCCGTTGGATATAAGGCAATAGTTGCTACTCTGAGTGACCTAATGGTTAAGGGTGGTGAGCCCTTCACAATCATGATATCCCTAGGTCTAAGTAGATTGTCTAGATACGAGCTCTCAGAACTATCGGCTGGTATTTACTATGCTCTAGGAAGGTATGGCTTGGCTAGATGCCTGAAATGGGATACGAATAGGTCTAGAGATCCATTTGTCTCGGTTGGAGGAGTGGCCATCTCCCGTTGTAAACCCCCAGGCAGGTCTGGTGCGATGCCCGGTGACTATGTATATGTTGACGGCTATTTTGGGCTTACGTGGCTAGGCCTCAATATATTGTTAGGAAAATATAGTGTTGAAGAGCTGGATCACAGCCTATATCGCGAGGCTATGGAGGAATTTGAATATCCCTCTCCCAATCTACATCTGTATCCACCGTTAGTCAAGAAGACCAGACCCACTGCGACCATAGATAGTAGCGATGGTCTCGCCGCCTCCCTATACCAAGTGGCAAGAGCCTCTGGGGTAGATATTATTATTGAAGATCTCCCGTTCCACCCTATGTTGGGAAGGTTGGATAGAGAAATTGTTTTGAAGGCGACGTTATATGGCGGGGAGGAGTATAGAGGAATATTCTTCCTACCGGGTGCTAGGGCTGCAGAAGCTGAGAAGCTAGGTCTGATAAGAATAGGAAGGGTAGTAGAGGGTGGAGGGAAAGTATATCTGGATGATGGGTCAAAAGTCCCTGAGAAGGGATTTAGACACGTGTTCTAGGCTAGAGGTATGTAAGCCTACTGTCTATCTCCCTCACCCACTGGATTATCCTATTGGCTGTATTCTCAGCAGCCTCTCTATCACTGCTCTCGACAAATACTCTTATGAGGGGTTCAGTGCCACTGGGCCTGACGAGTATGGCTAGGTCGTCGAGAATAATCTTGACACCGTCAAGCTCGACTACCTCTCCACCACTATACTTATTAATAAGCATGTCTCTGATCAGCCTCATAACGTCTTCCTTCCTGCCTCCTATCTTGACCTTCTTCTTAGCTACATAGGTTCTAGGCATGTCTCTAAGAACTTCACTAATCATCTTTAATCCATTCTTAGCTAGTAGAGCTACCGTCAACATAAAGGTCAGTAGGCCGTCACGGCCTAGGATATGTGGTGAGTATATTAGTCCACCGTTCTCCTCAAACCCGAATCTGTATCCACTTCTAAGCATCTCACCGACTATGTTCTTGGCACCTACTGGGGTTAAGACGACCTTTACTCCTCGGCTCTCGAGGAATGAAACCATGGCTTGGGAGGTGGATACTGGTGTTACCACTTCTCTGATTCCTAGCTCCTCCCCTAGGGATATTGCCACAGCAGCCCCTATCTGATCCCCCCAGTAGATCCTCCCCTCACCGTCGAATATTACTCCTCTATCGGCGTCTCCGTCGAAGGCAAGACCTATATCTATCTTGGTCATCAGGTTGGATATCGTCTTGCTGAGTGTATCCGGGGTTGGCTCAGGCATTCTTCCTGGGAATCTGCCGTCCATTACGTGGTTAACATTGATAATCTCTCTGAATAGATTTGTGGTGAGCACACGGCCCGCAGTAGCTATGGCTGAGCAGTTGGCGTAGTCAACGCCTATACGCATGTCTATCGGCCGGTTCTTAGGTAGTAGAGGATCGGCTAGATCCATGGTGGCGTCTACATAGGTGGATATAACGTCGTCTGTCATGTCTATAGTGGCCTCTCTACTTATGGTCCAGTCAATATTGCCGCCTCTCCCAAGGCCATGATATATCCTGCTAATCTCCTCCTCAGCCTCCCCAAAAACCTCATAACCCTCAGGCGTAAACACCTTTACACCAAAGTATTCAGGCGGATTATGACTAGCTGTAAACATTATTCCAAACCTATTCCTATCCATTGAGAGATACTTCTGTAGTGAGGGGGTCGAGATGACACCCGCCAAAGCCACATCCACACCATAGATCTGAAGATAAGAAGCGGAGGCCAGTGCCAAGGGGGCGGAGTGGATCCTACAGTCCCAACCTATGAGAACAGGTCTATAATCAAAATACTCCGCAGCAGCCAGTGAAATATTCATCACGTCGAAGACAGTATAGTCGCGGCCAAGGATCCCACGGACTCCAGAGGTTCCGAATATACCCCTCATTAATGAAAAATATCCCCCAGAACCTATCTTAAACATGGGCAAACACATTACAATGGGCCCGTAGCCTAGCACGGACCAAGGCGCCGGCCTTCGGAGCCGGAGATCCCGGGTTCAAATCCCGGCGGGCCCACTATGTTTGGGTCTGCATTCTTGTTTTAGGTGGAAGATGTCTTCCACCTTCTTGTTGAAGTAGCTTGCTATTTTTAGGGCTAGTGTTAGGGAGGGTAGGTATCTTCCCTTCTCTATCGCTATTATTGTCTGCCGGGTTACTCCTAGGGCTCTGGCTAGTTCCTCCTGTGTAACGCCAGACAATACCCTTACTTCTCTCAGTCTATTCTCTACACAGTTCTGAGCCACGTCTTTCACCCAGTCTTCCTAGCATGATACATGTACCACATTAGGTATAGGATGATAAGTATCAGTGCCGCGATGTAGTAGCCCTGTAGAGTCCTCCTGAAACTTTCCTCCAGCGTAACTAGGCCCATATGCGTGGCTATAGACATCCCTATCGCCAATACACCGGATACAACGAGAAACGACTCCACGGCTGACTTGCCAGCCAGGGAGGATATGTGCTCTTCCCTCTCATCGCTTGGAACACCCTCTCTAGAAATCTTGGCGTATCTCCAAAATATCTCAGAAGTGATTATCAATACACTGGCTATCAGTAGTCCATACAGGCTCTTGATCAGGAATGCAGTGGCGAATGCAGCTAGATAGCCTAGTGGTCTAACAATCTTAGCCACATTATAGAGGACACTGCTCATACGGTTCACCTCCTTCTCTATGTAAAGTTTTCTTTACAAAATGTATATAAAACTTTACATGAGTCACAAAGTCATTAGGATGATGTCTCTCTGTAATGTCTGTAGATTAGGGTTAAAATTTTGGCTTGTGCCGAGTATTTTTCTTGTCGTGGAGGGGTTCCCCTAGCCTGGCCAACCCCCTACAGGGGGCTATCGGGGGCGGACTTAAGATCCGCTGGCGTAGGCCTTCGTGGGTTCAAATCCCACCCCCTCCACCAGAATATCATATGGGTGTAGTCATCTCGGTGGCTCCTTCCTTGTCTATGGATATCGACGCTATATCGGTAGGTTTCTCTAGACTTTCTTTATCCCTATCTATCCAGATGGCTAGTAGCGAATCTCCGAAACCCGCTCCAGATATTTTTGCGTATCCCCCTCTTCCCTCTATTTCACGGATTATCTCGTCTATCCTTGGTGTTGACACTCCGAGTGCTGCTAATAGGTGGTGGTTAAGTCTGAAGAGCCGCAGGAATTGTTCATGGTCATTGCCTAGTTCTAGTAGGTCTTTCATATTGAGGGTTATCATGCCTATTAGGTCTATGATCCTCCTCCTATATTCTGACTTGTTTACACTTCTGATGATATCCTTTACCACGTTTTTGGTGGATACCCGCTCCCCGGTATACACTGCTTCTAGACGGAATTGATCCATAAATCCGCTGTCAATCTTCTCTATAGCCGTTTCTACGTCACCCGTTTGTTTCACCAGTACTATACCTCCATATAATGATGCCGCTATATCCGCTGGGGAACCTCCCTCCACAGCCTTCTTCACCCTGTATGAAAGGGTTAGGATGTCATTCTTCTCCATTCCTAGGTCTAGATGTTTGTTCAGGGCATATATCGTGGCTACCAGAGTGGCGGCGCTAGAGCCTAGTCCTTTAAATGGTATCGTGCTCCTTGTATGGATGTAGATGTTCTTTATCCTGAGGTCTAACTCCTCGTGAATCGTCTTGAGTGCTGCATAAACGTGGATGGATCGTCGTCTAACTCTTTTCAGGAATTCCTCATATGAGTATGTGCGAAGAGGCTCTTTGTTCTCCTCCCTATATTCATATCCATCAGCATCTCCCACTGTCACATAAATGTATTTGTCGACCGCTAGGAGGAGAGCGGGATGGCCGAAGAGTATGCTGTATTCCCCCGAGATAAACATCTTACCGGGAGCCCTGACTGTGACTACGTTCATATGGCTCCCCTAGAAGAGGTGATTATCCACCTCCTTAGCCTCTAGACCCACTCCCGCAACATGTATCTCCGTCCCCCGTATGCCTGACAGTTGTTCGACTACTTCCTCGACGTACTTCTCATGTACGTTAACGAAGACGGTGGCTCCAGTGTCTATAGAGAAGTATGCAGGGATCCCCTCTCTCCTCATCCTTCTAACCCTCCTAATCACCTCTATCGTCTCAGGTCTCCACATTACTATGCCGGATGGTCCGGTCATGATAACTGCATGTAGGTTAAGTGTATCTATCTCTGCTAATCTCCCAATCTCCTCTACATCGTGGGAGAGAATAGCGTCTCTCATCTTCCTCAGCATTATAGGTATGTAACCGAGTCTAGCCGTGTAGAATGGGGATTTCTCCGTCTCAACCTGTGCGAGGGTGGTGGGCATGTCTTTAACCTTGGGTATAACAGCTACTACCATTTTCAGTGGGATCTCGTCTCCTGCAAGTCTATAGGCATAGCTCTCCTCATGGGTGGTGGCCATCACCCACTCCGAGAATCCTCCCACGACGCTTCTAGATGCTGATCCACTACCTATACGGGCCATCTTGGAGATTTCTCTAAGGTCTAGATCGAGTTTCAGGGCCTTGGTAATTGCGTACGCCAGTGCTGCGAATCCTGATGCCGATGAACCTAAACCAACTCTGCTGGGAAAGTTATTTATCGATACCACCCTGATTTTGTATCCATCGTCAAGGTTGGCCAACTCCTTGAACTTGTTGAATACTCTTAATATCCTGTCGAGAGCTTCGCCGCTGGTCTTTTTACCGTCTATAATAGCCTCGTTAGCCTCGAGTCCGTCTGATATCTCAACCGTTGTGTGGGTATACATTCCCCCCACGTTTACCGATATACTGTTATGTGAAGGTAGACGTAGATACTCATCTATCTTCCCATGGTATTTTATCAGTCCCTGTATAGGGTTGGCTACAGCCGATGCCTTATACCGTGCCATGTTAATAGATTCTCAGTAAGCAAAATTTAGGTGGTCTGTTTGAGGAGGGTATATCTTCTAACCGATTTCGGGTATAGAGACTACTACGTAGCCGCTATGAAGTCTGTTATCCTCGATCTCTATGATGACGTGTTGTTCATAGACGTGTCTCATGATGTTCAGCCCGGTAACATTCTGCAGGGAGGCTTCATACTTTGGCAGTTGTCGCTAGTTAATGTCCATGACTCTGTCATTGTGGGTGTTGTGGATCCAGGGGTGGGGACTGAGCGTAGGGCATTACTGGCTGAATGTGCTAGTAATAATGTCTTAATAGGCCCGGATAATGGATTGTTCTCTCCCTTGATGGAGGCATTGGGTATAGAGGCTGTCTACGAAATTGATTATAGTAGGAGTGACTATTTCCCGAGGGTTTCACACACCTTTCATGGGAGAGATGTATTTGCTAGGGCGGCTGGCCTATATCTAAGAGGTGTTAGGGAGTTCCTCAGGCCGCTAGATGAATATGTAAGGATGGATATATTCAGGTATAGGAGAGATGGTAATAAAGTCTACTTCAAGGTGGTTAACGTCGATAGATTTGGGAACATAGTTACAAACGTGTCGTGTCAGGAGACTCTTCTCCCAATCAGGGTGGCGTTCTCGGGCAAGGAGCAGGAGGTTAGGCTTGTAAAGACTTTCTCCGACTTGGATCAGGGCGAGATAGGGGTGATATGTGGGAGTAGTGGCCTTTATGAGGTGGTCTGCAATGGCTCTAGTGCTGCGGAATTCCTAGACGTGGATATAGGGGATGAAGGGATCTTCATCACTGGGTGAGTATCTCCGCTAATTCCTCGATGCTATATTTGTCTTGTTCTCCTGTGGCTAGGTCCTTGAGGGTATATATCCCTTCTCTCAATTCCTGGGGGCCTAGGAACAGGACGTATCTATATCCCTGTTTCTCAGCATATTTAATTGTTTTTGACAAGCCCCGAGTGGTTAGAGGGTAGTCAGTAGGGATGCCTAGTCCTCTAAGTTTCTTAGCGACCAGTAGAGCGTCTCTTGGTGTTGCTCCGCCTATGGGTATTATGTAGATTCTCCGGGTGTCAATAGATTCTCTATTAATATACATGAGGAGCCTCTCTACTCCCCCGGCTGCTCCGAATGCGTTGAAATTTCCTCCAAAGGTTTTAACTAGGGCTGAATAGTTTCCTCCTCCTACAAGGGCTAGTGTCTCGTTACTAGGTCTTACTTCGAATACTATGCCGTCGTAGTAATCCAGTCCCCTAACTATGCTGAGGTCTATCTCTGCACTATCTACACCGGCGTCTCTGAGAATGTCGAGTAGTTGGGACAGTTCATTCTTCTCCTCACTCTCAGGCACCTCTTGGCTATAGAAGAAGGTGTGTATTATGTCTCTAGCAATCTCCTCCGATACGCCAAGCTCTATCATCAGCTTTACCAGTTCATCCTCGTCCTTCTTTCCCCATTTATCCAAGATCCTCATGATGGGGAGTGGATCATCTATGTGAAAAACCTCTCTTAGGACTCTCTCTACTAGTCTTCTATCTGATATCTTTGTGGAATAGTTCTTTAGACCTAGACTGCTCAATAGGTCGTCTGTAAATATTATCGTCTCCGCAGCTGATAGGATCTGTTCCCCTCCATAGATCTCAATATCCCATGAATAGAAACTCCTATATCTCCCTCGTTGAGGCTCGTCATATCTCCACTGCACCGAGTATGCTGCCAGTTTAACGGGTTTCTGTAGCTGGGGATTTGAGACGACGTATCGTGTAAGTCCTACTGTCAGGTCGAATCTCAAACCCAGCCTCCTATTAGCCTTGTCTCTGAATGCATATATCTCCTTCTCTATCTCCTCTCCCGATTTCAATGCTAAGACTTCGAACTTCTCTATGGTTGCAGGCTCCATTAGTCTGAATCCATATAGTCTACATTTTTCACGGAAGGCGTCGAATATCTCCAGCATAGCTTCGTATTCATCCGGTGGTATATCCCTAATGCCCCTGGGTGTTGTTAGTTTCATGGCGTCATCATATTAATTACGGTAGCCACATCTAATTACTCCTTTCTATATCATCTAGATCAGGGAGCTGACTAGGAAGGACATCATACCCATGAACATCCCTAGGAGAGCTATCCTCTTGGCTCTTATCAGTTGTTCCTCCTCATACACCTTCCTAGCCAATATCATGCTTATGACCAGTAGTACAGTTGTAAGGATTATGAGGGGGGTGTATATGGTTCTGTTTAGTCCTGTGTCGATATAGAGTGGCACCAGTCCTGTGAATATCCCTATGACGAGGAAGAGGGTGGATACTATATAGGCGGTTCTAGGGCTGGTCACTATTGGTAGTGTCTTTAGTCCAACGTGTTTATCACCCTTGATATCTGCTATGTCCTTTATGATCTCTCTATATGTGTTGACTGTGAAGGCCGCTATTGATAGCAGGATGACGTTGATGTTGGGTATAGGGTCTCCTGTTAATAGTGCTCCGTATATGAAGGGAATAGCTACAGAACCGCTTACTGCTAGGTTCCCTATCAATGGGAGGCCCTTAAGGTAGTAGTTATAGATTATTCCGAGGAGAGCGAAGGCCGTAGCGATTACGAATGTTGTCAGGCCTGTGGCGCCACTCGTGAGTATCCCTATTGCTAGGAATCCCAGTGCATATGTCTTTGCAGCTCCTACTGTTATGTCGCCTCTCACCAGTGGTCGCCTAGGTCTGTTTATCCTGTCTATCTCGATATCCGCTATGTCATTTATGATCATTATCGCCGCGTTTATTGCCATGCCTGTTATCATGCCTAATATAAGGGTAGTGGGGTCTAGTCCCCTTGGGGATGCTATCATATATCCAATGGCTACTGCTAATCCTATCATTATGGTGTTTGGGAGCCTTATCATCTCTATAATTGGTTTAGCCACTACCATCTCCTCCGAGGAAGTTTTCCAGGGAGTAGTATGTAATTCCGCCTCTCCTCTCTACTATACCTATTATTATCGGGGTTGGACTGGTCCTCAACCTCTGTATTAGGAGGTCTATAGGGAAGTCTCCACCCTCCTCTAGTACAAACAATGTGTATTTCTCCTTCCCTGTGACTGCTGTCATAACCTTCAATACGTTGCCTTCAAGGTCGGTTGAGATGTAATATCCTCTTTTTGTTAGGTCCTCAAAGATGATGAGTTTTGAAAGGATTAGAGGGTCTGTTTCGGAATATCGCTGTAGGATTTTCTCGAATGGGTATTTCTCTCCCTCCTCACTATGTGTATCGATGTCTCCTCTGCGGGCAAGGTAGAGGGTTGGTATCCTGGGAATTATTAGATATCCCTCCCTCTCCCCAGCTATCCACCTCATAACTTTTGTCGTAACATCTTCCTTTTTGATTAGTGATCCATCGTCAACTACTATTGCCCTTGGTCTGCTAGTCTTTTTCTTCACCTCAGCCAACCTCTCTTGAGAGTATAATGTCACTATTATTTCTTAGAACATGTAGATTTTCCTTTGGCGATGTATCTTAGAAGTGTTGAGTGGCGTAGGGATCATATAAGGATAGTTGATCAGACAGAGTTGCCCCACAGACTTGTCTATAGAGACTTGGAGACCCTAGAAGACGTCGCTGAGGCAATTGTGAATATGAGGGTTAGAGGCGCCCCGTTGATAGGTGTGGTTGCCGCTCTAGGACTGGCTTTGGAGGCTATAAAATCAGGTCAGGAGGGAGACGGTCTGATAAGGGTTTTAGAGAAGGCATATAATGTTTTGGCTTCTACTAGGCCGACAGCAGTAAACCTGTTCAATGCTATGGATATGGTTATGGAGAGGGCTAGGGCAGATCCTAGTGTTAATACTGTGGTTGAGGCCGCTGTTCAGATAATGGAGATGGAGGTAGAGAATAATAGGAGGATCGCTTCATTAGGAGCGGAGCTAATACCTGACGGGGCTACTGTACTGACACATTGTAATACCGGGTCGCTGGCTGCCGTGGAGATAGGGACCGCACTAGGCGTTATCATAGAGGCGTATAAGAAAGGAAGGATTTCCAAGGTGTTTATCACAGAGACTAGGCCTAAGCTACAGGGGGCTAGATTGACGGCCTATGAGCTTCTATATGCAGGTATCAAGCCGGTGCTTATAGTGGATTCGGCTGCACCTTTCTTGATTAGTAGGGGAGACGTGGACGTCGTTATAGTCGGGGCTGACAGGATTCTCAGTGATGGTACTACTTTCAACAAAATTGGAACCTATTCGTTGGCATTGGCTAGCCATCTCTCGGATACCAGGTTCTATGTGGCGGCGCCTACAACCACATTTGACCTTGAAAGTGATAGGGACGATGTGAAGATAGAGGTTAGGAGTGGTGATGAGATAATTAATTGTGGCGGGTGTAGGATAGCTCCTGAGGGTGTTGACACGTTGAACCTGGCGTTCGACGCGACTCCTCCGGAGTTCATAGATGGGATCATTACTGAGAAGGGTGTCTTGAAGCCTCCCTTCAGCTCCTCTATCCCAAGTATTTTAGAGTCTAATGTGTGAGTAATGAGTCGATGCTATGTACTCCAGTTCATGTAGCATGTTCAGGAGCCATTCTAAGTCTCTCCCAAATAGATAGGCCCCATGCCCAGCTTCAACTATGTATCCCCACTCGCCATCTCTAACTATATTTAGATTCTTTGGAATGTCGGTTCTCCTCCCCCTGAATATCTTTACATAGTCTCCGATGTAGACCCTACCCTCATAAGTCTCTATAGGTATCTCTTCGAGACACGTATCCAGGGTGAGTCTAACTAGCTGCTTAGGATGGGCGTGGATTACATAGTTGCACCAGCCGTATAGTCTGTATATCTCTCTATGGATCCAATAATCAGATGAAGCCCCCTCCGGATTCTCTGCTGAGAGTGGCACTAGTATTAGATCCCTGGGTTTTAGGAAGCCGAGCCTCCTCCCGCTACGTTTTATAAGGATGTGATCCTTGTTAATTCTCCCACTTATATTTCCGCTGCTTCCCCCTACGAAGCCCTCTAAGTACATCTGCCTAGAAGCAGATAACAGCTTATCCACTACTATAGCGACGCTTGTTGCTAGTGTCATATTATGATAGAATAGTTTCATGGAGCTCTTAACCACACTATATCTCCTCGAAAGACTGTTGATAATGGGAGGTGGTTCGATGGGTAAGTCCAGTAGGTATGGCCTGCTAACTACGATTAGGTATGGAGGGGAGGAGTTTGATGGCTATCTATACCTGGGTGAGGAGGGAATATATGTTTTTAGGAAGCGCCTGCTTAGGAAGCCGTATCTACATCTCTACCTGCCCTATGTCAGGATAGTTAAGGTGGATGTGAAGAGACAACTTCTCAGTTATAGGTTGGATATATTATTTTCAAGTGGGTCTAGGGTCGATAAGCTCTCAATACTGGGTGGCAGGGATATAAATAACCTAAGGGAGAGGATAAATGAGCTTAGGATATGGGCTAGATTGGATTAGGGATATTTGCAGTATATCTTTCCCTTTACTCGTCTGACGAAGTATGGACATACGAGGCAGTATATAGGGGATATCTCCTTCTTATGGAGAGGACAGTCTATTATCTCCTTCTTCATATATTTTATCTCCTTCTTCAAACCCAGCTGCTTAACCTTCTCTGAGATTTCCCGGGGGATACGGACCGTCTTATCAACCTTTGTAACAGGTATCTCCCTCATATATACAGCACCAGTGTCAAGTCCTGTTTCATAATCATTTTGGGGCGCTAATCTATTTAAGATACTCCTGATCTTCAAAATAATTAGTGGATGGGCCCGTGGCCTAGCCAGGATATGGCGGCGGCCTCCTATTACCACGTAGGGGTTAGCCGCAGGTCGCCGGTTCAAATCCGGCCGGGCCCGCCATTCTCCAGGATTAATTAAATGTGCCAGTGATTAGGATTATGATGTGGCGTGGGCCCGTAGCTCAGCCAGGTAGAGCGCCGGGCTCTTACCTAGTAGGGTAGGAGCTACGACCCTAATCAGAAGGGGATGACTTGCCGGGAGATACCCGGAGGTCGCGGGTTCGAATCCCGCCGGGCCCGCCAAAACCTTCTCCTCTCAAAGCATGGGTAAAATTTATATACTTGGGGATGGATGTATAACGATTGGTAAATCTTATAGAAAAACGGGATGCGGCTTCTTAGAGATCACAGACTCTAAGAAGCTAAGTAGGCACGCCGGCTGTCCCGGCGGGCCGTGCACAGGCGAGTTGTAGATAGGCCAGCCTCACCCGACTGGGCTCACCCACCTGGTGGATGGCTCGGCTCGGGCGGCGAGGAAGGGCGTGGCAAGCTGCGAAAAGCCGCGGGTAGGCGCATGCAGCCGTGGATCCGCGGATGCCCGAATGGGGTAACCCACCTCTGCCACCTTCGGGTGGCAGGGGTATACACCGGGTGTCCCGGTGTAGGCGAACCCCCCGAAGGGAAACATCCTAGTAGGGGGAGGAAAAGAAATCAACCGAGATTCCCTGAGTACCGGAGAGGGAAAGGGGAGGAGCCCAAACCGAATCTCCTTACGATGAGTAAGGAGAGATGTGGGGTTTTGGATATGCGGCATTACCTCCCTAACCACGGTCAGCCGAACTCACCTGGAATGGTGGGCCGTAGAGGGTGATAGCCCCGTAGGCTAAACCGTGGTGGGAGGGCCGCATATCCAG
>WAKB01000012.1 GCA_015523545.1 Candidatus Geothermarchaeota archaeon
GTCCCTAGCCACCCTCCCAACACCGAAGACATCCCCCTCCCCACCCTCCTCTGAGCAACATATCTCCTTAACCGCCCACGCCCTCACCCTACTATGTAGAACCCTTCTCAGCTCATCAATAGACCTGTGTCTAATATCCCCGCTAGATGGGAAGCCCCAGTAATCCTCGCCATCTATCTCGACATGCCTACCGAAAGCCTCGATAAATCTCTTCAGCCCCCCATAGTCAGGCCTATACCTACCACCACTGATTATCACAGCCTCCATAAATGCCTCGGCCCTAGAGTAGTGTCCAGCCGGCCTCTCACCTATACGCCTCATCAACAGAGCCCTGATACCCTCATACTCTATACATGCCCTGATGAACCCCCTATAGTCAATATCCATGCAGAGGAACTTCTTGATTAGGGGGAGCACCTTCCTCAGGATTTGGAAGCTATCAGTAAATATCTCGACCCTTACCTCGGGGCGCCACCTATCACCACGTAGATACATCTTTACGGGTACGTACCCCTCCCCCGTGTTGAAGAGCCTAGTTACACGGGGAGGATCGTCAAGGTAGAGATGGGGATACGGCCCCCTCCCCATCCTCTCAAAGAAGCTTATAACTTCATATGGCGGATCGGGCCTTAGTATAAATACGTGTCTCTCCACCCCAGTCATCGAACCACTTCCTAGGCCCCTATGGCCCATCTTCATCGGGGCCTCTACACGGCCTATATAGGTATATACTCCCTGGTCTGGGATATAAAGAGTAGATACTCCTCCCAATAATTCTATCAGGAGGTATAGACGTTTGGTGAAACCGCGATGTTGAAGATAGCAGTCGCTACAAACGATGGCGAGACGATCTTCGGCGGCCACTTCGCACATGCAAAGAAGTTCAAGATCTACGCCTTCGACCCTGAGAAGGGAGAGGTTAAGTACCTTGAGGAGAGGGAGAACCCGCTAGGGAAGCTTCCCGACTATGACAATCCCCATCAGGCTATGGAGGTCATGAACGAGCTAAACATTCCACTGCACGGCATACCGAAGTATAACTGGCTCAAGGAGAATGTATTACCAGACGTTGATGTAGTCCTATGTGGAGGGGCGTGCCAGACCAGCTACCAGTTCTTTATGTCTGAGGGCGTGGTAGTCCTCTTCGACGAGCCAGGGAGGAAGGTGGAGGAGAGCGTAGAGACTGTAAAGGAGGTTGTCAAGTAGGATATATACTCCCAGCCACAATACTTTTTATCATGAAGGCATTCGTCCTCCTGAAGGTGGATGTAGGTAGGCTATTCGACGTCCTCAACGAGGTTAAGAACGTCCCCAACGTGCTGGAGGCATACGCCATAACCGGCGAGTGGGACATCATAGCATGTATGGAGGTTGAGAAGCCGGAGAAGATCGCCGAGATCGTTGGCCAGAAGCTACAGGGCCTACCCGGAGTCAGGGGTACCCTCACATTCGTAGCTGTCTCGGAGTAGTTATCTGAGATGTGGTTCCCAGCTGTAGGTAGCTACGGAATAGCCACTAGGATACACATAGCTACCCACGTGGGGCTCGAGGTACTGAGGGAGGGTGGAAACGTCTTCGACGCGGCCATAGCTACCAGTGCAGTACTCTCACTAGTCATACCACATACAGGCGGCCTTGGCGGGGATGGTTTCATACTGGGCCAGCTATCCAATGGGGAGCTAGTGGCCTATAACGGCTCCGGAAGGGCACCTAGAGACTTCCCGGCGGATAAGTTCATGGAGGAGAGGCCTAAGCGGGGCGGCCTAACCATATCAGTACCCGGCCTGGTGGACCTATGGATCCATATATGGGAGGAGTATGGAAGCATTGATCTGAAGAGGCTCCTCCAGCCGGCGATATCACTGGCTGAGAACGGCTTCTACCCACCTAGGCAGCTCATCGCGGCTGTCAATAGGCTATGGGACGAGCTCTCCCAGTACGAGTCGTGGAGGAGAACCTATGGAGCGGTTAGTAAGGCCCAGCCCCTAAGACAGAGGAGGCATGCATGGGTCCTGAGGCAGATAGCCAGGAAGGGATGGGAAGGCTTCTACAGTGGAAGGGTTGCCGAGGAGATCGTGGAGGAGCTAGGTAGGGAGGGTGCACACCTCTCCACACAAGACCTGGAGGAGCATAGGGGCGAGCCCATGGAGCCGATGAAGATCGAGTACAACGGCTACGAGGTATATGAGCTGCCACCCAACACCCAGGGAGTAACAACCCTAGAGATACTGAGGTTCATGGATATCCTCGAGCTCGACAATAGGCAGAGGGATGGGGAATGGTGGCGACTATACTTCGAGGCCGCCACCCATGCATATAGCGATAGGGACAACTATGTAGGCGACCCCGACCACATGAGTATAAACCCATACACCCTCCTCGAGGAGAGGCACGTGTCGAGCCACATATCCAGCTTCAGACTAGGCGGGGGCGACACAACATTCTTCACCCTAGCTGATCGATACGGTAATAGGCTCGGCTTCATACAGAGCCTCTTCCACCCCTTCGGGAGCGGATTAGTAGCGTTGGAGATCCCCTTCCAGAATAGACTGATAGGCTTCAGACCCGAGCCGGGGTACCCCAACAGCCCAGCCCCACTGAAGAGGCCGCTACACACACTATCCATACTCCTATACCGAGGCGATAATGACCTCGGTATAGTCGGCTGTGCAGGGGGTGACCTTAGGCCACAGATACATACACAGGTCTTCAGCAACATCATCGACAGGGGTATGGATATCGGGAGAGCCGTCATGGAGCCGAGGGCCATGCTGATGTCCTGGGGAAGTGAGAGGAGGATAGTCTCGGAGACCGAGATCGGGATTGGCGAGGAGAGGATTCCATATCCAGCGACATACGTAGGCGTGGTCCAGGTCCTCAGAAGTAGGGATGGCTACATAGAGGTATTCGCCGACGCTAGGGGAGGCGGTACAGCACAGGCCCTGTAACAGAGACGTATATACGGCGCGATTTAAAGATATCCAAGTCTTTATAAGGCCATTGATATTATCTACATATATGCAATGTCTAAGGCACTAGCAGCGCTTGAGGGCGTCAGGAGGGCCGTCAGAGAGGCTCAGCATACAGATGCTATAGTACCTACTTGGCTGGCGCTCCTACCCGCCATCCTAGGTGCATTGGTCGGCATAATCTTCCTAGCCGCCATAGGCTCCCTACTAGTAGTTATGCCAGCCGCTACAATAGGCCCAACAGTCGATGGTGATCTGCCACCGGGTATGGGAGCTGCATTCGCAGCATTTCTAGCTATGTTTACACTTGCAATGTTCCTAGGCCTAGTAGCGTTGGTAGTTCAGCTCTATGTTCTCTATAAATTTATAGATAGAAGGAACCAGCACATCAAGAGGACACAGATGATGTATGAGGATGTTGCCCAGATACTTGATGACCTAGGCTTCAAGGAGAGGGCCGAGGCGATAAGAAGATACGTAAGGGAGATGCAGTTCGAGGTTGGCGGTGAGAAGAGCGCCATACTCTGGGTGGTCCTAGTCTTCCTAATAAGCATAATAGCCTTCTATGTCTACCACTTCCTGAACAAGGACTTCTACAGGCATAGCAAGTATGAGCAGGGCATCCTAGAGGAGGTTAACAGGGTCTTCGAGGATGCGGGGGTCAGAACCATTGACCTAAGGAGCTATGTACCTGTCCAGGAGAGGAGCACTATCCTATACCTGATACTCTCGATAATCACCTTCGGAATCTTCACTATATACTGGATCTATACTTTGGCTAAGGATCCAAATGAGCATTTCATGAGCCACGCCAAGATCGAGCCAGACCTCCTAGCAGGTCTAGAGGAGCTAGTCAATAAACAGGCTAAGACAGAGTAGCCGAGAAGGCCCTCGACCCAAAAATCCTTTTTACTACTGGTTAGACCTAGTCTGGATACTGGGTAGGTATAGATGGTACATGGTTCGCGGCACTACATGGTAGGCATTGGTAGGATGGGTATATCCACATTCTCCTACGAGTCCTCCAGACTCGGGATAGAGATCCTAGCCAGGGGTGGGAACGCCCTCGACGCATTCATAGCGGCCCAGCTAGCCATGGAGGCATATGAGCCGGGCTGGACAGGCCTAGGGGGAGGGGGCTTCACACTGATAGATGATGGGTCGGGGCCTCATTTCCTAGACTATCGGGAGACGGCCCCGACCAGGATCCTGGAGGCCGTCGAGCCAGACCAGGTATTAATGGAGGGGGTTCACTCAATAGCCGTGCCGGGAATGGGGCGTGGCCTGGAGGAGCTACATAGGAGATACGGCTCCATCCCCCTAAGCAGGATCATAGAAACCGTTGTGGAGACGTTGGAGAGAGGGGTGAAGGCGACACCACTTCTATATGGTAGCCTCAGGACGTATAGGAGGGACCTCGATAAATTGGCTAGGCATGGGGGTAGAGAGCTGGGGATAGGATCTGAGCCACCCAGCATATGTAGCCCCATACAGGTCTCACGATACATAGAGACTCTTAGGAGGGTAATGAGAGAGGGCCTCGAGTCCCTATATACAGGAAGCCTAGCAAGGGAGCTAGTGGCAGAGCTCGAGTCTCTAGGGGGCGTAATCACCCTCGAAGACCTGGAGAGCTATAGGCCTGTTTGGAGAAGTCCACACAGAGCCTCGATACATGGTTATAGTATAGCAACCTCACCCCCACCTGGCAGCGGATACTCTGTAGCTAGGCTCCTAGGGGAGATGGTTGAGACAGGTGATGATCCGGCGGTTAAGCCTAATATACTCGTGGAGATCCATAGGGAGAGGGAGTTAATCGAGGATCCTGATATAGGCCTCGGGTACCCCCACGAGACGGCCCAGTTCACCATATATGATGGGGAGATGATCGTCTCATCCACCACTACGATAGAGTGTGTAATGGGATCCGGGGTCGTCTCTAAAAGTCTAGGGGTTATTCTGAATGACGAGCTCCACGACTTCTCGACAAGTGGTGATAGGAACAGGCTTAGACCACGGGCCAGGCCGAGGAGCAGCATGTCGCCAACCATAGTCTACCAGGGATCCACCCCTATACTGGCCCTAGGCTCATCAGGAGGGACTAGGATAGTGACCGCCGTCGCCCAGACCCTATACAACAGGCTCTTTAGAGGGCTCGACCTTCCATCCTCTGTGGAGTGGAGACGTATCCACTACGAGGCTAGGAGGGACGCATTCCTCTACGAACCATCGAGATATACGGAGGAGGCTGTAGAGGCGGCTAGGGAGATGGGGAAACCCATCGTTAACGCCTCGATAAGGTATCCAAGCCCCTATAGGAAGGGTCTAAGCCTACAGATGGGGGATGTAGAGGCAGTCGAGATAGATCCTCCACACAACCTATTCGTCTCTGATCCTAGGAAGGGTATGGGGGCGCTCAGTATAGGCTAGAGAGGCTCGAGATTCATGTATAGACTCCTGATATTCACGACCAGCTTATAGAGATCATCCCCCACGTCGCTAAGCTTCTCATAGATATGCTCGATATCAGCTGCGGTCATGTCCCTAGCCCTAGCCACGTTGTCCCTAATATATTCCAAGAGGTTTAGAGAGGTGTTTAGTACTGATATGTATAGGTTTACGTCGTCACAGATCCTAAGATTCACCGCCGCCAGGAAGTTCACCTTAGCGAAGGGATCCGCATTAATCTCCATAAGCCTCTTCTTGATAAAGGGGTTCGCAATCTTCAGTAGGCTACGGTTAACCTTCTCAAGGCCGTAGTCCTCATACTCCTCCAGACTCTTCTTCCTCAGGTCACTAGTTATCCAGCTGCTGTAGACATCATAGACTATTTCACGGCCACGGGGATGCTTCTTATAATGGTTAAGCCCCTTGAGGAACTTGGATATCCTCTTGCAATGCCTAGCGACGGTCTGGTATAGATAGTCCACTATCTCGTAGAGCCCCTTGATGAAGGGCTCAAGGTCATTGACTATGATATCCGTCCTATTCGGATTTATGGAGACGGCTAGGAGGGTCTTACTCTTAGCCTCCTCCAACATGTCGATCCAAATCGAGATCTTGTCACAGAGGTTCATACCCTCCTTTTTCACGAGGGACATCTCACGGTTAAAGTTATGTAGTAGCCAGACGACGTGGGCCACCAGGGTATTCCTAGCCTCAGGCCTATCGTCACGGAGGAGGTTGTGAAAATCACCTAGGTCCAGCTCATCCCCACCCCTCTTATAAACAGCTCTCCGAATCAGGTATCCAGGCTCCCACTCCATAGCCAGCCTAATCTCAGCGTCACCGTACCATATCGAGACCTCTATAATATCCTCCTCTTGTTGGGACATCCCAGTATAAATATTGCTTTGGAAGCGATATATCGGGGGATGGGCCTACTAAACCGCCATACCCGTTACAGCATTGGGTAGACATCTATATTTACGGTGAACCCCCTTTAGCTATATGACATGAAGGGGATACTCAGAACCGTTGAGGACAGGATATTCCTCGTGAAGACAGAGGATGGTAGGTACAACACGCTCGACCTCAGGGATAAGCCTGAGAAGAGCGGCCTCTCACCCATGGAGACCATGTTATTCGCGGCGGCCGGCTGCTCCGCGATAGACGTCCTAGTCATCCTCACCAAGAAGCGCTACGAGGTGAGGGAGCTGATAATGGAGATAGAGGGTAGGAGGAGGGAGGAGCACCCCAAGATATGGGAATACATCAAGTATCGATACATAGTCAGGGGAAGGGGGATAAAACCGGAGGACGTTGAGAAGGCTATCCAGCTCAGCCTAAATAAGTACTGCAGCGCCACGATAACACTTGTACGTGCAGGCGCCAAGCTAGAGTGGGAATATAGGGTGGAGGAGGAGTGACGACACTCAAAGACATCATCGATGAGGGCGAGGTAGATCTAGATAGGTTCAACCAGCTCTTCAAAGAGGTGAGCAACTACAGCAGGCTGATAGGGACTAGATACGTGGAGATCAGGAGGGGATATGCGAAGGCTGTTGCCGAATATAGGGAGGAGCTGGCTAGGAGCGGAGGAATACTACACGGCGGCGCCATAATGGGCATGCTGGACGAGGTATCTGGGGTAGCCGCAGCCACCGTTAACCCCGGGGATGAGCAGGTCACTATCGAGCTAAAGATAAACTTTATGAGGCCTCTCCACAGTGGGAACAGCCCCTATACGTTGGAGGGCGAAGTGCTGAGGAGTGGGAGGACGACGATAGTGGTTATGGGGAGGATATACGACTCGGAGGGGAAGTTATCAGCCGTATCCATAGGGACGTGGTACATACTGTACGACCGTTCAAAGGCTCATCTTAAGGGGTGATAATAAGGATATATTATACTTATTTGGAGGCGGTTCCGTGAAGATAGGTGTGGTAGGGGGCGGGGCTATAGGGCTCTATACAGCCTATGAAGCCCTGAAGAGGGGATATGAAGTAGACCTCTACGAGGCGAGGACTAGAATCGGCGACTCCGCATCCGGTAGGATGCCCGGCCTCCTAATGGCTATTGATAGGCCCTTCCACAGCTTCAAGAACAGGCTTGTAATGAGGGGTATGAAGCTCCACAGAGAGCTATCCCGAGAAATAGGCTATGAAATCAGGGATGTGGAGCTGGTACTCCCCTTTGACTCTCCACTCCTCGATAGGCTCATGTGGATAGCTAGGCTCTACATGAGATACTTCGGCTTTAACGTGGAGATCGTAAGGGGTGAAGAGCTTAGGAGGCGTTACCCAGAGATAAATAGTAGGTTCATAGGAGCCGTGAGGATGGAGGGCTTCGGCATAGTAGACCCTCTAGACGTACTCCTAACGCTTCAGGAGAGGATAACGTCGATGGGGGGAGGTATATTCCTCGGATACCGCGTACCACCTCTCCACGACAAGGTTATCAACGGGGTTGAGTATGACGCCGTAGTTATAGCGGCGGGGCCACATACCAGGGAGCTATCGAGGAACGTGGATCCCAAACCCCCTAGGCAGAGGTTTGGAAAGGGGATTTATGCGGTTACCTCCCTAGAGCTGGACTATATACTTGTTAAGTTTAGGGTCACCAGCTGGAAATACACCCGGGGCTATGGCTTCGCCCCATACTATAAGGGGATAGGATCTGTATATGGAGCCACATTTTCATGGGCACCCGCCAAGGAGGACTACGATGCCGACTACAGCCTAATATCACAGGCGCTTGAGATAGGATCTGACATGGTTAGTGAGAAGCCCAACATAATATCGGTACACTGTGTCCCCAGGGTCGTCAACTACCCGGGTGGGGACTGGATAATCAGGATCAGGAGGGGATTCGCCATGACATATGGAATATCCACTCCAGGCTTCACAGCAGCCCCAGCCATAGCCAGATA
Organism: Candidatus Geothermarchaeota archaeon; assembly: GCA_015523545.1. GTDB lineage: Archaea > Thermoproteota > Nitrososphaeria > Geothermarchaeales > JDFR-13 > SZUA-1514. The sequence goes on from WAKB01000012.1 coordinate 8,338, forward strand.
TATCCTGGATAGGCTCAAGCCATAGCTGGATAGACCGATTTATAAGCGTTACATAGAGAATCCCCAAGATTCCGGGTGTAGGGATTGGAGATTAAGGGGCTGAACAGGGAGGTAGCGCTAATCATAGCCGCCGTATTCCTATACTTCACATCTCTCGGCGGCATAGGCTCGGTCATATCCCGTTTCAGCCGTGAACTGGGTGCGGCCACGTTTGAGACGGGGCTAATATTCTCGCTGGGCCCCATGATAGGTGTGCTGACCAGGCTCCCCACAGGTGTCCTCGCGGATAGGTATGGGAGTAAATACTTCATGATGCTTGGCGGGATGGCTGTAACCATATCTGCACTCTACGCCTCAACAGTCTCGAGTCCACAGGAGGTTTATGTAGTGAGGGCTCTACAGGGCCTCTCAATGGGACTATTCATCTCTGCATCGATAGCGGCTGTATCGATATATGGATACATAGAGTATCTAAGGCAGCTCCTATCATATAGGGCTGCCGTGATCTCCCTATCAGCATTGATAGGCCCCCTAATAGCCACCAGCTTCGTGGATCTATATGGCTATGCAGCGGCCTTCTACCTCCTAGCAGTCTTCGGCATATCATCAATCGTAGCCTCGGCACTACTCCCTGATAAGAAGCTCTACCGTGGGCGGGGCTCCGCACCCAGGGTCCTAGAGGTGATTAGGAACGGGGTTGTGGCCACCCTACTAATCCTACCCCTAGTGAATGGCGGGGTCTTCTTCGCCCTGAACAGCCTACTACAGGACCATGTATATACACTTGGCCAGCCATCGATCACGATCGGTAAAGCACTATTTGTGGCCGGGCTTACAGGCCTGGTCTCACGGCTATACGCCGTCAAGCTCATAGACAGGATAGGCTCAGTATCTACACTATCACTAGGAGTGGTGCTGGAGGCCGTGGGTATGATTATACTCATCCCATGGAATGGAGAGCTTATACAGCTACTCATCGCCATGGGCATGTTTGGATGGGGGATTGGACTCACAGTCCCCAGTGGACAGTACATCCTCCTTAGCAACGTGGCTGAGGACACTAGGAACACGGCCACGGCCTTCTACGCGACGGGCTTCGACATAGGGGGAACAGCTGGAGTCATAGGATTCTCATACATAGCTGGTGAGATGGGTTTCAACGCGTCGTATATGGCTATGGCAATTATACTCTTCGCCGCCAGCGCTACTCTCTACACCCTCCTCAGAATGGCTTGTAGAGCTAGGGCGACCACCTCCTCCTGAGCTGGTAGACCTCCCTATGGAAATCCTCCAGGCTGGTGACCGGCTCCCTACATGTGTATCCCTGGCAGACGTAGATCTTGGGTGGGTCAGCAACAAGCATATCCTTCACATAGCCAATACTGGGGGGCTCGTCAGAAATGAAGTGGACAACATGGAAGGGTAGGTAGCTCCTCAGAACGGCCCTAAGCTCATCAGAACCTCTCCTGGCATCCACAATAACCTCGCCACCACCTGTAAGGGCATATGCAACGTCTAGGACTAGGTAGGGAGCAGCCTCGGGATTCCCCTCTATGTTTGGGAGCGATGTCTTGAGTACTTCCAATGCCAGGTCCCATAGATGATCCTCGCCGGTGAGGCGTGACAGCCTCATCAACTCATGTATAGCCAGTGAGAGGCCTCCTGGATAGGGCCCGTCAAATACCTCGATATTCGGGTGGGGCACGTCACCAGCATCTATGGGGGTATGTAGGAATATCCCTAGATCCCTATCGTAGAAGTTCTTCACCAGCTCATCAGAAGCCTCCAATGCATAGCCTAGATACTCCTCCCTCGAGGTAGCCATGTATAGCTCGTTAAACATGTAGATCAGGGAGGCGTAGTCGTCGAGGAGGGCCTTGACACCGGGCTCCCCATCTATATATACATGCCTAAGACCATCCACCCATAGCCTATCCCTGATGAACCCAGCTACATCCACCGCAAGTGAGACCATATCCTCACTACTCAGCACCCTCCCGGCATAGGCGAGGGCCCCAGCTACGTAGCCGTTCCAGTCGGCCAGTATCTTTGTATCCGTGTTTGGCCTGACCCTCTCCTCCCTAGCCTTAAATAGTAGCCGCCTAACCTCTCCGAGGGTGGATAGGAACTCCTCCAGCTCCATACCAAGCTCCCTAGCCTTATCCTCCCACCTCCTACCGGGGTATAATATGTTGTAGCCCAGCCTCCTCCCCGTCGCCTCATCCAGATAGTTCCCCTCCTCGGAGATGTTGAAGACCTTCTCGGCGAAGCCATATAGATCGCCTAGGACACTCCTCAGCTCATCGGCGCTCCAGACGTAGAAACGCCCCTCCATCCCCTCAGACTCTGCATCCAATGCGCTGTAGAATGCCTCGCCGCTCCACATCTCACGCCTCAGGAAGCCCACTATCTCATCTATAGTCTCCCGATATACCCAGTCACCAGTCAGCTGGTAGGCCTCTGTATAGACCCTGAGCATCCATGCCTGGTCATATAGCATCTTCTCGAAGTGTGGTAGCTTCCACTTAGCGTCGGTGGAGTATCTATGTAGCCCGCCTCCCACCTGGTCATATATCCCGCCGAACCTTATCGCATCTATAGTCTTGATGACCATCTCTAGGAGGTGGTGCTCCTCCTCCAGCCAGTATAGACGGAGTAGGAAGAGGAGTCTATGAGGGTTTGGGAACTTTGGGGCCTGGCCGAAGCCTCCATAGATAGGGTCATATGTATGGGAGAGCCTCCTCATCAGCTCATATACGATCCCCCTGTCCAGCTCCTTATAGACACCTCCCACGTTGAAGAGCGGCGACTGCAACGCGTTGCTCACCAGGGACTCGGCATATCTAAGTATCTGGCCACGGTCGGTCCTCCAGAGCTTCTCGACACGCTCGGCGAGCTCTATAAGTGTCTGCTTAGGGAGGTAGGTGGCCACGAAGAAGGGCTTCTTATCAGGCGTCAACAGCACCGTCAATGGCCAGCCCCCACTCCCGAGAACGGCCATCGCATACTTCATATAGATGCTGTCGACATCGGGCCGCTCCTCCCTATCAACCTTTATCGGTATGAATACCCTGTTGATGACCCGTGCTACCTCTGGGTCCATGAAGCTCTCCCGGTTCATGACGTGGCACCAGTGGCAGGTGTAGTAGCCGATGCTGAGGAAGATTGGCTTGTCCTCCTCCCGTGCCCTCCTAAAGGCCTCCTCACCCCATGGATACCAGTCTATAGGGTTGTCTGCATGCATCCTTAGATATGGGCTCTTCTCCCTAGCCAGTCTATTCGGCATCTCACGGGCACCATGGATATATCGGTGTTATCCCCCTATATTCAGGGGTATATTCCCCTCCCCAGACTGTAGCCCAGGTATATGTTTTATATGCTTGGGGAGCCTGGGAAGAATAATATTTATCAGATGTGAAGAATAGGGATGTGGTGGGGGTGGTAGGGGTGGTTAGGCAGGAGGTATCAGTAGATATTATAGATGTTAAGGAGGTGGATGGCCACTATAAGGTCAGGGTGAGGATAACCAAGGATGGTAAGACGAGGGAGCTCGACATACCAAAGATGGTTAAGAAGCCCCAGCTGGTGAGGCATGAGATCCAGGACGACTACCTAGTAATCAAGTTTATAGATGACTCCGGGGAGGGGATCTGTAGCTGCTGCATCCTACTTACAGACATCTAGGCCTCAACAGGCCTAAGCCTAAGCTCCACGTAGAAGTGGCTTGGTAAGCCGGGGAAGTACTCGGGGCTTATCTCACCTATTGAGAACCTCTCACTAATTGAGTATACAGCTACATATTCATCCCCACTCCTAACCATGACTATCCTCCCGGTCTCGATCTCGAGTATCAGCCTATTACCATCCATCCTGAGATCGATTATCCTATACCTATGCTTCTCCAGGTAGTCGCCCAGCCCCCTTACCTGCCTGATCACTAAATATCTATCCTCGGTACTGACGTTGTACTCACCCACCCATTCAAACCCGGCTAGGCCCGGGGGCATACCAGCGTCGTTTATATACATGTTCCCAACCAGCCTCGGCTCAACATTTCTTAGGAGAGATGAGACGACTATTGCCAAGGCGATTGCTAGTACCAGGCCTATGACTATGGGCTTCGCCACATCCCTCATCTCAGAGCCTCCTTGGGAAGCCGGCCGTCCTGGTTAGGAGTAGGGCTAGGTCCTGATATTTAACTATCCTCACACCCATCCTGGCCAGCTCCCTGATATGTCTATTGCTAGCAACACCTATATCAACCCCTACACCAGTCATCGAGGGGTAAGACTCGAAGAGCCTCTTCTCAGCCTTCTCACCAGTGAGTATCCTGAAGAGGTATTTACCGCCTGAGGAGTCTCCCACCCCTATGGTCAGCCTATCGATATATGCGAAGCGTATAGGCTCAGATATATGGACGTCCCTCTCGTAGCCCGGTATCCTCATACCCCCCACTATACCCTCCAACGCCTTCCTGAGGAGGTATGTATAGCCTGCATACTTCTCGGGATCCCCAGTGCCTATAAACCTCCTCCAGATGTAGAGCCTAGTCAGGGGGTCCCTAACCATGTATACGCCACGCCTCCTGCCGACCTTCACGAGTAGGCCCCTCCTGACCAGCCTGTTGATATACATTCCTACACCGGGCCCGAGGATCCTGGCCAGCCTACCCACACCCCTATAGAGCGTCATGTAGTAGAGGATGTACCTCTCATTACTATCCCTAAGCATGTATGGGTCCGGTGAGTAGCCGTCCAACCCCATTTTAATGACCATGGCCGCGGTGGGGCTACCCTCCGAGAGGAAGGCCTCCCTAGACAGTGGATTCCCCAGCTCGGACAACCCGGCCTCGTCGATGATGTCTCCACGTACACCCATCTTCTCAACCGCCTCCCTATAGAGCTCCCACTCCCCGATCATGAGTATAGAGCCACTCCTCTCCAGGATCCTGTAGTATGCCTCTCTCCCACGGGGGTATAGGCGGTAGAGCATGTGTAGATTGGCCACCAGTATATCGTCCCTACCAGTTATCCTCTCCACAAGCCTGTCGATCATGGTTGATGGGTATCTATAAACCGCATCCCTCATATCGATGCCTGGAAGGCCTAGTAGCTCCAGGAGTGCAGACTGGTCTATCGATGGGGGTATATATACCGCCCTGGGGCCCGAGCCTAGCCGGCTCTTGAGATGCCTCCTTATCTTTGAGAGATACTTCTCGAAGCCCTCTAGACTCATCTGGCTGGGGACACCTCCGCAACCCTCCTCCTAGCCCTAAGGATTACATCAACTATTGGGACGTTACTTGGACACTCGGATTCACAGGCCCTGCATAGGAGGCATGTGTAGAGGGAGACTTCAAGAGTCTTGGTGAGGACACCGTTGATGAGCACCTCCCTGGCCGCCCACACCCTCCCCCTTGGGCCTAGGGTACGGTCGCCCGTCTCGATATATGTGGGGCATACATATTCGCAGAATCCGCAGTAGCTACACTTCTCATATCCATACATTCTAGACCACCTTGCCTGGGTTCAGTATATTCCTAGGGTCGAAGAGCCTCTTGATCCCCCTCATAATATCAAGGGCCTTAGGTCCTCTACGCCTGAGGCTACGCATCAAAGCCCTCTTCTTCACGATCCCTATCCCATGCTCACTACTCACCACCCCGTCATATTCGAGGGCAATATCCATGATCCTCTCACCTACACGGTATAGACGCTCCATATCCTCGTGGCTCGCCCACATAGTGGGGTGTATATTACCGTCACCCACGTGACCAGCTAGGCCGTAGCTTATCCCCTCCTCCTCTAGGAGCCTGACTATCCTTGGAAGGGCCTCCGGTAGCCTAGACGGTGGAACGGATACGTCCTCGATGTATATGACGGGGTCGCCTCCAGTCTTCTCCACAGCCTCATCGATCAATACGGGGTAGAAGCCCCGCCTAACCTCGTAGATACCCATCTCCTCTGCCTCCGCCATCGAGTCTGCATGGGCAACTATCTCCCCACCACCCATCCTTATGATCTCCATCGCCTTCTCAGCCTCACCCGAGAGTCCTACGAGTAGCATATCTCCATCCCCCTCAGGTGCTCTCCTTCCATAGCTCCTAACCTTGGCAACGGTGTTCCTATCGACGAATTCTAGTATGCTCAGGTCGAGCCCCGAGGACCTAAGCCGGATAACCGTCTCTACGAGACGATCTAGGGAGTCGTAGAGCGCAGCTATAGTGGCGAGGTCCCCCTGTAACGGCGCCAGCCTCAGGACCACACCCACGACTATGGCTAGTGTCCCCTCACTACCAACTATGAGCCTAACCAGGTCATAACCCTCACGGCTCTTAAGGGTCTTATAGCTAAGCCTGAGTAGGCTCGCCTCCTCGTCGGGCAGGACGAGATCAAGGCCTAGTACCCAGTCCCTCATCAAGCCATATTTAAAGCCCCTAAGACCACCGGCACCGGTAGACACAGCACCTCCCACTGTTGCAGTCTTTATACTCGCAGGGTCTATGGGGAAGAACATGCCGCTACCGGCTAGCTCCATATTCACCTCTACCAGCCGGATCCCAGGCTCTACATATATGTATCCATCGCCGGGGGAGGACTCCAAAACCCTCCTCATACGTATCATGCTCATGACTACGCCTCCCTGTGGGATGGAGGAGCCTGTCAACTCGCTGCTCCCACCCTGTGGATATAGAGGTGTACCCGTCTCGTAGCAGTAGTTGACGACCCTCCTAACATCCTCAACCGTCTCGGGGTAGACAACAGCATCTGCCTCCCCCCTTAGGTAGGCCGCGTCACGGGTGTGGAGGCTCAGGATGAATGGATCTCTTGATACCTTTGAACCGCCCAGCATCCTACGGAGATCCTGGTAAATGTCCACCCCGGCTCACTAATACATAATTATAGGCCGGCCCCAGAATTGATTAACCCACAGCCAATAGTACAGTGGCGTCAAAATTATCTATATCTCCGAGTAATAACGGTGGCATAGGGCTTAGATGAGTTCGTGAAGGGTGTTTAGATATGATTGAGAGGCAGCGGCTAACCCTCATAGTGGCGATGATCGCGGCTCTCGCAATATTGGTCTACATCACGTTGGAGCTTGGGACGGGAGGCGGTATATCGGTGGAGGATCCCTACTTTACAGCTACCCCCGACGGTGGAGGAGTATTCATGATTATTAGGAACGGTCTGGACAAGGAGATATGCCTTGTGGGGGCTAGGCTCCCAGACTATCCCGATGCAAAGGTCACTCTACACGAGACCGTGAGTAGCGGTGGGGTTGAGATGATGAGGCCTGTCGATAGGATATGTGCCTCCCCTGGCGGGGAGATAAGGCTTGAGAGGGGAGGCTACCACATAATGTTTAAAGGTGCCCGCGTAGCCGATGAGGATAGGCTCCGCGTCATACTCATATTCGACGACGGATCAGAGGTTGAGGTAGAGGCGGTGAAGAGGCTGACGATCTAGGACATCCCCCTCTCATCCTTTATATATACCACCCTCCTCGGGAACGGTATCTCTATACCCTCCCTGTCGAATGCCTCCTTTATCTTCTGCAACACCTTCGTCTTGGCTGTGAACCACTGTGGAGTGGGTGCCCAGAACCTGACGGCAAGTATCTGGGCCGAGTCGCCCAGGCTCTCCAGGAATACCTGTGGCCCGGGCTCCACAAGTGCCAAGGGCTCCTCCTCGATCACACGGTATATGATCTCCCTAGCCCTGTCGACATCATCCCTATATGAGATGCCGATCTTATACTCTACCCTCCTGGCTGTGGTCTTGCTGAAGTTCTTTATAATGGTTGTGAAGACCTTCTCATTGGGTATCCTGTGGAAGACGCCGTCCCAGCTAGTTATCCTGGTGGAGAGAACGTTTATATCCTCCACCACCCCGCCGACGCCCTCCACCTCAACAGGGTCGCCCTCCTTAATCGGCCTGTCGATGTATAGGAAGATACCGCTCAACAGGTTGGAGACAACCGTCCTACTGGCGAAGCCTATTGCTAGGCCGGCTATACCTCCAGCCACTACTAGGCTGGTCGGGTCTACACCTAGGTTGCCTAGGAGGCCTAGCACCCCTATGAATATCAGTATATAGAAGACGGTGTTCGATATGCTCTCCGCTATCTTCTTTGGTAGGACGCGTACACCATACCTGTATAGGAGAACCCTTAGAATAAGCCCCAGTACCACGAAGAACGCTAGGGTGACTACCCCACTGTATAGCTGCTGATAGGTGAAGGGTAGTTGGAAGCCTAGGATCTCTATGTTGGACATGTCTCAGTACCCCCTATCCATAATAAACTCCTCGACATGGGCTAAAACAGTGCGGAGTATCCTCGGCTCGACCTGCATCCTCCTCGTCAACATTCTCTCCGTCTCCAGCGGTATTGGAACCATGTCCTCCGGCTCCTCCCCAGCCCTTATCACCGCTACGTCACACTCCAACGTAACGTCTAGTGGCGCCGTCACCGCCCTATCACTCTCTGGGGCGTAGAAGATTCGGAATAGGGATGTGGGGACCACTATCCTGTTTAGCGTGACGGGGTGTCTACAGTCACTCCTGATCCTAAGCTGAACCTCTATCGTGCCCGGCCCCTCCCCTGGGAACATGTATCTACATAGTAGGCCGTCGGCTGGTCTGCCATAGACAGCCATCTTAGGAGTCCTTAGGGGGAAGACGTCGACATACTCAACCTCCTCGGTGGGGGTAGAGACCGCTATATCGGTGACCACCCTCCTGACAACCTCTATCTCCGCCCTCGGCCCGACTATGATGGCTGGCTTGATCGGTATCATCACATGCCTGAAGAGACCCAGTATCGGGAGGTAGATCGGTGGTGCTGGGTGTATGAGGAGCCTATCTATCCCGGCTAGGAGAACCTCATAACCATTCCTTACATACCTGGGGGGATCCCCATCCCTCAGCTCTATCCTATGCTCGCCAATCGATACTGATGATCCCTTGGAAAGCGTCGTGTATAATACCATCCCCAACCCCTGGCATACTGATTTCTCCCACCAACTATATTTATAACGCATATCCTGGGATTCACAATCCTATGAAGCTCTTCATAGGCTCGATACCCACTGACGAGGAGGTACACAAGCTTAGACATGGGATAGATGATATCCTCTCTAAGCTTGAGCCGGACTACATAATCCTTGTGGTTGGGGAGGACGCCGCCATACATAACGTCGCGGTTGCAGAGCTCCACATGTTCGAGTATAAGAACGTGATATACTCTGCATGGGGAGTGTATGAAGACATTATATACCGCCTCGAGAACAGTTTCGACTATAGAGTCGTGGTATACCCAGTAACCGGCGAGTATAGATGCCCAGAGACGGGGTTCACAGGGAGGTTTAAGGGCAGGGTCTCCCTAGATCAGTTCCTCTATATGGAGCTTGTGAAACCCCTCTCAGACCTGGTTGAGGAGGAGGTCGAGGCGACGCTCTACCTGAGCGACACCTATGCATCAGGAGTGTTAGAGAGGGTTGTACGCGACCTCTTCGCGGTTGAGAATAGGATCAGGGGTGGATGGAGACTCGCGATCCATGGTGATGGGGAGCCCCAGAGATCAACATGGACGGTGGACTGGAGAGCTATAAACCCCTACGAGGATATAGGGATAGAGGCTGTGGCAAAGCTGAGAATGGGTGGCCTAGCCTATAACCAGGGGCTATACAAAACGATGATGGATCTCCTAGAGAATGGACGTATAGTCGACGATGCACTCAAGACGATCAATAGCGTCTACCTCGTAGGGACAAACTCTGATAGGGAGGAGTACATCTTGATGGTGGACCACCTAGCTGATCTACCGATAATGACTGGTGAGCTGGCGAAGATGTTACTAGCGACTAGGATACTCCGCTTCTCAGGCACCTTGATAGACGATGTGGAGAGCCCAGTCTATAGGCTTGCTGAGAGCTGTGGATCGGGGCTCGAGAACCTACTCAGGGAGCTCGTCTCCTAGCCATGCCGAAGCTCCATCCGAACCCTCTTGATCTCCTCTATCAGGAGGGGGATCACCTCTCTATAGTCACCGACTATTCCGTAGTCGGCGTTCTCGAATATCGGGGCGTAGCGGTCGATGTTTATAGCTACGATTATCTTCGCCTCCCTAATCCCGAAGATGTGCTGGGCGGCCCCGCTTATACCCACAGCTATGTAGAGGTCTGGCTTGACAGTCTTCCCCGTCTGGCCGATCTGCCTATCATGGCTTATCCACCCAGCATCCACCGCCTTCCTACTTCCACCCACGACGCCTCCCAATAGGTTTGCCAGCTCCTCCAGTAGTTTGAAGCCCTCCTTACTGCCCAGCCCCTTCCCACCAGCAACTATTACACGGGCCTTCTCAATAGGTATCTCCTCAGCCTTCTCGATCCTCCTGCTCTCCAGGAGCTCAACCCCATAGCTGGGCAGCTCTCCAAGGCTATACTCAACCAGCTCACCCTTCCTACCGGGCTGCCTCTCGGGCATTGGGAATACGTTGGGCCTGACACTACCCATCACCGGCTTACCCCACCTCGTCTTTATATGGGCCAGCATGTAGGCTCCGAAGGGCGGCCTGATCAGTATGATATCCCTCGTCTCCTTATCCACCGATACCATAGTCAGATCCGCCGTTATCCCGGTCTTCAGGTTGTTGGCTATGTTTGGGGCTAGCTCCCTACCCCTCAGTGTACCAGCTACCAATAGTCCCTCAGGCTTATACTCCCTACAGAGCTCTGAGACGACGTATCCATATAGGGGTGGGGAATACTTCTCGAGCCTCTCGTCATCAACGAGGAAGACCTTGTCAACACCATATTCCCAGGCCGTCTCGACGAGGTGTGAGACGCCACTACCTATGATGACCCCGCCTACATATGTCTCGAGTATGTCTGCGACCTCACGGGCCTTTGATAGGAGCTGTAGACTAGCCTCATGTATCTCGCCGTCCACCACCTCTAGGTAGACCCATACCCCCCTAAATACACCCTCCTTTAGTGGTGACCACTCGCTACACCTGGGCTCGGACATCTATATCACCCCCTCCTCGACAAGTGCCTGGACAAGCTTTCTAACAGCCTCTCTGAGGTCGCCCTCGAAGATGATGTTCTTCCTCGGAACCTTTGGGGTGAACTCCACCTTAGAAACTATTGTGGGGCTCCCCCTCAGCCCTACACAGTTGGGGTCTAGGCCGAGGTCCTTATTGCTCCACGTCTCGATCGGCCTCTCAATAACGGCTCTCAGCTTATCCCTCAGTGTCACCTGCCTAGGCTCCAAGGAATACATCTTGGCGGATATAAGGGCCGGCTTCGCAAGCCTATACCTCTCGACCCTATCCTCCAGCTCACGGGTGACTATGAAGCCGTCCCCAGTATACTCCACGTCTATCGCGTAGTAGACGTAGGGCAGGTCTAGCCACGAAGCCACCTGGGCCCCTATATGCCCAGTCGAGCTGTCTATCGTCTCCTGCCCCATAACTATCAGGTCATACCTCCCAATCTTCTCGATCGTCTTGGCCAGTACATAGGAAGTGGCGAGAGTATCTGCACCCGCGAATACCCTGTCAGATACGAGGATCGCCCTATCCACACCCATGCCTAGGACATGCTCCAGCCCAGCAACTGCGTGGGGAGGGGCCATGGATATGGCCGTTACACTCCCCCCGTAGCGGTCGCGTAGGCGTAGGGCGAGCTCCACAGCTACAAGGTCGTGGGGATTCACTACGCTGGGGACACCCTCCCTAACGAGGGTGCCGGTCTTGGGGTCTATATTCACGTTCGTCGTGTTCGGGACGTATTTAATCCCGACTATTATGTCCAACCCCATCTCTAACTACCCCCATACCTCCAATCATACATCTTGTATATCCACCCGGTTGACGGGTTGGTATATACTAGCTGAAGCGGAAGTGTATCCCACGGCCACTCCTTGGATACTCCCATGTGATAGCCTCCTCTGGACAGACAACCCTACATGTCCCACACTCGACACACCCCTCATAGCTGAAGAGGACGTCATCCCCATGGGTAGTATAGCATCCCGTAGGGCATAGGAGTACACAGGGCTTATAGTTACAGTCCCTACACTTCGAGGTGTCCAGCTTTATATGGGGCCTTGGATCGACGTCCCAGATATTATTGTTCAGGAGGTCCTCAAGCCTAATCTTCCTCCTCTTCCTCTCCTCTGGAGCCTGGCTACTCATAGCTTCCTATACACCTCCAAGAGGTCGAGAAATATACGGGGGAGGCTGACGAGGCCTCTCCTCGCCTCTGAGAAGGCCTTCGAGAACTTGTAGCCCTCATAGTCAAACTCGTAGAGCCTCCTGAGGAGACCTGTTAGGAGGGCGGGATACTCGTTGAATAGGCGGGGATTCATGTAGAGGTCGTGGACACCCCTAAACTTCTCAAGGTCACGGCCTACATAGCTATTCCTAAGCATCTCCTCATACCTCTTGAGGCGTGAGGCACTATAGTCGCCGTCAGCCTCCTCAATAGCCTTGGCAGCCAGCATGCCCGAGTATGCGGCTGTATCCACCCCTCTATAGGTATAGCCCATGTTTATCAAGAGTCCGGCGGCGTCACCCGTCACAATAAGGCCGTCCCATACTAGGCGTGGAGGCCTGATCGCCCTTGGATCGGCGGGTATCATGTGGGCAGAGTACTCCATGATCCTCCCATTCTCCACGTATCTGCTGAAGAGTGGGCCTATCCTAAGCTCCTCAACCATGTCGTAGATATGCCTCCTCATCCCCTGTACGGCTCCCTCCAAGTAGATCACGAGTCCAAGGCTGAGGCTATCCCTATTAGTGTAGAAGAAGCCTCCACCGGGTAGCCCGTCACTCACACTACCCATGAATACCCAGGCTAGGCCCTCATCCTCTCCGAGGCCGAAGAACTTCTCTATATCCCCCTTATCCACCTTGATAACCTCCTTCACCCCGAGGGCTACATGCCTGAGGGTGAGTCTCTCCACGAGGCCGCTCCTCTCCAGTACGAGTCTGTTTACACCCTCGGCATCCACGACGACATCTGCCTCTAGCTCGTCATCACCAGAGACTATACCGGCTACGCGGCCATCCCTCATCAATAGCCTGTCAACAACTACCTCCGTGATGAGCGTCGCACCTGCATCCACAGCCCTCCCAGCCATCCAGTCGGTTAGATCAGTTAGATACGTGGTGAAGCTCTTCCTACCCCTACCAGTATACTCGACCGTTACATACTCCTCCTTGTTGACTATGGATAGCCTCTCCTTAACCACCCACCTATGGATAGGGGCTTTGCCAAGCCCGTCGAAGGCCTCCTCCAGGGGCTTTGCATATACACGGCCCCCGAACATGTTTTTAGACCCCGGTTTCCGGCCCCTCTCTATCAGGGCCACTCTAAAACCCTTCTTAGCCAGGTTGTAGGCGGCTGAGGATCCGGCTGGCCCCGCCCCTATAACTATCACGTCGAACCTATCCCCCATCCCTATACACCCATATCCATGCCCAAGTCAAGAGAAGATTTATAATACGATTTCTGGCCGCCGTATATAACATATAATATGGCTAAGCCCAATCCAGTATCCGGTGCCACGGAATGGATGGGATAAGCGTAATACCTATCGAGATGCGTGTAGAGCCTAGCTGGAGAGAGTTCCTAGACAAGCTGGTGGATAGGCTTAGGACAATGATTCAGGATGGAGACATACTAGTCCTGGCCTCGAAGCCCCTTCTAATGGCCAGGGAGATGTATGTAGATCTCAACAGGGTGCTACCCAGTAAATATGCCATGATGCTCGCCGAGAAATACAGTGTAGACCCTAGGATGGCCCAGCTGGTCACTGAGTATTCCGACGCCATACTAGGTGGTGTAGAGGGAGTAATACTCACATATGCAGGGGGCGTACTAACAGCTAACGCGGGGATAGATAGAAAGAACATTGGGCATGGGAGGGCGGCTCTCCCGCCACACCTACTAAAGGGGGTAGCCAATGAGGTGAGGAATGTAATTATGCATAGGCTAGGGGTAGAGATAGGCGTGGTGATAACGGACAGCGTGGTATACCCTCTCAGGATGGGTACAAGGGCATATGCAGTGGACATAGCTGGGATCAAGCCACTGAGGGACTATAGGGGAGAGGAGGACATGTATGGCCGTAGGATAGAGTATACAGTCCTAAACCTGGCGGATGAGATAGCCTCTGCTGCACACCTAGTGATGGGGGAGGGGAGCGAGTCTAGGCCCGGAGCCCTAGTCAGGGGGCTAGACATACTAGGCGAGGGGACATGGCGCGACCTAGTCATAGAGCCTGATAAATGCCTCTATAGAGACCTATACCCACCAGAAGTGAGGGGTGGATAGACCACATATTAATCTGGCCTCACCTCTATAGCCACTATATATTGGTGGAGTGTCTTGGAGACGGCTATAAAAACGGTGGACCTCGTCAGGGAGTTCAAGACGAGTAGGGGTGTCTTCAGAGCCCTCGACGGGGTCAACCTAGAGATACCCAGCGGGATGATATATGGCCTACTCGGCCCCAACGGGGCTGGGAAGACGACGTTGATTAGGATCCTATCCACACTCCTACTACCCACCTCGGGAGACGCATATGTAGGTGGATACCACGTCGTTAGAGAAGCCCAGAAGGTCAGAGAGATAATCAACCTCGTCTCTGGCGGGGAGAGGCCTGGATACGGGATACTGACTACCAGGGAGAACCTTATATACTACGCAATGCTCTACGGTTACAGCCGACGGGAGGCTGAGGAGAGGGTTGAGGAGGTATCTCGATTAATAGGGCTTGAGGACTTCATGAATAAGAGGCTGAATGAGCTCTCCACAGGAATGGTTCAGAAGTATAGTCTCGCCAGGGGGCTGCTGAACAATCCTAGGATACTGTTCCTTGACGAGCCCACCCTAGGACTAGATGTTGAGAATGCCAGGTCTATAAGGAAGTTGATAAGACGCCTGGTTGACGATGGCTACATTGAGACAATACTCCTCACGAGCCACTATATGTATGAGGTGGAGGAGCTCTGCGACAGGATAGCCATAATACATAGGGGGAGGATAATCGAGGAGGGGACCGTGGAGGAGCTTAAGGAGAGGGTGAGTAGCCACGTCATATACGAGTTGACTCTACAGAGAGTTGATGGGGACCTAGACTTCCTCAGAGAGCTGGACAGCGTCATCGGGTATAAGGTCAGGCTGAGCGATGTACCGGGTGAGGCGAGGCTAAGGATTATAATGGCGTATGAGGACATCTCTAGGGTAATAGGCCTACTGGAGAAGAAGATGTATAGGGTCAAGAGGGTTGTGAGGGACGAGATAAGCCTAGAGGATGTCTTCCTAAAGCTTGTAGGGAGGGGTATTGATGAGTAGAATATTAGACGATCTAAGGGCTGCGTATGCAAGGGCATGGGTAAGGGTAAAGGGTAATATGAGGGTTAAGACGTGGTTCCTCTGGGAGGTAGTCCTACCAACCATATTCATGGCCAGCGTGATATATGCATACTACAACCTGGATGCACCCCGTATATTCATCGGATTCGTGGTAGTCGGCACCATGATGATGAACTTCTGGTTCAACGTCCTATGGGGGATGGGTAACGTCCTCTACTGGGAGAAGGAGACAGGCAACCTAGAGGTCTTCCTGCTCAGCGACAGACCAATATACATGCTCCTACTCGGGATGGCTCTAGGCGGCATGCTGAACACGGGTATCAGGAGCCTAGCCATCCTACTTATCGGGATATTTGTCTTCGGGGCGGAGTTCAACACAGGTGGATTAATGCCAGCCACGATAGTATTCCTACTCACCTTGGCTGCCCTCTACAGCCTAGGCCTGATGTTCTCCAGCCTACACCTCGTATATGGGAGGAAGGGGATAAGGATAAACGAGATCCTTGGAGACCCTATAAGCTTCCTCTCGGGCCAGTACTACCCCATAAGCGTCTTCCCCACAGTGCTTCAGGCCCTGGCGTCCCTACTACCCCTAACCATAGGTCTCGACGGTGTTAGGAGAGCCCTGCTTCTTGGCCAGGGCCTAGGGGATCTCTACATCCATATCCTCGGCCTGGGAATAATGGTCATGATCCTCCTCCCCCTAGGCATATGGGTACTTAACCATATGGTTGAGAAGGGGAGGAGAGATGGGAGGCTAATCATGAGGTGGCTATAGGTATGCTGGGCCTGATTAGGAGGGTATTAGTCGTTGTATGGCTTACCTTTAAGGAGCAGAGTAACTGGACCAGTCTCCCGGTATATCTCATATATACCTTTATAAACCCCGTATTCCAGGTGGCTCTATACGGCTACATCTATATTGCAGTGGCCCACCTGTCAGGGATAACCAGCCCAGAGGCGGCCTTCTACATGGTCTCAGGGATAGCCCTCTTCAACTACATAGGCTCGGGTCTATACGGTGTTATATGGACGATCCATAGTGAGAGGGAGCACTTCAGGACCCTGAAATACACCTACCTAGCATTCCCAGACCTGCAGCTATACCTCACCTCCAGGGGGCTATACCACTACCTAGTCGGACTCGCAACATCCCTAGCAATGCTGATACTGGGGATGCTACTCATAGGCTACCCCATGCTGGGGAGCCTCGATACACTACCAAGCATAGCCCTCCTACTCCTGATAGGCATCGCCTGGAGTAGCCAGATAGGTGTCGTAGTGGCGGGCTTAAGCATCTACAGCTCCGAGTATGGGCCAGTCATAAGCGAGTCCTTCGGAGGCCTACTATTCCTCCTAGGCGCCGTGCTATACCCAGTCTCAGCACTACCACCATGGATACAGCCCCTGGCACACATCTTCCCAATGGTGGAGTGGATGGAGCTTATGAGGCACTATCTAAACCCCAGCTACATACCTGGGGATATAGGGGGTCTATGGACATGGCTCCTGGTCAAGACACTGGCTACGATAATCGCCACATATCTATACTTCAGGCTGGTTGAGAGGCTGGTTAGGAAGACTGGTATGCTGGAGGCCAGCCTACACCACTAGGCAACCGCCTCGACCGCCTCCTCAACAGTTATTTGCTTCTCGACAGTCTTTAGATAGATCCTGATAAGCCCATAGCCCTTCAACAGGTTAGCGGAGAAGGGTATCAATGCGAACTCATTAGCCAGGGAGACTAGTGGGAGGCTGAAGACGAAGCCCAGTATACCTACTAGGAAGAGCCTAGCCCCAAGCCAGTCATACGTCTCGAACCCCCTCATGAGGAATGGCCCTACCACCACCTCGGTGAAGTATGCGGTGAATAGTAGGTAGAGGGAAACCGGCTCCCCCATGTAGCCAGTGGCGATGGAGGCCGAGCCGAGTAGGAGGGCCAGTGCACTGGCATATTTAAACACGTCCCTACCCTCGACCAGCCAGGATAGATAGCCCATATAGGCTACGAGCCCGATGGGTATGAGGCTCGAGATAAGAATTATATTTGGCCAGGCATAGGGCGTGTAGACACCGTATAGGAAAACCTGTATCAAGAGGTACTCGATAATTATGAAGGCGGCTATACTGGCGAGGAGACCGTATCTAAGCCCCTCTTCCCGGCTCATGAGCCGAGATAAGTGGGGCCCGTAGTATTTAACCAGACTGTTTATACATCCTGATGAGGAGTGGTGATGGTTAAAACTTTATAGATTCTCTGTAGAGCCTACTTGAAGTATTCCTGGATAACCTTCTTCACACCCCTCCTGAGGATCTCGCTGAGTGTCGCCTCCTTAATACCCAGTATCTCACTCAGCTCCTTTAACGAGGTCTTCCTGGGGAAGTCGAAGAACCCCATCTTATAGGCTAGGTATAGGACCTGCTCCTGTCTATCAGTCAGTATCCTGCTCTTCCCATATCTCCTCGTATACCTTACCTCATACTCGATGCCCAGCTCCCTATAGATCCTGAAGATCTTCTCAGTAGTCTTGTCGCTGGGGGATAGGAAGGTTATGTTCATCGAGCCGTCCTGCCCAATGTAACCGTCAAGGATTATACAGCCCTCCTCCACCAGCGGCTTACAGACATCGCAGCCCCTGGATAGGCACCATACACTCGCCTCGTTGTCAACTAGGTTTAGACCCAGTATCCTGAGATCCTCCTCATCCCTAATACTCCCCACCAGGTCCTTTGGACATGTTACGAGATGGATGATACGCTCCCCATTATTCGTTATCGAGAGTATCTTTATACGGCTCCCATACTTCCTGTAGAGCCTACACCTGCTCCTAGCGATATCAATCGAGACCTCGGATATACTCATCACGGGCTCAAATACATATCTCTATAGAGGTTAGGAATAAAGGGGGTCTCGATACCCGATAATACAAAACGAATAAAAAATGTATGGGGTTGGAGAGCTATGGCTTGAGAACCTCTACAACACTCTTAAGGCCATAGGTCTTGACGAAGTTGTATAGGAAGATCAGGAATCCTACTGCCATTATGAAAGCCCCTATAGCTGCTACTGACATGTATCCCGCATACTCACCGTTGAAGTACAGTGTCCTCCTAAGCATGCCAGCGGCCCCAGCGGCTCCCTGGCTGAGACCCATGACCACGGCACCGACGAAGAAGAGGACTATGTGTAGATATGAGAGCCTCCTATCCATCTCCTTACCAGTGAGGATCGGGGCTAGGGCGTAGATCGCCGCGAAGACCGTCAGGCTCAGCCCAGCCAGTAGCTGGATATGGCCATGTATCCCTATGACCCACTGGGTATTGTGGAAATACCTGTTCATAGCTATGTTTGCCTGTATCATGCCGGCGGAGCCGCCCATCGCATATCCAAGTATGGAGAGGACTATGGCGAGCAACGCTGGGCTGTATTCAACGGGTCTAGCCCGCCAGATAGTCATCAGGACTGCGAACATGGTAAGACCCATCGTTATCAGCTCGCCCCATGTGAATATCTGTCCCTGGACGAGTAGGAATAGTGGCTGTGGAGTATCGCTCATCATGTGGTGGTTCCAAACGAACAGGCTTATCACCAGATCGGCCAGGATCACGCTCCTAACCACGTTCTCACCGAATAGAGGCTGGTTAGTAAGTAGCGGTACTAGGAAGTACCAGGTAGCAGCTGTGAATATCAGGACGTTGCCATCCGCTATGAGGTCTAGGCCCCACCAGAAGACGTTCTTATAGATCAGCGGGTCTATCAGGCTGGGGCTGAGCTCGTTACCCAAGACCTCCGTTATCCCATATAGGCCTATCGTGAGGGATACTAGTAGGAGGACAATAGCGTTGAGGGTAGTGTCTACACAGCCCCTAAATACGCCGACCACGAAGACTGGATAGTTATTCACCCTTGGTAGATACTCCTTAATACCCTTGGTCTTGGCCTTCAGCTTATCCAGGTTGAATGCGAGTGTAAGGAGCTCCTTCGCTACATATCCAGGCCCACCAGCACCCCTCTGGGGGAGGAATATGGTGGCGAACATGTTGAAGAAGAACATGAGCACGGAGATGAAGATTAGGGAGCTTCCAAAACCGAACACTATCTGCTGGACACCATTATACTCAACCACTGGAAGGGGCCAGTAGAGCGTGTATAGGGGGCTGTAGCTGAATAGGAAGCCGGAGAGCCAGGTTATCAATACACCAGCCATCATGACATACCAAGCTAGGTTGGCGACCCACTCACTGTATAGATCCTTCTTAAGCACCACAGGCACGAGGTAGTAGAAGGCGCCCATAACCGCCATGTAGGCCCAGCCATATATACCTACGAAGGGGTGGACAGTCATCATGGCGTAGTAATGCTCAGGTGTGTAGATCTCGGTTAAGAGGTTTAGTATGCGGAGCCTCATCAAGATGCCCTCTATACCCGCGACGCCCAGCCAGAAGACCCCTGCCAACACGTATTTAAGGGCTAGCTTCTCCCTCGGCCCCATGCTAACCCACCTCCTCCACGACTATCGCGTCCTCGATATACATGTAGGGGTGCTCCGGCCCACTGTACTCTGTACTCCTGATCGTATAGTTACCAGGCTCGGTGAAGACCCAGACCAGCCGGTTCTCATAGCCGGGCACGACCTGCATCTGGAAGACCAGCATACCATCCTCCCTGAAGACCCCGAAGCCGTAGGTCAGGTCCTCACTATACACCTTGAACTCGACGGGCTCCCCTAATGGGATGACTATCGGCTCCTCAGGAAGGATGAAGCTGTGGTTCTCCATCCTTATCACGATGGTCTTCACAGGCTCCTCATCCAGGTAGATGTTGTACTGCATCGAGGGTATCAGGGGGCTGAAGAAGATTATGTTCCCTATTATAGCCACTGTTATCAGGCTGTACATCCATATCTTCTCACGCCTATCCATCCCCTTATGGACACCGCCGTCGGTCGATATCTTGGGGGGTTTACGAGTCTTGTAGATGAATAGTAGGATGACTATGGTGTAGGTTGTTATGAGACTGTAGTAGAACATCTCTACGGCCCATTGGACCTCCATCTCAAACCCCCCGCATGTATATACTTACCTCGTTTCTGTATATATGGTATATCCCTAAGACCTTTGGAATATATGTTTTCTAAACCATTTCCAGCAGGACGATTTAATTATTATCCCTCCCTATCAACGCCATGGGCCTCAGGAGTGATGGGTCATGGAGCTAGAAATTGTGGTGCCACTCGTCACAGCCGTTGTACAGATCTTCGCCATCATGGATCCGCCTGGGATCCTGCCCCTATACCTCAGCTTCATGTCCGGCCTAGAACGTGGGAGACATCTAAGGATTGTTAGGAGCATAGCCCTTGTATGCGCAGTATTGATAACCGTATTCACCCTTGGCGGGGCCTACATACTTATGTTTTTCGGCGTTAGCGTAGCGGCTACACGTATAGGCGGTGGGGTCCTACTCATGGCTATAGCCATAGACATGCTGGGAGGGCTCCCCAAGGCTAAGAAGATATCGCCTGAGGAGATGGCTGTAGTGCCTATATCAACACCCCTCTTAGTCGGCCCAGGGACAATCACGACCCTGATCCTCCTAACAACTGTCTACCCCATATACCTAGTCCTCCTGGCCGGCTACCTAGTCGTCGGAGCCACCTACCTTATGCTTAGGTATGTGGATAAGCTGTACAGCATACTGGGGCCTGGCGTTATAAAGACGTTCGGCCGTCTAATGTCGATAATAGTAGCCTCGATAGCGGCCGAGATGATCTTCAAGGGTGTTGAGGAGTATATGTCTAGGCTACTTGGGTAGCCTACCACTCCTAAGGATATAAAGGGCTACACCAGCCCCTACAATACCCACAGCAACTAGGCCGATGAGTATCCATAGACCTGTCTCAGCCGACTCATTACTAGGCTCCACATCTCCGCTAGGCTCTAGGCTATCATCACTAGTCCCACCAGTCTCACTGGATGTATCCTGGTCATCCCCATCGATCACACCAGGCGTCGTATCGGGATCCACTACCGGGGTGTCCTCAGGGGCTGTATCTGGGGCTTCCCAGCCCTCACCCGCGTAGTCAACCGCTAGGTAGATACCCTGCCAGTTGAATAGGGCGGTAACGTTCAGGAGGCTGGGTGTGGATCCGCTCAATATGGATGTGTTTGTAGCCTCCCCTGTAAAGATCATCGTGTTTCCCGATACGCTATAGTTGCCATATCCTTCGTCGACCCTGTAGTAGTCGACTAGTAGCTCCCAGTAGAAGGTGGTGAATACGTATCCATCCCCAGATGGGGCGTCGCTATAGGTGTATAGCGTCCTAACGCTGAGATCGACTTCCTCCCCGCTAGGCCCATTCATCTTAAACATCATTAGTACACGCATAAGTAGGCCTGATGCGTTGCTTGCGAAGCTGCTGGCTTCGAACCCCTCTAGGGGTTTATCCGCCATCTCAACCTCTATACTGAAGCTGTTATCCTCCAAGGTTATTGAGCCACGTATAACATCTACTTTATCCATCAGGTCTCCAAACTCTCCGAGGTTATCCGCCAGGTAGTCCACTCCAGAGCCATCCGTGAAGCTATAGGTCTCTGCAGAGACCCCGGGTAGGAGTAGGATGGGGATCAGGACTAGGACGAATAGTCTCTTATTACTCAGTCTCTAAACACCTCTCCCGCCCTAATAGGGCTATATACTATATATGCATGGCGACCCGTCTACGGGTATTAAGCGGGTACCCTGCGGAATAGATACCTCTCAACCTGTAGATACTGCTCCCCATCACGCTTATAGAATACCGCTTCATAGCGCCGGTCACCACTTATAGCTTCGAAGATCTTCTCGTCACCAGAGACATCCCTGGGTATCAGGGGTATTGAGACCTCGTAGCTCCTCCCACTATACTTGAGTATGAGTATACCACCCATCCTCTCAACCCTGGCTCTGAAGCCGCCCTTAAAGCTCTCATAGGTGCCCACCAGACTGTTTAGAGCCTCGTCGATTAGTAGGGGTTCGAACTCTAGTGGGTTCCTTCCGAGGGCCCTGGCCAATATGTATAGCCCGGCGCTCGACATGGGGTAGCCAGTCCCGTTAGACATGACGGCGACGCCTACCCCCTCATCCCTGTTATAGGCCATGTAGGCCGTGTAGACGAGTACCGAGCCGCTATGCCCATACAGCTCTAGCCCGCCTATGACGGTCTTTGATAGGCCTAGGCAGTAATACTCCTCCCTATTGAGTAGCGAGGTCCTTATCCTGGGCTTCTCAAGCTCCTCCACCACATCCCTCGGAAGACTGTCTCCGCCCCTGTTAAGCATAGCCATGAGGAAGCGTGACATGTCCACGGCATTGGTTATCATACCTCCATCGGCCCCGAGGGGTGGTATCCTAGCCCTCCTCAACCCCTCCCTGCCGACCACATATGGCGTGGCCATCAAACCCTTGTCTCTAGGTCTACCAATAGCGGTGCTATCCATACCTAGCCTCTCTAGGACATACTTCCTAAGGGCATCCTCATACCTCATCCCTGTGGCCTTCTCGATAGCTAACCCAACGAGGACGAATCCCTCGTTGAGATAGAAATACTTCTCACCGGGCCATGCAAGGGCCCAGTCCCTCCAGCCCTCCATGAAGGATAGTATGTCCTCTGGCCCCGAGATGGGTAGGTAGCTGGGCGACTCACCTACATACCCCCTCAGTAGGCTCTCCGCATAGGCTAGTGCGGCTACCCCAGAGGTGTGGCTGAGGAGATGCCATATCATAACCTCCTCACCCCCTATCTCCATATCGATGGCTACGTATCGTGATATGGGGTCGTCGAGGGATAATATTCCCTCCCTATGGAGCATGAGCACCGTTAGGGCGGTGAAGGTCTTCGTTATGCTCCCGACCCCGTAGAGCGTCTCAGGCGTCGCCGGGAGGCCCTCCTCCACATCCCTATAGCCAACGGCACCAGTAAGTTTTTCAACATCCCTCCACACGACTGCATAGCTGGCGCTCGGGGGTCTTCCACCCAGCTTCTCGAGGAGGAAGGACTCTATTCCCCTCTTTAGGCTATCCATGTAGGTGGTGTTGTGGCTAGGGGATATTTCAATCCGGCTTCCCATTAATAGGTTGGCATGGTTTATCCCCGCCGAGGGAGAGTTATTGATATTATGTCTGGCCAGAGCGGTGGGCGTATAGAGAAGGATCTATACTACCTCGAGATAGCTAAGGCAGTCTCGATGAGGAGCCCCTGTACAAGGGCGCACTACGGGGCTATAGTGGTGGTTAAGGACGCAATCGTATCCACCGGCTACAACGGTCCTGTAAGAGGTGGCGTCAACTGCTACGAGGTCGGGGGATGTATAAAGGATATACTCAACCTTCCACATGGCACTGCCTACGACCTATGCCCAGCCGTCCATGCGGAGGAGAACTGTATAATAAACGCTGCTAGGAACGGCGCCTCGGTATATGGGGGGACACTCTACCTCTACGGGATAGACCCAAAGACGGGGGAGGTCCTCGACGCGAAGCCATGTGAGAGGTGTAGGAGGGCCATCATAAACAGCGGCATCTCACTCGTTGTAACCATGGGCAGAGACGGGAAGATTAGATACTACGAGGTTGAGAAATGGGTGGAGGAGGATACTAAGTGGTACCTCAGGAACCTAGAGCTAGCCCTTAGAGGTGAGCTAGATAGATTAGGTAAAAAAGATTAGGGTATTGGGCGACTACTCATAGACCTGGAGAGCGCCCTTAAGGTTCATGAAGGAGTGGCCATAGCCGCAGACGACGTAACAGACAAAGTCGAATACACCGGTCTTATCCGCCTTGAAGACCACTGTGTGCTGGTTAATGGCGTCCTGAGGCTCATTCTGGAAGAACTCCTGTAATGTCTTGGCAGTACCGCTGAATGCCCTGTAGTTAGTGGCTACTGTTACTCCATAGCCTATAATCTGTAATCCGTGATCAACCTGGTTATTCTCCAAGGCCTCCATTATCCTCTGCTCTAGTGGACCATTATCTAGGCCACCTACACCCCTCTGCTTACTCTCCTCCTCCAGTGGGCCGTAAAAGTCCTCGGCAAAGGATCTGGCGTTGAGGAAGATTATCTTTAGGGTCGTCCCCTTCTTAACCATGATCTTGTCCACGGGGTTGTAGTTCGAGTCGTATATCTTGAAGCCCCAGTAGTAGCCAATAACTATGTATGTCTCCTCACCAGCCTCTTCCCCGCCTGTCTCACCAGCGGGGCTACTCATCATGTAGTAGCCAGCAATTGCTGCTATAAGGATAACGATGGCGACACCTGCAATAACCTTCTGATCCATACCGCTTCACCACCGGTCTTAGCTGTCCACAATCTGATATCCATCTGGGGAGGATTTAATCAATCCCCCTAATTACTTAGGATAAGAGTATTTACTACCAGGGTAAAAATGGGGGGAGGGGTCTAATCCGCCTTGGCGAAGAATTCTATATCGGTTATAATCCCCCTACGCTCCTCCTCCGGCTTAAGAACAGGCTTCAGAACCTCTCCCGGCTCTGCCTCGGGATCGACCCTGTGTATGAAGCCTCCCTGTGTCTCCTCACCACCTACAATGCCCTTCACATAGCCATAGGCGACCTTCTCACCACCCCTATCCAGAACCGTCTTGGCAACTAGTATGAATGCCTCCACCGGGCTGTAATCCCTGAGCTCGTTGAAGCAGTGGGGACAGTAGGCAGTCGGGGGTAGGAAGTACACCCTACACTCGTCGCAGCGTGACGCCACGACCACGCCCTTCTTAATGTTCTCGGCGAATATCTTTCCAGCCCTACCCGTGGGGTAGATATATCCGGGGACATCCACCTTAAACCTATACTCCATACCACTACACCTCCTCAATAGGCTCGAAGTAGAGGATATCGTTTACCGAGCCAGTCCTCTCCTCGGGCGGCCTCCATACAGCCCTCACCCTCTTACCGAATATCTTCATGCTCTTGACGTCCTCCGGGGATACCTTTCCAAGCCTATGTAGTATCCCTATGCCAGGCGATGCCCCCTCCAGCTCTATAACAGCTATTATTATAGGCTCCTCCACCCTTCCCCTATCAGCAGATATATAGCTAACCACGGCTGTGTTCACCCTACCAGTGTCTCCAACCTCCACCCACTCGTCTGTGGTGCGGAAGCAGTGGTGGCAGACCTCCCTTGGCGGGACGTAGATCCTCTCACAGTTGTTACATTTCCTGCCATAGATCTTCCCCTCCTTGAGCCCCTCAAGATACTTGCCTAGATACTTTCCTAGGCTCCATCTATACCAAGCCTCTAGACTATCCTCGGTATATGGTATAGCCCCACTCCTTAGATCCTCCGTCTTATATGGGGTTCCCTCCGGATTCTTTGACCTAGTCTCCATCAGGCTCACCTCCTCATTATCACGACCGTACCCACCTGCATAAGGTCTCCCCAGGCCTGTGCAAGGCCGGTGACCACATCCTTCTTGACCTGCCTCTTACCAGCCATACCCCTGAGCTGCCAGTAGACCTCAGCCACCTTCATGATCCCAGCAGCGGCTATAGGGTTACCCACTCCTAGTAGGCCTCCGCTCGGGTTTATCGGGAGGTCTCCATCCCGCTCTGTTACGCCCTCCCTAGTGAGTATAGGCGCCTCACCCTTCCTAGCCAGCTGAAGACCCTCCATGTGGTGGAGCTCCTTATAGTCGAAGGGGTCGTAGACCTCTGCGAAGTCGATCTCCTTCCTCGGGTTCTCAATCCCAGCCATCTCATAGGCCATCTTACCAGCGTAGTATAGGTAGACGGGGAATGCCAAGTCCCTATTCGTCCAGTACATTGTGTCTAGGCTCCACCCAACGCCGTCGATCCATATAGGCTCGTCGGTAAGCTTCTTAGCCTCCGACTCGCTGACAAGCACGAGGGCCCCAGCCCCGTCCGATACCGGTGAGATGTCGAGCCTCTGGACGGGCCATACCAATACCTCACTGTTGAGGACGTCCTCCACGGTTATCTTAGCCGCGACCTGGGCAGATGGATGGTCCAAAGCGTTCCTCTTATTCTTGACCGAGACCAGGGCGATGTCCTCCTTCTTGATACCGTATTTATACATGTATCGATGCATCTCGAGGGCGAATATCCATATCAGGTTGACGCCTAGAGGCTTCTCAGTGACGGGGTCGAAGATATGGTGGAATAGGTATTGGGGATGGGGCTGTACATGGCTCATCTTCTCCTCGGCTATGACGAGTACCCTGTCGCAGAGCCCCGAGGCCACGTGCCACCACCCGGCAATCACGCTGAAGACACCTGTACCGCCCCCAACATAGACCCTCGTATAGGGCTTATTCACGGCACCTGCACCGTCTGCCAAGGCCTCGCTCTGCATATGGATCCCGTCGAAGTTGTCGGGTGCTGTTCCGAATACTATGCAGTCTATATCCTCTATGGTTAGGCCAGCCTCGTCGAGCGCCTGCCTAGCGGCTAGCCACATAAGCTCGTCGCTGGTCTCCATGAGCCTACGTCTAAAGAGGGTTAGCCCAGCCCCTACACATGCGACACGGCTCTTCCTATAGATATTCATCTTCATTATTGATCACCCCGAGAGGACTACAACTCCATATGTGGTTGAGGGTATCTCCCTCCTAGTAGCCACCAACGCCTTCTCCACATCGTCTAGCTGGTTAGGCCCGGCCTCACCCCATATCTGCCTAGCGGCATAGACCAGCTTCATAAGCCCACCCGCCTCCAATGGATACCCGTTTGCTAGGAACCCTCCAGAGACGTTTACGGGGAGCTCCCCATCCATCTCAAATACCCTATCGGCGTAGTCGATGTTGACGTCCCCACTGGCTAGGCCGAGGGCTATCAGCGACACTGGCTCTCTGAAGCTGAACCTGTCGTCCACCTCGGCCAGGTCGAAGTATCTCCTAGGTCTTGACACGCCAGCCATGTCGTAGGCCATCCTAGCAGCCGCAGCCAGGCCCTCACCGGGCATGTCTAGGAATCGTTCGAAGCGTCCACCCTGTGTGGCCCAGCCGACACCCTCTATCCATACCGGCTCCAACCCCTCCCTCGAGATATAGTCCTTAGAGGCTAGGACGACCACTGCCCCTCCATCTACATAGGGCGCTACGTCCAACGTCCTCAGCGGCTCAGCCAGGTATTCAGGGGTCTCGAAGCTATTCTCGTCGAGGTTCTGGGCATAGGGAGCAGAGTTGAAAGACCCGTTGAAGTGGTTCTTCAGTATAACCTCGTTCACAGTATCCATGTCTATCCCGTAGCAGCCTAGGGAGGCAGCCATCTCCAGCCCCGCTAGAACGTCAACATCCTCGATGACTGGGCGTAGATATATCGGATCCAGGGCGAACCTAACCACCTTCTTGATATCCTCTATCTCACTAGCCTTGCTATGCGCCTCTACAGCCACGACGTCGAACCTCCCTGTCTTGATGAGCATGTATCCATGGATCAGCCCATGTATCCCGTCCCCTCCAACGGTGAAGACTGGTTTGAGTACCCCGCCCAGCTGGTCGGGGACATACTCGTCGAAGATTGCCAGACCCTCCCAGAGGTCTTCTGAGGCCGTTATGAAGGCGTCGACATCACGTCTGGGATCCACACCCGCCTCGAGATAGGCTCGGTAGGCGGCCTCGTACATAAGCTCCTTGAACAGCTTCTCACGGGTCTCGGGGCGGAACTGGGTCGTCCCAACCCCTATAATACCGACATCGGCCACCGGCGACACCTCATCCAATGGGGTTTTCAAATAAGTGTCAAGTATTGTATTGCCCCCTCGCCGATTTAAATGGGGGTATTAGGCTACCGGGTGAGCCTCTCGAGCCTCTCTATAAGCTCCTCGAAGCTATCCACGACCCAGATATAGGGGGGATAACTCCTGACCTCGAACTCCTCCCCGAAGCCCATGAATCTTCCATACCTGTCCCAGAGCCCCCTGTAGAGGGCTGGTCTAAGCCCTGCTAGATAGGCTCCGAGTGCGTCATGGACATACTTGTCCCCCACATGTAGAACCTCCTTTGGATCCAGTCCAAGCTTATTGACGGCTGCCCTGAAGATCTCGGGCTTCGGCTTGGCTGCACCAACCTCAGCAGATGAAACCACCTTCTCGGAATACTTCTCCAGCCCGATGTTGCTGAACATCCGCTCTATCATCTCCCTCGAATAGGTCGTGTTCGTAGTTATGACTACGGGTAGGCCCTGCTCCTCACACCACTCGAGGAATCTTAGGGCATCACTGTTTACATAGGGCCTGGCGTTCCATGCAGCGTCTATATACCTGCTAT
Organism: Candidatus Geothermarchaeota archaeon; assembly: GCA_015523545.1. Taxonomy (GTDB): domain Archaea; phylum Thermoproteota; class Nitrososphaeria; order Geothermarchaeales; family JDFR-13; genus SZUA-1514. The sequence continues at coordinate 37,007 of WAKB01000012.1, forward strand.
ACATCTCGTCCACCGCCTCGGAGTCTACCCCTAGGGCTGCCGCCACCATCTGCATAAGCCTATATGGATGTACCTCCATCATGAAGGTCTTGAACTCCTCGAATAGACCCTCCAAGTCCTCCCTCGCCACGTCGTCACGGTACATCTTCAGGACTCCATAGATATAGTCTATCCTAGCCCTCTGGAACAGCCTATACCTCTCAGCATCGTCATACACAAGTGTGAACCACAGGTCTATAGATACGCCGCGTATCCTCAAGCCCCACCACCAGCCAACGTAGATGATACATAATCGGTTGTTGGCTATAGATATTGATGTGGATCCAGGATGAGGGCGGCAACATATATTGAGAAGACCGATCCTCCCAGACTAGTGGTTAGAGAGGTTGATACACCGGAGCCTGGCCCGGATGAGGTCGTCGTGAAGATCCTATATACAGGGGTCAACCCGATAGACTACTGGATAGCCAGTGGAAGGTATCCCTTAGACCCGCCTAACAGGATCGTGGGGAGCGAGGCCTCGGGGATAGTCGTCGATGTGGGTGAGAATGTAACTCGCCTTAAGAAGGGTATGCAGGTCAGTATCTACCCCTGGATACACTGTGGAGACTGTGAGGAGTGTAGAGAGGGACATGAAAACCTATGTCTAAGGGGAGGCATCGTGGGTGGTGTAGTCGACGGGACATATGCAGAGTATGTGAAGCTTCCCGAGGAGAATGTTTATGAGGCTGGTGGTGAACCTGAGATACAGGCCACCGCCGGGGTATCAGCCCTCACGGCAAAGCACGCCGTGAATAGGGCCTTGGAGCTATGTATAGAGAAGGCCTTGGTGTATGGGGCCTCGGGAAACGTCGGGATGTATATAGTCCAGTACCTAGCAAATGCGGGGATAGACGTTGCAGCGGTAACGAGGAAGGACTGGGTCTCGGAGCTCGGGGCCTCCAGGATAGTCCCACCCAAGGATGTTGGGAAGCTTATAGATGAGTGGGGGGAGCCAGACCTCATCATCAACCCATTGGGTGGACAAGTATTGGCAGAGTCGCTAGGCCTCGTCAGGAGGCATGGATATGTAATGATTTTTGGCGGCCTAACCTCGATGGACATACCAGGCGGAGTAGCCCCGATCTACCGTAGAGAGGCCAGCCTAATAGGGGTGACCGGCGGCACAATCCAGGAGTTCAAGGAGGTAGTTAGGGATTTGGAGAGGGATGTGGTCAAGCCTAGGATATGGAGGGTCTATAGCCTTGACGAGGCTGGGGAGGCCCTAAACAACCTATTCAGTGGGGAGAGGGATGGGAAGATATTGATAAAGGCAACTGACTAGACGCTTAGGACTGTGACCTCCCGGGGCGTCAATAGGCGGAAGGGAATAATCTCGCCAGCCCCTCTAGAGACATACATCAGGGTTTCTCCCCTCCGGTAGAAGCCGCTTACATAGCCATGCCTACTATTTGTAATCAGTCCAAGGGGACCCAGTATCTGGCCTCCGTGTGTATGGCCAGCCAGTACAAGGCGTGCATCTACCTCTGCATCACCAAGTATATCGGGGGTGTGGGACACAAGGATATCTACACGCCCAACACCTCTGTAGTACTTCTTGGCTAGACCAGGATCATCACCATACCAGTCTATACCGCCGATGAGGAGACCCCTATATTCCACTAACCTGTTCCTAAGGACTTGTATTCCCCTCGACTCCACCAGCTCAACCGTCTCCTCAATGGGATACCTACCAGCAGCCCAGTGTTCATGGTTCCCAAGAACCATTAGAGCCTCCCCATTTACCGCATCGAGTAGAGAAGAGAAGCTCTCAAGACTCTCCGAGAACTCGTCATAAATGTCCCCACCAAGGATTGTCAGGTCAACCTCGGGCGAGAGATTCTTAACAAGCTTTATGACCATATCCTCCCTACCAGGAACGCCGTGGAGATGGGTATCTGTAACGAACAATATATCTAGTCCTAGGCCTAGGTCAAGCCTATGCTTCACAACCTCTATTCTTACGATGGGCTCGTAGAAGCTGTAGAGCCATAGAGCTAGGCCTCCAGCTATGAGCCCCTTAATCGCCCCCCTCCTTCCTCTTCTCATAAAGATGTGCACCTATAACCAGTATGGCTAGGCCGGGTATCCATATGTAACGAGGTATCCATAGTAGGGCCTCATACCTAACCTGCTCCCTCAGAACGGGTGGATCATTGATGTCATTGGCGTCTCCCTTGGTAACTATATAGTCCTCACCAACCTCCACGACACGGTGTAGGATACAGTTCATCAGGGTGTTGCACCAGAGAACTATATCCCCAACCTCCGGATCGGCCCAGCGAAGAATCACTAGGTCACCCACGCTCAGCGTAGGCTCCATAGAGGGCCCCACAATAACTACAGCGGCGACCGGGCTACCCACGAACCGGCCCAGCACCAGTATGGCAAATATAAGTACGATCAGTGTAGTGGGGCTGAGCCTACGCATCATAGTTCCTCAAGTAGTCAATATATGGGGGTGGCTCAATAGATAAGATCCTGAAAACATTCCCAGGAGGCTCGGCAGACCGGCCACCCCTCTCAGGAGGGTCAACAATATTTAGCTGGATGGGATACTCGACGTACACGCCGTCTTGAATCCTATACTTGAGGACTAGGTTTAGGGTGGCCGAGGATCCGGGAGAGATTGTGGTGTCTAGCCACATCTCAAGACTATAGTATCCAGGTGGAACCGTGGTAACTACAAGCTCAGACGACTGACTAGTGACTATGCTGGATGCGGTTATGGTTATCGAGCTTGACTGTACCTGAACCGTGTTGTTCCTAAGCCATATGTTGGCATCGACGTTACCCGTGAAGCTGGCTGATACGAGGCTTAGCGATGCGTTATATATGCCTGTAGATGCATTGGCAAGTAGGAAGATCCCCAGGAATGTTGGATTAGCGGGTGCAACAGTGATGTTAGCCAGGTTGGTATAAAACCTTGCGTAGTATGCCCCTCCGAAGAGTGTGAATAGGCTCTGCACCCTATACCTGATTAGGAAGTAGTAGGTCCCACCGGGGGTATAAGCAGCTACGTTCAGACCACCAGTATAGGTGTTCCATGTACAAGTTGAGGAGGAGCCCACGTCGAGAATAAATGTCAACGAATCCACAACGGCCAAGGTATTGGCATCAACCACGAAGACAGTGGCATCCAGTAGTAGTATCGAGAAGCCAGACGTCACTGCATACTCTACACAGGCCTCAAGATATACATTAGCGAACAGGATAGGCGTTGTCGGCCAGGTGATCTGTTGATAAAGGAACGCCGAGTCTGTGTATCCTGAGAAGAGGGAACCTGATCCAGAGATATTGGCCACACCCACCCTACCTAAGTAGCTAGGGAGAACCGTGGCACTAGTCAAGTCGGTGCCAGGGATGAATAGCCAGGGACTAGGGCCTATAAAGTCGCTGTTGGCCACTATATCGAAGGGCTGCGTACTAGCCTTAACAGTTATAGAGGCGCTCGTTGAGTTAGGCCCCAGGGATACCGTTACTCCCGGTACCCCAGGATCATAGAATGTTATGGGGGGAGAGATGGAATTGAGGGTGAGTGATGTAGGATAGTAGCTAAACTCAGCGCCTAAGACATGTGGTAGGAAAAAAAGTAATGGTATGAGTGGTATAGCCACTAGCCTGGAAAGCATCGCTACTACGGCGGCGGCGTTACGCTCTGCGGGCTGTAGACCAACTCGAAAGTCACCGACCCACTGGGTAGTGGGACACCCTCAGTGATCACAATCTCTATATCGATCCTGAATGTCTGGCCATCTGGGAGCAGCGTGGCCCAACCATATGTACCAGCTGTCGTCAGGTCTGCTGTGAATAAGAGGTTGTTCGCAGAGTCGTAGACCCTAGCCACGGCTGATGAGAAACCGGCTCCAGTGAGTGGCGAAACCACTTTTATACCTATGTAATAGTTGTCACCAGCTGGGGGTGACGGGTTTGAGACCTGGAGGACGTCGTGGTAATAAGTCTTCTGGTAGGTCGGGTGGAGAACCAGTGTTGCACTTGACGCATTTGGACCCAGAGTTACTTGGATTATGTTACCTGCCAAGTCGGTGCCTCCAGCATTGGATCCAAGTTGGAAGATTACAGGAGGACTAACAGAGTTAATCGTTACGTTTACTGGGAGGTAGACGAAGACCGCAGTACCTACCAACGCTAGCAGCGTCAACAGCGCCAAAAGTATGATGGCCCTACTCGTCCTCATTGAAAAATAGGATATTAGAATAATGGAGCAATATACCCATTTGTATATACGTCCTACTTATAATTAAGTATTGAAATCAGAGATATAGCACTTCTCAACACTATCCATGGATGTCGAGCACCTCTATCCTGCTGTATATGTCTCTCCACCGGGTCTCCATCTCCTCCAGCTTCTTTATAAGCCTCTTATACTCCTCTCCCTTCTCCAATGCCTCCTCAATCTCTCTCCTGGCTAGGAGGCATGCCTTGGCTATGAATCCGTTGGCCTCGTCCCTCAATATCTTCTCAATTATGGGTAGTGCCCTCCTATTCATCAGCTGCCTAGCCGCCGCTACTACGGCCCTCCTAACCCTCTCATGCCTATCCGAGGCATACTCATCGAGAGCCCTGTAGACCTCCTTCCTCTCCGGATACCTACCCAGCTGTGTGATCGCCTCCACCCTTATCGGTAGTGGGTTCCCAGGCCTCGACCGGCTGAGTATCTCCTGGAAGGCCTCGTCATCATCATACTCCGCGAGGCCTCGGAGTGCATACCTCTGGACGACATATGCATAGCTCCACTCATCAAGTATGGATCTAAGCACCTCTATACCATCCACGTGCCTCGTCTTCCCGAGGGCATGGGCGGCCTCCGCCCTAACCCCGTAGGGCTCCCTAGTATCTCTGAGTATCTCTATGAATAGCTGGGCATCACCCTCGTCCCTATATCCTCCTAGAGACCTTACTAGGGCGGCCCTTACCCTGGGATGTAGATCCTCCTCTAGCAGCTCCCTAAGCCTCTTCTTAGCATAGTCCGAGCCTTCTAGCCCGAGTGATACCGCCGCCTCCTTGGCTACACCGTAGAAGCCGCTCCTCCTTATCGCTTCTACGAGTAGGTCGACCACCCTCTTCCCCTTCTTCTCCCCTAGTGCCCTCGCGGCTAGGAGCCTCCAATAGGTGCTCTTGGAGCCGAGGAGTATCTCGCCCAGCATGTCGAGGGGATACTTAGGCCTGATCCTAGCCATCAGCTTGAAGTCTGGATCCACCAGTACATATTTGAACCCCCTCCTCACAGGCATTATTATCCGCTCATCCCTCTTCTCAAGCCTGTATGTCCTCCTTATGCTCCATCCATCTCCAACCGCCTCCAACTCGATAGGCACCTTGTAGACCTCAGGCATGTCCTCTCCCTGCCTCTGGGATATGTCTATCCTGACGGCCTGCTGATCCTCGAGAGGCTCCACGGAGACCTCTAGCTCCATATGCCCAGCATTGTATACGAAGGTCTCGAAGAACCAGTCGAGATCCTCTCCGGAGACCTCCTCAAAAGTCTTCCTGAGATCCTCGGTATCCACGTTCTGGAAGCGGTATCGGTTGAGGAACTTCTTAACCGCCTTCCTGAAGATGTCCTCACCCAGAAGGTTCATGAGCATGTTCAGGATCAGGGCGCCCCTCTCATAGACATGCCTGTCGAAGAGCTCCTCGGGATACCTATACACCCTATAGACCGTCGGCCTGGTATACCTCCTCGTCTCCTCGAGGTACCTATCCATCACGCCTAGGAGGCTATATACATATTCATCCATCCCCAGCCAGTGCCTGATGTAGAGAAGGTTGAGGAAGGTGGCGAAGCCCTCGTTTATCCATATCTGGCTCCAGTCCCTACAGGTGACTAGGTCTCCAAACCACTGGTGGGCAAGCTCATGGCTGAGGAGATCCTCCACCCTGAAGTCCTTCTTGGAGTGTTCATCCATGAGGGTGGCGTCGTTAAGAATGGTTATCGATACGTTCTCCATACCTCCTACGACGAAGTCCCTCACCATGACCTGTCTATAGACTGGGTAGGGATACTGGACGCCGAGCCACTCCTCGAAGAACCTCATCATGTCCCGGGTCATCCTAAATGTAGGCTCTATCTTGGCCTCCTCACCCTCAGCCACTATATACTCGAGCTGTACACCCCTATAATCCTCCTTGGCGACGCTGAACCGGCCAGCTGCGAAGGCTATGAGGTAGGTAGGTACTGGGTAGCTGAAGCTGTATCTCCATATAGACTCTTCTCCCCTCCTCTCTGCAGATACTAGGACACCGTTTGAGAAGGCCCTCCACTCTGCGGGGGCATGGATAGTCATGTCGAAGGAGAGCCTCATGTTCGGCTCCCTATAGGTCGGAAGCCAGTAGCTAGTCCATATCGTCTCGCCCTGGGTATAGACCATGGGCGGCTCATCTATGAAGTAGAGGCCGTATCTAGGCTCTACCACCCGGTACTTGACGACTAGGCTCCTAACCCTCCGTGTAAGCGGGGGTGTAAAGGGTATGACGAGCTTCTCACCAGTGTATCTAAACTCTACCGGCTCGCCATCAACAAGGACCTCTAGGATCTCCATCTCAGAGGCGTCCAACTCGATCCTCCTAGCCCTCTCACCGGAGGAGATCTTATACTCCACAACGCCTTCAAGAGTCTTCTCCTCAGGATTTATCCATATCTCTATCGATGCATGTGTAAGTAGGTAGCCGGGCCTAGGGGTGAATCTAGCCTCATAGCCTGGGAAGGTGAAGCCCCTACCCACCTTTCGATAGGCCTCTACAACCATGTATATATGTGATTAGCTGGGGTTGGGAATAAAGGGTTCGACCCATCTACTTGAAGGCTCAACATGGGTAAAACTCTTCATCCCCAGGGGGTCAGCCGGTTGATCCTATATCATCGCCAAGTATACATTTCAGCCAGGAGGATTAAAACGGGATAATTTCATGGTAGGCGATATCCATTGAATTGGGAGATGACCGCCAAATGGTTCTGACCCCCCAGGGGATGAGGAGTGACTCCAATTGGGATCCCACTATGGCCCGAGTATGAAGACCTCGTCCCAGAGCCTCAAAACCCCATACTTCTCGCTAAGCATATGGAGGAGGTCCTCACTAACCAGTTTGGAGAGTAGCCCGGCCGCCCATCTCTCAGCCAGCCTACCCAGGATCTCAATACATTTTTCCAGCCCGATGTGGTGGCATGTCGATACAGCTAAACCCCTTCTGAAGCCGGGCCTGAGGAATCCGTGCCTAGCATCGCCATATACGAGGTCGAGGTTTCCACAGCGTTCAGACGCCCTCTTAAGGCTCTCCAGACTTATATCGACCCCCACTCCGTAGCCATTGATTAGGTGGCAGTGGTATCCAGTCCCGATACCTATCTCGAGTAGGTCGCCATCCCCCAGCCTGTCTAGTAGAACCATGTACTTCCTAGTGTTTATGCCTGAGTATAGTTTCTCATAGGCCTCTACAGAGGCGTCGTACCTATCCCCCAGCCCCTCCATGCCACACTATTATACCTACTGGCCGTGATATACATCTTGTCATGGAGAAGGGTGTTGAGAGGCCTACAGGTGTAGTTGTACTTTCACTTATACAGATAGCCTTCTCCACCCTCCTATTCTTCACAGCCTTGATGACCCTATTCCTACCCATAACAATGGTGGATAACGGTGAGGTTGGGCTTGTACAGGTTCTATACATATCCACGACGATCATGATCCTCTCGGGCCTAGGATTCATGATGAGCTATGGCCTCTATCACGGCAGGACATGGTCGTGGTATGGGGAGGTACTCCTCATACTGACGGGGATACTCAACATCCTATTCACAAGTATATTCAGTATAGGCAACATAGTATTTGCAGCCCTCCTCCTAATACCCCTTGCATACCTCGCCAGCCCAGGGGTGAAGAGGTTCTTCAACCTCCTGGAGGAGCCTGGTGAGGATGTGACGATGGGTGGGGAGTAGTATGGCGTTGAAGACGGTTATCCAGGGTCTTGGCGTGGTCTACCTTGTATGGGGAGCCGCAAACCTAGGTGTCCTGGCATACTCACTCATAACCGGCTCTAGGATGCCGGGCCTCCCTGTTGAGAGGGACCAGCCCCTCCTCTACCTACTCGACATCATAATAATCCTCTTCATAAACAGCCTCTCCCTCGCCGCAGGGGTGGGGCTGATACTGAGGAGGTGGTGGGGGAGATACATAGCCATCGCCTTGGCAGCCACGGCTGGGATAGTCGCTACGCTCTTCCTCCCCCAAGGCTTCATACTAATAGTGATAAACCTTGGGATAATCTACCTCCTATCCACCGAGGAGGCAAAGAGCCTATTCACGGAGAGGGGAGGAGATAAAAAGGAGGAGGGGGTTGTGCAAAAGCCCTAGCCACCAAGCCTCCTACCCAAGAGCATGAAGGTGGTTACCGACACGATAGCCACAGCGGCCAGGAACGACAATAGATAGCTCTCAAAGATTCCACCAATCTCCAAACCTGTATCCACATGCTCAACATCACTATCATCCTTGGCCATAGGCTGGGTATCCCCATCATCAGAAGCCGTGCTGGTGGTAGCCTGACTATCCATCTCCTCATTGTTATATAGCTTACCAGGCAAAGGCGTTATCTTGGGACACTCCGATGTGACGCTAACAACTATTGGAGACCCCACACCAAATATCCTATCGGCTAGGGAACGGATACCCGTCAATACCTCCTGACGAGTATAAAGTACCTTAGTGTCGTTAAACTCACAGCTAAGCCAGCCACCGAACTGTGGTATCATGGCATCCCGGCCATATAGGAAGCCGAACATAAAGACATAATCGGGTATAGAGCCGTTGTCCTCAAGTTCGAAGTACTTATCTGCGTAGTATAGCTCCATCTCCCTGGGTATATACGGGTCCATGGGTATCTGAAGATAGTACACCCTAACCCTATCTACATGAATCTTATTAGAGCGGAGCATAGACCATAGATAACCAGCCAGCCTTAAAACCTCTTCCAAGGCCTCATCCTCATCAGAATTCATTACTTCCGCGTAGAAACTATCAAGAGTAACCCAGTATACGACCATGTTACGCGATACCCTCAGCGCCTCCTTCATTATGTTGTTGTAGAGTGGCTCATAGAACATTGGATCTTCTTCAATCAGCTTCAAAAGCGTCTTATGCTCACTTGTAGCAATTATCCTCTGCTCCACTCCATAATCGTTTATATCCATGAGTAGATCGCCGTAGATAAGCATATTATCCGTCAACTCATATGGAACATATACCCTAACCACCTCATACTTCGAGTTTAATATGATAGGTTGATAGGCGATGTCTCTACTCCCAGCTGTAACATTCCCTAGAGCCACAACCAAAATTAGTCCAAGTATTATCGTTGATATTCTTACCATACTCATAACGACTCACCCCTGCATGGGTTGGATACCAACCTCGTTGGATATTCCGTCCACTGAGATTGTATATGTCCGATTTCCGGCTACTGCATAGACGATAGAGACTAAGTATATGTCATATGTCCAGAACCCATCGATCCTTACTGGTACTTTGATATACACAGGGCCGCCACTATCACCGTTAATCGACGGATTACCTTCGATTACTACAACCCAATCGCTCCCCAAGAAATGGGTGAACATATATTTAACATGACCTTGTGTGACACCTGATACTGACCCTGTTTTATAAACGCTCATATTAACAGATATGTCTGACCATCTTATCACACCTTTAACTGGGGCTATGAATGGATTGCCAAGAGCATCTAGGGTTAGCACTAATGGCTTCACATTGCTATAGGGGACGAACCCTGTATCTATATAGTCTGCGTCCCCATATACATGGGATGGTGAACCTACGTAGCGGCGGTTTAATCCATTAGGTGGTTGGTAGACATTCCACCACCATATGTTTGGTGGGTTGAAATTGCCTGTAACACCGTCGAAACAATGCCCCGCGGTTACATATCCTTTAACTCCGTCTTTTATAGCTGCATATCCTACTGTACATAGGTAGGCAGGATACTCCTCCATTGTTCTATTATAGTACAGGTAGATTCCAATCGCCAATCCTCCGATGATATCGCTACGGGGGTACCAAGCGGGTGGCCATACCAACGGCACCAGCTGCACCTGTAACAGCATTGGGATCGTCACTAGTGACAATATTTTCAGCTTGATATTCCTATCTTGCTCTTTAACTATCATTTCAAAAATAATATCTATGTCAAGACCTAATAAGTTTTTACACCTTGTTACTACATGTTAGGATGCATCAATAAGCATGTTTTGTTTATAAATCCTATGGGGACAAATCCAAAAAGGCTACTTTGTGTATTTACAAATAGGCACTATTATCCTTGATTCTCCTAATTCAGAAAGTATGGTGTTGGCGGCATCTCCTTGTGTTAGATCATAACTGTTAAACAGGTCGTCTCTAGCACTGAACCTTGGTCAATCTAAAAACATTGTTCATTCTAAAGAGAACGATAAAAAGTGATGATAGGATAGGGTTAGATTCCTGATACTCTGCGGAGGAGTAGGTATGCTGTTGGGATAGCTATGGATAGTGCTATGAGTAGTGTGATGTATGGGTAGGGACTGGCTATCTCTCCTGCCATGTGTGGTGATCCACTGTCTGTTGGAGCCTCAGTCTCCTTGTCCTCCTCTCCACTAGGGGCTAGTTGATCCCCTATCGATACCGCCTGGCTAGACCCAGGGTCTACTAGGGGCTCGAGGCCCCCACACTCTGACACAAGGTGTAGAACAACCTTGGCATCCTTCCCAAACATCTTGTCGGCTAGGCTTCTAACACTGTTGACGACCTCGTAGTAGTCATGTGTAGCTCTCGAGCCGCCAGCCTCACAGCTTAGCCAGGCCCCGAACTCGGGTACGCGATTTGTTATCGTGAACATGAAGAGATAATTGGGAACCTTGCCACTAGCCATGAGGCTAGAGTAAAGCTCCGAGTAGTGATAGAGATCTGTGTCTGGAACGTAGGGGTCGATGGGCAGCTGGATATAATAGACATCTATTGAGCTAAGCCCGAGGCCAGACCTCATATAGCCAGCTATGCCCAAGACGTCACGCAGGACCTTGGACTCGTCAGTCCCCATCACCACCAAGAGATACGTATCCTTATCGATTGGATAGACACTCCCGAGACTAGGATATCTATTGTAGAGATCCCGCAATACGTCGTTGTAGCCTACCTTAATCATCCAGTCAAAATCTGCCTCCTCAAGCCCTCCACCAGTCCTCCTAGCTATCTCACCAATTATGAGGGTGACGGGGTCCCTAGAGAAATCCTCATATCTCATGACTACAACGCCATCTATAACATTTAGCCCGATACCAACCCTAGTAACCGTGTAATCCTTGGCCAAGTATGTCTGCTCAAAGGAATATTCAAAGTCATAGCCAGCGACAACGCCTAGATAATCAACAGATAGGAGGAACATAAGCAGAATTATAAGCGTCCCAATACCTAGCTTTATGGGTGAAATATTGGGACTAGAACTCCCTGAATGTCCTTTGACTAACATCTCTAAATAATATTTTTGCAATATACCTAATAAACTATTACATGGGTTAATTTGACCAGTTGGCCATATAGGAACCGTATCTGGACTGGGGTGGGGCTGGTTATCTTTAAAATGTTTTGTTGGGACTCTATGGATAGGCTGGTTGAGGTGTTGGGTGGGAACGGTATATTGAAGTATCTCGTCGGGACCTCTGAGGACGCTGCCCAGCTCGACCGTCTGGCGGCCGAGGCGGGTATAGACCCCCTTATCCTCATGGATAATGCGGCCCTCGCCGTCTTCAGGGTTCTAAGGAGTAATTTCGAGCTTGATAGGGAGCGTGTACTGATCCTAGCTGGTACAGGTAATAATGGTGGTGACGCCCTGGGCACGGGGCTTAAGCTCTTTGTGGAGGGCTATGACGTTAAGATCTGTATAGTTGGTGACCCGGGTAGGTATGGATATCCTGCTGAGAGGTATTACAGGGTCCTCGTATCGCTCGACGCTGAGGTCACCCCCATTCTCGGCAGGCCCGACCTCCCAAGGCTTAGGGAGTATCTCGAGTGGTCCACAGTTATAGTCGACGGCATATTCGGGACTGGGCTGAACAGGGAGGTTGAGGGCTTCTACAAAGAGGTTATCAAGATGGTTAACGCCTCTAAGAAGCCCGTCGTATCGGTCGATATACCATCGGGGATTGGTGGGAGCAATGCTAAGATATATGGGGAGGCTGTAAGGGCCAGCTATACGGTTGCCCTAGGCATACTCAAGATTGGGAACATCATCTACCCCGGGGCTGAGTATAACGGGAGGCTATACATAACTAGGCTGGCCTACCCCTCATCGCTCCTAAGGCAGCTCGATACCAGGACCTATCTAAACATACCGATCGAGATAAAGCCTAGGAAGGAGAGTGGGCATAAGGGGGAATTCGGGAAACTCCTGACAGTTGGGGGAGCAGCCAACTACTATGGGGCGCCCCTCCTCTCCACATATGCATTCCTAAAGGCTGGCGGCGGCTACGCCAGGCTCGCATCGCTTCCTGAGGTGATTAGGGTAGCTGCCTCCCGGGCCCCTGAGATCGTCTACCACCCCCTGGAGGATGATGGTAGGGGAGGCCTCTCAACCTCCAATATCGATAGGATACTGGAGATCATTAGAGACGCGGGTATAGACATATTGATCCTCGGCCCAGGACTAGGCAGGAGTGGCGAGAGCCAAGAGCTGGCACGCGAGCTCTTCAAGAAGGTGGATATACCCGTCATACTCGATGGGGATGGGCTCTACATCCTTAGAGAGGAGCCGGACATAGTGAGGAACAGGAGTGGAGACACTGTATTGACGCCCCACAGGGGGGAGTTCAGCAAGATCTTTAGGGTATCTATGGAGATGTTGGAGGGAAGCGCCGTAGAGATGGTTAGGGAGATCGCCCAGGAGAATCGGTGCTACATCGTCTATAAGGGTGCCCATACACAGATAGCCACGCCTGATGGAGAGGTATTCATAAACATGTCTGGTAACCCCGGGATGGCGACGGCGGGCTCTGGCGACGTGTTAAACGGCGTAATAGCCGCCATGTATGGCCTAGGCCTCAAGATGAGGGATGCCGTGAAGAACGGCGTCTTCATACATGGTTTGGCGGGTGACCTAGCGGCTGAGGAGCTGGGTATGGATGGCATGACCTCCTGGGACATCCTAGAGAAGCTCCCAATGGCGGTTAAGATGCTGCGTGAGTCTAGGGAGGAGGTCGTGGAGAAGTATCTCCCAGAGGTGGTTCTCTAGGAGATATACCTGTTTAGGAGCATCCTCATCCTCTGGTAGAAACGCTGGCTCTTCTCCGACTCCAGGTCGCTGAGCCAGAAGACTATGTGTATCCGCCCATCACCCATGCGTAGAGGCACTACACGTGCAACCTCCATCTGGACCCTCTTCACGAAGAGCATCCTCTTCCTATAGTAGATCCTGTAGAGATCTCCGTCATACTCCAGCGAGTATTCTAGCTTCTCAGACTCGCAGACCTCCTCTATAAGCCTATGTATCTCCGAGGGATCAGCCTCCACAACCAGGTTTTGGTAGGGCATCACGACTACCAGAGTATGACATCATGGGGATAGCTCTCCCTGATACTTGCACCCGAGATCACTATGAACTCCGCGTTAAGCCTAAGCTCCTCAATATCGAAGGCTCCTAGGTAGCTCATTCCAGAGCGGAGCCCAGCCACGAGCCTCTTCACGATGTCCTCCACACTACCCTTATACTCCACGAAGGCCTCGACACCCTCTGTCGAGTAGCTATACTCAGCCACCTCGGTATCCTCGACACCCTTCGTGACGGCCTCCTTACCAACCCTTGCCGAGAGGCTGGCCATACCCCTGAAGACCTTATACCTCTTACCATTCCTCAGGACTATCGGGCCCGGCGACTCATCTGTACCTGCGAAGAGCCCACCTATCATCACCGTCGAGGCACCAGCAGCCAAGGCCTTAACCACGTCCCCAGGGTTCCTAATGCCTCCATCGGCAATCACTGGTACGTCGGCCTCGGAAGCTGCTTTATAAGCCTCCATGATAGCTGTCAACTGTGGGACACCAACCCCAGCCACTATCCTAGTTGTGCATGTTGAGCCTGGTCCTATCCCGACCCTCACAGCGTCAGAGCCCATCGCTATAACGTCCCTGGCCCCCTCATACGTGGCTATGTTCCCACCGACCACGTCGATATCCTCTCCGAAGGCCTTCTTCAACTCCTTGATAACCTCTAGTGCACGCTCCATATGGCCATGTGCAACGTCTATAACCAGGGCGTCGGCCTCCGCCTCGTAGAGCTTCTCAGCCCTCTCGAGATAGTCTCCCCTAATCCCTACAGCCGCCCCGACGAGTAGGCGGCCCTTCCTATCCCTAGCAGCGTTTGGATACCTGATCTTCTTGATGATGTCTGCAGCGGTTATCAGCCCCTTAACCCTCCAGTCCTCATCCACTATTGGTAGCTTCTCAACCCTATGCCTCCATAGAAGCTTCTTAGCCGACTCCAGGTCGATCTCCTCATGGGCAACCACCATCCTCTCACGGGGCGTCATAACCTCCCTCACTGGGACGTCGTCGCCCTGGAAGAGGATATCCCTACTAGTCACGATACCCTTAAGCCTCCCATCCTCGCCCACGACTAGGAGGCCGCTAACACCCTTCTCCTCCATGAGCCTACGGGCCTCCCCAACGGTGGCGTCCGGCGAGATGCTGTACGGGTCGCGTATAACGATGTTCTCAGCCCTCTTAACCTTCCGTATCTCCGCGACCTGCCTCTCTATCGATGTGAAGCGGTGTATAATCCCTATCCCGCCCAGCCTCGCCAGGGCTATGGCCATCATATGCTCAGTAACCGTGTCCATGGGTGAGGAGACGAGGGGTATGTTAAGCCTGATACGCCTCGTAAACCAGGTAGAGGTGTCGACCTCCGACCGGCTCCTAACCCTGCTCAGCCTTGGCTTGAGCAGTACATCGTCGAAGGTGAGTCCCTGCCCATCGGCTATCCTCAAGGGAATCCCTTGTAAAAAATAGGGAGTGGGATGTTTAAATACTAAGGCCCCGGCTAATCCTCCAAAACATAGATGCCCGGCCTAGTCATCCGCTTCACGTCGAGGAGCTTCCTGATCTCCTCCTCGCCGTAGCCGAGGCTCTTGAGGGCCTCTACCAGGTCCATACCCTCCTGGATCTTCCTACCCAGCGCCGCAGCCTTGTCATACCCTATGATAGGGACCAGCGCCGTGACTAGTGCTGGGCTCTTCCTAGCCTGCTCCTCCAGGTACTCCTTCCTAGGCACCATTATGTCGAGGGCGTTGGCGGCGAGTTTCGACATGGCTGTTGAGAGTATATCCATCATCTCTATGATGTTGTGGCCCATCAGCGGTATACCCATGCTGAGCTCCAGCTCCCCAAGCATGCCCGCCACCTGGTTGGCGTGGTCAAGACCCATGACATAGGCCGATGCCTGTAGTACAGCCTCGACAGTCACCGGGTTGGTCTTACCCGGCATCATGCTGCTACCAGCTATCTCCATCGGGATATCTATCTCGTTCAGCCCTGTGAAGGGGCCTGAGAACATCAGCCTAATATCCTGAGATAGCCTGTAGAGGTCGAGGGCCACCGAGGCAAGTATAGAGCTCAGAGTCTTCACATCAGTTAACAGCTTTATCCCCCGGAACCTACTCCCAGCAGGCTTGAGATCCATACCAGTAACCTCCCGTAGATGCTTGAAGACCGTGGGGATATACTCCTCATGGGTGTTGAAGCCCGTCCCGACTGCCGTGCCTCCCAGGGGGAGCTCCTTCAGATCCTCGGCAGCCCTCTCAAGCATGGATAAATCCTTGGCGAGGCTCTCCATGAAGCCCTCTAGCTCCTGGCCTAGGGTTACAGGCAGAGCATCCCTCAGATGCGTCCGGCCAGGCTTCACCACGTCGGAGAAGCTCCTGGAGGCGCGTTTCAATGAGTTTAGGAACTCTACGTAGACCTCCCTGAAGGACTCGAGCCTCTTAAGGGCGGCGAGCCTGATAGCCGTGGGCACAACGTCGTTGGAGCTCTGGCTCATGTTTACATGGTTATTGGGATGTATGTCGAGACTCGACTCCTCAGATGCGTACTTAGCGATGACCTCGTTCACATTCATGTTTAGCCCCGTCCCACTACCCGTCTGGAAGACGTCAACCGTTATCTCATCGTCGAGCTCCCCATCCATCAGCCTCTTGGCGACCCTGTATATAGCCTCTGCACGCTGATCATCGATGAGGCCAAGCTCGTTGTTCGCCTTAGCAGCAGCCGCCTTGATGGCTCCCATCGCCCAGATTATCTCCCGCTGGAACCTATGGCCAGTCTCGAGGAAGTATTTCCCGGCTACACGCATATACTTCATTGCATAATACTTGATGCCTCCCCCTTGTTAAACAAGGAGTGTCTAAACACTCTATACCTAGGCCCGCTAAATAGGGCTGGGGAGGCATAGAAATATTTAGGGGATGGATAGGGACGGCCACTTCGGATTCACACTCCTGGTATACTTCACGGCCCTATACATCCTATCCATAGAGGGCTGGGAATACGTGGCTATGGGGCTTATAGCTGCCGCCCTATCCTTCATACCTGACCTCGACCTTAGGCTTAGGATCAAGCATAGGGGAGTTACACACTCCTTCGTCACGGCATTCATAGTCTCCCTTATCGGTGGAGCCATAACCAGCCACTTCGGCCCCGGCTTCATCTATGGATTCATAATACTCTTCACAGCCCAGGGGCTACACATACTGGGAGATATATTCACCTATACCCCGCTCAAGCCATTCTACCCGCTCAGCCACTGGCAGGTATCCCTCAAGCTATTCAGGTCGGACAACAAGTTCGTGAACAGGGGAATGATGCTTCTGGGGACGCTGGCCCTAACGCTATACTACTTCCGACTAGCCGGGGTCGATATCCTAGCATTAATATCTAGGTAGAAACCTATGAATACTGGGTGAACAGTCTTGGGAATGTCCGAGGCCGTCGAGGTCACACGTGAAGAGCTGGTAGTCGAGGGGGAGAAGTATAGAATATTCCGCCTAGACAGGCTGGAGGAGACCGGCTACGGAGACGTCTCGAAGGCCCCGTTCACAACCAAGATATTCATCGAGAACATCCTGAGGAAGATGGATGGCTACAAGGTGACTGAGGAGGACCTCGAGAAGGTCGTCAACTGGAGGAGGAGCATGGGTAGGGAGACGATACCCTACATGCCCTACCGAGTACTTATGCAGGACTATACAGGCGTCCCACTCATAGTCGACCTAGCCACACTTAGGGACGAGGCCGCCAAGTATGGTGTCCCACCAGAGAAGGTCGATACATTCCTGGATGCACACCTCGTGGTGGATCACAGCGTCAGGGTAGACTACTACGGCTTCAGGGAGGCTCTACAGCTCAACATAATGTCTGAGTTCAGCCTATACGAGGAGAGGTATAGGATCCTGAAGTGGGCCCAGAAGGCATTCAGGAGGCTGAAGATAGTCCCTGCGGGCGTCGGTATAGTGCACCAGGTCAATATCGAGTACCTAGCGAAGGTCGTCGCTACACAGGAGGTTGATGGGGAGCTATACGCCTTCCCCGACACATTGATAGGTACGGATAGCCATACACCAATGGTCAGCGGCATAGGAGTCCTGGCATGGGGGGTCGGAGGCATAGAGGCGGAGGCCGTCCTACTTGGGGAGCCTTACTACATGATCCTGCCAGAGGTGATAGGTGTAGAGCTTGTGGGGGAGCCCAGGGAGGGAGTCACGGCTACCGATATAGTCCTCTACATCACCGAGTATCTGAGGAAGCGTGCCGGGATACCAACGGTCGGGAGGATAGTCGAGTTCTACGGAGAGGGGCTGAACCAGCTACTAGCCTTTGACAGGACGACGGTCTCCAACATGGCGCCCGAGTACGGGGCTACAACCGGCTTCTTCCCAGTGGATAGGCATACCCTAGAGTATCTAAGGATAACTGGTAGGGATCCAGCCCTGATAAGGCTGGTCGAGGAGTATACCAGGCTACAGGGACTCTTCTACGAGGAGGGGGTGGAGCCGGAGTATCCCTACAGGCTCAGGATAGACCTTGGAGACGTGGAGCCCAGTATCGCTGGCCCCGCCAACCCCGAGGATAGGATACCGCTGGAGAGGGCTAAGGAGGAGGTTGAGAAGCTGATCGAGGAGCATAGGAGGGCTAAGAAGTCGCGTGGCTCGGCAACCGTGAGGATAGGGGATGTAGACTATCTTATAAGGGATGGTGTAGTCGTGATATCCTCCATAACCAGCTGTACCAACACCTCCAACCCAGGCGTCCTGGTAGGGGCTGGGCTACTAGCTAGGAACGCTGTCCAGGAAGGCCTCAGGACGAAGCCCTGGGTAAAGACGAGCTTCGCACCTGGGAGCAGCGTCGTGCCCAGCTACCTATCCGACGGCGGCCTGATGCCCTACCTAGAGGCGCTGGGCTACCACGTAGTAGCCTTTGGATGCACCACATGTATAGGCAATGCCGGCCCACTCCTGAAGCCGGTCGAGGATGCTATCAGGGAGAACAACCTATATTCCGCAGCTGTCCTCAGCGGCAACAGGAACTTCCTAGGAAGAGTACATCCACTCACGGCCGGCAACTTCCTAGCCAGCCCGATCATGGTGGTTGCCTATGCAATAAAGGGATACATCAACTGGGACCCCTATAACGAGCCGATAGGCACCAGGCCCGATGGAAAGCCTGTATACCTGAGAGACATATGGCCGAGCCAGGAGGAGATAGCAGAGTACATCAGCAGGTATGTCAAGCCCGAGCTATACAAGGAGAAGTATAAGAACGTCTATGAAGGCCCCGAGAGGTGGAAGAGGATCGATGCGCCGGACACGATCTACTATGACTGGGACGAGAAGTCCACATTCATAAAGAAGCCCCCCTTCTTCGAGGGCTTCACACCCGAGGTCAGGGAGCCAGAGGATATACTCGGCGCTAGGGTACTAGTCATGCTGGGTGATAGGGTATCGACAGATCATATAAGTCCTGCAGGGCCAATACCCGTGGACAGCCCAGCTGGGCAGTACCTACTCAGCCTGGGAGTCCCGCCAAGCAAGTTCGGAACCTACGGTGCAAGGAGGGGCAACCACGAGGTCATGATGAGGGGTACCTTCGCCAACCCGAAGATCAGGAACCTGCTAGTCGATAGGGAGGGTGGATACACTGTCTACTGGCCCACCAGGGAGGTGACCACGGTCTACGACGCGGCTATGAGGTATAAGGCAGAGGGCACGCCCCTCATAGTAATAGCTGGTAAGAACTATGGAGTCGGGAGTAGTAGGGACTGGGCGGCAAAGGGGCCGGCCCTCCTAGGGGTCAAGGCAGTGATTGCAGAGAGCTTTGAGAGGATACACAGGAGCAACCTAATAGGAATGGCGATACTCCCACTACAGTTCATGGATGGTGAGAATAGGGAGAGCCTCGGCCTAGACGGCAGCGAGGTATACAACATCAGGGGGATCTCATCCGGGCTGGAGCCGCAGAAGATACTGATGGTGGAGGCCGTTAGGGAGGACGGGTCAAAGATAGAGTTCCGGGTGATGGCTAGGCTCGACAGCTGGGTAGAGGTGGACTACTATAGGAACGGCGGTATACTCCACTACGTCCTAAGGAAGATCATCAAGTCTACAGGGGGATAGCCCCCGAAAATCTATTTTTTATTAACCATCACGGGCAGGGAGAAATATTTTATTGCCTACCGATTATTCCTCCGAGACGAGATATATTGACTATCTAATGAGGCTCAGCGTAAAGGTTGCATTGACCTCGGTATTAGCGGCACTATTCCTCGTGCTTAAGCTAATACCTCTGGGCTTCCCCGTCATAGGTGTTGAAGGGGCGGTGATAAACATCTCACAGGCGGTGGTTATAGCCCTGTCCCTACTATTCCCACCCTGGATATCAGTCCCGTCAGTAGCTATAGGCGAGGCGGTGGCCTCAACGCTGAACCCCAGGCCACCCTTCCACCTACTAGGCTTCATACCGGCTACTATGGGCGCCGCGGCTGCATCCCTATATAGATATGGTTGGAGGACGCCCCTAGCCATATACATACCACTACTCATCCTATACATGGCCTATCCACCTGTAGGCCCTCTATGGACATATCCCCTACACCCATGGTTCCACATAGTAGGCCTGGTGATCTACATAGCTACGAACACCTTCCTACCCAGGCATGGATGGCTATCGACTACTTTATTAGCGGCCCTCGCTGGGCAGGCTGGTGGGACACTCCTCTTCATGCTACTATACTATCCAGTGATAATCCCTGAGGCAGAGAGCTTCACAGGAATATGGATAGCTACGGCCCTTATCTACCCTGTCGAGAGGATATTGATAGCTCTAGCCGCTACAGCTATCTACCTAGCCCTGGCCAGGGCGTTGGCCAGTGCATCGCCGGAGCTTAGGCCCTACCTATTTCTCAGGAGCGATATCGCCTCGTCAAGGGTAGAGACCTCCACCACCTCTACGGAGTAGCCGAGCTCCCTAAGCCTCTCCTCAAGGTCTACCTCCACAGGCTGGCGGATAGTCATTGTCAAGCCGGGCAGGATCTCCACATTTCTATCGATATACTCCACAACCCTTGACTGGCCCTGGGGGACAATGATCATCTCTGCCCCCGCCTCGGCACAGGCAATACTCTTCTCCAGGACTGCCCCGACCTTCTCTACCCCACCATAGTAGTTAAGCGCCCCAGTAGCACATACACCCTCAAGTGATAAGTCGTCAATAGCTATTGCAGCCAATGCAATGGCCATGGCTAGACCAGCGCTGGGCCCCTCAACAGCCGCCGCTAGGTTGCCACCCCTAATCTCAAGGTATATGTCATACCTATCCAGGTCGATATCGACAAGGCCGCTGCGCTTGACCAGCTCCCTAGCTATGAGGAGGCTCTCCTGCATATCGATCCCGACAGGGGTATCTATATTGATGAATATCCGTCCAGCCCCTGGGAGGAGCTTCATCGTGAAGGGGAGGACAGCCCCCCTAACCTCACCACCTACATAGGCGACTCCCACGATCCACCAGTTCACCTCCCAGCCCTCAGCCGTCTCAACGACCTCCGGGTTTAGCCGCTGTAGATCAGCTACATAGCCCATCAACTCTCGATACCTCTCACTAAGCATGGTATACTCACTACTCAGATCCTCATATGCCGATAGGAGGTTGGAGACGTTGAAATACTGGGCGATATTGATCAGGAGGAGGACTAGGATTATCGAGATATAGAAGGCGTCCTTAGCCCCAAGTCTCACACCCATCCCCAATAAGGAATAGCTAAGAACTCCTCAAACATAATTCCTATCAACACATGACATAAAGTATGACCTAGGAATCTCATATCTATTTAGAAATGACTCCAGAAACTATTCTCCTAGTAATACTACTGGTTACCAATCTTGTGATGCTTTATAAACTCGGGAAGAGCTATAGTGAGGCAGAAATCGAAAATACTGTTCACAGAGCACTCGATAATGTAGGTTTGGCAGAGAGCATCGGTCAGCTAAAGACACAGGTAGAGGAGATAAGGACAATCGGCAAGAAGTTAGAAGATATGCTTAAAACCCCGATAGGTAGGGGTGGCTTTGGGGAAGAGACACTAGAGAAGATACTTAGAGACCAGCTACCACCAGATATGTATCGCATAAGGGGTAGACTTGAGAATGGTAAAATACCTGATGCTTGGATCGAGTCGACAGCTGGTAAGATATGCATAGATGCCAAGTTCCCCTTACACAACTACATCAAGATGACTGACTCCGAGGATAAGAATGAAATTGAAAAATACAAAAGACAGTTCAGAAGGGACGTAGAGTCCATGCTTAGGAAGGTGGCTGATGACTATATACGTCCGGAGATTGGAACAGCAGATTTTGCAATAGTCTTTATACCCTCTGAAAGCGTCTACCACTACATAGTAACAGAGCTATATGACTTAGTGAAGGAATACTCACAGAAAGGTGTTCTAGTAGCTTCTCCCCTAACTCTATCACATAAAATCCAGCTGATAAGGGCTGGTGTACATGCACAGATGCTCAATGAGAAAGCCGAGAAAGTTTTGAACGAAATAAGGAATCTTTCGAATATCATTAGTGAGATTGATGACAGGTGGAACAAGCTTTATAACACCCATCTCCGCAATCTGAAGAATACTGCAGAAAGTCTTGATTACTCATTTAAAAGATTGAAGGATGAGTTCGAGAGGATACAGAAGCTATCCTAAGGATGGTATAGATTTAGCACTACTTAATATCACTTTGTCGAGGCTTCTCGACAAGTCTTTTTATATTTATCGAGGTGGGAATATTTGCGACACGGGGCTGGGGGTAATTATTATATGTCCCTCCTAGTTGCACGGGGCCTCAGGAAGAAGTATCCAACTGGTGTAGTGGCTGTTGAGAATGTGGATCTCGAGATGGATAGGGGTATATATGCCCTAATGGGTCCAAATGGGAGTGGTAAGACTACTACCCTCTCGATGATTACTGGGAGCCTCAAGCCCGATTCTGGGGAGGTCCTGGTTAAGGGGTACTCCATGTGGGGCGGCGGCTGGGTGGAGGCTAGGAAGTTAATAGGCTTCGCCCCCCAGGACATGCCCTTCTACAAACATTTGACGGCTATGAACAACCTGGTCTACTACGGCCTACTCCACAGCCTCTCAATATTCGAGTCTAAGAGGCGGGGGAGGGAGCTCCTCGAGGCTGTCGGTCTATGGGAGGCCCGTAACAGGCAGGTATCTAAGCTGAGCGGGGGGATGAGGAGGAGGCTAGCCATAGCAGCTGCATTGATACACGACCCCGAGATACTGGTGCTAGACGAGCCCGCCTCCGGCCTAGACCCAAAGGCACGGGAGGAGCTATGGTCCCTACTCATTACACAGTGGGGGGATAGGCTCATAGTCTTCTCCAGCCATGATGGGGAGGAGGTAGAGAGGTTCGCCACACAGGTCTATATAATGCATAGGGGGAGAGTGATCGAGAAGGGTGAGCCTGAGGAGCTTAAGAAGCGGTATATGCCCCACCCCAAGGCGGCCGTACTCATACCCGAGGGAGAGGCCCCAACCATAGATGGGGTTGAGCCTGAGAGGGTGGGCATGATGTATCGCTACCCCCTCGAGAAGCTTACTGTAGAGGATATCGTCCACGCCCTGAGGGAGGGGGGCGTCAAGTTCACCCGTATAGAGGTGGTTGAGCCCAGCCTCTCAGAGGTATTCATATCCCTGACGGGTGAGAGGTTGTCATGAGTCTCTGGCAGCTGCTTGCACAGGTGTATTCATATGCCATGAGCCTCGTCAGGAGTAAGGAGGTAGCGTTCTGGGTAGTGGTCTTCCCACTGATACTCCTAACAATATTCACCACGATCTTCGCAAACCCATCCGACGTGACTGTTGAGGTGGCAGTGGCTGGGGATGACAACCTGCTGAAGGAGGTTATGCTCGATATAGAGACCCTATCCATAGTCAACGCATCGAGTAGGGACGAGGCCCTGGAGATGCTTAGGAACGGCTCTGTCGACGTGGCTGTATACATGGCCAACGTGACGCAGCAGGGAGACATAAAGATGCCAAGCCGCGTCGAGATCTACTACCTAGAGAATATCAGCGACTCCGAGACTGCAGCGAGGATCGTGGAGGGCGTCGTCTCAGGCTTCGAGGACAGGATAAGGGAGGGGATAGTCACCTTCGTGGAGGAGAGCAACGTAGTCCCTGACCAGATGATCGGCTGGGTAAGGTTCCTAGCTGATCCCGTGAAGACGGTCTCAGAGGGTGTGGAGCCTAAGGTCGTGATGAATAGGGGTGGCCTAGTCCTCTACTGGGTAATCTCGATGATAGGTGTCGAGGTCCTATTCATAGGCCTATATACAGGGGTCATGAGCATAATATCGAAGAAGCAGGAGGGCCTCCTAAAAGTCATACTCAGCAGCCCGATGAGCAGCACAGCCATGCTCCTCTCAGACACGCTTGGCAACTTCCTGGCGGTGGGCGTCTCGATAGCCTCCATAGTCCTAGGCGGGCTCATACTGGGGGCGGACTATACGCTGCTAACACCCGATAGAATGGCCGTGATAATAGCCTTCTCACTTATAGGAAGCCTATTCATGACAGGGCTAGGCCTAATCCTCTCAATGCTCCCCAAGACGATAGAAGGAGCCAACGCCCTAGCCAACATGATAGCCTTCCCACTCATGTTCCTCGGAGGCATAGTCATACCAGACATAATCCTACCGACATACCTCAGGGACTTCGCCAACATATACCCTGTAAGTAGACTAGTCAAGTCGATGAGAGACATGATAATCTACGACATACCAACCACCAACCTCCTCTGGGACGCGGTATACGGCCTATCAACAGCAATCATAATCTACATAATAGGCTTCACAGTATACCGCAGACTAATGCAGAGAGCCGTAGAAAACCCATAGCCAGGCGTGGAAATCTCCCTACTTTAAGTCTATCCCACCAGATAAATTATTTCATGATTCAGCCACTTTTAGAGTCCGTTACTAGGCTGGCTCTACAGATGGATTGGATAGACCTCACCTCTATAATATGGCTGCTCTTCTGGCTCCTCTTCTTCATCATGCCTTTCTCGACGTATATCCAGGCTAGGAATTTGAGGGCTGCGAGGCTGGGGATGCTGCGTGCCTTGGAGCGTAAGTATGGTATGCGTTTCATAACGATGATCCATAGGCAGGAGAGGGTGGGCTTCCTCGGCATACCGATATATAGGTATATCGATATCGAGGACTCGGAGGAGGTTCTCAGGGCTATCAGGACTACGCCTAAGGATACGCCCATAGCTCTAGTTCTACATACCCCTGGTGGACTCGTTCTGGCAGCGTCCCAGATAGCGAGAGCCCTTAAGAAGCATCCCGCCAAGAAGGTCGTGATAGTCCCCCACTACGCGATGTCTGGGGGGACTTTGATAGCATTGGCCGCTGACGAGATATGGATGGATGAGTCCGCCGTCCTAGGCCCACTTGATCCCCAGGTTGGTCTAGGTGGGCAGACCCCACCTATGCCTGCGCCCAGCATCGTGAAGGTGGCTAGGGAGAAGGGTGAGAAGGCTGGTGACCAGTTCCTAGTACTGGCCGACATAGCCGAGAAGTCGATACGCGAGATGAGGGAGGTGATTACGGAGCTTCTCAGGGATAGGATGGGTGAGGATAGGGCTAGGGAGGTCGCCGACATATTGACTAGGGGCGAGTGGACACATAGCTACCCCATAACCCCGGAGAAGGCTAGGGAGCTCGGGCTAAACGTGAAGACCGAGATACCGCCTGAGATCTATGAGCTGATGGATCTCTATCCACAGGCGCAGCAGAGGAGGCCCGGGGTGGAGTATATCCCCCTCCCTATCGAGAGGGGGGACCGCCCCTCAAACCCCTAGCCAATAAATAGTCTATCGCCTCAGCTGCCGATGCGTGGGTGAGCATCCTTGGTAGGCCGTATCTATCCAGTACTCTCCACGCCTCTATATAGCGGGGGCCTAGGAAAAGTGGTATAACTGGCTTGGACTCGCCTCCATCCCTATATGCGTCGCCCACCGCCTTAGCCACCTCCACAGGATCTACAAAGCTGGGTGGGACGTGGAGCACGGCAATTATACCGGGCCATCTACTCTCTAGCAGGGTCTTTACGGTGTGGTAGTAGTAGTCGGGCCCGCCGTCAGCCGTCAAGTCTATCGGGTTCATCCTCTGCATATGTGGCCTTAGAAAGTCTAGTTTCTCAGCTACATCTCTGGGCGTCGGGCCGGGGTCATGCCCAAGCCTCCCAAGGTGATCCATGAGTATGGCCGCCGGCCCCCCACCATTGGTCACTATACCTATACCATAATTACTGGGAGTCCCAAGCCTGTATACCGCCTCAGCCACGTCGACTAGGGATATGTAGTCATCCACGAGGTATGCACCTGCTCCCCGCATAATGGTTTTGAAGAGTCGGTAGTCACCCGCTAGGGAGGCTGTATGACTCGCTAGTGCGCGTTGTGAGACATCTGTCCAGCCAGTCTTCAATATGACGACTGGCCTGCCACTATCCTTTACGGCTGATGCCAGCCTCCTCCCTTCGCCCGTCCTAAGCCCCTCCATATAGAGCATGTATACAGGGTGTCGACTCCCAAGATGCTTTATCAGCTCCCACTCAGACAGGTCCGCCTTGTTCCCAAGGGTGACTAGTATGCCTAGGCCGAGGCCCTTCACCCCTATATAATGGTTCACAGCGGCTGAGAAGGCACCGCTCTGGCTTATCAGGGCCATCTCCCCAGGCTTTACATCAGGCACGAAGCCGGCGTATAGACTGGCTACCCAGTTTATGAAGCCTGCACAGTTGGGCCCTATAACCCTGGTTCCATATGTATCAACCACTCTCCGTATCCTACTCTCAAGCTCCTCTCTACCCTGCTCCGCGAAGCCGGAGGCATATATCACGGCTGCCCCCAAGCCACGTCTAGCCAACTCCTCGAGAGCCTCTATCGCCCTCTCCCCCGGGAGTGCTATGAGGGCTAGGTCTATACCCCCTGGTAGCTCCTCAAGGAATGTGTAGAATCTCAGTCCATAGGCCTCTCCACCCCTTGGGTTGACTGGGTATATCCTCCCCCTATAGCCATTGGCCACGAGGAGCCTCAGTATCTCATTCCCGATCTTACCCGGCTTACTACTAGCACCTATAATGGCTACGCTCCCCGGATGGAGGAGCCTCTCAAGCCCGTCTCCCATACAAAGCCCATATATGGCTCCAACCCTTATAGGGCGGGGGCTATATCACGTCCTGCCTCCTCAACTGTAGATACGCCAACCCTGCGAATAGGATTGTGTAACCGATCACCACTGCCTGTGAAGTCCCTAGGACTAGCCATACATTCTCCCTCAGCTCACCCACCCCGGTGAAGCCTAGGAAGGTCATCTCAGGATCGATTACCGAAATCATGTTCAGCCTAATCCCCTGTATCGGGTTTAGAGTCGCGACCAGTGTTGCTATAAGGGGATCGTTCAATATGCTTAGGAGGAAGCTCATCATGAGGAGGTCGAATATGAAGACTGTGAAGAACCATATGAGAAAGCCTGTCCCGAGAGCGTGGTACCTAGTCCTGCTCATCACGCTTATCAAGAGACCCATCGCGATGTATACCACTGAAAGGAGGAGCGCCACAGAGATGAGTAGGAAGTATTTCGATACGTCCTCAGGAGGAAGGAAGAGTATTACGAACCAGCCTGCAACGCCGAATCCCAGTAGGGTGGCAACAGCTATGGATAGGCCTAGGCCGATGAACTTACCTAGTAGGTAGGCCCTCTCAGATACTGGGTTGGACATCAACCACTCTAAATACCTTGTCTCCCTATCACCGACTATAGCTACAGTGGAGGTTATTAGGGAGATTAGGGGGACGAGATATAGGGAGATGTTTATCA
Source organism: Candidatus Geothermarchaeota archaeon (assembly GCA_015523545.1). Classification (GTDB taxonomy): domain Archaea; phylum Thermoproteota; class Nitrososphaeria; order Geothermarchaeales; family JDFR-13; genus SZUA-1514. The sequence goes on from WAKB01000012.1 coordinate 64,546, forward strand.
ACGCGGATAAAACCTTACCTACAGCCTTCATACCCAGTATGTTTAGCCCTGCTAGGGAGAAGGGTGATATGGCTATGGCAAGCAGGAGGTATGAGAGTGAGTATATAAGGATCCACCTATTCCTAAGCCCACCAAGGAACTCTTCCCGGGCTAGGCTAATGACCGTCTTCACCCCTCCTCAACCTCCTTATAATCACGTCTATACCGGGCTCCTCGATGAAGAAGTTCTTCACACCCATGTTGACTAGGCGTATAACCGCCTCATGGACATCCTCAGCCTCAACAACAACCCTGTTTTCACCAATCCTCCTCCCTCCAACCTCCTCCATCATCCTCTTCTCGAGACCGTCCGGTGCATATATGAATATCCTGGATATTCCAAGGCTCTCGAAGAGATGTGTTATCGGCCCTTTGAAGAGTAGGCGTCCATCATCTACAACCAATATCTCATCGGCATATGCAACGAAGTCTGATACCCTATGGACGCTTATCAGGAAGCTCTTTCCCCTCCCCTTCATATCGTTTATCACGTCTATGAGGAGCTTCTTACCCAGGCTGTCCAGGTTATTCATCGGCTCATCCATGAGAACGAGGCTGGGGTCATGGGCGATGGTCATCATTAGGAAGAGCCTCTGCCTCATACCCCCGCTATACTCATCAATATAGAGATCCATTGCGTCATGGAGAGAAAACCTCTCGAACCACTCATCAGCATCGAGATCTATCCCATGTAGCTCAGTATACATGTTGAAGAGTTCATAGCCGGTTATATCACTTCTCACGGGGGGTACCTGGGGTAGGTATCCTATCCGCTTCTTAGCCTCTATAGGCTCTAGCGATATGTCTATGCCCTCGATCAGTATCTCCCCCTCATACCTTAGGAGACCGGCTATACATCTTAGAAGGGTGGTCTTACCAGCCCCATTTGGGCCTATGAGAACTGCTGCCTCGCCACGGCCAAGGCTGAAGGATATGTCCCTCAGAACCTGGAAGTCTCCATAGGATTTGTTAACCCGTCTTACGTCTAGCACGATAAACACCTCTATAGACGATGTATCCAGGTATAAGGGTCAAGACAAGTGTATAGGGAAGGTTCTCATAGTAAACAGTTAGATACAGCCGCTCAATATTGTATGGCTCCCTAAGTGGGTATGGATCCTCTATAAGCCCCTGGAGACGGCTCTCATAGGAATATTTGAAGACAATGTCTAGGACCTCATATACAGGGCTTAGATAGTAGGCGCTAAGCTCCCTATGTTCGCGTATAAAGCGGTATAGGGGGTCTACAAGAGTATAGGGCACATCCACAAGACCGTCACCGTCGGAGTCATAGGCCTGTATCCCTGACCAGTAGTTACCTATTCGTAGCTCCTCACTATACCATTTAATTCTGCTCTTGGTATAGCCGATATACCTTATCTCTTGGACATTCTCTATAAAGTCGTTCCCATACACCTCCGCCTCGCTATCCGTATCGACATGTAGGCCGACATAGTTATAGGCTATCACGTTGAATCTGATGATCGAATATTTACCAGGCGTATACGGCGTGTACCTAATGTTTATACCCACGACATTCCCGACGATCCAGTTATGCTCGATCAATATGTTATCCGTCTCGGGTATGAATAGTCCCTCACCAATACCACCTACCCTATTCCCATGTATTCTGTTATACCTGATCGTCAGGTTCTCGCTATACATTAGGGCCATCCCTGCAATGAAGCCTGAGATGTCGTTCCTCTCGATTACAAATCTATCGCTATACATCAAATGCACACCATAGCGTCCATATCTGAATGTATTGTTGGCTATGACGGTATCGTAGTTATGATCATTGTATACACCGTCCTTTACATAGCGGAAGGTATTGTTTATGATTGTTACGTTGTATGAGTACCAGTTATAGATACCATGCATCCTGTCTGAGAGGTAATACTCATCGATACCCGTAATCATGTTGTTCTTGATATCGACACCCCTACTATTCTTAACAAGGATGCCGAAGAAGACGTCGTCAAATACGTTGTTTGTTATATCCACCCTTGATGAGTTGATTATCTTTATTCCGGAGTCCTCAGTCGAATATACACGTCCACTCCTTACTATTCTAAACCCATTTATGGTGACGTCACGGGTGTTCTCTATAACTATAACGCTCCCCCTATATCCACCGTCCAGCACTGGCTGGTCTAGACCGACTAGGCTTAAGGGCTTATCTATTACGATGCCCCCCCTATGGACACCACTCTCGACATATATCGTTGTGCCGGGAGGAGCTCCAGAGATAGCCTCCTTTAGAGATGAATATCTATTTCCGAGATCATCATAGACCGTGGAACTATCTATATAGCCGCCTACCGACTGTGTCATAACTAGGGACATAAAAATGAGTATTGGGATGGAGAGTAGTCTCTGGACGTGGCTCATAATCCACGTGCCCTCCTCCTAATGTATAGGGCCAGAATATAGCAAACCAGCAGCAGTATGTAGCCTATGTTGAAGAAGGCTATGATCTCGAAGTTGGCTATCTTGTAATAACCTGTTACATATGGTGTGAAGGGGTCTATCTCGATCCTAGCCAACTGTGGGTCTATGTCATGGCCATATCTATACAGCCACCACTGGAAATACGCTACCACACCTATCAGTAAGGCTAGGCCTAGCCACTTACCAAGCCTATACTTAGCCTCGTCACCGAATAGTATTAGCCCGTTTACCACCGCCATCAAGGGATATAGCAGTGGGAGGAGCCTAAGTTCCAACATCTCCTCAGGCTTTATCTCCTTGAGCCCCACGTAATGGTTAGCGATGTTTAGACTGTCCAGGGGCCCTGTGACGGCTCCATATCCCCATACATCTATGTCTAGCCATCTCTGCCCCATGAAGGCGGGGTGTACACGTAGACTCCATAATGGGAGGACTATGGCAATGAGCGGAATCAGAACCAAAACGATTTTTAGGATCATCGTCTTATCCAATACAACCACCTCACATTGACATCTCCTTTTGGTAGATATCGTCTGGGTTGGAGGCGGCCCAGGAGTATAGTTCCTGGAAGTTGTATGTCTCGCCTCCATAACTATTGGCGAAGGCCTCCGCGTCCTCCAGGGATTTGAAGGCCACTATCCCGCTAGACATGGGGGTGTAGACATTGTCGGCGGAGGCCCTTACGAAGAAAGCGTCTACAGCCCTTATCATCTCTCCACTGTTATAATCAGTCACATAGATCTCGCGGAAGTTAGAAGTGCCACCATTCTCAATCATATATCTAAGTAGGCATCCAATATCGTCGAACTTCATCCATTCCCCAATGTCTATACTATATGCCAGGGCAGCATACTCCGCCCGGCTTATAACCATTCCACACTGGTCACATCTATCCTGGTCGAGATATATCTTGGGGATGGACTCTCCACCAATAAACACGTTGGACATGTATAGCCCGATGACTATAAGGGCCAATATAAAAAGGAATGGGATTAAGTACTTCTTCATCCCCTATCCCCTAGGCTCGACGACTAGCCAGCCCGCCATCTCGAGGTGGAGCGGCGAACAGAACTCTGTACAGTAGAAGGCATAGACACCAGGCTTGTCGGCGACAAACTCTATCGTAACGGTCTCGCCGGGCTCGATACTGGCGTTGATGTTATACTCACATATCGAGAAGCCGTGGGTAGCGTCCGGCGTCGTCTCCACATTGGTTAGATACATCCTCACCAAGTCTCCCTGCCTAACCCTGATGAAGTCAGGGGTTATCGTACTCCTGATCAGCGTTCCATATACCACGGTAGCTGGCCTACCATCGATCGTGGTCCTCTCAATCCTCTCCTCGCCGGGCTGTATAGCATGTGGATGTGGCTCGAACGTCAATGGATCAGTCCCAGGTGGGTAGACCTCAAGCGCCTTGATCTTGTTTATGTCTATGATCTTGGCGTAGTGTGGCTCGCCGATGCCTATGGGGAAGTCCAGAAGAACCTTCATCTTCTCACCGGTGATGTCTATCAGCTGGAAGTTCTGCGGCTTCAATGGGCCTAGGACTGGGAACCTGTCGATACTCCACTTGTTGAGGGCAACTACATACTTGCCCTTCGGGGCTGGGCTGTTACTCTCAGGCGCCGCTAGGTGGCCTATGTTGTAATGTATAGTCACTTTGTCCACGACCTTCCAGGCGTCGTCTCCCTCGAAGTATGGTGGGCCAAGTGTCCACTTTGCTATCGCGTTGTCAATGAATAGGCTTGTATAGGCATATCCCTTGTCATCAAACTCCGTATGCAGTGGTCCTAGGCCTAGCTCTACCTGGGCCACCTTTACCTTGTCAAACTTTAGGATAGGCACTCCGAAGTCGTCCCTACCCTCGAAGTCACCAGCTTGTATTGCGTTCTTTATGGCGTCTGCACTATAGACGGTGGCGGAGGGCTCCAGCTTACCGCTGACAACTATATAGTCACCCCTAGGTGCTATGTCCACACCATGAGGACTCTTAGGCTCAGGGGCAAAGTAGAGTATACCTTCTCTCACCGCGTCCTCCAAGCTTATGACTTTGACTCCATTTAACTCTCTATACATTCCTTGCTGGATAAGCTGTTCCGCCTTCTTCCAGAAAACAATGTGGAGGAAGTCATAGTCATACTCAGCTGAGCCCACCTCCAACGCTGGTACACCGTTAAGAACATCTCCCACGGCCATCTCGGTGTTGAAGCTGTTGATAAACGCCATGCCGTCTGATGGGCCCCAACCCACCACGACTAGGTCTTGCCAATATGGAGGCAGTTCTATCTCGAAGCTCCTGCTCAGGTCGATCCTTCCACGCTCTCTGTCGAACCGTAGAAATGCGATCAGCCCCCTGAAGTTATTCTTTAATGTGTCTGGATCCTTAGGGTCAAGCTCTACATAGGTCTCACCCGGTATGTATCCCTTATCAGGATCCCATGGGGTTGGGTACTGTGAACCAACCACCACGTATTCTGTGTTTGGAGTTACAAATGCACCTCCGTGCTGGCTCTGCATATTCGGTATCTTCACTATCTGCTTGGTCTCAAAGTCCTTCAGGCTTATAACGGCGACCCTACCGTTTGCCTTGTCATTGACGAATAGCCATTCACCGTCGAACTCTCCGTTAGTCCTGCTGATCTCTGGGTGGTGTACATCACCCCATGTAAGCTCCCTCACACCGTTGTTCCCACCCTTGAGGACCTCCATCGTCTCCTTTGCGCCATATCCATATCCCTGCCATGGCTCTGGTGTGAATACCCCTATCACTCTGTAGAGCTTCATACTGGGTATGCCGAATACCAAGACCTGTCCTGAGTGGCCACCACTTGCGAAGAGTATAAACTCATCCTGCCTACCACCAGGTAGGTAAGTCTTCAAGGCAGCCTCAACATCTTCAGGTGTAAGGCCACGTGCCTGTATAATCTCCTGGTATGGTAGTTCTGCAGCTGGAGCCGGTTGTGTAAGCTTGAAGGCTGTGTATCCTATAGCAGCTCCGACAGCAGCTCCCCCAGCCAGTGTGATGAAGTCCCTTCTCGAGACGCCCTTACCGGCGCCCCTCCTCCTAGCCGCCATTAAATAATCACCTCATCAATGGAATTGGGAGGATAGCCCCATATTCCCGAGCCCTAAGAGGTTAGGGATTGGCTCCCCTAAAGGTGATCCAAAATGTATTTACAGGAGGTGGCCACGTCTATACAAAAAATACGTGTATCGCCTCGTAAATGCGTAGGCCCAAGCCTCAACGGGAGGGGTTTAAACCTCGGTATTTATCGGGGTTCAAATAAATTCACGGTTACATGGATAGGGGCTACGGTGGAAAACTTGTTAAGATAGACCTTACAAGGGGGAAGATCGTTGAGGAGGAGCTTGACCAGAAGATCCTAAAGAAGTGGATAGGCGGGAAAGGCCTAGCCGCCCACTACCTATATGAGAATCTAGACGCAAAGGTAGACCCCCTATCACCCGACAACATATTATTCGTCTCGACAGGCCCCGCGACGGGGACATGGCTACCCCTAGCCTCCAAGATAGGCTTCTTCTTCAAGAGCCCACTGACAGGGATCTTCGGAGAGAGTATCATGGGGGGCAACTTCCCAGCAGTCTTCCGCTGGCTAGGATATATAGGGCTCGCTATCCATGGGAGGAGTGAGAAGCCTGTCTACCTATACCTCGACGGGGAGAACGTGGAGATCAGGGATGCGTCCGACCTGTGGGGCCTAAACACAGAGGAGACTGAGAAGAGGCTGATGGAGGAGCTTGGGAGGGATATTGAGGTAGCCGAGATAGGCCCGGCGGGGGAGAGGCTGATACGCTTCGCCGCCATAAGCCATGGCCACGGGACTAGGATGAGAGAGAGCAAGGCCGGCAGGACAGGCGGCGGGGCGGTTATGGGTAGTAAGAACCTTAAGGCCATAGTCCTCAGGAATCCGGGCAAACCCATTATAAGGGTTTATGACGAGGAGGCTGTCAGGAGGAATGCCAAGAAGTTTGTGGAGAAGGCTATTGGAGACCCTTTGAAGTCGGGTGTAAACAGCTATAGGAGGTATGGAACCCCCATCACCCTATCGGCTACACAGGCCAACTCGGCTATACCCTCACGCTACTGGGAGTATGTGGAGACCCGTGTCTACGAGGCGTTGGATCCCGAGGCCCTGAGGGAGAATTTCTACAAGTCGAGTGTCGCCTGCTGGAACTGCATGTACTCCTGTGGCAAGATCTCCGTCATAGAGGAGGATGGCCAGTACAAGGGGATAGTGACGAAGGGGCCCGAGTACGAGACCATATTCGCCTTTGGAGTCCTGAACGAGCTGGATGATATGAAGCCCGTGATAGCCCTGAACCTATTGGCAGATAGGTATGGAGTCGACACTATTGAGATGGGGAGCCTGATATCACTTGTGATATATGGCTATGAGAAGGGCCTGATAAAGCTTGACCGCCCAGTAAGGTTCGGCGATGTAGACAGCGTCTACTACCTCTTCCAGCTCACGATGGAGAGGCGGGGAATAGGGTATGACATAGGAGAGGGCGTAAAGCACCTCGCCAAGAAATATGGTTTGGAGGACGTCGCCATACATGTGAAGGGCCTAAGCCCACCGGCCTACGACCCGAGGAGCCTCAAAGGTATGGCCCTCTCCTACGCCACCTCTACAAGGGGTGCGGACCACCTGAGGACTACTAGCTATGCCTATGAGATGAAGGGTATACTAGACAAGGATGATACGAGCCCGGAGAAGGTCAGGTTCCTAGTCGATGTGGAGAACCTATTCTCGATCCACGACAGCATGATACTATGCCGCTTCGGAAGGTTCGTCTATGAATGGGACTTCACCATAGATATCCTAAACAGCCTCACTGGCTATGGATACACTAAGGAGAGCCTATCCAGGATAGCCAACGATATCCACACCGTGATTAGGAGGTTCAACCTAGCTACGGGGATGAGTCCGAAGGAGGACTATCTACCCAAGAGGCTATTCAGAGAGCCTGGCAAGACCCTGAGCGGAGGAGCGAAGTCCCTAAGCCTTGAGGAGTTTGAGTCGATGCTCAAGACGTATTATAGGCTGAGGGGCTGGAGTGAGGAGGGTGTTCCACAGGAGGTAACGGTTTAAAGGCTGGCCACCCCGAATCAGTTAATATGCAGGCGTTGATACTGGCAGGGGGATATGGGAAGAGGCTCCGCCCCTACACCGAGAACATACCTAAGCCCCTCATACCGATTAAGGGCCGCCCAATCCTGGAGTACCAGCTCCACTGGCTCAGGAACCAGGGAGTAAATAGGTTCGTCTTCCTAGTGGGGTATAAGGCGGACAAGATAATCGAGTACTTCGGCGACGGGTCGAGATGGGGTGTTGAGATAGAGTATAGTGTGGAGGACGAGCCCCTAGGAACGGGAGGGGCCATTAGAAACGCCTCCAAATACGTGGATGACGATATCTTCATAGTCCTCAACGGAGACGTGATAACAGATCTACGCATACTCCCCCTCCTCGAGAGCCTAGGCGGTTATAAAGCCTCGATAGCCTTGATCCCGATGCCCAGCCCCTACGGAATAGTGGAGACGGATGAGGAGGGGGTTGTCACGAGGTTTAGGGAGAAACCGATCCTCGAGGATAAATGGATAAACGGTGGTGTCTACGCCCTTAGGAGGGAGGTGCTACGCATCCTACCTGAGAAGGGGGATATAGAGAAGACGGTGTTTCCCCACCTGGCTGAGGAGAAGCTGATGGTAGGGGTGAAGTATCAGGGAGTCTTCTGGCGGAGCATAGACACGATTAAGGATCTAGAGTATATGGAGGAGAAGGTGGGGAAGTATCAGAACTACTTCATCTCTGGCTAGCCACCCCATATAAGCCTCTTTACAAGGGGTAGGACGTCCCAGCCACCTGTCAATAGACCTATGCTCCCCTTGGCAGCCTCCCTCTCCGTGAAGCGGTAGAGACCGTCGTTCTTGAAGCCATACTTATAGATGATCAGGGGGACAGGGTCGGAGGTATGGCTCCTAGCCCTGGGTGAGGTGCAGTGGTCACAGGTTATGACTATAGCCGTGTTGCCAAGGTCTATCCTATCCAGGAGCCTACCCAAGAAGTACTGGTCTATATCCTCCAACGCCTCGACCTTACCTTTAGTATCCCCGTCGTGCGCCGGCTCGTCAGGCCCCTTCAAATGTACATATACACCGTCCGCATAGTCTAGGATGTTCACGGCCCGGTCGGCCATTCTGATGTATCTAGAAGCCCTCGTCCCAGAGGTGTCTACATCGGCTATCACCAGGCCAATCAACTCGGCTATACCCCGCTCCACCGGCATCTCCACCACTGAGGCCATCTTAAAGCCGAAGCGGTGCTGGAACATGGGGATATCCTCCGGCCTAGAGCCCGCATCCCTCACGAGGATGGCGTTACAGGGTAGCCGTCCCTCCCTAGCCCTAGCCTCGTTGAGGGGGTGGCTCTTCAAATGTCTATGGCTGACCTCGTAGAACCTGTTGACCAGCTCAGCAGCCACGATAGCCGGCTCCTCAGAGGAGAGGGGTTCACACGGCATTACACGGTTACCGGGCTTCTCCACAGCCTCCGAGATATAGCCGACCCTCCTATATGCAGGGTCCATATTCGATATCTCTGGGCTAAGCCTCTTCTCCCTACTCCCAATTATGACCACGACCCTATGACCCTTACTAGGTAGTGTCTTTGCATAGCCACCGTGTATCCCAAGATCCATCGTTGACAAGTCTCTAAGGAGCTCCCTAGCCTCCTCGGAAGAGACGTCTCTTCCACACCTCCTATCTATGATCCCCCATCCAGTCTCGTCGACCGTTGCCAGGTTACCCCTCAGGGCTATCTCCCTACCGGGTCTGAGCTTTATCCCTAGACCCAAGGCCTCTAGGACTCCCCTACCCACCCTATACTTATAGGGGCTATAGCCCAGCAGGCTGAGTGTGGCCGCGTCGCTCTGTGGAGCTACACCCATACCCAGTACATGGACGAGCCCAGCCTTCGACCTCCGGGCTATCAAGTCGAGGTTAGGTGTGTCAGCCCTCTCTAGGCACGTCTCACCGTTAGGCCTACCGTCGCATCCACCGTCTAGGACTATGTATATAAGCCTTGGACTCATCCGGGCCATATAGATGGTTATTGAGACAGCCTAGATATTAACCAGGGCTACTGGCTATACATACGCTCCTTCTCAGCCTTGTCCGAGACTATCCTGCTAACCCCCTCGGGATCGACAAGTATCAGGGTGAAGCTCTTCCTACCCTTCCTAGCATCCTCCAGATCCTTCCTAGCCGATTCCCACGCCCTCCTATCAACCTCCTCATCATCCTTCAGGACTGTCAACACCCTCGAGACCCTATCCAATATACCCTCAACAGTCGTTATGAATCCTTGTGACGCTGGGCCAGGCTCTATAGAGACACCTAGCTCCGGTATGTATATTGAGGCTGTCGAGGCCCTCACAACGATAGCGTTTAGATCCTCAGGCCCATCGACCCAGAGCTTCAGCCTCTGTGGTCCGTGGCTCTCTGCCGCCCTTATATCCCTATACTTATATCCGCAGGAGGGGCACTCTCCACTGGATATGATGACCCTCCCATCCATGGGGACGTGGTATAGATACTCGGTTATCTTGTAGCTTGCCCCACACCTAGGGCATTTAGACTCGAGCTCCCATATCTTGCCCTCCGACACCTCATCCACGGCTAACCACCTCGAGCCCACCTCTTCTCTCAACAGCTCTCTCCAGCCTTACACCATGTATCTCCACATATCCAGTATATCCATCCCAGTGCCTCACGATCCTCGTCGGCCTAATCACGTGGCTGAACCCCTCTACATAGAGAACCAGAGACTCATACTCACCACCCTCCCCAGTCGGGTTGAAGCCGTATCTCTGGGCCAGCTCTACCAGCCTCTCTACATCCTCCTCGTCCCTGACCACCCATCCCAGATGCTCCTCCCCAAGCCCCAGTGCAGATACCGATGTAAGCATGAACATGATCCCTAGTCCTATGTATCTATGTAGGATCTCCTCCTGCTCCACACCCCAGAAGGGGCTGAAGAGCTCGACGCCATACTCACCCAGTAGTCGTTCAAACCGCCTCTTCTGATAGTTGCTGAGGAGCCCGCCTACAGTGGCGACCTCATAGCCAGCCTCATATAGCTTCTCAACTAGTGGCCGTAGCTCATCAACCTCCTCCTCACGCCTACCCGAGACGGTGTAGAATATCTGCCTCCTTCTGAGTAGGGCCGCCTGTATAGTGGTTACCCAAAGGTTAACCGAGTGGAACATGTAGCTCTCCCTGTTGAGGGGCCTGATAGTCACGAGTAGCTCTGGGTCTATACCCACCCTCCTAGCCATTAGATGGGCAGCCGTACTATCCTTCCCCCCGGTGAAGAATGAGAAGGCCTTCCTACTCATCATCTATGCACCAGCTGTCCCGTCGAGGTGATCCCATAACTAGATGGATAGATTGTATCCATCCTTTATATCCACCATATCCCAAGCATCATTATAATGCCGCTGGAGATCATTAGGAGGGCTAGGAGCGTCGCCGTAGTGGGGGCGTCTAGAGACCCCTCTAAGCCGGGACACATAATACTTAGGAACTTCCTCAGGAGCTTCCGCGGCAGGGTATACCCTGTAAACCCCTCCGCCAGGGAGATCCTAGGCATGAGGTGTTACAAGAGCCTCCTCGACATACCATACCCGGTCGATATGGCCATCGTCATAGTCCCCGGGAAGGCTGTTCCAAAGGTGGTTGGGGAGGCCGTCTCCAAGGGGGTGAAGATCTCCATAGTCATCTCACAAACAACTGGGGAGGAACTCGACCAACTCCTACAGGTACTAGGCGGGAGTGATATGCGTATAGTGGGGCCGGGCAGCATAGGGATATATATGCCCTCCCGGGGCCTAAACACACTTTTCCTAGACCCGATCCGTCAGGGATACCCGAGGAGAGGATCCATAGCCGTGGCTAGTCAGTCAGGAGCTGTAGGTACACAGATACTCGATATATTGGCGGAGCTAGGACTGGGTGTATCGATATTCATTGGGCTAGGCCTCGAGATAGATGTCGGGATCGTGGAGGTATTGGCGGAGCTATATGGAGACCCTGAGACGGAGCTGATAACCCTATATGTGGAGGGCGTCCTAGACGGCCGTGAATTCTATAAGGTTCTCAGGAGCGTCACTGGTGAGAAGCCCGTATTAGTAGTTGTAGGCGGGGATAAGGAGATAGGGGGAGTCGTCAAGAGCCACACCGGGCAGCTGGCCGGTGGGGAAGTTTTGAGGGCAGCCGTTAAGCAGGCGGGAGGCATACTCCTCGACGACGTAGACCTTGTGGGGGAGGCTGCTCTACACATCTTGAAGCAGCCACTACCCAGTGGACTCAGGCTGGGCATAGTCACCGGGGCAGGTGGCTTCGGCATATCCCTCCTAAACAGGGCTAGGGCAATGGATATGGAGATATCTGCATATATAGACGTGGGGGGCACAGCTGGTGACGAGGAGTATCTAAATAGGATCGAGGAGCTCTACAGGAGGGATGATGTCGACTCCATCGTGGTTATACCCTACTACCCCTCCCCAAGCCTCTCCAGCGAGTTCGGGACTAGGGTCTCAAGACTGATGAGGGAGAAGTGGGGCCAGGGGCATGTCAAGCCCCTGACAATACTGACATATCCATATGGATATAGCTTCAGGGCCTCCCTAAAGCTCCCAAGCCTAGGGATACCAGTCTCCTACTCGCCCAACGCGTATCTACAAGTATTGAGGAGCCTATACAGATATAGGAGGTTCCTGGAGAGGAATGGATTGGTAAAGAGGTGGGTGGAGAAGAGGAGCTACCTAGAATAGCTGAGGAGCCTCCTAAGCCTATTCACAATATGTGGATGGGTCGAGAACAGCTCCATAATACGCTCCTCAGTCCTTAGCCTTCTCCTAGCCAGCTCCAGTACACGCCTGTCTATAAACCCCTCCCTTGCGAGGTCGCGTAGATCGTCGATAGCCGTGTCTGGATCAGCTATCAATAGGGGCTTCACAGCACTGAACCTATGTACATCCCCTCCTCTAGCAACATATCTAGTAGTGCCATAGACGATCTTCACCAGTGCATTGGCCAGCTTAATATTACCATTCTCGACTATCTGGGCCGCATGTAGATCGGCATAGTACTCCCTGAGCCTACTCACCCATAGGACTATGAGGCTTAGGACATAGTATAGTAGTATCGAGAGGAGGCCCACCAGCAATAGCCCACCGCCCCTATCCCTGTTGAAGAGGCTTGAGAAGTATAGCGAGTATCCTATGAAGTAGAGGACTGAGGGTAGGATGGATAGGAGCATCATGATCTGGACATCCCTATGCTTGAGATGCCCAACCTCATGGCCAAGCACCGCCACAACCTCATCCCTGTCAAGGGTCTCGAGGAGCCCCGTGGTGACAGCCACCATATTACCTGTCAAGGGGCTGCCATAGGCGAACGCGTTTGGTATAGGTACCTCGGCCACAAAAACCTTGGGAGTCTTTATCCCACTCCTCCTACTAAGCTCATCTACAGCTGATACCAGCCAAGACTCGCCCGGCCTAGGCTCACGAACACGGTAGATACTGTTGATTATCTTAGGGGCTATGAGCCACTGGATGAGGTTGAATAGGATTACAAAGGTTGCTAGGAGATAGAGGTTGAAAAGGCCTGTGACACTGAGGATAATGGTGAAGGCCAATGTAGAGATCGCTATAAATATCGTGGTTGCCAGTAACAGCCTAAGTCGTAACATCCATATACTCATCACTACACACCGTCATTGAATCTAAATATGTGGGTGGATAAAAAGGTTAGTCCCTCCCACCTAGGCATCTAGTTGGAGACTGTACGCCTTAAAAGGTTGAATGCCCTGACACCACGCCTAAGCTCGACCAGCTCGTAGATTGTGAATCCAGCTATGCCCATAAGTATTGACGCCAATAGGGCTGGGCTGGGACTAACCGAGAAGAGTATGCCAACCGATATGAGGAAGCCAGTCACCACATACACCACTATGTTAGAGACGATCGCCGGTATCATGTCAAAGGGCGACTCATAGTTCCTGTGGAGGTTTATCTTGCCGTAGATGGATAGTGGGAGGCCCAGCAGCGCTATCAAGGACTCAGGTGGATATATACCCATCAGATATAGCACCGGTATTAGGAGGTAGGCGGTGAAGTGTAGGACGTGGGATAGCCACCTGGCCCGCCTCCTGCCTAGTCTCACAACCAGGTTATGCTTACCAGCCTTGAGATCACCCTTATAATCTGGGAACTCATTAACCACAAGTATATCCGCAACTAGGAGTGCCAGAGGCAGGGATGCCAGGACAGGTATCACCGAGAGCTCACCAGTCATCACGAGGTACGTGCCGAGTGTATATACAGGCCCAAAACCAATCCCTACCAGCAGCTCGCCAAGCCCCCTATCGACCAGCCTTAGGGGCGGGACGTGGTAGGCAAATATTATTGTGAAGCCGAGGGCGGCTACAGCTAGTACCAGGGGCGTCACCACAAGGGCTAGGTACACAGCTATGGCTACGCTAAGCGAGATCATAAATATCGATGTGAAGAAGACTTCCAAGGGTGACAATAGACCCATCTGGAGAACCCTACTGCCACCTGTGAAGGGGAAGACCCCCTCCTTATTCACCTGGTCAACCCCCATCTTATAGTCGTAGTAGTCGTTCATCAAGTTGAGCCCTAGATGGGCTGCGATGGTACCTATCAATGTGAGGATGAATAGTATTGGGTCGAAGACGCCCCTATGATACAGTGCCAATAGGCCGCCGAGGACTATTGATGGGATGGTTGCTGCTATGAAGGGTACGCGCATCGCGTAGTATAGGTTCTTGAGCTTCCTAGCCAGGATGGTTATGTCTCCACCACGATCCCTACTCTCCTCGAAGGATATGACTATCGGGGGCTTCCCCTCGAGAATGTCGCGGACACGTTTATACTTGATTATCTGGGGCTCCACCCTGATCACCTCTAGCACACCTGTCTGGTTATTCTGGTAGAGGAGCTTGACTATCGGGCTCCTCTCAGCCAACATCTTAATGGCATACTCCCTCTCACGCTCATCCCTGACTATCGAGGCCCTGCCATGTATCTCGATCTCACTCCACTTCCCAAACTCCCTTAGATCCATATAGGTCTCAGGCGGAGTGGCCTTGTGTAGGATGAGTAGGGTTACGCTTGGAATGTTGGAGATGTGTAGGATCTTGGGGTCACCCTTCATACTGGCTAGGTAGATCGTGAAGTCGTCGGCCACCGCGTAGTGCATAGCCCTACTACGGATAACCTCTCCACCATAGGTGGATACCGTAGCCTCGGTCGCGCTCCTCAGAACCTCCAGTATCTCAGCCCTCTCCCCGGAGGACATATATAGACGATACTCACCCCAAAAGATATAACCCGGGGAATAAACCGTTTATATAGATTCATATCTCGAAGCTTACCCCCCTGGAGACGTATTCAACCCTCCTCTCACCATCTGCATATACTATCTCGGTAAAGGGCTTGACTAGGTCGCCGATCTTGGATGGGAGGCCCTTATAGCCGGATACCCTGAATAGGTCTAAGCCGTAGAGATGAGTGGCCACCCCAATCCCCCACGTCGCGGCGTCATACGTATTCCTCCTAACCACGTCCCACCTATTGCTGAGGACCTCGCCCAGGACCTCCTCCTCCGCCAATCCGTAGATCCGGGCCCTATACATTGCTAGGCCATATACGACGTTTGTCCTGGGTGGCCGGCACACCCATTTATCGAGGTGGAGGTGGAGGCTCCTCTCAGTATCCACCGTGGGTAGGCTATGTATCCACCCAGCCCATCTATTGACTAGGTCCCTAGCCCTCCTCAGCCCCTCCCTCCAACGAGTGTAGCGGTATATGTTCAGCAGGGTGTGTAGATAATATGCCTGTGTGATGAGGGGGTACTCCCCAAGTATCTTGCCATGGCTAGGGACTAGGGGGATCAGACTCTGCATCCTAGGCCTCAGCCTAGGGTCGAGACCCATCTCTGAGAGGCTCTCCAACGCCTCTACATATGGGTGTATCCCCCCATCCCCCATGTGTATGGGCTCTGAGCCTAGGTATGCCCTCACACCCCTGTCGAGGAAGAGGCTGAATATCGACTCCACCATCCGCCTAGCTATGTCTATGTATACCTCCGCCTCGGTAAGTCTGCCCAGCCATATTAGGAGGCGGGCCATCCTAGCCTGCTCCTCCAGGAGATAGATGTTGTCGGGCCTCTCCCAGTCTGGCGAGAGGCTCATATGGGAGACTAGATACCTCTTATAATCCATCAACCCGCTCTGTAGAACGATATCTATTGTACGCCTAACCATCTCGAGATAGCCCCTGACCCCAAGGTCTAGGTAGGCCTTCACGAGGAACTCCATCTCCCTGTAGGGCACTAGCTTATAGGCGCCGGTGAGCCCTCCCTCCACCCAGTCATAGACATTCTCTATAAAGTTGATTACGATATTCAGCTCATCCCTACTGGGTGGGCCGACCCTTCTATAGACGCATCGCCGCATAAAGTTCTCACCAACGCCCTCCCTATAGAACCTTTTGGCATCATCCAGATCCTCAGGAATATGCGTAGCTATAGGCCTCCCACCATCCACAAGGACTAGTGTGGGGTATGCCCTTACATCGAACCGCTCAAGTAGATGGGGATACCTGTCGAGATCTACATACTCGACACTATCGCCTCCAAGCTCCTCCCTAAGCCCAGAGTAGACCTCTTGGCACCGGGTACACCAGGAGGCTCCAAGTATGTAGAGACGCCTCATAGAGATCCAAACTTAACTATCCCTGGCTGGAGACCTATATTTAGACATGTCTAGGCCGAGGTACCACATCATCTATATAAACACGGTTGGGAGGGAGGAGAAGGCATACAGCATATCTATCGAGAACCATTACCAGCTCGTGATAGAGCTCTGGTGTAGATACGTGGGGAGGATTGGCTATAGAGAGTTGGTAAGCCGTGCAGTGGAGGAGGCCACGTCCGAGTATGTAAGGATGGGTCTGGGTGATTATCCATATATCCTCGCACTCCCCAGGAGGAAGAAGGTTGAGGAGATGATTATGAACGGTGAGCTAGAGGCATCTATAAAGTGTGACGCCCCCCATGAGGTCATGCTTGTCGAGCCAGGTATGTATAGGAGGGGGGTTGAGCTGGCCAGCTGGTGCCTAAAGAGGAGGCTTGAGATATACCCACCTAGAAAAATTATGTAGAAAGGATGTGGAGCGGGGGCTAGAGATACTCCACCTCCCAGGAGATCTTTATCCCCCTCTTACCAAGCTCCTGGAAGAACTTGTCGGGGTCGAAGGCCGCCTCAGGTGGATACACGCCCTTCTCCACCAGGGTCTCGCCACGATAGATCATCTGGGCACCTATGGAGAGTGGATTCCCTATCGGCCTGAAGTATGCCCTGCTACCCTCCCAGCCCTCCACACCGCTGGGATGCTCATTCATGACTATTACCTTCGCTGGCTTACCATCCTTCTCGCCCGTAGCTTCAACCCTTAGGCCGTAGCCCCAGACCTCTGTCTCACGGGCCTTCTCACTCTGTAGCATGAAGCGGTAGATGAACTTCATCGGCTTAACATAGACCCCGTCGAAGTCAACGGGCTTATCCTCGTAGAATCCGTAGTAGAGGAGTACCTTCAACAGGTTCATCGTCTCGTCTGGCCAAGTACCCCTCACATATACCCTCCTAGGCTTCTTCTCGGGAGGCAGGTACTCAGGCAGTGTGTAGGTCTCGCTGTGGGGGACGAAGACAGTCTCCCTCCTACCGATCAATGGGAAGAACTCTACCCACTTGGCACCTGAGTAGGGGGGCACAGGCTTATGGACACCGTCCTCGTAGACAACCCTCTCCTTAAGGTTTGGGTCGAACTCCCATATCGTGACGTGGAGTAGGCCTGGGCTAGGAGCGGTGCAGCGGAAGGCGGCCCAGAATATCTCGATTGTATCCACCTTGTCGAGGAGCTGGGCAGCCTTGGCAGCCATGAGATTTGTCGTCCCTGGGGTAGCGCCTACACCCGGTACAAAGAGTGCACCCGTCTCCTCGGCCTTCGGCGTCAGGTCGAACTGGTCCTGCTCAGTAGCCACGTCGACGCCTGAGACCCCCTCCTCCACAGCGAACTCCGTGACTATATAGTCGTACTTGAAGGGCAGAGCGTTTATGACTATATCAGAGCCCTTGATCACGCTACGGAGGGCATCCTCATCATTCACATCGACCTTTACTGCCGAGAGCCTATCGTCACTATACTCCTCGATGAATCTGCGGGCCTTCTCAATATTGTAGTCCGCAATCACTATCTCGTCGAAGCCGCTGGTCTCGATGAAGTCCCTTGAAGCCTCTATACCTACAGCCCCTACACCGCCTAGTATAACCGCCTTCGCCATGGGCTACACCGGGTATCACGGTTTAGAGCCGGGTCTCTATATCGGCCTAGTATATATCTATTCAGCCTTGGTTATCCGCCACCTCTCCCTAAGCTTGTTCCCCTCAAGTATGTAGTGCTCACCCTCCCTCTCCATCTCATAGCCTAGGTACTCGAGTACAGAGGAGAGGAGACTCGTGAATAGGTATATTGGGCCGGCAGCCTCCCTCTTATACTTCGCTATTGAGAAGGGGAAGATGACCGTGGTCTCTAGTACACCCTCCTCCCTATTGAATTCGAAGCGGACCTCCTCCACCATACCTATCCTCCTTAGGTATTGGCAGAGCCTCCGAATAGCCTCCTCAACATCCAAACCCTTCTCAATACCAATCTCCTCGCGAACCTCGTTGAAGAGGTATTTCCCACTCTTCCAGAGAACGTCCCAGGCCTCCTCACCTAGTTCCTCGGTCACGGCCTTATAGACGGAGTTAAGGAGCTTGTATACAAGAATTGTGGCTACGTTATAGTCACTCATCTTACTCATCTTGATAACTAGTTTCTTATCCAAGGATTAAAAAGGTTGGGATGGGTTAGACTGGCATTCCATAGGCCCTGAGATAGGTTATGGTTATCGCAAGACCAAGAATTATCACAGCCGCTGGTAACCCCACCTTTATCCACTCACCAAAGGTTATGAGCTTAACGCGACGCCTCTCTAGGAGGCCCATCATTACTAGGCTTGCAGAGGTCCCAATAGGTGTGGCTAATGCACTAAATATACCTGCGAAAAGCATTCCAAACCATATTGGTACAACATCTATTCCCATTTCACCAAGCCCCTCCACTATAGGGCTAAGCGTAGCCACAGTCAACACGTTGTCCATCACTGGGCTCAGAACCCCTGTTATCCCAGCTATATAGAGGAACATCATCCCCTCGTTTCCACCAGCAGCCTCGACTATAGCATTGCTTATCAGTTGTAAGACACCAACGTTATCCAAGCTCCCTACAATACTGAAGAAGGATAGTAGAAAAACTAGAGTCTGCCAATCGACCCTATGGAGGAACACTGTGAGCCCCTCCTCCCCTTCCGTAGCCAATATGACGCTAGCACCCAGTAGGGCTATTGAGACTAGCACCACCTTAGGTGTTACATAGACCCCAAAACTGGATATGAAGGTCGCTATTTGGTTATGGAGAATTATCGAGCCTATTACGAGTACAAATAATATGGTTGCCTTCCTAGTTGAGTGGACCTCCTCCGCCAAAGCCTCTACGATCTCCTCAATTTTGACATTAGACATGTTCTCCTCCAACTTCCTAATCTCATCCCTGAATAGGAGCATCACCATCCCTGATAGGATGACTAGTGAGACAAGTGTTATTGGGGTTGCCCAGTAGGCGAAGTCCTGCATGGTTAGCCCTCCCCTGAACGCTACCAATATAGCTACAGGGTTACCCATGACGGTGGCTGAGCCACCTATTATCACGGCGAAGGTTATCGGTAGTATCATCCGCCTAATGTCTAGCTGGTATATCGCTGAGAGCTCGAGCATGATGACGCTCATAAAGAGTATAGCCGTCACCTCGTCCACGACAGCTGCGAAGAAGCTCGCCGTGAACATCATCACTATTATGAAGAGCTTAGGCTTGCCATGGAGTACTGGGATCATCTTTGAGACTAGATACTCGAAGTAGTGGTTCTCCTCTAGATACCCGACGATCGTCATCATCCCTAGGAGGAATAGGATGATATCCATGTGGCTATACTCGAGGAAGAGTTTGAATGGAAGTATACCTGTCAGGAATGCTATTGATAGACCTGCTACGCTTGCTGAGAGCCTATACTTCCACATCAGTAGGGTTGTGGATATAACCATGGCTGCTATAGATACTGCGAAGGCCTGCTCTAAAGTCAGTCCAATCGAGTAGCCCCCGATAAAGGCTATAATGGGGACTATCCCTACAACAAGCTTCTTACCCCTCATTTCTAGCTAACCACTCTACCCAATACTATAGATACCAGGATAGGTCGCTGAGGAGAAGTAGTATGTCCAAGATCTTCTTAAACGCTCCGGTCTGCGTAACCCTCCCTATAATCTTCCCCTTCTCCACTACATATACACGCCTGATATCGTTCTGAACCATGAGCTCCATGGCCTTAGCTACGGGATCGTCCGGAGAGACGGTTATTATGGGGCTGGACATCACCTTACCAACCTGTACACCCTCTAGGCTGAACCCCTTCCGTATAACCTTTTTGATGATATCCCTCTCCGTAACCACTCCTACAGGGAGTCCATCCCTAGACACTAGGAGGCTCCAGACACCCTTGTCCACCATCTCATCGAGGGCCTCCTTACAGCTACGGCCCTCATCGATCATGTACACCTTATCATCCATTATGTCCCTAACCTTCAGAGATATTCTCATCACAGGATCACCGAATAGTAAATAGCCTATGGAAATAGATATAAAGGGAGGTATGAGGTTCTCAGCGCGGTATGGCGAGACCATACCAAAAGAATTCTACTCGAGATCACCCGAAACAGTGGCATCAGAGCTACTCGGAGCACTCATCATAAGACGCCTAAAAGGAAGGGTTCTGGGTGGTATGATCACCGAGGTGGAGGCCTACTTCGGCCCTGAGGATCCGGCGTCAAGAGCGTCGAAGAAGGGCTCCATCGGTAGGGCTATGTATAGGGATCCCGGCAGGACACTGATATACATGGTTCATAACAACTGGCTCCTCAACATAGTAACCACGGCAGGGGGTCCTGGAGCCGTGCTCATAAGGTCGATCGAGCCCCTCATCGGTGTGGAGGAGATGTTTAGGAGGCGTGGGGTGGAGAGGAAGAGGCTCCTAACGACTGGACCAGGTAGGCTTACAAGGGCGCTAGGCATAACCAAGGAGCTTGACGACACTCCAGTGTACATCAGGGGCGGGGAGCTAGAGCTGCTACACTACCTCGAGCCTAGTAGTGTAGAGATCGGTAGGAGTGGACGTATAGGAGTCTCCAAGGATCTTGAGACACCCTATAGATACTACCTACTATCCTCGGACTACGTCTCCCGCTAGGGGTATATACTGTATATTCCCCCAATTGAATTCGTATCAAATCTAAATACTGTAAA
Organism: Candidatus Geothermarchaeota archaeon; assembly: GCA_015523545.1. Lineage (GTDB taxonomy): Archaea > Thermoproteota > Nitrososphaeria > Geothermarchaeales > JDFR-13 > SZUA-1514. Next base: position 85,609 of record WAKB01000012.1, read on the forward strand.
TATATGATGCTGAACAAGTTTATAGGTGGCCCCGTAATAGACCAGAAGATAAGGAAGGTCTACATAGTGGATCCCTTCGAGAAGTTTGTCTGTAACTTCTCATGTAGATACTGCATATTCGGGACGCCTCTAACAGATACATGCCCCCTCTCACAGGATAGATTTAGTAGGGTATCAAGGGATATTGGGAGGTTTGTCCTCAGGAGGGGGGTGAGGGGGGTAAACGCCTTCCTAGTCTCCCCGATGGGAGAGCCCACCCTATATCCCGAGCTTCCACAGCTCATAAGGATCCTCAAATCCTTCGGGAAGCCCGTGGCGATATATACTAATAGTGCGGGTCTCCTCGACGATACTATATATAACCTACTACTAAACTTCGATATCGTGCTCTTCAAGCTGGACTCGGTATATAGGGACACTGTGGATAGTCTGAACAAGCCTAGCATGGAGATCGACCCTGAGAAGGTTGTTAAGAGGTTGATAGAGTTCCGGAGGGATTATGGGAGGAAGATGTATCTCGAGACAGTCTTCGTGGGTGGTTATAACGACTCGCTCGACGAGGCTATGGAGCTCGCCAGGGCGGTCAAGATAGTTAATCCTAACAAGTACTTCATGGTCACACCATACCTCCCGCCCGGCAGGGGTGTCAGACCTCCCGACATGAATGTCCTTAGAATGGTGTATAGGGATCTGAGCAGCTACATGCCCAATAGGGTCTATATCATTGACCAGCCCGGGGAGCGCCTCCTAGACCGGAAGAGTGACGACCCGATAGAGGAGCTGATATATGTTGTAAACCTATACCCCCTAACCCTGAAAGCTGCAGTGGAGTATCTAGAGGAGAATGGGCTGCCCGGTATGGAGACTATTAGGGAGCTGGAGGAGCTGGGAGATATTAGGATAGTCGAGTGGATGGGGGAGAGCTACGTAGTAGCCAATACTGTCTCAAGGATGATAAAAAGTGGTTAGGAGGATAGTCTCCTGAGTAGGTCTGCCAGCTCACCACTCACAGGCTCTACATCCTCAGCTATCTTGGTGTACACCCTCCTCCTAAGATTATCCACCTCCTCAGGATTGGCTGCGTCGTCGAGGAACTCCATCGGGTCGAGTGTCTCAATAGGCTCCAGTGTCATCTCCACGATGATGAAGTCTCGGATCTCACGTATCTCCGAGGCGTATCTTCTAGCCCTCTCCGCAGCCTCCACATATCCCTTGGCATCCATTTTTTGGGCAAGGGCCTCCTCGAAACTGGCTAGCCTAGTTATTAGGCTGGAGAGTGTGTAGCGCTTCATCACCACCAGCGCTCGATGACGATCTTCTTATCAGTGAAGAAGTCTAGGCTGTCGACCTGGCCATGGACTACCCCGAAGAAACTCTCCTTCCTACCCCCGAATGGGAAGAAGGCCATTGGTGCAGCTACACCCACATTTATACCCAGGTTGCCAACGTTGACCTCCCGCCTAAACTTCCTGGCCACTGCTCCGCTGGATGTGAATAGGCTGGAGGCGTTTCCATACTGGCTGCTGTTGATCATCTCGATAGCCTCGTCTAGGGTCTCAGCCCTTATTACGGAGACTACGGGGCCGAATATCTCCTCCCTGGCTATGGTCATGTCTAGTGTAACCTCTTCGAAGACGTTCGCCCCTATGAAGTAGCCGTTTGGATACTTCTCAGGCTTCTTACCCCTACCGTCGAGGGTCAGCTTGGCACCCTCCTCTAAACCGATATCGATGTATTTCAAGACCCTCTCCAACCCCTTCCTAGTGGCCATTGGCCCCATATCCACATCCTCGTCTAGGCCGTAGCCGAGTCTGAGCTGGCTAGCCATCTCCCTAAACTTGGGAACTACCTTGTCGTAGGCCTCTCCAACTGGGACTAGGACGCTGTTTGCTAGGCATCTCTGCCCAGTATTGCCGAAGAAGCTTGAGATGAGGTTCGGTATCGTTCTATCCATATTGGCGTCTGGCATTACAACTGCGAAGTTCTTGGCACCGGCCTGTAGAATAGCCTTCTTACCCAGCTCCCCAACCCTCTTATAGATAGCCCTGGCCACTGGGGTTGAGCCTACGAAGGCGACTCCGAATACCTTCTTGTGGCTTATTAGGCTCTCACCCACGTTGCCTAGGCCGTAGACAACGTTTATCAGGCCCGGGGGGAGCTTCGCCTCCTCATGTAGAAGTTTTATCACCCAGTGGAAGGGTACGGGTGTTATCTCGCTGGGCTTCACCACGACGGTGTCTCCAACCGCTAGTGCATATGGTATGAACCAGAATGGGACCATGACGGGGAAGTTGAAGGGGGAGATTATGGCGGCTACTCCTAGTGGCTCCCTCACTAGATACTCGTCGATCCCCTTGGCGATGTTCTCTAGGTATTCACCCTTCTCGAGGAGGTATGCCACGCCTATAGCTGTCTCTACATTCTCTATCGCCCGCCTCATCTCTCCACGTGCCTCGTCAAGGGTCTTCCCATGGTTCTGGACGATTATCCGGGCTATCTCCTCCTTATGCCTCTCCAAGACCTCCTTGATCCTGAATAGGTACTGCACCCTCGTGGGTATGGGGGTCTCCCTCCACTTGAGATAAGCCTCATAAGCAGCCTCAACCGCCTTGTCAACCTCCTCGGGCAGTGTGTTGGGAACCTCAGCTATGACCTCGTCCTTAGCAGGGTTGAAGGCCTTTATATACTGACTAGTCTCACTCTCCACGAACTCTCCATCTATGTACAGCTTGAGCCTACCATAGTTCTCCATAACCTCATGGGCCAACGCCATAGCAGACACCATTGGTATAAACTTGATATATAGGTGTATAGTGGAGACGGGGAAAATATAGGATGGTATATGGCTCCTAGAAATCCTATCTAGGAGGGAGAGTTATTAGGAGGGTTATAAATATTGGAGAAAAAAAAGGTTGGGGATATGGCTCTACGGCAGGATATTGGCTCCTAGGAGCCAGACATCCTCCCTGTAGCGCCAGACCACGATGGTTATCGGGTACCAGCCCATTGTACCGTCGTTCTGCTTGATACCTACCACAGCCTTCACTATGCCGAACTCCTGGCTGGCGAATACGCTGACGACCCTCACTGGCCACTTCTTGACGAAGCCCACCTCACTGCCGAAGGTCTCTGTGTCTGGGTCGAACTCGTAGTACCATATCTTGTAGATCCAGCCATTGAACCTTCCTATGTCTAGCCAGAAGACGCTGTCACCCGATGGAGCCATAGCCTTCAGCGGTAGTGGGAATGGCTCTACAATGATCCTCATTAGGTACTTCGTCTCGTACGGCAGGTAGTCAGCCGTCACTGTGAAGTTGAAGTCGAAGGCCATAGGCCCATTGTTGAACACCTGCTGCATCACGCTGTGAGGTATGAATATGCCTAGGGTGACCGTGTTGTTATTGGCGAACGCCACTGCTGGGGTAACGCTTGGGGTTACCATGATTGATATCTGAGGATCGGTCTCATAGTTGTAGAACTGTACAGCTGTTAGGTTTACACCAGTCTCTATATTTATAGGCACCAGCACTTGTACACCGCCCGGCACGTTGATAGCATCGAAGACCGTATTGTTGAATAGTGATCCGTTGCCCCATGATAGCTTTGCGTAGCGGATAGAGCTGTTTACGAACTGTGAGCCATTGGCATCATAGAGCCTCTGCCACATCCATATCAGGTCTGGGGCGCCACCAGAGAGGACTGTAGCTAGTGGCCATGGCCAGACAGCCACCATCTCAGACTTGGGCCCTAGCCTGGTCTGGTGTAGAGGCTTGTATCCATTGTCTGCTAGGTCGCTCTTGTCATTCATCAGTAGCCCAGCGTCTACGCTGAACATGTCGATATCTGCATATGGGCTGTCCCACTGTGCGTAGGCATAGATACCGAATGTCCTCTGCTCTGGATCGCCTAGGTATGTGAAGTACCATCCGCGCCTATCGCCTGAGAAGCGGAAGATGTCTAATGTGAATGAGTACTCCGAGAAGCCACGGAACCAGTTGGGCTGGATAAAGTTCTCGCCATAAGGCTCTACAGGCATAGGGTCTACTAGACCTGCTAGGGCTGTTGTTCTCTTGTATAGTATGAAGCTAAACGGAACCCTATAGTCGATCTCAGGCGTTCCTGGATCATCAAGTATAACATATCCCTGCTCCACACCGGGCGCCACATTGGTGGGCACCATTATATCGATGTTGACATTAGCTGTACCGCCAGCTGGCACTGTTACTGTTGGGGTAGAGGGAGTTATCCATGGATGTGGATCTAGCCTCCAGTACTCGAAGCGGACATTAATGGTTTCTACTGATACGTGGCTGTGGAAGTCCCAGGTCTCCAATATTCTTATGAATAGCTGCCCGTTGAGGTTGTTTATGATCTTCTTTGGTATGAAGACGGCCTGTGTATTGGACCAGAAGGGTGCGTAGTCGATTAGATAGTTAGTGTCTCCTAAGAACTCGAATATCCCGTCTCCATCGTCTACCCAGTCCCAAGCCTGTAGCTGAATATTGGTCTCGTCCCAGAAGGCTGAGTCGGCATCATCGAACACAGTGAAGTTGAAGTCTACGAAAACCATGAGGAAGTCGTATGATCCTGCCCATGGTGTGTAAGGTATTTCAGCAACTACACTCGTGCTGCCGTCTAGTAGTATTGGGAAGCTCATGTACTCCTCGTAGACCAGCCTCTCCCTAACGACATTGACATTATAGGATATAGCTGATCCACCCATGGTGTTATCCACAACCAGTGCCTGATAGCCGAGTACTGTGTCTCCTAGGCCGAACCAGTCGTATAGGGAATACTCATACCAGTTAGAGGCGGCTGCTACAAATGACCATGGATCTCCAATGTATAGCCATGAAGCGTCCCCAAAGAGTCCAGCCCATCTAAGGAGAACAGGGACGAATAGACGCTGAGCAAACTTCTGTCCAGTAAGTGGTGCATAAACATCAGGATCCATATTGAGAATCTCGTTCACGGCATTATAGACATTTACTCTTCCAGCACCTTGGATAGATACCGGGAGACCTGTGTCATCAGCAGTTCTCATAAGAATTCTCTTGACGAAGTCTGGAGATGGTGAGATTCCATGTACATCCCTATATGCCTGTATGACTACAGCTGCTGCACCTGATACGACTGGTGTTGCCATACTGGTTCCGCCGAAGATATCAAGGAACGAGCCGTTGATGGTGGGTGTCATGAAGAATGAGAAGAACTGGGCCAACCAGAGAGGTATCGGAGTCATGCCCCATGCTCCAACGCCCATTATCTCTGGCTCGACATTGCCCATGTATGTTGGTCCACGGCTGGAGAAGAATGCTGCAGTATCGTTATGCCCTCCACCGATGCCTAGCAAGAAGTTATATATCATGAACGCTGTTGAAGCGCCAACTGTCATGGCGAACATACTGTCTTGTGGTGTCGTGATTGTTCCATGACCCTGGCCATCATTGGATGCAGCTATTGTTATCAGTGTACCTGGATAAGCTGGGTCTAGGAAGCCTGGAACCGATAATGCGTCAGCCAATAGGCTCATAAAGAACGGTCCATAGATGAACCAGTTCAACCTTGTGTGCTCATTAGGTATGAAGCCCCAGCTGTTACTGATTATGTCAGCCTTATGATTGCCTGTATATGTCCATATGCCAGCTACTGTTCCATAGCCAGCCACTGGGAACAACCATGAGGGGAGCATTGGGTCGAAACCGGCTGCCCAGAACCATCCCTCGATTATGCTGCCGAAGCCGAATATCGGTATGCCCATTATACTTGCGTTGGGAGCGATTCCTGGCCCATATGGATATAGGCCCCACATTGTGTTTACCAGCAGACCAGTGAAGTCATCTACCCCTGCTGCTGTGTTAGCTACCTGTGTACCGTGGCCGTGCCAGTCATAGACGAAGACTGCGTAGTCACCCATGTCGTCGATCGGCTCTAGTAGGCCACATCCATCTGGGTTGAGTGGATTGATCACTGGTATGGCACAGGTCACGTCTAGACCCCATGCCAATGTGCTTGTGGAGTGCTCAGGATATCCGTCGCCGTTGTCGTCATAGTTAGCCACTGTTATACCGTTTGGAGTCAGCGGGGTCTCGTCCGAGAAGTCATAGTCAGGTGTTCCATACCAGAAGTCGTTAAAGTCTGAGGAGACATCTACATAGGCAGTATCATAGAATCCGTCGCCGTCACCATCTACTAGCAGAACCGGGAAGAGGTTAAAGGTTGTCTGCCACTGGAAGAGTATACCGAATTTGGCTGTGTCACCAGGATTCAAAATACCGGTCACTATCATGTTTGCTGGGAAGGTTCCACCGGTCATCCATATGTAGTCAACGACGAAACCGAAGAAGTATACCGCCGGGTTAGTCCCTTGTGTGTTGACACATACATTCGCTCCACATGGAAATGCCGTCACAGTCACATTAGTAAGGGCTATTGAGTCGGCATCGGCATTGAATGATGTGGTCACACCAGTAACTGGATCCCTAGCCACCTTACCTAGCCAAGAGAAGAGTCCGAAGGAACCGAAGTCAACACCAGTATCCACCACAGCTATTGTCACGCCTGTACCGTTATACTGTGTCTTGAGTGGCTGTACACCTACCAGCTCGTTAATGCCTACTATGTCGCCGACATAGATCATATCTGGTGAGATGGTGGCGTCACCTCTCTCGACACCAGCCGGGAGTAGTATGTCCCTCGTCTTCAAGCCGTTGTCACTCCTCCTCTGCATCATCGCGCGCTTTAGATCTATCAGTGCATCCCTAAACTCCTCTGGGCTTATCTCGCCTAGGGCGAACTTAAGCCTAAGCTCAAAGAACTTGTCGTCAAAGTCTCCTGGAAAGTCCACCGGGACGTCGAGCATCACTCCTAGGACGCTGTCAATTTTGGAGAGCTCCTCGGCAGCGCCCGGCTTGATCATACCAGTGGCGACGCCCAGTGGCCCGATGTCTGGTAGGAATCTTATCGATGTGAAATACTTCGCTATCTCTGCCGGGTCATAGCCAGACTTGAGGAACATTATAACGCTGACCGGCCTCTCAATGTTGTAGAGTATGTCATCAATCGGCTTCTTTGCCTCCAGCCTCTCCACGAACTCTGTAGCCACCTGCTCAATGTAGAAGTCGAAGTTGATGTTGGGATCGTTCTCCGCCCATGCTCCCTGGGCAGGCACTGTATAGGGTGGTAAGAGACTTATAAGAAAGATTAGGGTGATTAGCAGGGATGACAACTGTCTAAACATGTAATCTAATTCTGTTACGAGGACTATATAAAGGTTAGGAAGTATAAACTAATAGTTTAATATTTGTATCTAGTGCAACGGAACAATATAGCCCTATAAAATACGATTTTTTAGATGACTTGAAACCCCCTGCAGAAGTTCCACGGGCCGTTTAGTACTGAATACGTGGATACAAAAGTTATGATGAGAGATGGAAAAAGAAGGAGGGAGATAGGTTTTAGACGAGGATGTTGGCGCCTAGTAGCCACACTTCATCGGTGTTGCGCCAGACTATGATTGTTATTGGGTACCAGCCCATATTTCCATCGTTGAGCCTGACGCCTACAACCGCCCTGACTATTCCGAAGTCCTTGTTGGCGAATACGCTTGTAACTCTTACCGGCCATCTATGTGTATAGCCTACCTCGCTGCCGAAGGTCTCGGTGCCGGGGTCATACTCATAGTACCAGATCCTATATATCCAGCCGGTGAAGGAGCCTATGTCGAGCCAGTATACACCGTCGCCAGTCTGCACCATCGCCCTGAGTGGAAGCGGGAATGGCTGTACCTTCACCCGCATCATGAAGAGTGTACTGTATGGCAGGTAGTCGGCCGTCACGCTGAAGTTGAAGTCAAACTCCATCGCCCCGCTGCCCGATACCTGGCGTAGGACACTGTCTGGTATGAAGAGGCTCAGAGTCACCATATTGTTGTTCGAGAATGCTATCGCGGAGGCCGTGCTAGGTGTGACGGCAACCACGATACCTGGGTCTGCCTGGAAGCCGAAGAACTGGATGTTGGAGAGGTTCACCCCTGTCTCTATGAATATTGGGATGGTGACGTTCACACCACCTGTAACTGGGGTCACCGTTATATCGGTCTCATTGAAGGTTGTCCCGTTGCCCCAGCGTAGCTTTGCATAGCGGACAGAGTGGTTGGCGAACTGCGCCCCATTGGCATCATATATCTGTTGATACAGCCAGACAGTATCTGGTGCACCACCAGTGAGAGCTGTAGCAGCCGGTGATGGAGCTATAGCAACCATCTCGTTCCTAGGGCCTAGCCTCGTTATCTTGAATGGCTGGTAGCTCCAGCCATGGTCAGCACTCGCATCATTTACTCTCAGCCCAGCATCCATGCTGAACATGTCGATATCTGCGAGGAAGCTATTCCACTCCGTGTATGCATAGATGCCGAAGGTTCTCTGCTCGGGGTCGCCGAGATACTGTAGGAACCAGCCACGCCTATCACCAGAGACGTAGTCACCGAAGAAATATAGTCCATGTAGCCAGTTCACCTGTAGGAAGCTGTCGCCATAGGGCTCATCAACAACCGGATCAACTAGACCTACTGTTGCCCTTGTCCTCATATAGAGTATGAAGCTGAACGGAACCCTATAGTCGACCTCGGGAGTTACCGGGTCGTCCAAGATGATGAAGCCCTGCTCAATATCTGGGGCAATGTTGGTCGGCACATTAATATCTAGGCTTACTGTGCCAACACCCCCTGCAGGGACGGTTATCGAGGGTGCCGAGGGTGTTATCCATGGGTGCTGCTGATGCTTCCAGTACTTAACATGGATATTTACTTCACCGCTAAGTGGGTGGGTATGGCCGTTTCCAGTCTCATAAATAATGACTGTTAGCTGGCCCTGCAGATTGTCTATGATATGCTTCGGGACGTAGATGGCTTGGGTATTTGATGGCGTGTAGAAGTTAGACCCCCAGTCTATCTTGTATAGGGTGTCTGTAGCCGGGTCTAGCACCGAGTCCCCATTATCGATCCAGTCAAGTACAATGACGCCAAAACGGTATTCAGGCCACCAGGGATCGTCATTATCCTCCATTATGCTATAGTTCATGTCTATGAAGACCATCATGAAGTCATAATCCCCTGACCATGGCGTAATCGTCTGTATAACGAAGAGTCCCGGTGGGCTATTGAAGAGCGCAGTGGTCGTCTCCTCATTGACCAGTTCAGCCCTTACAACATCGAGGTTGTAGGTCACACTTGTTGCACCGAGGCTATTATCGACTGTTATGGCTGGGTAGCTCATCAAACTGTCTCCCAGGCCGAACCAGTCGAAGAGCGAGTATTCATACCAGTTCTGTGCCGCTGCCAATAGCTGGTTAGGATCATCAAGATATAGATGTGAATTGTCGCCGAGTGTGCCGCTAGCTCTGATCTGGAAGGCTTGGAATGCACGCTGCACAAACCTCTGACCAGTAATTGGTGAATATATGTCGGGCTTACTGTTAAGAACCTCCATGACCGCCTTATATGCATTGACCCTACCCGCACCCTGTAGGGATACTGGTAGACCCAAGTCGTCAGCAGACTTCATCAGAATCCTCTTGACCTCATCAGGTGATGGATCAACACCGTGGACCTCGCGGTATGCCTGGATAACGATTGCAGCTACACCCGCAACAACGCCAGCTGCCATACTCGTACCGCTGAAGCTAACCAGCACGCTACCATTTAGGGTTGAGAACTGGTTGTATGTAAAGGTTACTGAGTACTCTACATCCGTAGGTACCATGGCATTGGCGCCTACACCCACTATCTCAGGCTCAACATTACCCATAAAGGTTGGACCGGCGCTGGAGAAGCTGGCCACAGTGTCGTTATATCCACCATCCTCGATGCTGCTTACGTAGGCCTCATACTCATATGAGGTGGAGGCACCCACTGTAAGGCCGAACATTGAGAATGAGGGTGTGACCATGCTTCCCTGGCCAGTCCCATGGTTCCCAGCCGACAAGACGAAGAGGGTGCCTGGATATGCCGGGTCTAGGTAGCCAGGTACTGAGAGGGCATCGATTAGGAGCGTTAGGAAGTGGGGACCATATGCATACCAGTTGTAGCTCCAGTGCTCCCTATGCCACCAGTCCCAAGCTACTACCACAACGTCGGCTTTATGGTTACCAGTGTATCTCCACTCTCCATAAATGTTTCCGTAGAAGCCTACGAAGAGGTCTGAAGCTGGTGTCACCAAGTCGAAGCCGGTTGTCCACAGTATTGACTCTACATACCTATTGTAGGGATATTCTATGTTGGTTGAGAGTATGCTAGCGTTGGGTGCTATACCCGAGCTATAGGTGTAGGGTGCTGCTGGAATCTCCACAACATTTATTTCAAACACGTTGTTTACAGTCATTCCTGTGAAGTCGTCCACAGCTGCTGCTACACTAGCTATCTGGGTTCCATGGCCCAGTCTATTGCTATTAAAGAGGAGGACAACATAATCACCGTCATCGTCAATAGGCTCCAATACTCCACATGCATCAGGGTTAGATGGAGCGGTGAAAAGTAGAAAGCACTGGAAGTCGAGGCCCCACGCCAATGAGCCTGAAGACTGGTCTGGATATCCATCACCGTTATGGTCATATATTGCAACCGCCATGTCATTAGCCCTGAGAGGCACCTCGTCAAAGAGATCCCAGTCAGGGAACATGCCCCACCTCTGCTTAAACTCTGATGAAGCGTCAACATAGGCGGTGTCATAGCTACCATCGTTATCTGAGTCTATAACGATTACTGGAACCCATACATTCACACCCCAAATGTCGTATATCAGCCCGAACTTGGCTGTATCACCTGGATTCATGATCCCTGTAACCTCTAGATCTACTGGGAATGACCAACCAGTAAGGGCTTGGAATGAGAAAACCCATCCAAATGCTAATACTGCAGGGTTTGTCCCACTAGTGTCTAGGTACACATTTCCGCCTAAACTGTAGGCCGTAACAGTAACATTTGTTAGGGCAATCCTCTCATAATCCGGACTGAAGGATGTGACTATCCCTGTGACTGGATCCCTAGCCATCTTCCCCTTCCAAGAGAACAGGCCGAAAGACCCGAAGTCCACCGACTCGTCAATGATTCCTATTGTTACCCCTGTACCATTATAATGGCTCTTCAGTGGATTAGCGCCTATCAACTGGTTTATCCCGACGATGTCATCTACGAAGACCATGTTGGGTCTTGGATCCATCATCCCTCCCCGAGGGCCCTGCGACTCACCACCTCCAAAGAGCTCTTCATACCTCTGCCTCCTCAACTCCGCCATTCTATCCATGTATTCCTGTATTGAGATCTCTCCAAGGGCGAAGCTCAACCTTACCTGAAACTCCTCCTCTGTATACCTATCACCCTTTAGGGGCACATCCACCATGACACCCAGGACATCCTCGTTATTCTCCAGCACCTCTATAGCCCCCGGCTTGATCATCCCTGTAGCTACTACTACCCCGCTGAGACCAGGTAGATACCTTAAGGTGAGGAAGAGTCCGTCAAGCTCAGATAGATTGAAGCCTTCGCGTAGGAAGACTATGACGTCTATTGGCCTCTTTATTCTGTATAGAACCTCGTCGATAGGCTTTTCATTCTCCAGTTTATTGATGAACTCGGAAGCCCTATGCTCTATATAGAACTCGTAGTTGATGCTGGGGTCGTTCCCTGCCCAGGCAGCCTGTACCGATACGTTGGTGAATGGAAGTATGCTAATTCCGAGAATTAGGATTGTTAGGAGGGCTAGGAAGTTTTTCAGCATGTGAATAAAAATGCTTAGCTATCGATATTTAAAGCTTCAACAAAACTAATTTTTCAAGTTTTGAAATTTTAAAACTTAAGAGATGCGGAAAAATTGAGAGCAATCATTCGGTTCCGCGAGTATCTCTATATTCCCTTAACAGCGTTATATGTCTCAGGTCGTCATCATCCATGCTGAGGAGAAGTGTAATGAAGTATTTCTTCACACCTCCTTCAAGACCCTCCGTTATCAATGTCCTGTCGGCCATGGCTATCGATGTAAGTACATCGGTAACCGACTCTAGGATCTCCAGCCCCTCCTCGTCACTCCCTATTCTCGAGGCCTTCTCCGCCATCTCTCTTAGGTAGCCCATGAAGCCATAGGCAGCACCTGAGTAGCGACTGCAGTCGCTGGTTGGGAACTTCTCAACACCGAGGAGATCCGCAATGTCGGAGAGGATCATGCTATGCTTCCTAGAGTCTACGCTAATGAGCCTAGCCACACTCCTTAGTATAGGGTCCTCAGCCCTCTCGGCTATCATCTCAGCTATGTGTGAGACCATCTCCTCCACGTATTGGTGGCACCTGGCTACTCGGCCTGCATATAACTTGTCCATCCCGGGTCACTGGTCATATATTGACACATCGAGAAATTAATTAGTGTCCCTAAACAGGTATGGAGCCGGTTCAAAGGTGTGGATATGGATGTCGAGGCTAGAGCCTGGGCACTACGTGGTCGGCGGCCCAGCCGAGATAAGGATATATGGCAGGGCAGAGGTCTTCGGTGCTGAGGTGGTGGAGACCAGCTTCAGGGTGCCGGCAAACAGGCAGAGCCCAGTATCAATACTTGATGGATACGCCGAGGTGTCAGGTGCCCTCTACATAGTCTCTATAGATGAGGACCCGATTCCACGGGAGTGGAGGGATCTCGCCAGTAGGATCTCTCCCGGAGAGAAGATCCTCATCATAGGGGATGTAGATACTGGGAAGAGTGGGCTCACCCTCTTCCTAGCCAACTACCTAGTCGGCCTAGGCGTGGAGACAGGGGTCATAGATACTGATCTCGGCCAGTCCGACATAGGACCGCCGGGCACTATAGGATATGCCCATATAGATAGGCAGTACACAAGCTACATGGATATCGGGCTTACAGACGCGTACTTCGTAGGAGATATAACGCCTACGGGCCACCTCCTACAGGTCGTGGTCGGGGTACTCAGCCTGATGAGGGGGGCTGAGGTGGAGGACCTTATCATAAACACCTGTGGATACATAAGGGGCGGGGCGGCCAGAGCCCTTAAGAGGGGCCTTGCAGAGGCGGTAGATCCTGATAAGGTCGTAATTATACAGGAGGCCGGCGAGGCAAGACACTTGGTGGATGACCTCGCCGACTATCGGCCAGCCGTTATGGAGAGGCCAAAGGCGATAAAGCCTAAGAGGGTTGCAGAGAGGCAGAGCTATAGGAGGATATACCTAGACCGTTTCCTCTCAGGGGGTAGAGAGGTGAGGAGGGGATTAGGTGATGTGGAGATCCACAACACTGTGCTGGGGAGGATTTGCTACAAGGCCTATAGGGATACGATATTCGGGGCCTACTGGGATGGTGAGACCATCTACATCGCCTATAAGGGGGATAGGGGGGTCATCCCCGAGGTCATGCCCCAGACACGGGCTAGGCCCCGGTACATCGACCTAGACAGGCTTGGAGGACTTCTGCTAGGCCTCTACCGTGGAGAGAGGTTCGCAGGCCTAGGCCTACTGAGGAGCCTAGACCCCCTGGACGAGTCGATAACCATCTATACACCAGCGGAGGATTTTGATAGGATAGTATTCGGCTACCTCATCCTAGATAGTGAGTATCGCGTGGCGGCTAGGCTTAGACCCGGCTTCCTAGGATAGGCGTCTCCTTACGAAGCGGGATATCCTCTCTACCGCCTCTTCAAGTAGCTCCTCGGGAGCCAGAACCACAGCCCTGAAGTGGCCCTCCCCATACCTGCCGAATCCTGAGCCGTGGACGAGGTATACCCCCTCCTCCAGAAGCAGCCTCTCCACGAAGCTCTTATCGTCGCCGAGTAGTGAGGCGTCTATCCTCGGGAAGACATAGAAGGTTGCACGGGGCATCTCCGCCTCTATGCCCGGAACCTCATTCACCATCTTGACGAATGTCTCCATCCTCCTCCTCAGCCTCCCTACCATGTCGTGTAGATGCTCATCTCCACCCCTGAGGGCTGCTACACCACCATACTGTGCAGGCGTGCTTGGGCATAGCCTGTTACGGGCCTGCTTAGCTATGGCCTCCATGAATGCATCTACATCCCTGTCGGGGCCTGAGACATATAGGTAGCCCAGTCTCCAGCCGGTCATGAGGTACTGCTTAGAGAAACCGTTAAGCCCGATGTAGAGGGTGTCTCCTCCAGAGTATCTATATGGGTGATGATACTCCCCCTTAAGGATGATCCTGTCATAGATCTCGTCGGAGATGACCGGGAGGCCATGCTCCGCAGCTATATCGAGAACCTCTCTGAGCGTCTTGGCGGGGTATACAGAGCCCGTAGGGTTGTTGGGAGTGTTTATAAGGATCGCCTTCGTCCTATCAGTAATCCTCCTCCTGATATCATCTGGATCAGGTGCATATCCATACTCGGGTGGACATCTATATTCAACCGCCTTTCCATGATAGATCATCGGTGCAGAGATATAGGCTGGGTAGGCCGGGCCCGGGACAAGTATCTCGTCACCAGGGTCTAGGAGAGCCCTAAACGTGAAGTTTATCGCCTCCGCCACTCCACTAGTGACGACTACCCAGCTAGGCGGCACGTCGATGCTGTATAGCTCCCGGAGCTTCTCGGATATCGCCTCCCTAAGCTCCTCTATCCCCAGGGAGTCGGAGTAGTAGTTATGACCCCCGAGGGATGCCCTATACATAGCCTCGATTATATGCCTGGGAGTCTCGAAGTCATACTTCAGGGGGTCCCCGATGTTTAGATAGATTATTCTCTTACCCTCCCTCTCCAACTTCTTAGCCAGTGGGACTAGATCCCTTATTGCATACCTTATCTCAAGGATGTTCCTAGATAGTTTAACCATGTTAAGAAGTATTACTGGGGATCGATATGCAAATACCTGTATATACCCCCCTAAATAGTGTGGAGAGCCGATTAGGCCTTACATGGAGATCCCTCCAGACGGCCTGACCGATGAGGAGATAAAGGAGATCTATAAGAGTGTGAGGAGGATAGCAGTAGTAGGTATGAGCCGGAACCCTGAGAAGCCCGCCCACTATGTACCGATGTTCCTTAGGGAGAAGGGCTATGAGATAATACCTGTCAACCCCGTGGCTGACGAGATAGCGGGGCTCAAGGCCTACAAGTCGCTCCTGGAGATACCTGGTGAGGTGGACCTGGTAGACGTGTTCAGACCATCAGAGGAGGTCCCTAAGGTAGTGGAGGAGGCATTGAAGAAGGGTGTCAAGGTTATCTGGCTACAGGAGGGTATCTACCACCCGGAGGCCGAGAAGGCGAGGGAGAAAGGGGCCAGGGTGGTCTGGAACCGCTGTATGATGAGGGAGTATCAGAGGCTCTTCGGCTAGGTTCTGAGGAACTTCCTGATATAGTTCATGAAGGGCGGCAGTGCACGTGTCTGTATATAGACCTTACCCGGACCCATCAACTCAGCGACTATACCCTCACCACCTAGGAAGAAGCTCTTCCAGCCCCCGAACTTCCTGATCTTGTATCTTATCGAGGGTTCCATAGCCACGAAGTGGAAGTTGTCCAGCTGCATAGTCTCACCAGGGCCGAGCTCTACAACCTCTATACCCCCATATGCGTTTAGCCAGACGCCTCCACGCCCCTCTACCTTGAGCCATACCAACTCTCCCTCGGCGAGGAGGCCCTTGAAGCCCCGCCACTCAATAGATACGCTAATATCTCCATGGTGGGCTAGGTAGCTGAAGTCCTGTACGATTAGCTTACCATCAACCTCTTGATACTTAATGTCCCCGGGTAGGCCTGGGGCGAACCAGAGCTCTGCCTCACCCCTAGCCTTAAAAATGTTTAGGAATAGCGACTCTCCACCTAGGAATGTACGTGCAAGCCCCTGTAGTATCCCTCCAGTCTTAGTCTCAACCTCAAAGTCGCCGAACCCCGCGATGAAGGCGCCGGGCTCGGCAGTTATAGTCTCCCCACTCCCAAGCCTAACCTTGAGCAGGCTATAGGCGGGAGCCTGGGACACATCCCACTCCATAGTCACACCTGTTTAGAGGGCTATTCCTCGGAATAAGTTATAAATAAAATATTTTAGAGGAGCCTCTCCCTAGCCATCAAGGTCCCTAGAACCATGTTCCTCAACTTGTAATAGGCTATGTCCCTACTCCTGGTACGGAGGCCGCAGTCCGGATTGATGTAGAGCTTCTCCGGCTCTATATACTTCGCCGCGTAGAGGATCCTATCCCTAACCAGCTCGGGGGGCTCCACCCTATCGACATGTACATCTATGACCCCTAGTCCAAGCTCGAGGCCATACCCCATCTCCTTCAGATCCTTGAGGAGTCGATACCCTATCCTCTTATCATCATCCACCCCAAGCTCCCAACTGTCCCGGTTGGCAAACTCTAGTGTAAACTGGACAGCACCGAAACTCTCCATATAGGGTAGGAGTATCCTATAGTCGCTATAGCATATGTGGATGGAGACCTCCTTCTCAACACCCTTGACGGCCTCCCTGAAGGCCTCTACAACGATATCCATCTCCCCCGGGTGTGTGGTGGCTGCTGGCTCGTCTATCTGTATCCTCCTGAGCCCAAGTGTTGATAGCCTCTTGAGGATAGGGTTTATCACATCCCTAGCAAGGTCTATCGCCAGCCTCCTCTTAGCCTCGTACCTAGCCTCCCTACCCATGCTCCCCAGCTCACGGGTATAGTACTCGTTGAAGCTCCAATCGGCAAGGGTATACGGACCCGTCACAGGGAATTTCACCGGCCTAGAGGAGTTCCCAACGATGTACTTGGCCTCCTCATAGTGGTAGTCCCTCTTAAGCCTGGGCTTATCTACGACCCGGCCCTTTATGAAGTAGTAGTTGTCCCAGACCCTGACCTGCCCAGCTATCTCGATACCCTCTATGTTGACTACGGGGTGGTAATACATTTCCCACCTATGCATCTCCCCATCGAATACCCAGTCCAAGCCAGCCGCCTCAAGCATACGTAGCGTGTCTAGGCTGGCCCCACGTATATAGGGGAGGAGAGATTCATAGCTCGTCTCCCCCGAGAGGTACTCCCTATACTTGTCCACAAGGTATCTAGGCTTACGTATACTACCGATCTCCTGCGTAGTCAGCATTATACACCACCCCTTATCCTACCGAGGAGGCGGAGCTTCTCAAGAGCATAGCTATAGGGGAGGAAGTCGAGATCCACATTGTTGATCACTGTGAACTCGTCACCCACTACACTCCTAATTTTCTGGACGAGTTCACCCGGATCCTCCAGTAACGTGTTGGCCCCGTCTACGGCCCCGAGTATTCGAGACTTACACTCCCTAACCTTCTCAAGTGGTGTCTCCATGAGGTCAGCGGTATAGTCGATCCCTAGCGAGTCGAGGATCCGACATATCTTGGATACGTCCCCGAAGTATGTGTGTATAACGATGTCTAGATCCTTAAAGGGCTTATACAGCTTCTCGAGGAGCCTAGCGTCCAACTCTCTATACACTATCTCGGGCTCATGTAAAAACACCTTTCTATACCCCTTCCCCAGGACGTAGTTCACGGCTCTATAGATAAGGTTCGAGACCTCCTCGGCCCCTGTCTCCAGCCTCGAGAGCCTAGCCATCGTATATGGCCCGGGTAGGCTTAACAGGTCGAACTTCTCGACCTGCCTACCTAGATATCCATCCATCACCCCTGGACTGAACCTAGGCTCCTTGATGATGGGCATCCTGTAGAAAGTGTTGTTCTCATACCATCTCGTCACGGGTCCAGCCTCTATCCCAGGCATCTTTGTGAAGGGCCTGAAGATGTCGTGCCAGTTGGACTGGGGGTCATGAGTATAGCTTACACCTGTATCGACCATGGCCCTATAAACCTCGTGGAGATGCACTATATAGACCCTGTTAAGCTCCTCCTCATCCACCTCCCCCCGCTCATAAGCCTTCCAAGTCCTTATCAGCCTATCCGACCGGGGGAAGATACCTACTGGGAAGGCTTCAGGCATATCAGACCATATACCCATGTAGCAGCTACAGACATATTAAGTAGGTATCTTAATTACGGTGGGACAGCCCTAATACCCTTAATATGGATATCTTCAGTGGATCTACACCGATCACTATAGAGGCTCCGCTGATTAGGCGGTATGAACAGCTCGAGAGTATATCCGAGTTCCTGACAGGCTATGGTCTAACTCGATACGTAGATGCCATTAATATACCCTACCACAGCCTTGGAAAACCTACTGCAGACCCCGGCTACACCGCGTTATATATCAAGAAGGAGCTCTCCACCCCAGTCATTATACATGTTCCGCTAGGTGTCGAAAACATGTATACACTAGCTGGAAAGCTGATACAGTATGCATTGATTGGGGTTGAGGGGCTCCTCCTCCTATCAGGCGACGTCAGATTGGGGGGAATAAGTTATGAAGAAGCTGTTGATATGGCTTTGGGAATAAGGGATGGTAGACTAGTAATTGATGGTGAGGAGCATAGGGTTGAGAGTCATAGCTTCCAACTTGGAGGAGCATTTATACCTGATAGGGAGGGAGAGGAGGAGAGAATAAGATTCAAGGCAGGTCTAGGTCTAAACTTCTTCCAGTCACAGGTATTGACTGATCCTGAGCCCTTCCTAAAAATCTTCATGAATGGATTAATACCGAGTGATAGGACGTACCTAGTGGGTGTGGCTCCACATCTAGATAGCCTAGAAAAGTATCTATCAGGATATATAGATACCTCTGGAATAGATAGGGAGGACTACCTTGGCTGGCTGACAAGTAATATTGGGAGGATTATCGATATAGCTAGAGAGAGCGGGTACAGAGTCGGGATACACATCTACCCAATATCCTGGGTCGACGCCTCACTTGAGGCCTCCGCAGAGCTACTCGAGGCGCTTCTCGGGTAGAGTCTCCTCCCTGCTAAGCCTCATACCATCACCGAATACCCAGTAGTCACCGTCCTCACGGTGCTCAAGCTTGAATATTGGGGGCTCATGCTTCACCCTCTCCAATACTCTACGGGCCTTCTCGAAGGCTATCTTCCTACCCCTAGCCGCCACTATTATGTATAGAGTCTTCTCACCGGGCCTCAGGTTACCATGCCTGTGATAGATCCTGATATCCATAACACCCTCGTCCATCTCCTCCTCAGCTATACGCTGGAGGTGCTGCGATGTATATGGCTCATAAACCTCGTAGTCAAGCCTCTCGACACGTTTACCATCTACCGAGCCCTTCACGAAACCTATGAAGACTACTATCGCACCCATACCCTCCCCAGCCTTCTCCGAGAGGTCCTCCACAATCCGGTTTATATCGACCTCTCCCTCTATAACCCTCCCCTCAGGCATCTAGCTCCACCACACATAATTATCAACAAGGAGTTTAAACACCCCCCACCCGAGACTGGTGGCAGTAGGGCTATCCTATCCCCGTCCCCAAGCCTATCGCCAAGCTTAGCGTTGACTCCGTTCCTGAGGATCAGTAGGGGGAACCTCTTCTCTATCTCCGCGACTCTGGGATACTTCTCCCGTATAACGTCTAGCAGATCCTTAACAGTCGCCCCGTCGGGGAGCTCAAACTCCTCCTCCTTCCTACCAGTATAGTCTGCAACCGCTGCAAGATACCTCACGGATACCCTCGGCATCCACCGATCACCAGTCTAAGAAATGGCCCCAGACCTATATACTCGGGAGTCTATATAGATACCGATGATCGGCCAACACTTATTGAGACTCGCCTATAGAAAGCCCCCTAAGGAGAGCATCTTCTACGGAGAGGCGGGTAAGATCCTATCGTATGAGGAGGGGAATGTCCTAGACCTGGGTGGAGGGCCTGGATACCTTAGCCGCTATATCAGGGAGTGTTACTACGTCGTCCAGGACATTGACTATAAACTGCTGAGCTATGGCTCCGAGGCGATAGACAGGGTCCTAGCCCCAGCTGAGGAGAGGGTCTTCAGAGAGGCTTGTTTCGACACTGTGATTATGCATGACGCCCTACACCACTTCAGCGACGTTGATAGGGCCCTGGAAAACGCTCACACCGTCTCGAGGGGGAGGATCTACATCTTCGAGTTTGATCCTGGCAGCATAATAGGGAGGTTCATATGGCTGTTCGAGAAGCTGCTAGGCTTCCCCGGGAACTTCTACAGGCCTGAGGAGCTTAAGAAAAAGGTTGGGAGGCTGTGTCCCGAGACGGACTTTAGGAGGCTAGACAGGTTTAGATACCTCGTCAAGTGTACTCATTCCCAGTCGTAGCTGGGCTGTCTCTTACTCCTGAGAAACTCCTTAGCCGCCTCTATGACTGTGCCACTCCTAGACAGCCTCTCAAGCTCGGACACCCCATAGGCAGCCAAGGGGCCGAGCTTCAACATCCTGAAATAGTTTTTGAGGGATGTGAAGGCTCTTGGTGAGTTGGCCCTAATCTCCTCAAGAGTCTTTGAAACCTCCTCCTCTAGACTCGATGGATCATCAACCAGCTTGGCGATGACTCCATAGTGCTCAAGATCCTTAGCCTTTAGGACTCCCGATGTATAGGCGATGTACTGGGCCCTCCCAATCCCCATCGATATGCTGCCCAGGAGGGGTAAGAGTGGGGGTATAAGGCCCCACTTGGCCTCGGCCCAGCCTATCTTGGCATCCCTAGGGGCTATAACCACGTCTCCAAGCCATATGAACTCGGCTCCACCACCATACGCATCACCATTTAGAGCTACTATAACCGGCTTATCGAGGTGGAATATCGTGTTGAACATCTCCCCAAGCTTTGCGAACACAGCTCCAGACTCATCTGCATCACTAGAGGATGCCACCTCCGAGAGATCTATACCCGCTGAGAAGAACCTGCCCCTACCTGTATAGACATATGCCCACGCATCCCCCTCCCTCGTAGCCCTGATAACCTCGTCCATCATCCTAGTGTTGAAGGCGTTGAGCTTCTCAGGCCTGTTAAAGACTATCCATCTTACACCGTCCCTATCAAGGATCTCGATGGTCTCGTAGTTCATGTGGGAGATATTACCACTATCGGACTAAAATATGAGTCTCTACACCCACTATAATTGGATAGGGATGAGCATAATAACGGAGGAGATGAAGAGAGACCTTATAGAATTTCAGAGACAGGAGATAACCGAGCACTACATATATAAATTCCTCGCCGAGAAGGAGGAGGGGGAGAATAAGAGGATCCTCCTCGAGATAGCTGAAGATGAGAAGAAGCACTACAACATTTGGAGGGAGTATACAGGTGTAGATGTCGAGCCCGACTGGGGGAGGATCAGGCTATACAAACTTGTATACAGGATATTTGGACTCGTCTTCACCATAAAGCTGATGGAGCAGGGGGAGAAGAAGTCGGAGGAGAGGTATAAGGAGTTGGCACAGAGGATAGGAGTTGCCGAGGAGATCCTCCAAGACGAGTTTGAGCATGAGGAGAAGCTACTAAGCCTCCTATCCGACGAGAGGATAGAGTTTATAGGCTCTATAGTGTTGGGCCTATCCGACGCCCTGATAGAGCTTACGGGCGCCCTCGCAGGGCTTAGCCTAGCCCTGAACAACACGTTACTCGTAGGATTCGCAGCATTAATAACAGGTATAGCGGCCTCTATGTCGATGGCTGTCTCGGAATATCTCAGTAGGAAGAGTGAGGGAGACAAGAATGCTGTGAAGGGGGCCTTCTACACCGGCTCTGCATACATCCTCACCGTTCTCACACTAGTTGTCTCATACTTCTTGATACCCAACCCCCTAATAGCTCTTAGCATAAGCCTATTCAATGCGGCCTTGATAATAGCTGCCTTGACATTCTATACCTCGGTGGTTAGGGAGGCGGACTGGAGGAGGAGCTACATAGAGATGCTGGGCCTAACCCTAGGCGTGGCGGCTATAACCTTCACGATAGGCTGGGCGATAAGGACAGTATTCAACATAGATGTAGAGGTATGAAGCGGGAGATTAGGGAGGCTATAGAGGAATACAACAGGTATAGAGGGGCTGAGGCCATAGCTGAGATAAGGAGGTTTGAGGGGGATACCCTAGAGGTTAGGATAATCGGCCCCTTCTGCGAGACCTGTGGCTTCTACGACTGGGCCGAGGACCTAGAGATTATACTTAATGAGAAGGGTGTCAGGGCTAGGATTAAGGGGATAAGGGAGATCGAGTATGGGCTCGATGTGGAGATAAAGATTGGAGGGGATTAGGCTGCTAGGCGGCCACCCTGTTCTTAACCGCCTCGTTCACCTGCTCATCGGGTAGGCGGCGGAAGGCCTCTATAGACAATGTGTCCAGCTTCCACTTGACCTGGCCATCAGCAACCTCATACTCAACCCTAACCCTAACCACGTCACCCTTGTCCAGGCCTAGATCCTCCACGAGGATATGGTATAGTAGCTGATTCATCTCGGCGGCTGCACGTGCAACCTCCTGGTTAGAGACCGCCCCATTCTTCACCGAGTCCTTGAGCTGGGCGAAGAGTGTCCTGCGGAGCTTCTTGGCGTAGGCTCCAACGATGACATAGCCGGTGCTGAGGGACGCCATTTTAAACCCCAACAATTTACATAGCAATGTAGATTATATTAAGACGGCTGGATAGAGGGGAAGGTGGTATTATTGGCTAGGATAGTTCTCGACGCCTCTACACCCAAGGACGTCTTGATAATCAAGTATCTGATACCTCTCCTTGAGGAGAAGGGGCATGAATACATTGTAGTATCGAGGGAGTCGACCCAGACTACGGGCCTACTCGATAGGCTAGGGATAAGGCACGTCTTGACGGGGTGGTACGGAACAGACATAATATCTAAGTATAGAGCCACTCTGGAGCAGGAGACTCGGCTGTTAGAGGTCTTCCAAGAGTATCAGCCAGACCTAGTATGGAGCCATGGGAACGTAGCGGTGATCAGGACTGCCTACCAGCTGGGGATACCCCTTCTATATAGCAACGATACTCCACACAACATCCCAGTGGTGAAGCTGACCGCATCCCTAGCAACTAGGCTGGTCTCGCCAGAGGCTGTGGCTCCATGTAAATGGGTTGAGCATGGGGCGGATCCATGTAGTATAAGGGTGTATAGGGGGACGGAGGAGTATACATGGGCGAAGGAATATATCAATGTGGATAGGGATAGGCTTAGGAGGGAGTTCTTCGAGGAGCCGCCTGAGAGGCTAATCATATTCCGCGGGGTGGAGCATAAGGCAAGCTACAGCTATGGAGCGAAGGTTCCAGTCAGGGAGATAGTGGAGCGGATATCCAGGTATGCACATGTAGCTGTTATCCCACGTTACGGCGAGGAGGAGACGATCCTTGATGGACTGGAAAACGTGACTATCATCAGGGAGGCGGTCGAGGCACCCAGGCTGATAGCCTCCGCGGATATGGTAGTCTCCTCAGGCGGTACGATGGCTAGAGAGGCGGGGATAATGGGGGTCCCAACCATATCCTTCTACTTCAGGGACGACGTCCTCATATACCTCATGGGTAGGGGCCTCCCCATCCGCTATGTACCCATGCCCGATAGGATCGAGGCCATCGTTTCCCGGGTCATGAGGGATCCCGATACCTATAGGGAGGATACTGAGTATCTCGTCAGGGATTTTGAGAACCATGTCGAGGTTCTTGTCGAGGAGGTGGATGGGATACTCTCTACCCGTTGATAGAGAACCCCATTTATATGTCTCCAAACCCCCCTATACCCTATAGTGCTTGGCAATGGAGACCCTAAGACTCTTCCAGGACGAGACGATCAAGGAGATCCTCGAGAGGTATAGGGTTATATGGGCATTGGGACACGCGTCCTCCATCATGGGATGGGACAGCGAGACCTACATGCCTAAGCAGGGGTATAGAGACAGGGCCATAGCCTCATCGGAGCTCAGCACCCTCTCAAAGAGGCTTATGACCGA
>WAKB01000013.1 GCA_015523545.1 Candidatus Geothermarchaeota archaeon
GCGGCTTGTGGCCGAGTCTGTTCATTGCTTCTCCTTTCAACCCTTCTTAGTCTGGTTTTAACAAAGCAGATCGGGTGTCGGGTCCTCGGGGGACCCCGCCGGACCTTTCAACCCTTCTTAGTCTGGTTTTAACTCCTTTATCGACATAGGTCAGCACTGTTAATAATATGTTTCTTTCAACCCTTCTTAGTCTGGTTTTAACTCCCTCTTTACGAATGCCCTTGTTTTCCTAGCCATGAAACTTTCAACCCTTCTTAGTCTGGTTTTAACTTGCTCAGATCTGGGACGCACACCTAATCACAAATAGTCCAACCTTTCAACCCTTCTTAGTCTGGTTTTAACCTCTGACTCCTAAAGATCACCACGCCTATGAGGAGCACGATCCTTTCAACCCTTCTTAGTCTGGTTTTAACGCGATACAGTGGTTACGTATAACCGTTTCCAATGACTATGCTTTCAACCCTTCTTAGTCTGGTTTTAACCCGTGGGTTTTCTCTTGTTTCTCTATACGTATTTTTACTGCTTCTTTTATTTAAGTTTTGTGTGTGTCAAACCTATGAAGTTGAGGGGGGTTTATAAAGATGTGACGCAAAAAAGTATTTAAACCTTTATAAAGGGAGGTCTTTGGTCAGGGCTTTCCTATTTTATCATTCCGTCTATTATCTCGAGTGTTGTGTGGGCTATATTTCTTAGTTCTTCTCTGTGGCTTGCTATGATTAGTGTTTTCTCTCTATAGTTTTCAGATAGGTGGTCTAGGATCTTCTTCCTGAATCGTCTGTCTAGGTGGTTTAGGGGCTCGTCCAGTACTAGTATGTTTGGCTCTACTGCTATGCCTCTTAGGATGGAGACTAGTTTCTGGTAG
The DNA here is from genome assembly GCA_015523545.1 of Candidatus Geothermarchaeota archaeon. Classification (GTDB taxonomy): domain Archaea; phylum Thermoproteota; class Nitrososphaeria; order Geothermarchaeales; family JDFR-13; genus SZUA-1514. Next base: position 863 of record WAKB01000013.1, read on the forward strand.
CCTGACGATAGTTTCCAAGCTGGTTCATGGAGTATATCCTCCAGCCCGAACTCCCTGGCTATCTCAACGGCTCTATCGAGACTCTCCCCCCTTATTCTCAGTCCATAGGCTATGTTCTCCAGTACACTTCTCCTTAGGATCACGGGTTTGTCGTGTATGTATACTGGCTTCTCTACGTCTTCACGGTAAATGTCCCTGCCCCTAACCAGTATCCTACCACTGATGGGTGGTAGTAGTCCTGAAACGGCTTTGCATAGTGTGGTCTTCCCGCTTCCATTCTCACCCGTAACGAGGGTTATTCCCCTCCCTATCATTAGGTCTATATCCCTGAGTATGGGTCTCCCGTTGTAGCCAAGAGTCACTCTTTCTAGCCGGATCATCTCCTCCACCCAAGGAGCCTGATGATTGCTACGAGGACTAGGTCTATGAGGAGTAGTATTAGGCCTAGGCTTATCGCTAGGTCGAAGCGGCCCTTGTGTATCTCTAGTGCTATCGCTGTGGTGAAGACCCTTGTGTAGCCAGCTATGTTACCGCCGAGCATGAGGGCTATGCCCAGCTCACCCACTGCTCTCTGGAAGCCTATGACTATGGAGCCTATTATCCCCTCCCTATTCTCCTCTACTAGGAGCTCAACCACCTCCCTGCCTCCTGCCCCGAAGGTCTTAGCCATCTCTATCAGCTCTCCCCTCTCCTTCGAGACTACCTCATAGATCATGGAGGATACTAGTGGTGTTACCAGTACTGCCTGGCCTATTATCATTGCCTCCGGTGTGTAGAGTAGGCGTAGTATGCCCAGGGGGCCGGACCTTGAGAAGAGGATGTAGAGTAGGAGGCCTATGAGGACTGTTGGGAAGCCCATCAAAGTGTTCATTAGGGATATGTAGCCCCTCGACAGTTTTCCACCCTTATACACTGCGTAGATCGTGGAGGGTATCGACCATGTCGATGCAAGTAGTGATGCTGTGAGCGATACGTATAGGCTCCTAATAGTTATCTCGACGACCTCTCCCGGGAGGCTCAATCCGCATCGCCCGCCAGTGTTTCCCACGTATCTCTTAGGCTTCCGTCGTACTCCGATGCCTTGTAGAAGATCTTTGTGCCTGCCTCTTGGTTGAAGAGGTCTATAAGCATGTCTATATTCTCCACGATGTAGCTGTAGAACCTCCTAGCCTCGTCCCCGGCCCCCTCCACGAGATATATGCTGTAGATGTTTATCAGCTCATCCCCTCCTTCATAGAGCTTCTCCAGGGCTATCCTCCCCTCACTCCTATATATGACGTAGGTCCCTATGTCGCTCAAGGTATATCCACCCATCTCATCCGCGATTAGGAGGGTCTGACCCATCCCTGAGCCGCTCTCGATATACCAGTCGCCACTAGGCTCTATCCCTGCCAGCCTCCATAGCTCGAGCTCCTTCACATGTGTCCCGCTGTTGTCCCCCCTGCTTATGAATATGGCTCTACCCTCAAGCCCGGCCTGGTAGATCCTCCTGAACGCCTCTATAGGCGTCTCTGCCCCGGATATGTTTGCAGGGTCGTCTGGAGGGCCTACTATCACGAAATAATTGTACATGATTATCCTACCCTCCCTCAGGACCCCCCTCTCGATATACTGCTTCTCCAGGCTCGGGGCATGGGCGAAGACCACCTCTCCATCGCCCCGTGAAGCAGCCTCTAGGGCTGCACCGCTCCCCAGGGAGACTATCTTTACTATGCTCCCGGGATATATGGATTCATAGGCCTCCCGGGCCATGTCTAGGAAGCCTGTTGCGTATAGGGAGGTAGTTGTGACTACCACGACTTCTGACCCGGGCCTATATATCCATGTATAGATGGATGCGGCTAGTAGTAGCACAGTCGCCAGGACTAGTATCCATCTATAGAGGGTCATCCCTGACCACTACTAGAGATATTCCCGGCCCGTTGTAATATCAACTGTTTATAGTTAGAGGGGGAGACACACTTTTATGGTTATAGATGCTGAGGGCTAGGATTGATGAGGCTGGGTATAGGGATAGACCCGTGCTCAGGGATCTCGATCTCTACCTGGAGGGGGAGAAGATTTTAATTGCGGGGGCTTCGGGCTCTGGTAAGACCACACTATTTCTGGCCGTGACGGGTGTGCTTAGCCACCTCCTGAACGGGTATGTGGATGGGGAGGTGGATATCTCTGGCTACAACCCATTGGAGGAGGGTCTCGAAGGTGTTGCTGAGAGGGTCGGTATCGTCCTCCAGGATCCTGAGAGGCAGCTCGCCATGCCCGTGGTTAGGGATGAGGTCCTCTTCACCATGGAGAATCTGGGGCTGGAGCCTGATGAGGAGTATGTCGAGGAGCTACTAGCTAGGTTCGGATTGGAAGGGATGGGTGGGAGGCATGTGGAGGAGCTCTCTGGTGGTGAGAAGAGGCGGCTAACCATGCTGACAGCCGTTGCGCACAACCCCGATACAGTTCTTCTAGACGAGCCAACAGCCTCCCTTGATCCCTGGGGTATTAGGGATGTTAGGAGCTTCCTCGAGGGGCTTGATGAGGCGGTGATAATAGAGCATAAGGCGGGTTACTTCGTCGATCTGGTGGATAGGACATATGTCTTGAGGGATGGGAGGCTGGTGGAGACGGATCCTGAGAAGCTTGAGGAGATGGGTGTCGACACATCTCCCCGTAGGAGGCTGCCCAGGGTCACTGTTGAGAGGCGTGGCCTGGCTTTGGAGGCTAGGGATCTGGTTGTCGGGTATGACGAGCCGGTGGTTGAGGGTGTAGACCTTGTGGTGGAGCGTGGAGAGGCGGTGGCTATAGTAGGGCCTAATGGGTCTGGGAAGTCCACCCTCCTCAAGACGATAGCCCGTTTCATCGATCCGCTAGATGGTCGGATCAAGCTCTATACTGAGCCACTCTATCTTCCCCAGGAGCCCGACATATTCTTTCTACACTCCACGGTTAGGGATGAGATCCTGAGTGTCTCTGGGAAGGAGGCCCTCGATCTGTTTCCCAGGGATCTCCACCCAATGCCTCCATATCTCCTGAGCCATGGGGAGAGGAGGCGTCTTCTACACCTCTTGGCCAGGCTCTATGGGCATGGCCTCATACTAATGGATGAGCCTACTACAGGCCTGGACTTGGAGAACTATCTATCCATAGCCAGTGAGCTGGTGGAGATGAAGAGGGTTGGCAGGGCATTATTGATAGCTACGCATGACCCTAGGCTGGTGCTTGACGTTTGTGACAGGGCATATATCATTGATGGAGGGCTCAGAGAGGCTGGTAGTGAGGAGGCTGCTGAGTACCTACTCGAGCCGGTGATGGGTCTTGCCTAGACCCTCAACCCTCTTCATATACGCCTTGGGAATAACCCTGGCAGCCTTTATACTGAGGGATCCTGGCCCCCTAGCCTTCTTGGCCGTCCCCCACTTCCTGCTAGGCTTTATCCTTGGCTACAGGAGGTTCAAGATACTAATCCTAATCTTCCTACTGGGGATGACGGGTCTATACCTCAATGTAGTGGCTGTCCATGCTGGCCCTAATCTCGAGAGGTTCCTAGCCAGTCTACTAAGCCAAGAGGTTATAACCGGCTTCCTATCAATAGCCTTTAGACTCATGGCCATAACGGGCGCGACCATGATATTCCTATCACTTGTAGAGCCATATCCAGCTGTAAAGTCGTTGGAGGAGGATCTATACCTCCCGAAGGGAGTGGCCTTCTCGATATACTACGCCCTACGCCTACTACCACTTATCCAGAGGCTTGCCAGGGATATATCAAACGTGAGGCGGATGAGGGGTGCCAGGCAATATATAGCCACGCCTGGAGACTTCATAGGCTTCCTCCGACCCCTCCTCTCCATACTTGTTGAACGTGCCCTCTGGACTGGTATAGCGGCTGAGCTGCGGGGCTTCGCTAGGCGTAGGCCTAGGAGGCGTGGCTATAGGCCAGGCCCCATAGATATCCTGGTACTCACACTATTAGTGTCCGAGGTCTTGATAGCCCTTCAGCTACCCCCAGATATCCCCCTCCTCCAGCCTTTATAACCCTTGAGGTATAGCTTGAAAAGATTCTCGGGCCTTGGCTACATAAAATATTAATAAACGGTTATAGCATGGTAGGGGGGATTCAGGAATGGCGATGAGGGGTGGCAGCTCCTTGAGATATACGGCTGTGGATTTCGCACTTCTCGGAGTTGTCGCCGTAATAATGGGGATCATCTTCACATTCGCCTGGTCTGTCTACGAGGCGGTTAAGACGATCGGAGGACCCATAGCGGCTAGGCTATTCACCTACGGACTCTGGTTCATAGGAGCTCCACTGGCAGCCACCCTTATAAGGAAGCCCCTAGCCGCATTTCTCGGAGAGACTCTCGGAGCCCTCTTGGAGGCCCTCCTACCCACCCCAGGCGCCTTTACAAACATTATATATGGGGCTGTCCAGGGAGCCCTGAGTGAGCTGGCCTACCTATTGACTGGCTATAGGAGGTTCGACCCATTGATAGGTGCCGTGGCAGGCGCCCTAGCCGGGCCGGGGGCAATAGTGCTTGACGCAATCCTCTTCGAGTCGATAGCCACTCCTGAGATCATGACCCTCTGGTTCATAGCCGCCACCCTAAGCGGGGCTATCTACGGCTTCCTCGCGTCCTCAGCCGCCAGCATATTCAAGAGGTAGGGAGACAGTTTCCTTTATTGATGTTGGATAGGAGGCGCTTCCTAAAGCTGGTCGGTGCAGGAGCCATACTGGCGGGTCTTGGCTATGTAGCCCTGAGGATAGTCTCAAGACCCGAGTATGGCGAGATTGAGGCAGAGTTCGAGCTGGTAGACCTGGCTACTGGCCTGACTATCCCTTGGGCCGTGAGAATCGTTGGGGATGGGCTTCTCGTTACCGAGAGACCTGGTAGGCTGGTCTATATCGAGGATGGAGCCTCTAGTGTCGTCTATAGCTTCGACGTAGCAGCTGTCGGTGAGGCTGGTCTACTGGGTCTGGAGGTCGACCCTGACTTCGAGGCTAATAGGAGGATCTATCTCTACATGAGTGTATATAGGGATGGGGATATAGTGAACAGGGTGGTTAGGGCCAGGCTTGACCCTGACTATAGGGGCCTCTCAAATATCGAGACGATCCTCGACGGGATTCCCGGCGCGAATATACATGACGGGGGTAGGATTAGGCTGGGGCCAGACGGCTATCTATACGTGACCACGGGTGACGCCAACATACCTAGCCTGGCACAGGACCCGGAGAGCCTTGCAGGTAAGATACTCCGGATAGGCCTCGACGGGGAGCCACATCCCGACAACCCCTTTGGGAACGAGGTGTATAGCCTTGGCCATAGGAATCCACAGGGCCTCGACTGGCACCCAGTGACTGGCGAGCTATACAGTAGTGAGCACGGCCCAATAGGGCATGACGAGATAAATAGGATAGTGCCTGGTGGCAACTATGGCTGGCCTATATACGCTGGCTACAGCAGGGACGAGAGATACATATCACCAGTATTCGAGACAGGGGACAGGACGATAGCGCCTAGTGGGGCGTCATTCATAGATGGACGTATACTAGGCCTCGACGACTACGTCTTCGCAGTAGCATGTCTAAGGGGTTCACAAGTATTCATCTACAGCCCCAACAGCGGCTCAACCTATAGCATCCTCTCAGGTACATTAGGAAGGCTGAGGGAGCTAATACCCCATTACGAGGGATTCATAATAGCTACAAGCAATAGGGATGGGAGGGGAGCTCCTAGAGATGGGGACGACAGGATAGTCCTAGTTAAGATGGGTTAGAATCCTCTAAAAATAAGTGTATCAACAAAGATAAGAGGCTCTACACACTTAATTTATAAACTATATGTTCAGAATAGCACCGACTCTGTATATACTATACACTAATCATTGTACAATGTAGGGTTTTGGTTGTGAAGCGGGTAATTATTCTCCCGGTGTTTATTATAATTGTACTTCTTGGGCTGGGCCCAGTGCAGGGAGCCGGTACCTACCAAGTACCCATTGATTTTCCTGACATATATACTGCTATCAACAGTGTTCCACCAGGGTCTGTGATTGAGGTCAGCGGTGTCCAGCTGATAACTACACCAGTGTTGGTCTTCAAGAATCTGAAGATCGTCGGTGGCGTCTATATACCTGTCGATGGCTATGAGATGTTCTACGACCCTATCTTTGTCGTATCGGGGGCCAATCTCACCATGGTCGGTGTGCGGATCATAGATGACGATGTCGTTGATCCATATAAGCTGGTGGGGATCCACGTGATGAGCGGTAGGCTGGATCTGATGCAGTCGAACATAACACTACCGATTACAGACGTCATCTTTCAGGGTGGCGGCCGAGGCCCCTCTATCTTCGCCAACACGGGTATATTTGCTACGCGAGGAACCACAAACGTGTACTCCTCATTCATCAAGGCTGAGATAGCTGTGATGATAGGTTCTACACCAACACCACCTGGTGATCCTACTAAGGTATTCCCAATAGGTGAGAAGACAATAAGACCTGGTGAGGGTAAGCAGTATGAAGAGGTGGTCAAACCCCCGAGGAGGGAGATATCTCTTCCGGGTGAGGCTAGGAAGGAGGAGGTGGTTAGAACTGCCGCAGCCTGGCTCGGCTCTAGTCAGTTGGCTGCACAGCCTTTGCCACCTTTCCCTTCACCTTCACCAATATCGCTTAATTACCCGATATACGTTAATGTATACAGCAGTTTATTCATGGCCGATGTGGGTTACTATATCTCCACCACTACGGAGTCTCCAGTGTTGATGTCCCAAGCGAATCTGATGCAGGTCGAGATGGGTATTTATGCGGCCTTCGCACCCTTCGCCCCATATGACTTGCCCCTTACTTCCCTGCTCGTCGAAGTAGTTGGAGACAGAATATATTCATGGAGAGGTGGTGGGGGTATAGCGTTCAAGTATCCAGGTGTCTCCGCGGTGGTTGCTGGCGCGAATATGTATGTGAGGATCTCTGGGGTGGAGGCTTCTGGACAGGGGTTCGGACATATAATGGTTGTCGGTCTGAGGCTAGGTAGAGTTGGTGGAGCGACTAATTTCTACTACTACGTTGATGGGGGGAATTACCAGCTGAGCAATTCTCCCTTCTTCCTGGGAGCCCTAACCAGATACACCTTCTCACCCCTATACATAGTCCTGAACAACCTCGATGTTGTTAATAATGGTGATACAGAATGGCCAAACAAGTTTGCATGGATCATTACAGACCGCTCATCGTTGGGTCTCGATATGTATGTAAGGAATGTAGTTGAAGAGGGATATCTAGAGGGAATACGCCTAGACACGAGGGAATACATTAAATACCTCAGGATCTTTGGTCTCAGCTACTTCCACTGGGAGAGGAGTGGTCCTGGGCTGGTCCTAAACGTCCTGCTTGGTGCCGTTAGTAACCCTCTAGGTGATGATCCCAAGAAGTTCTTGGAAAACATTTTAAAGGCCCCAGAGGGCGGTGGACTGAGTGAACTGATAGCCTATCTGGCAGAGCGTGACGACGTCGTATTTCTCTACAGCATTCTATGGCCAGTATGGTTAAACTCGTTGGATGAGAGGAATGGTCTTGGCGTTTCCCTTATAGAGACTGTATATGTACAGAGCACAGAGTCCATACTTAGAAATGCTTGGATAAACAGTATATGGACGTTGGAGACCCTGGTCCTTAGCCAGTATACAGATACACCCATCCAGGGAGCAGCCGTCCTTTATACACATGCAGGACTGTTAAAATCCTCTGGGGTGACTGGGCCCACTGGAAGCTTCACGTCTACATTTATACACCGTGTAGACCAGACGTCCTATATACCCCTAAACATATTCAGTGTACAGAGTAGCTTTATCTCGCCATTAAGGGTGGATGCAAAGTTCCAGGGGGCCTCGGCCGGTACATGGTACATACCCTACGTGGGCGACGAGATAACACTGCCCAACTGGTTCGGGAGGATAATACTACGGCTACCAGTACTAGCTGTCAGGGTATTGGGCTTCAGCCATGACATGGGAACGACATATCTAGAGATACTTGGCTATAGGGGTGGGTTTGCGGGGTTCTACAGCTATACGCCAGATGAGCTTGGAGATGTAGGGGGTGGTGAGCAGTCGGGCCAGGTTAGCCCAGTATCCAGTGCTTGGAACCAAACCAAGACGGGGTACCGGTACTATGACCTTAGGATAGTTAGAGTGGCCTACTCACCCACATACATAAGGATAGATGCCATGATATTCTACGAGGGCTTTTGGGAGCCAACGGTAATATACATCAACACTATAGAGAGGCTGGTCTGGAGCCCAGGACCGGTAGATTTCAGAGGCTGGTACTAGACCCCTCTTCCTTTTTACTAATGTTTTAATCAGCTCTTTGACATCAATGCAATGGTATTCACTATGGAGAGAGGTCCTTTACTTCCACTATAGATAGCACCACAATGAATGAGGAATAGCGGTGTTCTGAATAGTTATTAGAATTCCTGTTCTCCAGCTTTACTCTATAAATAAGAATGATGATAAGCCCTCTAAGATACTAATGTTCATGATGCTAAGCTCAATATTTTTGGAGCCGGGGCCGGGATTTGAACCCGGGTGGAGCAGGTGTCCGCCGGTCATCCCAGTCCTGGTCTCTACACCTGCAGCCTGCCGCCTAGACCACTCGGCCACCCCGGCCCCAGTATATGATTATTCATCCCGCCCCTTCTTTTAAGCTGGTCTAGACGGTCCCTAGATGGGGTATTTATATTATATTAGGTCTCCAACCAAGTAGTGTCGGGTATGGGTGTATAGCTGTGGAGCCCGTGACGATGATCCTCCTAGGCCTCTTCGGCCTGGGTGTCTCGATACTCTCGGCGGTGACTGGTATAGGCGGCGGGGGTTTCTACACTCCGGTGCTACACTTCGTCCTCGGGCTTGAGATTAGGAATGCCCTAGCCGTCTCCAGCGCGGGTATATTGGTTGGGAGTGGCCTCGCCTCTATAGTCTACCTCAGGAGGGGTGTAGCCAGGCTCGGCATAGCACTGCCTATACTCGCCGGCCAGCTAATCACCTCGGCAATAAGTACATACCTCACGGTCATAGTACCCAAGACCGTGATATACATCGTCCTAGCCAGCGTACTACTCTACAACGCCCACCGGATACTGGGTGACCGGAAGGTTGGGCCTAGTGGGTCGAGGGATCCATCCATAGCCGAGCTCGTCCTGATCGGGCTTATGACAGGCCTTATAGCACCATTGGCAGGTATAGGTGGTGGCATAATCATCGTCCCAAGCCTAGTAGCGCTATACGGTGTCGACAGCAAGGTGGCTACAGCCTCGTCACTCCTAGTAATAGCACCTTCATATGTACTCGTAACATCGATGCA
>WAKB01000014.1 GCA_015523545.1 Candidatus Geothermarchaeota archaeon
GGAGCCGCCTGAGAGGCTAATCATATTCCGCGGGGTGGAGCATAAGGCAAGCTACAGCTATGGAGCGAAGGTTCCAGTCAGGGAGATAGTGGAGCGGATATCCAGGTATGCCCATGTAGCCGTTATCCCACGTTACGGCGAGGAGGAGACGATCCTTGATGGGATAGACAACGTGACTATCATCAGGGAGGCGGTCGAGGCGCCTAGGCTGATAGCCTCCGCGGATATGGTAGTCTCCTCAGGCGGTACGATGGCTAGAGAGGCTGGGATAATGGGGATCCCAACAATATCCTTCTACTTCAGGGACGACGTCCTCATATACCTCATGGGTAGGGGCCTCCCCATCCGCTATGTACCCATGCCCGATAGGATCGAGGCCATCGTATCCCGAGTCATGAGGGAACCCGACACCTATAGAGAGGATACTGAGTATCTCGTCAGGGATTTTGAGAATCATGTCGAGGTGCTTGTCGAGGAGGTGGATGGGATACTCTCTACCCGTTGATAGAGAGCCCCATTTATATGTCTCCAAACCCCCCTATACCCTATAGTGCTTGGCTATGGAGACCCTAAGACTCTTCCAGGACGAGACGATCAGGGAGATCCTCGAGAGGTACAGGGTCATATGGGCATTGGGACACGCGTCCTCCATCATGGGATGGGACAGCGAGACCTACATGCCTAAGCAGGGGTATAGAGACAGGGCCATAGCCTCATCGGAGCTCAGCACCCTCTCAAAGAGGCTTATGACCGATCCGGAGATGCTCAGGCTGATCGATAAGGCTGAGGAGAAGCTTGAAGATCTCAACGACTATGAGAAGGGTGTGGTGAGGATCCTGAGGAGGGGGGTAAGGATATATACACAGCTACCCGACGACCTGATAAGGGAGATAGCCAAGACTAGGCAGGAGGCCCGGGTAAAATGGGCGGACGCCAAGATCAAGGACGACTTCGAGATCTTCAGGCCTATGCTGGAAAAGGTTGTCAACCTCTCTATACAGGTTGCTGAGCACCTGGGCTATGAGGATAATAGGTATGACGCCCTACTCGACCTCTTCGAGGAGGGCCTCACATACGAGAAGGCTAGGAACAACATAACATATGTAGCGGGAGAGCTCAAGAAGATCTTCGATGAGGTCTACAACGGGGATGAGTATCCAAGTCAACACGAGCTGGAGAAGGTCGAGTACGATAGGGAGGCCATGGAGAAGGTGAATAAGGAGATACTGAGCATGGTGGGCTATCCATGGGACAGGGCGAGGCTAGACGTCTCCCTACACCCCTTCACAATGGCCGCAGGCCTAGACGATGTCAGAATAACCACGAGGTATGAGGGGAACGACTTCAGGAGGACGATGTACTCTGTGCTACACGAGTTTGGACACGCCCTCTACGACCTACAGGTAGACCCCCAGCTGAGATATACGCCCCTGGAGGGAGGGGCTAGCCTAGGCATCCATGAGAGCCAGAGCAGGTTCTGGGAGAACATAGTCGGTAGGAGTAGGGAGTTCACCGAGGTTGTGAAGCCTATACTGGATGAGTACCTAGGCTTCACCAAGGACTATAGAGTCGAGGACCTCTACAGATACTTCAACATCGTGAGGCCAGGGCTGATAAGGGTTGACGCGGACGAGCTGACCTACGACTTCCACATAGTGATCAGGATGGAGATAGAGAACATGCTGGTAAATGAGAGGCTCAAGGTGAGTGAGGCACCAGAGGTCTGGAACGATATGATGGAGAAGTATCTAGGGATAAGGCCGAAGAGATACTCGGAGGGGATACTCCAGGATATCCACTGGAGCATCGGGATGATGGGCTACTTCCCCACATACTCACTGGGTAACATCCTGGCTTCACAGATACTGGAGGCCTTCAAGAGGGAGAAGGGAGACATAGCAAATTACATTATAGAGAAAGACTTCAAAACGATTAGGGAGTTCCTAGGGGAGAAGATCCACAGATATGGAGGGACCTACGACCCAGCCACACTCATCAGGATGGCCACAGGCGAGGACATCAACCCGAGGTACTATATCCAGCACCTCAGGGAGAAGTTCCTAGGCCAGTAACGAATGTCATGACAAGACTCCTAGTCATAGGTGGGTACGGCTACGTAGGTAGGAGCCTCGTACTAGAATCCCTGAAGAGGGGCTGGGAAGCCATAGTAGTCTCTAGGAGGGGAAGCGCCCACAAGAGGCCCTGGCTAAAGAGGCTCTATCAAAGGCTTGGAGTAAGAGAGGTACTAGTAGAGAGCCTCACCGACGGTTTTGGGGAGATCCTATCCAATGCTGGTGGAGCCGATGTAGTAGTCAATGCAGTAGGTGTGAATAGGGGGACACCTAGGCATATGTACATCTCCAACGCCGTTACACCATACATCCTCTTCCGAGGACTGGGTAGACACCTCCCCGACAAGCTCTATATCCATATAAGTGCATATGTCCCCGACCCCCTGAGCAGCGTATATGGTGAGAGCAAGGCTCTGGGCGAGAGGCTATTTATGAGACTGGCTAGGGAGGGGATGAAGATCCTCATCCCTAGGCCGGGTCTAATAATAGGTAGGCTCCCCACGCATCCAGAGTGGAGGAATCTCTACCTCCTCTCGAGGAAGGGGATATCGATAGAGACGGGGAATGATACAGGCTTCACACCTGTGTGGGAGATAATAGGATCAGCCGAGACAGCCCTTGAATGTATAGGTAGTGGGACTCCCTACAGCCTAGTCCTCTATAGAGGGGATCCAGGGCTAATAACCCGGTACTTCACCAGCTTCGCTGGGCGTGAAGCTCTACATATACGCCTAGCCGGATCCCCACCACCATACCTACTCCCGAGACACGGCCTTCTAGGCTTTATAAGGAGCTTTATCCATAGAGGAGAGGCTGAGATAGCTAGGGAGCTATACATGTGTGGATATAGACCTGAGACGAGACTCAGAGAAGCCTTGATCAGGGCATATAGAGACCTAGAGCTCCTCAACCCATTCCCTACACAGGGGTAGGTCGGGGTTCTCGAGGTATACGTAGCCCTGGCTATCCATATAGATTGAGAGGGCCTTGACACCCACACCAGCCCTCAATGCCTTCCCCAGGAGGCGATATATCTCTGGGTCGCCAGCCCTATACGGCTTGAAGCACCTAACCCTTGGCAGGGCGGATATGAATATGATATAGGCAGCCTCCCCCCTAGACACGAGTCTAATCAGCTCCCTGACATGCCTCTGCCCCCGGGTCGTGGGACAGTCGGGATAGGACGCGGCGTCATCTACCCTGAGGACGGCGCTCTTGGTCTCAATGAGGACATCCCTGTCACCGCACCTGAGGAGGTAGTCGAGCATCGAGTCACCGATCCTGGGGTTCCTAGATACCAGGCTACACCCCGCTAGGTATGGTATCCTATCCCTCTCCAGTAGCCTCTCAAAAACCATTGACTGGGTCCTTACGTCTGGTATGCTGTAGAGACTCTCTACATCCTTGGCGGCTATGAGCCTATACCTCAGCCTCCCACCGTCTATGCCCTTGATTAGGACCTCCCTCCCCGGGACGAGGATGTCGTGCAGCCTACCAGTATTTGTTATATGTACCTCTTCCTCCCGGTCATTGAGCTCCACCAAGCCTACAAACCTGTTTAGCCTTCTCTTGAACCTAGCCTTTATGAGGCCCTCAATCCTAAGTATCGGGCTAGAACTCGAGGACGAGGACATCGTCGAACATCCCGAGCCTCCTATCCATAGTAACAAGTATCAGCCCCTCACCCCTTGCAGCGGCCAGGTAGAGCATATTCCTAGGCTCTATCTCATGCTCCGAGGCTAGGTGCATAGCCTCCTCCACGTATTTGTTATGGTCGATGAACCTCGTTATCGTTGAGTCTATCATGCTCCTCAGGACGTTTGAGAGCCTCATGAAGACCTCGGATACGTCATAGCCCTCATCACTAATCACCCTATAGGCATAGTCTATTGTGTCTGCATGGATTATGTCGAGGCTGGCGAGCTCAGGCACGTTCTTATTGATAAACTCGAAGGCCTCCATATAGCCGTCCAGCCCGGCTAGGTACCTACCGTATACCGTGAAGTCGACTAGATACTTCATATCTACCCACCAATCTATTGGATACCCCCAAGTTATAGGGACTCCTCTATACAGGGCCTACTATACTCCGCCCGTAGCCCTAGTTACCAGCTTAACCAATGTATTAGGGACCCAGCGGGGGAACGGGTTCCTATACTCGCCATCAACATATTTCTGGGTCACCCTATCGAGGAGGGCCATATCATCAGGAGACAGGCTGATCCTCATAGCCTCGAGGATCGACTCGACATGCCCCCTCCTCTTCACACCGGGTATAGGTAGAGCACCCTTCTCCACAAGCCACCTAAGAGAGATAGCGGCCTTAGACACACCATACTTCTCAGATAGATCTGCCAGAACCCTTTGGAGCTCCACGTCACGGGCCGCCTTCTTGAATACGGGGTCTAACCTTCTCGCCATGTTATCCACACTGGTCTTGCCTGCTAGGACACCTTTTCCCAAGGGGCTATAGGCTATCAACAGGACCCCTCTCTCCTCCATGAAGCGCTTGAAGCCGTTCTCAGCCCTTCTATATACAAGGCTGTACTGTATCTGGTTAGAGACGATCTCATGCCTCGACATACATTCCAACGCCTTCTCCAGGAGGGGTCTGTCGAAGTTGCTGACCCCGATATACCTTATCACACCCCTATCAACTAGATCCTCAAGGGTCCTCAGCACTCTACATATGGCTCCGAAGCCTATGCCTGCAGGTGGCCAGTGGACCTGGTAGAGGTCTATAGCGTCAACACCGAGTCTCGACCTACTCCTCAGAGCTGCCTTCTCCACATCACTTGGAGATGTCCTGTACCCAGCGACCTTGGTGGCGACTATTACATCGTAGCCCCTGATAGCCTCTCCAACAATCTCCTCTGAGAGACCCATCCCATATACCTCGGCCGTGTCGATAAAGTTTACACCATTCTCAAACGCATATCTATACGCCCCGACTACGTCTTCCCGTGTATATCCGGATCCCCAGCTCCTAAAGCCGGCTTGCCAAGCACCTACTCCTATAGAGGAGAGTTCAGGCCCATCCCTCCCAAGCCTCATGCCGAGAATATTATATCCCTCCAAGTCGATAAAGCAGGGTGGATGTGCCACACCCCTTTATACACGGATACTTCACGTGTAGATGGGTGTAAACGCTTTCATTTACACCCTATTGATAACAATGCTTTATCAACCCGAGGGGTACACGGAGATATTGGGATGGAGCCGGCCAGGATAGAGGTTGTTGGCAGAGGTATAGAAGGGGAGGTGGAGCCGGGTAGGAGGCTTGGAGACGTTGTTAAGGAACTCGGGCTCCGAACCGTCGAGTACATACCCGTGGTAAACGGGAGAGTAGTCACCTGGGAATACATGCTTAGACCTGGGGACAGGGCTAGGCTACTACCCGTTGTCTCCGGGGGAGCAGGATGTGAGATATGTGGTGAGGAGGCCGTCTATAGCTATCTAGGAATAAGCCTCTGCAGGGGGCACTACATAGAGTATTTCGAGGGGAAGGTGCTCGATACGATCAGGGAGTATAGCCTCATACAGCCTGGTGAACATGTAGCGGTAGCTGTTTCAGGCGGGAAGGACTCACTCTCCCTCCTATACCTACTAAACAAGTATAGAGAGGACCTGGGAATCGAGGTCACAGCCCTATTGATAGACGAAGGGATAAAGGGCTATAGAGACCTGACGATCGAGGACTTTATGAGAATAAACCGAGACCTCGGAGTCAGATACAGGGTTATAACCTATGAAGAGGTGTTTGGACACGGCCTAGACGAGATAATAGATATAGCTAGGGAGAAGGGACTACCTAGATACCCCTGCTCATACTGCGGCGTCTTCCGTAGATACCTACTAAACATCGGTGCAAGGATAGCCGGGGCGGATGTACTAGCGACTGGCCACAACCTAGACGACATTGTCCAGACATATGTATTGAACATCGTGACGAATAGCCTCGAGAGGATACTACACCTACTCCCACGGACCAGTGGGGCTGACCACCCCCTCCTAGTACCCAGGGTAAAGCCATTCTACAGAGTACTCGAGATGGAGACCACACTATATTCAGTCTTGATGGGTCTATACCCCAGGTTCATAGAATGTGTATATGCCCCGGAGGCGCTGAGAAACGACGTTAGGAACTATGTCAATGAGCTGGAGGAGAGGAGGCCCGGCACTAAATATAAGATCATCAATAGCCTCGAAGACCTAATCAAAAGGTATGGACCAGCCGTGGCAAGGATAGGCTCCTGCAGGATATGTGGAGAGCCAACCTCCGGCGACATATGTAGAACATGTAGATACCTAGACTCACTAGGCCTACTCGAGAACCTCCTTAGATGGAGGAGCCGCATAGGCCTAGTGGAGGGATAAGCCTAAAAAGAATAGACAGACGGAGAAGGACAATTTAATTCATGGGTCAAGAATAGTCCTTATATGGAGATTCTAAGCATTACGATGGAGGAGATACTGATCTCCATCGCCCTCCTGATATACGTCCTCTTCATAACATCCTACGTGACGAAGAAGCTATATGAGAAGTATAAGGACCGCGTCGGAGATATGCGGATGAGATACTACAACAGGAAGATCATACATATATTCGCAGGAGGCGTAGTGGCCCTCCTAGTGCCATACATCTACAGTGGACCACTCCTCCCCTTCCTAATGGGCCTAGCCCTAGCCATACTGGTGCTAATACCCTATCTGAAGAGGCAGATACTCTACTGGTTCCAGGTAGAGACCAATATGTATGACGTCAACTTCTGCATAATGTGGGGCCTACTATTCCTAGTCTCATACCTGATCTGGGGAGACCTGGTACACGGCATGGTGATAATATCCTTCATGGCCTTCGGAGACGCGGCTACGGGCATAGTTAGGAACTACTTCTTCAAGAGGAGGACTAAGCACTGGCTGGGCAACCTAGCCATGTTCCTCGTATCGGCACCAATAGCATATTACTACCTAGGCCTAGAGGGGGTACTATCAGCACTAGCCGCCAGCATAGCGGAGCACTTCGAGTTCGGCCCGATAGACGACAATGTCCTAGCACCCAGTGCAGGTTTAATAGTCCTGCTCCTACTAAAATACTTCTCCCCAGCCTGAGGCGGTCACCATGACGCGATACCTAGTGGCGCTAGGTGGCAACGCCCTCCTACAGCCTGAGGAGGAGCCGACCTATGAGAACCAGTATAGGAATGCCTTGAAGGCTATGGAGAAAATATACCGAGCGGTCTCAGAGGACGACCACCTAGTCATTACGCATGGGAATGGGACACAGGTAGGCGTTACTCTCCTGAGGTACTACTCAGCCGGGGAGGTGCCTCCCTACCCATTATATGCGGCGGTGGCTGAGACACAGGCCCTGATAGGCCATATATTAGCATTGGCATTCTACAACGTATCCGAAGGTAGGGAGAGGATCTACCCAATAGTGACACACGTGGTGGTCGACCCCAAGGATCCAGCCTTTAAAAACCCATCCAAGCCCATAGGCCCGGCCTACAGCTTCGAGGAGGCTGTTGAGTATATGGAGCTGGGCTGGACCTTCAAGAAGACCTCAAAGGGCTGGCGAAGAGTAGTGCCTAGCCCAGAGCCCCTCGAGATAGTAGAGATACCCCTGATTAGAACGGCCTATGAGGAGGGCCACATAGTAGTCGCCTGTGGAGGGGGTGGCATACCCGTTGCTAGGGAGGGTGAGAGGCTCCGGCCAGTCGACGCGGTCATAGACAAAGATAGGGCGAGCAGCCTCCTAGCCATATCACTGGGCGTAGAGAAGTTCATCATACTGACTGGGGAGGAGTATGTCTACCTCAACTATGGGGAGCCTGATATGGAGCCGATAACCGAGACAAGCCCCGAGGAGATGAGGGAGTATCTAAAGCTATACAGCTTCGAGGAGGGGAGTATAAAGCCGAAGATAGAGGCTGCGCTGGAGTATGTAGAGAAGACTGGTGGGACAGCCATTATAACGAGCCTTGAGAGGGCCGGAGAGGCGATTAGGGAGGCCCATGGGACAGTTATAAGGCCCTAGAGCACCTCCTCCCTGAGGAAGTTGGCTATACGCCTCTTCAAGACCTCCTTATCAGGGTTTGTGAAGGAGCGGACCTCCTCGAAGCCGGTCTCGGTCCTCTTATAGAAGTATATGGTCACCCCGTCCTCATCCTGGACATAGTTGAAGTAGGACTGCTTATCAGTCCATATCCACAGGATCCCCCTCTGGAAGACGTGGGGAGTAGTTATTAGGAACTCCCTATACCATGCATAGTCTCCATCAACGCCTAGGAAGATCACTCCCACCCCCTCTATCTCTGACAGAAGCTTCATATTCATGAACTGTTTAGTTATGTTCTCAACCCACTCAGCAGAGTCGTTCCCAGGCTTGAAGACGACCAGTATGATCGCCCTCTTATCCCTTAGATACTTTTCTAGGGTAAATTCCGTCTCCCCGGCCATGGCTATAACGGTGTCGTCCCAAAGATTTGGTGGGGGCTGGCGTATAAGGGTTAGGAAGGAGAGGAATAGGAAGCCTACTAGTACACCCATGACGATTAGTGGGGTCCGCCTCATACCACCTATTCAAATGTTGTGGGAGTCTAAATAAGCCTCTCCAAATAATCCTTGTCAAGAATCACGCCGGGGAAGCCCTCAATAATCCTCCTAGCCTCCTCGGAGCCTAGCCATTCAAGAACCACGTCGTACTCGCCCCTCCCATACCTCTCGGCGTTGAAGATAATGTCTACATACTCCCATCTCAGGGGTATGAAGTCCACGTCCCTACCCTGTATAGCCACCTCACTCGCTACGCCCACGTCGTAGAGCCCCTTCTCGACAGCCTTCACAACGGCTGAGTGGGTCCTAGCCTCCACCGAGTAGCCGAATATGCGGCTCCTGAGCTCCCCGGGCTCTAGACCCATTTCACGGGCCAGTCTACCAAGCTCCATATCGGTGTATACCCTTATACCGCTCCCTACACTCCTGTTGATGAACCTCACATCCTCCCTAAGGAGGTCTCTCCACCCAGATATGCCCTTTGGATTCCCCTTGGCAACTACGAAGCCTATCCTCCTCATGAAGCCCCTATGCAGTACGACCCTATCCGCACCATACCTCTCTACATAGCCGATGTTGTAGACACCATCCTCATCCAGTAGGTGTATAACACCCATGTCTGAGAAGCCCTCCGCACAGTTCTTTAGAGCCGATGTAGAGCCTACATAGATCCTCTTACTCCTAACCCCCCTATCCCTATTTAGCCGTCTCATCAACGTGTCGTAGACTATGCTGTGACTACTGAAGGATATTATGTGGGAGGGTCTCGACTCCCCTATAAGCCAGGCGTCCGCCCTGTCACCCATCTCGAGGTAGTTCTGGTTCTCCGGGATCACCACGTATCCATCAGCCAGTCGGAGGGTGGCGATAGCCCCACTATCCGTCTGAATCGGGTAGGCCATATAGCCACTCCCCGTATCCTTGAGGATTACTGGGTGGAGATGCTCGACACCAAAGACGCTGTCTATAGCTGCACCTACTGTGGTTGATACACGCCTAGCCGTGTCTGTCGGGAGCCTATTCACCCACCTGATAACCGGTGAGAACACGTGTAGATAGACCATCAGGCTCGAGACTGGAAAGCCGGGTAGACCTATGAATAGCTTACCCCTTATCAACGCTGCCAGTGTAGGCTTTCCAGGCTTAATCCTAAGCCCGTTGAAGAGTATCTCGGTATCACCTATAGACTCTATAACGTCTCGGAGAACGTCCTTTACACCAACGCTAGTAGCTCCTGAGAAGACGACTACATCACTGGTCTCCAGACCCTCTTCCAGTAGTCCGGCCATGGACTCAGGAGTATCCCTGGCAACCCCTATGAAGCGTGGTCTACACCCATCCCTAACCAGTGCAGCCGAGATTGCATGGCCATTCACATCGTAGATCTGGCCGTCCCCCAGCTCCTCCCCGGGAGGTATGACCTCGTCCCCACTACTTATCACAGCGACCTTCAAACCGTCATACACCTTGACCCGGGTGATTCCCAGGCCGGAGAGGATACCTATCTCCCTAGGTGTGAGTAGAGTACCCTCCTCCAACACGCCCTCCCCAAGGGATACGTCGCTACCAGCGTTCTGTATCCACTCCCCCGGTGGGGAGTAGTGGAAGACGAGGACATATCCATCCTCCAGCTCTGTATACTCCTCCATAACCACCGTGTCTGCACCTGGAGGTATGGGTGCACCGGTAGCTATCCTAACCGCCTCTCCAGGCCCAACCTCCCTATCGGGCCAGCCACCGGCCTCGACACTCCCAACTAGTCTAAGCTTTACCGGGTTGTTCTCCCTGGCACTGGCTATGTCTATACTCCTAACAGCGTAGCCATCCCTCAAACTCCTTGTGAAGGGGGGCAGATCGATGGGGGCCTCCACATCCTCCGCCAAGACCCTACCTACAGCCCCCCATACATCGGTCTCGACAACCCTATCTATCTGGCTAAGCCTATCCAGGAGTATCTGTCTAGCCTCCTCAGGATGGATAAGCCTCTTGAATACATGCCCACTCATCTAGACACCACGCTCCTATAGAGTATTACCTCCACCTCACTACCCTTCTCGAAGCCCTCCACCTCCTCCGGCACGACCAGGTATCCATCGCCCAGGGCCAGGCTAGAGGTAACCCCTGCTCCAGAGGCATAGATCGGCTCCACCATATAGCTATCCCCCTCCCTCCACACCCTCACCCTTACATAGTGTCTCAGCCCAGGCTTGGAGGGTACACGCCTCCTGAGGACACCCTTCACCACACGGGGCACATATACACCCCTTACACCAGCGAGCTTCTGGACAGCGGGCCGTAGGAAGACCTCTGAGGATATCGCCACAGCCACGGGGTAGCCGGGTAGGCCTAGATATGGCTTCCCAGAGACCTCGGCTATTAGGACAGGCTTACTAGGCTGTAGAGCCACGCCATGCACATGTACCTCACCAATATCCTCGACAACCCTAGATACAATATCATCCCCACCAAGCGAGGTCCCACCAGTAGATACTATGAGGTCGCAGCGCGAAGCCATCTCCAGCAAGGTATCCCTAACCGTATCCGGCTCATCAGGTTTGATACCCATGTCTAATATCTCCACAGGCATTTCCCTGAGGAATCCTCTTAGGAACGGCCTGTTAGACTCCCTTATCATCCCGGGCCCAGGCTTATCCTCGGTCAACTCGGAGCCGAAGGCCACTATCCCTACAACTGGCCTCCTATAGACCTCAATAGTATCTATCCCTAGTGAGTATAGAGCCGGCAAATCCTGTGGATAGATGACTCGTCCACGGGGGACGACGACATCCCCCACCCTGAGATCCTCACCCTTTAGGGAGACGTTCTCATATCTGCTGACGGACTTGTATACATCGATGTAGCCATCCCCCTCCTCGACATACTCTATCATGACGACGGCATCGCTACCCCTTGGCATCGGGGCACCAGTATCAATCCTCACCGCCTCACCAGGACCCACCTCACCATCGTATCCCCTCCCAGTCGTGCTGTAGCCTATGACTCGGAGCCTGATAGGGTTGTTCTGCGACGCGGAGGACACGTCACTACTCCTGACAGCGTAGCCATCCATGGCGCTCCTATCGAAGGGCGGTATATCCATTGGTGACGCTACATCTCTTGAGGAGACCCTACCCACTGATTGGGAGACTGGTACCTCCTCAACCTCATCAATGGGTCTAACGATCTCGAGGAGCTTGGCAAGGGCTTTATCCACGTACTCGAATCTCTTGAAGCCTCTACGCTCCCTCCTCATCAGGCATTAAATGGGACATACACTCCTATCAATATGCTCCCCAATCTCGAAGCCCTCCACCCTATCCGTCTTGAAGAAGGGCTCCCTATTCCTAACCGCCTCTAGGAACTGCCGGACAATATACTCGTCGCTATACCCCTTCCTGATATAGGATATGAAGTCTACGTGGTTGTCACTCCTCATTAGGCAGGGCTTGAACTTACCGTCATAGGTAATCCTTATCCTATCGTTCCCCATGCAGAAGGCGTTGTTCCACATAGGCTTGACAAACTCGACCTTCACACCGTTGTCGAGGACATAGACCATCCTGTTGTGTAGACTCCTCCTATACTTCTTAACGACCCTAGGCGCAATCATCTCCTCAACCTTGTCGAGGGGGTAGAAGTACTGCTTGAAGAATACTGGGTCGACATTGAGGAGCTCTATAAACTGGACGATATTCGTCTCCCCACCGCCTAGGGAGTAGCTATAGTCGATCATGTCCCAGACCTCATCCTCATTAATACCCTTGAGGATGACCATGTTCAGCTTTATCGGGAGGAGACCCGCGTCGAGGGCTGCCTCCACAGCCTTGAACGTGGCGTCTCTACGATCCATCTTTGTTATGAACTGGTACCTATCCCTCTTCAGGCTGTGGAAGCTTATGTTGACCCTGTCTAGACCCGCCTCCTTGAGGTCCCAGGCGAGGGTCTCAAGCCTGAAGCCCGTGGTGGTCATCGAGATCTCCTCAACCCCTGTGGACTTTATCCTAGCCACGATCTCGACGATATCCTTCCTCAGCATCGGCTCCCCGCCCGTGATCTTGATGTATCTAACGCCGAAGCGTCTCAGGACCCTGACTACCCTCTCGATCTCCTCCGGGGTCATGTAGCGGGGCTCCTCATGTATACCCTCCTTGTGGCAGAATATGCAGGAGTAGTTGCATCTATAGCTGCTGTTTACGCTTATCCTAGCACCGATGACCGGCCTGTTGAAACGGTCGACCAGCACCATACTCCCTAGGACACCCACATATGAATAGGGGGGCTGGGGGATATAACCAGTGTTTAAACCCGGTATATATTGATGGCCTAAGGTATAGACGGTTTTGAGGCGTTGATCTATATAGCTATCTTACCCTCGCTTATCAGCCTCCTAATATGTAGCTCCGCCTTCTTAAGCAGGTTCTTAGCCGTCTTATAGGTGGCCTTCTCCACAGCATAGGGATACTCTAGCCATACATATCCCTTATGCTCCCAGGATATCCTTACATCCTTAGTCAGGCTCCTCATAAGGAAGAAGACGACAGTCTTCCTCACAACGTTGCCGTGGCTGTAGAAACGGTAGCTGATCTCCTCCCTGAAGCCGGGTATCAAGACGAGCTTATCCCTCGGTATACCCGTCTCCTCCTCCACCTCCCTATACGCGGTCTCCAGCTCCTCCTCACCCTCCTCGATAATCCCCTTGGGAAAGTCCCAGTGGCCCGAGGGGTAGTGTAGGAGGAGGTACTCCCTCTTACCCGGGCCATCTATGTAGAAGACGACGGCCCCTGCAGACCTCTCATATATCACGTCGGCCAAGGCTTACCACCCATCCTTTATGAGTAGGCCCCCGCAGGGCGGAGGATTCCCGAGACCCATTAAAAATTTATGGGTCGCCACTTAATTTATCAATGCGGTGATGCCTATGGCGAAGCTAGACGTGACATGGCTGGGCCACGCAGCGTTCCTACTCAACTATGACGACACTGTGAGGATAGTGATAGACCCATTCCTAGTGGTCTCGCCGATAAAGGCTGGTGACATCAAGGATGTAGACCTACTCCTAGTGACCCATGCACATCAGGACCATGTGGGAGACTCCTGCGAGATACTGAAGAACAATCCAGGGGCGAAGATAGTCGCTATCTATGAGCTGGCCAGCCACATTGCTGAGCAGTGTGGCGCCAAAGAGTTTATAGGGATGAACATAGGTGGCACATGGAGGTTCGAGAAGAACGGTGTCGAGACCCTAATTACGCAGGTTGAGGCTACACACTCCTCGATGGGTATAGGGGCGCCCACAGGCTTCGTTATAAGGTTCCCCAACTTCTCCGTATACCATGCTGGGGACACGGGGGTATTCCCCGGGATGGAGCTTATAGGGAGGCTATACAAGGTTAGGCTGGCACTCCTACCCATAGGTAGCCACTTCACCATGGGCATTCCAGAGGCAGTCGAGGCTGTAAAGCTGATCAAGCCCGAGGCAGTAATACCGATGCACTACAACACCTTCGACCTTATCAAGGCTGATCCCAACGAGTTCAAGGAGAAGGTTGAGGCCGCTACATCCACCAAGGTAGTTATCCTAAAGCCCGGGGAGACCAAGACCTTCTTCATATAGCCATCTAAAACCCACCCATTTTTACACTCCTATTCCTCGAGAAGTATATGTCTCCTTGTGGCCCCCAAGACCGGCTCCCAGTCATCGACCCCAAGGGGCCTGGGGGCTCTTGGGAGTGTGAGTCGGGGGCCATAGAGATATTTATACACCCAGTCGTTAAAACTATACAACGCTTTATCCCCACCAATCCTGAATAGCTGGGTATTAGGTGATACTGGTTGGCCCTCAGCAGGGGGATCAAGGCTACAAAGGTATTCCTAATATCCTACTCAGCCCTGATGACGACCCTAGTATTCATATCGACAGTCGTCATATCCGTCTATATCCAGGCTACGGCAGGGTTCTTCAACATAGGGGAGTTCGGTGTATACCTAGCAGCACTCACAGGGGGGCCGATTGTAGGCGCGATAGCCGGAGGTATAGGATCTGCCCTAGCCGACATATACCTGGGATATACCCACTACGCACCAATAACCCTTGTCGTCAAGGGTCTGGAGGGCTTCATAGTGGGCCTACTAGTCCAAAGGCTTCGTAGAGCCAGGATATCGAGGCCCCTCGGGATGATCCTTGTGGGTGGCTCCTCACTCATGATCACCCTAATAGGGGTACAGTTCTACGTGGGCGCCGCCGAGCTGAGCCTCCTAGGCTCGATATACATGGTGGAGTTCTCCTACATAGTATGGCCATTGGTCTCCCTCCTCCTACTGGGCTGGGGCCTCTATCTATACCTTAGGAAGCCTGAGAGGACGGTGGAGATAGCGGCTATCCTAGTCGGCGGGATGGTCATGGTCATAGGCTACTTCACCGCCCAGTATACGATACTGGGATACGGGCCAGGCGCATATGTTGAGTTACCCTTCAACATTATGCAGGTCTTGATAGGGATGACCCTCGCATTACCGATCTACGAGAGGATAGGGAGGATCATAGGGACCCCATAGCCCTAGCGCGGAGCCTACGTATGATGCCGGGTATATCAATATCCATTGGGCAGATCTCGTAGCACCTACCGTCGAGGAGGCACGTGTATAGCGCGGGCAGACTCTCATCCAGCCCGAATGTGAAGCTCGATACTATAGCCCCTATACCGGATGGGTAAGCCTTACCCCCAAACCTACCACCGACGATCTGGTAGGAGGTACATACATACATGCAGGCACCACACTTGATACACAGGGCAGCCTCCCAAGCCTCCGGATCATTAATAAGCCTACTCCTACCCCCATCAACGAGGACTAGGTGGATATCCCTGGGGCCATAATCCGCCTCAGACCTGGCGAAGGTGAATATGTCGTAATACCCAGTAACCAGGTATTTTGAGAATCGTGAGGCGGTCAACCCAACCTTGATAGCGTCCTCCATAGTGGGCACAAGCTTGGCAATATCAGCAACTACTATCAGAGTCTTGGGGGTGTTTAGAACCATCCTAATATTACCCTCATTATGTACAAGTACTACAGCCGGCTCCTCTACAGAGAGAGCGTTCGCACCTACTATCCCCACGTCAGCCTTGAAATACTTCTCCCTCAGGAGGCCGGTTGCATACCTAACCATCCCCTCCACATCGTCAGGATCGAACTCTACACCGAATCTCTCCTTCAAGAGCTTGGCCACCCTATGCCTACTATAGTGGATCGAGGGGGTTACGATATGCATCGGCTCGTCCCCCGCTAGCTGGACTATGAACTCTCCTAGGTCGGTCTCCCAGACCTCGTTCCCATTCTCCTCTAACACCGCCCTAAGATCCATCTCTTCTGTGACCATGCTCTTACTCTTTACGATCGTCTTCCCACTCCCGACGACGTCGGCTATGTATCTCCTAGCCGCCTCCCTAGTCTCGGCGTAGAAGAAGTTTATCCCCCGCTCACTACATCTCTTCTCCAGCCTCTTAACCAGGCTATCGATGTTCCTGAGAGCCTCCTCCTTAATCCTCCTAACCTCCTCGGCATAGCGGTAGGACTCGGGGTGCTCACTAAGCAGCTTATATATACCCTTCTCATAGGCCTCTACTGCCCTCTCAACACCCGTCCTAAACTCCTCATCCACGATGGTCTCGTTAAGCTTCTTTACATATCTACTCCACACCATCCCCTACCACCAGGTTCTCATCCAGGAACTCTATCAAGTCCATTACCCTGCCGCCCACGCTCTCGAAGCTGACCAGGCAGATCGGACATGCAACCAGGATCTTATCTCCACCCGCATCTCTAAGCTCTGAGAGGCGCCGCTTGGCAATTTCTCTTGAGAGGCGTGAGTAGTAGGTCTCTATAGGGCCGCCGCAGCACATGGAGAAGCGTCTAGTCCTGAGGGGCTCCCTTATCTCTACACCTGAGGACTTGATGATCTCCCTTGGCTCGTCGATTATCCTCCTATGCTTAGACTTTGAGTAGTGGCAGGGGTCGTGGTAGGTGACGCTATACCCAGGGTTTCTAAGCCTAGCCCTACCATCCCTAAGAGCCTCGAGCACCAGGTCGATGTAGTTCACCACCTCCAGGTCATAGCCAGGGACATACTCGGGGTAGATATACTTCATCAGTTCATAGACATGGGGGTCTATCGTGACCAGCCTCTTAACCCCCCTATCCCTCAGGTATTCGTATACACGGGCCGCATACTCCCTAAACTCGCGGTCGAATCCGAACTCGTATAGAAGCATTCCTGGGTAGGGCTCCTCTCTCAGGCAGCCTACCTCGTAGCCGAGCCTCCTAAGGATGCTTAGGGCCTTTCTAGGCAGGTTATAGACCCTCCCCTCCCCAGGATCTATGAAGAGCCTATAGACCGGGCCTAGGGACATGAATATCTTGGCCAGCCTAGCTATGAAGTCCCTATCAGGATCTTTAGTCACCAGGTCTAGGAAGCGGCCCCTCCTCAGGACTATCTCCATGGTCTGGTAGAGACAGCCCGTGTATAGAATCGTATCACCAGGCTCCCCATCACACCAGGAGGAGCACCTACCCAGTGGGAGGCGGAAAATATGCATCCTCTCGACTACGTTATCCCTGAGGAGGGTCAGGTTTCTAGGGACCTCCATCTCAACCCTTCTCCAACCAATTCTAAACTGTACCCATACTCTCTAAAGAGATGGGTATATATCTCTGAGTATGGCCCACTATACGTCTCGGCTATGAATGGGTCTAGAGCCCTAAATACTTCACAATCCATCACGCCGAGTACATGGGGGACATACCTTGTGAGGAAGAGGCGGTATGGCCATGGATCCCTATCCACTATGTATAGGGTCAGCTCCCTAGGGCCGTGAGCCCCGTAGACAACCCTCTTCTCAATATCACCTGTCCTACTAGGACTGCTTATAGCTCCTATATTCGCCTCCCAGCTACTCAGCCTCCATATCTCCCTAGCAACCCTGAATGCGTCTAGGAACCTGTCAAATATACGCTCCCTCCCAGCAACCACTACTAGACGCCTACTATGTGTGGAGAGGGGGACATACCTATATGGATGTATCAGGAACATAGTCCCAGTCTCGAGGGCTATAGAGTCGGCTACAACTATCCCGGTACTTATCCCCTCAACCTCTTCCTTCGACAGGTCCCTACAGAGGGGCTCCGCGCAATCCAGCCTAGCCTCTAAAAGCTCATGGATAGGCATGTAATACGAGCCCTGACCAAGCTCCAACCTATCCCGTAGTTCCGACGCGTCGTCCAAAACCTCTACATATACCTTGTTGGAGCGGAAGGCCCCTAGATCAAGTTCACCTGGCTCCTTACCCAGTATCTTCTCAAGCCTGAGTATAGATGCCTTTATAATCTCAAGGGCTCCCCTAACCTTCTCCGGGCTCGGCGGGGTCAAGCTAGACCAGCCCCGCCGCAGCCAGGGACTCCCTATAGGTCTTCTCGATGGCCCTGGCCGCCTTCTCTATACCCTGCCTCTCCTCCTCATCGAGGAGACTCCACATGTCGCCTCTATAGCCACGGCCAATCCTAGCTGGCACTGTGACATATACAGGTTCATCCATACCCTCGAACTGCCTAGGCCTAGAGTAGGCCAGTATCCTACCTGTGTTGAGGGCTAGCCCCCTAATAATCTCTATGAACGAGCCTGCAGGGCCCCACCTCGTGCCTCCGGTGGCCCTTATAATCTCAACGCTTATCCCCTTGACATACTTCTCGGCCTCCTCCCTATCCACATTACCTGGCTTGGAACCGTCCACCCTCACCGTGCTCCATAGTAGGACTGCCTCCTCACCATGCTCACCACCTACATAGCCCTCTATACTTGAGACTGGTGCTCCAAGGAGCCTGGATAGGATTATCCTGAAACGGGAGGTCTCAAGGTTCGTCCCTGTCCCGATCACCCTCTCATAGTCGCCAACCACCTTTGCCAGGAGGGTAGTCATAGCGTCTACAGGGTTGGTTATGACGAAGTACCATGCATCAGGGTTCCTATCCCTCATCGCCTCCCCTATCTGCCTCATGATCTTGGCGTTCTCGCCGGCTAGGTCACGCCTACTCATCCCTGGCTTCCTGGGGAATCCCGCCGATACAACCACTATATCAGCATCCTCCACCTGTGAAGCGTCTGGATAGGCCCTGACCTCCACGTCGAGGCCATGGTTGGACACACCGTGGAGGACATCTTCAGCCGTCATCCTGGCTAGGGGCTCATTCACATCGACTATTGAGAGTAGGTCTACATATGGCTCGAAGGCCAGGGTGTAGGAGAGGGCGCTCCCAACCTTGCCTGACCCTACCACCGCTATATGCATATCATAATCACCCGTGACAAGTAGTATGATGTCTAGGCCTGTGTTTTAAGGATGGGGTATATAGGATAGGCACGGCTCAACCCCTCTCCTCGATAGGTATGTATCTAAGGCCTAGCTCACCGACATACTTTGCACGTGGCCTGATAAGCCTGGGATCCTCTAGATACTCGAGTATATGGGCTATCCAGCCGCTGAGCCTTGAGAGGGCGAATATTGCTGGGGAGAAGTCGTCTGGCAGGCCTAGGTATAGGTATACGAGGCCTGAGAAGAGGTCTATATTGGGGCATATCCTCTTCGTCTTGCAGAGCCTCTCCATACCCACCTCCTCAACCTTAAGGGCTATCCTGAAGAGGCGATCCACGTCTGGCGGGAGGTCGAGCCCCAACAATATGTTCTTAAGTATCTTAGCCCTAGGGTCGTAGGTCTTATACACCCTATGACCAAACCCCATAATCCTCTCCTTCCTAGCCAGCTTTGCCTCGAAATACTCCTCCACCCTATCGGGGCTACCAATCTCCCTAAACATCTTCAACGCGGCGCCAGCCGCACCTCCGTGGAGAGGCCCCTTCAACGTATTTATGCTGGAGGTCACGGCTGAGTAGAGGTCTGATAATGTTGATATGGTTACCATCCCGGCGAAGGCACTGGCGTTGAGCCCATGCTCCGCATGTAGGATCAGGATGTCGTCGAAGATCTCGGCATCCCTAGTGGACGGCTCCCCACGCACCATGTATATAAAGTTCTCGGCATACCCCAGGTTGGGATCCGGCTCGACGAGTCGATATCCACGTCTAAGCCTATACCAGCTAGCCAGTATAGAAGGTGTCTTACCCAGGATCTTCACTATCTTCTCGTAGAGATCCTCCCTCTCAAGACTATTGATCTTCTCGTCCCACAGCCCTATGGTGAGTAGGCTATACTTCAAGATGTCTAGTGGGCTGTTCCTCTTCGGTACCTCCCTAAGTATCTTGATGATCCCCTCCTCCAGCTCATAGTTACTCGAGATATCGGCTATCCAGTTGTAGAGCTCCCTCTTCGTAGGCAGCTTACCGAAGATCAGTAGGTAGGAGACCTCCTCATAGCTGGACCTCTCCACCAGCTCCTCGAGGTCGTAGCCACGGTAGTAGACCTTCCCATTAACCCCGTCGATATAGGAGATCCTCGTCTCCTTCACATAGACGTTCTCCAGCCCCTTATGTATCACCACGTCTTCGGACATCACCTAAACCCAATAATAGAATCAGGGATACAGGTATAAACGTTTACCCACCCGTCTAATCCCCACTTTAAAGCTTTGAGGCAGACATCTAAATGGATTGATCAGTGATGAGGCGTTACAAGGTAACCCTCGTACCTGGAGACGGGACAGGGCCCGAGCTGGTTGAGACGGCCCTCATGGTCCTGGAGAAGGCTGGGGAGCTATTCGGATTCGAGATCGAGTGGGATAGGCATGAGGCAGGTATACCCGCCTATGAGAAGTATGGAGACCCCCTACCCAAGGATACGCTGGAGAGTATTAGGGAGACCGGCGTCCTATACAAGGGTCCTATAACGACCCCCGTCGGGAGCGGCTATAGATCGGTGAACGTGGCTATAAGGAAGGAGTTTAAGCTATACGCCATAGTGAGGCCGGCAAAGGCGATACCACGCTTCTCCTCCAAGTTCCCGGACGTCGACCTAGTTGTGATTCGTGAGGGTACCGAGGAGTTCTACGCCGGTATTGAGCATAGGATAAACACTGTCGACAGGGAGAGGATAGCCGCGGAGTCGATAGGGATAGTGACCCGTGAGACTAGTGAGAAGGTCGTTAGATTCGCCTTTGAATACGCGCGGAAGATGGGGAGGAAGAGGGTCTCAGCCGTGCATAAGGCCAATATCCTTAAGGAGAGCCACGGCCTATTCAGGGACGTCTTCTACGAGGTTGCCAAGGAGTATAGCGATATCGAGGCCGACGACTACATGGTGGATAACATGGCCTACCAGCTCGTGGTGAAGCCCCAGAACTACGACGTCCTCGTATGTCCAAACCTAGTGGGAGACATACTCTCCGACCTGACCGCCGGCCTAGTAGGTAGCCTAGGCCTGATACCAAGCGGGAACATCGGTGATAAGTATGCGATGTTCGAGCCGATACATGGCAGCGCCCCCAAGTATGCTGGGCAGAACAAGGTGAACCCCACGGCACAGATACTGGCTGGCGTCATGATGCTCCAGCACCTTGGCGAGATGGAGGCGGCCAAGAAGATCGAGGAGGCGGTCTTCAAGGTCATCGAGGAGGGTAAGAAAGTAACCTATGATATCGCAAGGGTGTATGGAGTAGAGCCTGTAGGCACCAGGGAGATGGGGGAGGCCATAGTCGAGAAGCTCGTGGAGCTAGCCGGACAGTAGGCGCCTCCTCTCCCCAACCAACTCCCTTATCCTTAAAACCACCTCGAGAACCATCTTGAGATACTCCCTAAGCAGGACTGGCGAGGATGCCTGGCCAGCCCTCTCGACCATGCTACCTAGGTGGAGGAGGAGCCTCGCAATCCTAGTATCAAGCTTCTCAAGCCTCTCCTCATCAACCGGGCTACCACCCATTGATCTAACCTCCTCGGCCAACCTGTTCAAGAGACCTGCTATGATGTCTGCTGTGGAGGATGCCGCTGGATCATGGGACGCAATCCTTAGGAGTGGGGAGGCCGCTAATTCGTCGAGCCTATCCCCCAACCACCTATTGACCATCTCCAGCCCGCCGTGGGAATAGCCCTTGAAGCCGGGTATGTAATGTGCTAGTGGCCTATCCATCCCCACCCAAAATATATTTCCTCACCATGTCTATGTATCTCCCGGCCACCCCCTCCTCAACCACTAGGCCTAGGAACCTCCTATCCCCACCAGTCGGGAGATCATCCCTAAGGAATCTCTTTACCAGGGGCCTAAGATCCCTCTTCCCGCTATAGGCCCCTATAGAGACGTAGCCACCTATGAAGCCATGGTCATGGACAAGCACATCCCTACCGCCAAACCTCCTAACGAGGCTCTTCACCAGGTCAACGATCACATACATCTCCCCCTCATACCCCAGCTCCACCATACTGTCGATCCTAGCAAGTGGGACTAGACTCTCAATATATCGATCCACCCTTCTAAGCGTCTCCGATGCAGACTCCTCGTCGAAGCCCCTAAGCCTCCTCATCAGTATCTCCACATTCCTATATAGCCCCATCAGGTCACCCGTATACATCGGGGCGTTTAGAAGCCTGACGAGCCTCTTCAGATCGTCGAGGCCCATATCCATGTTCTCAAGATACTTCGCGAAGATGTCCCAGTACTCGTTGTTAAGGACCCTGTCACCCATGTCATGATACATACCTAGTATCGCGTCGATATCAGGCTCAACCCCGAAGTACTCCATTAGGATATAGGTTGTACTCACCCCCTCTTGGCATACACAGGTCGCCTTCAACCCCCTATAGCTGGGGTGTAGCTTCGAGTCATCAATGATATAGACGTATGAGTGGCTAGTGAGCCTCGATATGTCCCTACGCCTCAGATGCATATCCACGACGTATATGTAGTCGTAGTGGGAGAGCCTCTCAACCCACTCATCCTCGAGCCAGTACACACCCACGTCGGGGAAGAACACGGTATCGGCGAAGCCCGATCTCATAAGCATGGAGGCTGAAGCCTGTCCATCGACATCCCAGCTAGCCACTACTACCGAGGCCACACCACCCACCACGTGATTAATAAGCCCACCACCGAATCCTATATGGTGTATGAAGAAGATACTATACCTACTCCTAGCAATAATCCTACTCCTCCCCCCACCAGCGATGGGAGACGTGTTCAAGATAGGTGAGCAGAGGGGGGACTGGACAACCATATCCGACTTTATTATAGAGACCTCCCCCGGTCCCGGGGAGGCTTACCTCAAACTATTTGCGGAGGGGTATAGGCTGGGGAGCTGGGTCATAAGCTTCGACATAAACCTTGTGGGCCAGCTTGGGGACGAGGTGTATGGAGAGCTGAGGCTCTCCGTCCCCGAGCTGGGGGTGGAGCTCGTCTATACAGAGACCCATGTATATAACGGGTTGGATATGGACAGTATAGCGAATACCCTGAGCCTCTACATCGGGGGCGAGGAGGTCTATAGCCTGTCGGACTCCGCTGTTGAGCCTTTTGACAGTAGGCTCAACATGAGGATGTACCTAGCAGTCCAGAACGTCGGGGGCACCGTATACATCATCCTGAGGGACGATTACGGCGACTATGGAGGGGGTGATGCACAGATATACTATGAGGCGGAGCTGCCCTACGACGGTGGGGAGGTTACCTTCGTGATAGAGGCATTGAAGAGGGGAGGCGACGGGAGCTCCATGGAGATCCCATTCATATTAAACTCGCCGAAGGACTCGATCGTGTATGAGGCTCCGCAGATAGAGCTCCTAGACTATAGCATCAACGCAGTCTTCTCAATAAGCCTCATGTTCCTCGTCGGAGCCATAGCCTTCAACCTGATCTCGGCAAGGATACGTGAGCTCGAGACAGGGGAAGCTGTTGAGACTGTTAGGGAGGCTGGTAGGAAGAAGGAGGGGAGGAAGGGTAGGAGGAGCCAGCGGTGAGGGGTATAGGCCCCTTCATCATCCCCAGGGAGCCGAGTATAGCAGGGTTCATACTGATATCCCTCCTCCTAGGAATCGTCACAACCAGGCCAGACCCTATCAATGTCCTAGTCGCCTCGGCAATATACCTCCACCTAATATTCACGGTCGACAGGGTATTCTACGCCAGTAGGCTCCTCGATAAATGGGTGATATACAGCATAACTTCGAACACACTCCTATTCCTATACACCGCCTGGGTAGGCGGGCTAGACACGCTGTACTCAGTAGTCCTGGTTGCACCCCTACTCGGCATCACCATGATAGGTGTAAGGATATGGGGAAGGAAGGATCCAATCGTTCTGATCAGTGGAACCTTAATGTTCACCCTCCTGACGCTCCACTCGGCATCCTACGTGGGCGGTATGACCCTACTAAGCATCTATACAGCGGGTATCTACAGCATATACACAGTGATAAGCGTCCTCTACGTAGAGGCCAGGGTCGGTAGGATAGGCCCTTCATTACCACTAGCCATGGCAATGGCAGCATACATCCTACTCAGCATCAATAACCCATTAGCCGGTACAGTGGCTATAGACCCGCTGGCGAAGACAGTGGCCACATGGATAAGGAGGGATATTATACCTATAGACCAGATCACATCCCTAGGTAAGAAGGAGACGATACGGCTACTTATCCATACCCCCCTCTTTCCCTTAGCTGGACTTCTCCTTACGTAGCATCCACCTACCTATCCATATAGAGAGTTCGAAGGCGAATATGAATGGAATGGATATGAGGAGCATGGATACAGGTGTAGGGTCAGCAGTAATGATGGCGGCTAAGGTTAATACTCCTACATAGATGTATCTCTTCACATTGGCAACCATGTCTGGATGTATAACCCCGAACCGGAAAGCCATCACCATGAAGACCGGTATAGTGAATATAAGGCCCGAGGCCAAAACAGTTAGGACTAGAGTGTTGAAGAATGTCCGTGCATTGATTATAGTTGCCCATCCAAGGAGCTCAACAAAGAGTAGGAGAATCCTAAATGTGATGGGGGTTATAACTAGGAATCCATAGATAATCCCGAAGAGGAATGCTGCGCTGAAGCCAAAGACGAACCTCTTGATAAATCTCTTCTCATGTGGATATAGTGCTGGCTCAAGGAACATGTACATCTCATAGGCGAAGTATGGAACAACGGCTGCAGTGGCTAGGAGGATACTCGCCTCCACATAGAGCTCGAGAGGGGTGGTTATCTCCGCTGGTATAAGCGTAATGTTCCTGACGCCGGATGTCTCCTTGATATACGTCTCGAGCCACTTCATCACGGTCAGGGTGAGCGGCCTATATACGCCGCCCTCCACCATCGCTATCAAGTCCTCTAGGGATGCCGGGGCGCTGAGGAATACTAGTATTGAGACTAGCCAGGCTATGACAACCCTCCTCAGCCTGGTAAGAAGCTCATATAGATGGTCCCAGAAGGTTAGCTCCTCCTCTTCCCTGTCAACCTCCTCAGTAGTCATCTCCCATCTTTCCCGTTGCTAGTGTCTCTCGTTCTCCTCTCCCTAGGCGTCTCCACAACCTCGCGGGCAGTCCTCCTGACCTCCTCTGAAACATCCTTTACAGGCTTCTCAACCTCCTCCAAACCACGTCTAAACTCCTCCTCGAGCTCCCTCCTATATCTGTTGAGCTCTGCGTAGTACTTACCCAATGTCCTAGCCATCTGGGGGAGCTGGTCCGGCCCCACTAGGATGAGTAGGGCTATGAGTATCAGTATAAGTTCTGTAAAGCCTAGGTTCATCTGCTCCCCCCTTCCACCAGTTAATATTACAGGGGATCCATGTAAATATTTAGCCCCTGGAGGTGCCCTGTATTGAAGCGTCTATGGGCCCCGTGGCGGATGGAGTATATAAAGAAGCCCCGGGAGAAGCGCTGCCTATTCTGCAGAGTGGCTGAGGAGGACAAGGATAGGGATAACCTTGTCCTCTACAGGAGCCACCACAGCTACATAATCATGAATAGATACCCCTATAACAACGGCCACCTAATGGTGGTCCCCTACCGACACACCCCAACCCCTGAGGAGCTCGATGTAGAGGAGGAGCTGGACATAGCGGAGCTGGTAAAGCTCTCACTCAGAATACTCAGGAAGACGATGTATCCACAGGGGTTCAACATAGGGGCCAATATAGGTAGGGCTGCAGGTGCAGGCATTGAGGAGCACTACCACATCCATATAGTGCCTAGATGGATAGGCGACACCAACTTCATGCCAATACTGGCAGACACCAAGGTGATCGTAGAGTCTCTATACGATACCTATGATAAGCTGAAGGCAGCCCTTGAGGAGCTGGACAGCGAGGGCTAGGGGCTAGACATACATAGCCCCCTCCTCATCCTCCTGCTTCCGCCTCTCCTTAGCCTCCTCAGCATGCTTAGCCAGCTCATTCTCGAGGAGGGAGATGACCCTAACCATCAAGTCCCTCTGCATCCCAAAGACGCCTAGGAGATCCTTCGCCTCAACAATCCCAACCAGCCTACCCATCCTATTTACGATGGGTATACGCCTAACACCCTCCTTGATCATCAGCCCAGCTATATAGTCGAGCGGGGCGTCTACACGGGCCATGTATACACGCTCAGTCATGACGTCCCCAACCCTCACCTTCTGGGGATCCAGCTCCCTGGCAACAACCCTAGTCACAATGTCTCGATAGGTGAGTATACCCTTCACACTCCTCTTCTCATCAACCACTATCACTGCTCCACTGTCATTCTCATCCATGACCTTGGCTGCATCAGTCACACTCTTCTCAGGGGTTATCGTTACTGGAGGCTCCATAACGTCGTAGGCCCTGACACCCAGGACGTTGGACATGAACTCATATATCTTCCTGCTTATCTCGTTCAGGCCTAGATCCTTACCACCCATCTGTGCCTCAGACATGGCCAGGAAAATATAGGGCGGCCCCTCTTAATAGGTATATCCACTACCTACCCATTAACCCGCCTAGGAGGATCCTGACATGCCTCCTGACCCAGGGGATGGAGAGGCTGAGTAGGAAGTATAGGGCATACCCCATGATGAGGTGTAGGAGTAGGACGGGCCCCTCTATAAATATATCCCTAACGACTAGCTCACCAGTGCCTAGGTAGAGGTAGAGCGGGAGAACCCCGAGAGAGACGAGTAGGAATAGGATCGGATTCACAGAGGAGTAGCCAATACCTAGCCTTGGAGACAGGAACCTATAGATAAGTATTACCTCGAGAACCAGCTGGACCAGTAGAATACCTAGGAGTAGGAGTGGTATCAGGATGGGTATCCCTACTACCAGGAGTATGTATGACCCGACTATAGCTGGGGTGATGAAGAGTAGGAAGAAGCGGAGCTCGAGGCTGGAGACCCTGTAGAAGAGGCCCTTGGGGACACCCTCAAACCCATCAATATCCACCCTATCCCCACCAAACGCGAGCCTGATTAGGGAGATCCTAACCACCTCTAGGATGAGTAGTAGGACGGCTAGTGGGACGAGGTATGAATACTCGATGTACTCAGGCCTGAAGATGCTGAGTATAGGCCTGTGTAGGTATAGGGAGGATGTGAGTATAGGTGTCAAGATATAGAGGATGAAGTCGATATACTCGGTGAACACCCTCTTATCAACCCCACCATAGAACTGTCGTGAATATATTACGGCGAAGAACCCCCTGAAGAAGCTCCTCCCCCAGGCAAGTATCTTGAAGACTATCCATAGACTATTGACTAGGGCCTCACCTATACGTAGGAAGAAGGCTATGAAGTACTGGATACTCGGCTGGTTAGACCTAGGAAGTAAGATGTACTGCGCGACAGCCAGACGGAGATTCCTCCATAAAGAGTCTATATCCGGCCTCCTAGGTATAAGGAGGCCAAGGGGTATAGCCCCACCGACCAGGAGTATCATCATGAGTGTGGAGAGGCCCATACCAACGGCGTCTGCAAGGACAGCGTCGATAGCCGCTAGCCTCCCACCTTGGTAGAGGATCCAGGCGATATAGGCCACTCTGAAGAGGTAGTTTGAGGAGAATACTAGGGAGTAGTACCTAGGCGCCACTATGTTTAGGATCTGTATAAAGCTGTAGAAATATGTCGTGGCTAGGGAGTCTAGGACCAGGGCGGCTATCCAGACAGGGTCTAGAGGCTTTATGAAGAGATGGACTATAGGTAGTGGTATGGATATGAAGGCAAGGATAGACATCGTTGTGAGTCCTCTATACTCACCGATCAGTCTGCGACCCTCCCTGACATAGCTCCTAGCCCCCCACTGTAGATGCCTAGTGGTTAGGAGGGCCAATATGTTGTAGAGGGTGGATATACCCCCATACACCAGTAGATCAGCCCCGGAAAGGGTCCTAGTAACCATGACAAGGTGTATAAAGGTGAGTGTGACGAGTGAGACGGAGAATACGAGGTTGAATATAAGTGGTACCTTTATACCCCTATCCATCGATTCGAGGGCCATCGCTCCCCAGCTCTCACGGTCTAGACGGCCCTTGGATTTTCGTAGCCCAGCTCCCCAGCCAGGTATAGGGCCATGGCGAAGACCAGGTCGCTGAGTCTATTAATAATCTTCATAAGTATATCCCTATGTTCAAGATCCACCTCCCTAGTCATGGTTATAAACCGCCTCTCACATCTACGGAGAACCGTCCTCGCAAGGTGGAGATAGGCCGCTCCTCCAGGGCCTCCCGGGAGGATGAAGTGTTTGAGGGGGTATTTAGAGTAGTAATGGTCAGTCCTCTCCTCAGCCCACCTCAAGTCATCCTCCGATACGGATGGCTTACCCGATACGGTGAACCCGATCCTGAATAGGAGCCTCTGGAGCCTAACTATGTCCTCCCGAAGATCATCGAAGCCCTCGCTAGGGATATGTGCCAGGGCGACCCCAAGTACCGAGTTGGCCTCGTCAAGGGTGCCTAGAAACTCTATGGCAGGGTGATCCTTAGGTATGTATCTCCCGAATATGAAGCAGAAGGTCTCCCCCCTATCACCCTTCCCCGTATAGAGGGACATATAGACCACCGACACCATAATAATAGGCCTTGGCTAAGAGTTATAGCCAGGTCCAAGTATAGCTGGTGAAATACCAAACCATACCACATCTTATAAGACTATATCACAGTGTTATAGTAGATGAGGATGAGCGGGGGTAGCAGAACACTTAAGATACTTACACTTACATATGCGGGGATGATATTCCTCGCCATAGCCTGGGGAGGCTATGTAAGGGCATATGGAGCAGGGATGGGCTGCGGTCCTGACTGGCCACTATGTAATGGATACCTAATCCCTCCAGACCTCTTCACCGATATGAGGGTATTCCTAGAGTATTTCCACAGGATAATAGCTTTCCTAACCGGCTGGGTCGCCCTTGGAGCCACTATTTACATCCTAGCCAGATATAGGCATGATAAGCCACTACTACTCGCCCTAGTAGCTGTGGACACACTCCTCCTGATACAGATAACCATAGGGATGTATGTAGTGGCCACCCATCTAGACCCATTCCTATCAGCCACACATCTAGCTGTAGCCTCGGCCACCTTCGCCGCCTCAGTAGTCTTGGCTACACTATCAATGAGGAGGTAGTCTGTGGGGAGTAGAGATGCCGACACTAACAGACATTATACGGCTGGGTAAGCCCAGGATAACCTGGCTACTCGTCTACACAGCTATAGCCACCTATATCTATGCGGCTGAGGCTCTGGATCCACTATATATAGCCCTCTTCCTAATAGCCGGCGTATTAACCGTCTTCGGCTCCAACGCCCTAAACAGCTATATCGATAGAGATATAGACAGGCTTATGAAGAGGACAAACCTTAGACCAATACCCCAAGGGGCTATAATGCCTAGCCAAGCAATAATATTCGGTATAGCCTGGCTAATACTCGGCACAGGCCTCTTCCTATGGATCTTCAACCCGTGGGCAGCTCTAGCAGCCCTGATAGGTGGGCTCTACTACGTGGTTATCTACACAGTCATCCTCAAGAAGAGGACGATATGGAACACCGTGATAGGCGGCTGGGCCGGCTCGATGCCAACCATAACAGGCTGGCTAGCCGCTGGGAAGCCCTTATCTATGGAGCCGATAATACTAGCCCTCATAGTATTCCTCTGGACCCCAGGCCACTTCTGGAGCCTTGCATACAGGGTTAGGGAGGAGTACCGTAGGGTGGGCCTACCCATGCTGCCATCGGTAAAGGATTCTGGGTATACAAAGAGGATGATAATAACATTCTATCTACTCACGGCCGTGGCCATAGTCATATCCACGCTCTACATCACGGCCTATCCATACCTCATAACGGCATATGTATCGACAGCCCTACTGATCTACGCGTCATACATCATCTATAGGAGGCTTGACGACGATACTGCCTGGAAGAGCTTCAAGATATCGAGCCCCACACTAGCTCTACTCTACACAGGGCTAATAATCTCTAGGCTCATCTAGACCCCTCCCCAAATGGATCAACGTATTCAAGCCCCTCAATCCTAGGCATATCCCTAATATTCTCAGTGTAGACCTTTGTACACCCAGCGTTTAGATAGGTATAGGCTAGGAGGGCGTCCCAGAACCTACGATACCCAAGGGAGAGTCGGATCTCCACCTCCCCATAGACAGGCTTCGAGATGGGGATCCTGAGGATACGGTCGATCAACTCTAGACCAGTCTCCAAGGCCTCTCCCCAAGCCTTCCTATGCAGAGTATATGCCAGCTCACCCAAGACCTGTAGGGATACCGAGTATCTACCAGGATGCTCAAACATATCCCTAACTATCCCGACCGCCACCCTATGCTTCTCCACATCACTATTATCCAGGGAGTAGAAGAGGATATTAGTATCTATCCCTATCAAGACCTCTCACCATAAATCTCGTCTCTAGACAGTGGACCCCCTAGCTTATAGCCCCTCTCAAGCCTCCTAAACAGGTCATCGTTAGAACCCTCTAGCCCACTCCTGATAAACTCCTCCAGAGCCTTCTTTATAGAGCCCTTCCCACCTCCATACCTCTTCCTAGCATACTCCTTCAACTTCTCATACAGCTCCTCATCAATACTCACAGTCACGATCCTAGTCCTATTCATTGTGAAATATTTAAATGTCGTCTAAATATTTAAATATTGCCTCCCAATAGAGACCATAGCCCTATCTATGGTGGCTATAGCCCACCATAGAGGCTATGTCTTTAAACCCCTTCCTCTCCATGTGCTGCTGAATCCCTTTGAGGATATCCCCTATACTCTCCACCCTTCTGTTGAAGAGGTATGACCCTATACCCACTGCGGATGCACCGGCGTAGAGCATGGCGACTGCCTCGCGCCATCCCGTCACGCCACCAGTCCCGATGATTGGGACTCTATACTCGCCGTAGATCTCGTGGACCATCCTGAGGGCTATTGGATGTATCGCTGGGCCGCTCAGCCCTCCATATACATTGGTTAGTATGGGCCATCCACTCTCGATATCTATGGCTAACCCCTTCACCGTATTCATTACTGTGAAGCCCTCCACCCCCCTGTCCAGGCTCCTAGCCACCAGCTCCATATAGGTGTCGGTGAGGCCCAGCTTGACATATACTGGCCTACCCAGGGAGACCACCTCCTCGATGATATCCAGGGAGTAGCCCACGTCCTCCACGATATCCATCCCCAATCCCTTCACATGTGGACAGCTTAGGTTGAGCTCTATAGCATCGACATTATTCTCTACGCCTACCTCTGCACAGTGGCGGAAGTCCTGTGGTGTAGCCCCCGCAATACTAAGTATGACAACAGCTTCCTGAGGGAGTAGTGAGAGTAGCCTGGGCAGATACTCTATCCCCGGATTTGCGAGGCCTACAGCGTTGAGGTATCCATATCCAAGATCCACCACTATAGGCGGGTCATAACCCTTACGAGGCTTTGGAGTCAGGCTCTTCGTAGTCACAGCCCCGAAGCCTGCTTCCCAGGCTCTTCTCAATAGGCTCTCATCACTACCTATGAAGCCAGAGGCCAGTACCAACGGGTTCCTCAGGGAGAGGCTACCAAGCCTTGTGGATAGATCCCTAGCCACCTGGATACCCCCTCTCCAGTAGCTCATCCGCCCTGAAGACAGGACCGTCTAGACAGACTAGGAGCCCAGTCCCCTCGACCACGCATGAGCCGCAGACACCTACTCCACACTTGACGATCCTCTCCATAGAGACTTCACATGGTATCCTATCCCCACATAGCCTGAGTACAGCCCTATTCATAGGCTCTGGGCCACATGCATATATACTTGTGAAGCCCCCTAGATTCTCCTCGAGATACTGTGTGGGGAGCCCCTTATAACCTCTCGACCCGTCCTCGGTATATAGTATGGCCTCCCACCCCAGGTCTAAAGCCTCCCTTATGAAGAGCTCCACATCCCCACTTGGCTGCCCCTCCACATATACGCCCTCAACACCCATCTCTGCAAGCTTCTTAGCAAGTAGTATGAGGGGTGCAGCGCCTACACCCCCTCCAACCAGTAGGGGCCTACCACTCCTCCGTGTGAATCCCCTCCCATAGGGCCCACGGATATAGAGCCTATCACCAGGCTCCATCCCAACCAGCCTCCTAGTGGTTTTTCCCACAGCCTTAACCGTGATCCGGAGTGGATCATCGTCGGATGGTGCCATTGGCACCTCCTCCAGCCCGGGTAGCCAGACCATCACGAACTGGCCTGGAACGGTTTCTAGGGATATGTCTAGGTATAGATTGGCCACATCCCCCCTCCGGTCGACCCTAGTCACGACAGCTTCGTGGTAATGACTCCCCTTACAGCAGCCTCCTGACATTCTCTCCATACCCCTTCCCACCAACTATCTCGCCTTCTAGATATACAGGCTCACCCCTCACGAATGTGGCTACCACGGCCCCCCTAACCTCCATATCCTTGAAGGGGCTATGCCTAGCCTTCGAGAAGAACTTGGATGGGTCGATACGATACTCCCTGTTTAGATCCACCACGACTAGGCTCCCATATCTACCCTCTCTGATCGCTCCATACCTATCTATGAGGCCGAACCTCTCAGCGGGTCTATAGGAGTATAGCCTCACGATATCGCTAACAGATATGAAGCCTTTATACCGCAGGGTTGATAGTATGGGGAAGGCAGTCTCCAACCCCGGGAACCCATTAGCACCCTCCATCTTCTCCTCCCATGTATGAGGGGCATGGTCAGTAGCCACCATATCTACCCTGCCGTATACAAGATCTCTAAGGAGACAATCAACACACTCCCGACTCCGGAGGGGAGGCCTTACATTGCCATATGGCGGTGGGAGATCCTCCCTGCTAAGCATTATGTGATGGGGAGTGACATCGATGGTTGCTCCGGGGTTCAACTCCCTCACCTCATCAACCACGCTACAACATGTGACATGGGTAATATGTGACTGTACACCTATCTGGCTAGTATATTCAGCAACATACCTCGTCCACTCCACCTCCAGTGAGAGGTCATCCCTACCCTCCCTATACCCCCTAGGCTCCTCGGCATGATATATTGTGGGGACGCCCTTGGCATAGTTGTAGATCAACACGTCGCTCATATGATCCAGGCTATTCTCTACGAAGTCGTCGGGATAGACCTTCATCGCTACAGCCCTCTCCTCATATCCGAAGAGGTTGTCCAGATCCCTAGGGACTCCGTATATGATACCATAGTCGACATAAGCCTTGGAATTGGCTACATCATCCCTCCATTCCAGGGCCGCAAGGGTGTTGTTCCTAGGCCTTGTGTTGGGCATGTCGAATATAACTGTGACTCCACCAGCCGCCGCCGCCATCGTCCCGGTTGAGAAGTCCTCCTTATAGCTCTCCTCGAAATCCCTCATATGGGTGTGGATGTCTATGAAGCCTGGGAGTATTAGGTGTCCACACCTCATATAATCGTGGTCAACCTTCTCACCATGGTCCAAGGTCTTCGATATCCTGGTTATAACGCCATCCTCAATCGTGATATATGCCTCGAGAATGCCTCCGTCTATGAATGCCTTGCCATAGATGATCATGTCTCAAAGAAATGTTTGATCACGTCCTCATAATCAGTGTATCGTTCACAGTATATGCATCTAAGCCTGAGTGGAGATGGCCTCACCACCTCCAGCCTCGGCGTGATATGCTCCCTAGGACTGTTCGAAATACATCTAGGGTTTGAGCACTTGACGACCCCTATAACCTCGTCGGGAAGCCTAACCTTGAACTTCTCCACCACCCTATACTCCTCAACATAGTTGACCGTCGCGTCGGGTGCTACAAGGCCTATCTTGTTGAGAGTCTCCCCCTTTATATGGATACCCTCGACCTTGATGATATCCTTCCTACCCAGTTTACGGCTATCGGTATTGACTATAACGGCGAGCCTATTTCTAGGCTCCTGGTGGAGGCCTAGTAGACGGAGGACGATGAAGGCCCGGCCCGGAGGTATATGGTCTATCACGGTCCCCATCTTAATCTTCCTGACCAGGATACCATTCTCGACATCCATCTCTATACACCCATGACGAGCCTGAGTAGAGCCATACGGATATAGACCCCATACCTAGCCTGGAGGAAATACTTTGCATAGGGGGTATCATCAACCTCCACAGCTATCTCATCGACCCTTGGTAGGGGGTGGAGAATAATGAGATCCTCCTTAGCATCCCTCAATGCCTCTAGGTCTACTCGGTAGCTTCCCCGTACCCTCTCATACTCTAGGGGATCTGGGAAACGCTCCTTCTGAATCCTAGTCACGTATAGCACATCCAGATCCGGCACAACGTCCCTAAGGCTACTCGTCTCTACATACTCGACCCCCCTAGAGTCTAGATAGTCTCGAACCTCACTCTTGAGGCGGAGCTCCTCAGGGCTTATCAGGACTATACTTCCAGGCCTATATAGGGTGAGGCCCAGTATGAAGGAGGCGGCAGCCCTACCATACTTCAGGTCTCCCAGCACCCCAATGGTTAGGCCGTCTATCCCGCCCTTCAGCCTGTTTATAGTATATAGGTCTATCATCGCCTGTGTAGGATGGTTATGTGCACCGTCACCAGCATTTATAACGGGGGACTCCGCAACCTCGGCGGCGTAGTATGCGGCTCCCTCCCTCTTATCCCTGATAATGAGGAGGTCGGCGTAGGAGTCGAACATACGTATGGTATCGGCTAGAGACTCTCCCTTAGCTATCGAGGTGGCCTCAGCCATGCTCAGCGGGAGTACGGAGCCGCCCAGCCTATTAACGGCTGAGTAGAAGCTATACATCGTCCGTGTACTAGGCTCTAGAAATATAAGGGCTACAGACCTCCCGGATAGG
The DNA here is from genome assembly GCA_015523545.1 of Candidatus Geothermarchaeota archaeon. Taxonomy (GTDB): domain Archaea; phylum Thermoproteota; class Nitrososphaeria; order Geothermarchaeales; family JDFR-13; genus SZUA-1514. The sequence continues at coordinate 34,919 of WAKB01000014.1, forward strand.
TCTGGGGCCCTATAGTCAGACTCTACCAGCTGGTCGGTCAGGCTGAATAGACGGTCAAGATCATCTCTCCGGAAATCCAGTATGTTTATTACGTCTCTGCCTCTCCAAGTCATCTCTGCGACGCTATATAGTTCATGACCCTTGAATAGGTCTCCTCATCTATGTATCCAGCCCTGTAGAGGACCTCGAATATCTTGGAGACGGTGTATACTGCATGGAGCCTCACACCCACCTCGGCCAGCTTCTCACTAGCCCCCTGCTCACGGTCTATGAAGACTATAGCGTCACTCACCTCAGCCCCCTCCTCCCTAAGCTTCTCCACAGCGTGTAGGATGCTCCTACCAGTTGTGGAGACGTCCTCCAGTACGAGGACTCTCCAGCCCCTCTGGAGCCTCCCCTCTACAAACTTCTTAGTGGCATACTCCTTGGCACTCTTCCTAACATATACCATGGGGATGTCCATGGTGTAGGCCAGGATACCAGCTATCGGTATAGAGCCGACCTCTATACCAGCTACAGCATCGAACTTGCAGCAGTGGAAGGCCTCATACCTATATAGCGAGGCGACCTTACGTAGGATGCTCGGCACGGATAGGGCCATCCTCAGATCAATGTAGTAGGGGCTCTTCATGCCTGAGGAGAGTGTGTACTCGCCGAAGAGGATGAAGCCGTTTTTATATAGGTCGTGGATAAGCTCCTCCCATAGGACATCTACCGCCATGTCAGGACACCGTGGAGCCTCTTCACCTCTGAAATAGGGTCGTCGGCCATATAAATCCGCCTACCGACGATCTCGGCGTCGGCGCCATGCTCAACAGCCACCCTAGGCCTAGCCCCCTGTGCACCGACGCCGGGGGCTATGATCACCCTATCACCTACGATCCCCCTATACATCTTGATCAGGATCGGGTAGGTCGCTGGCAGGACGTAGCCCTCCAGCCCGATCTCGAGGCTCCGCATCACCATGTCTGCGGATACCCTGTTTAGATACTCCATTCCACCCCTATGGGACATGGCCGCCACTAGGATCGGCGATATCCCTAGGTCGGAGGCATACTCAACGGCATCTACGAGGCCGTCCTCAAACCCTATGAATCCATGCATGATAACAGCGTCGAACCCAGCCTCGTACACCTGCTCGATAGACTGTCTAGCCACGTATCCTATATCGGCCAGCTTGAGATCCACTATCCACAGGACATCATTTACAGAGTCTATCCATTTAGAGATGGTATGGAGGCCGTATGAGAGAATTGTTGGGACACCTATCTTAACCCCGAGCAGGTCTTTAGAGACAGAGTTCAAAAGGTTCTCGATGGCTACGGCCTCATACATGTTTGTAGTAACGTCCAGAGCCATTATCAGCCTACTGTTATGCCTCTTACCATAGAGCTCGAGGAGCTGCCGTAGCATCATACCACATCATCCCAACCTATAAACACTGGCCAGACATATTTCACTTTGACCCTAGATGAGGAGTATCCCTAGACACATAGTCAGGCTATGGAGATATACAGGCTTGATAGGCGCTGTAACAGCCTGGATCTTCATATCCACATCAGTAACAGTCAACCCATGGTTCGACCCATGGAGAGACGCCCTTAGTGACCTCGGGGTTGAGGAGGCGAACATGCCCTGGATATACAACTATGGACTTATCACAACGGGCCTCATCATAATGCTCTACTCGGGCTACCTAGTATACACTTCCAAGGGGAAGCTGGAGGCGGTGGGCGGTGGATACGTATTTATAGGCGGGATATTCCTGGCCCTGATAGGCATATTCCCCGGCGGGACGAGGCCCCACATATTCGTCTCCACATACTTCTTTGTACAGATGGGTCTGGCAATACTCGCTATGGGGCTCGGTACATGGGGTGGGGAACGGCTCTACAGCAGGATATGTATAGCCATATTCATCCTGATGCTCCTAGGCACCTTCGTAGACTGGCCCTCAGCAGCACTGATAGAGATCTATGAAACGATCCTCCTGGACCTATGGGTATTGGCAAGGACGTTCGTCTATAGGGACTTACCGACTGAGTCGTACCACTCCACGTATTCCAACGCCTTCTCATAGAGTGGGTTATCATCCAGGCCGTATTCAAGCCACTTCCCTAGGTTTACTCTAAGCTCCTCTAGAATCTCACCGATCCTCCCACCTATCTTCTCCAAGTCCTCATCGCTAAGCCGCTCGAAACTCATCTTGGCTACATGGGACTCTATGAAGGGTAGGAACTCACCCCTAGCCACCATCACCGTCTTTAGACCCTCGCTGGATAGGTATAGAGAGTACTGCTCCTTATCCACCAGGTGGATCATGTTGTCTATCCCTGGTGGGACTAGGCTGGAGAGTATCATCAGCAGCCTCCTTACAGCCTCTATGTCGCCGCCACGTATACTCTTGACTAGTCGCTCGATATCCCCTATCATCCCATCCCTACCTAATACTTGGCTTATCAATCTAAGCCTTAGGTGTTTATTGTTTATCCTATCGGGGATCTGTATATACCTAGTTGCCGAGTACGGGGTCCAAGCTACTCCTCGAGGAGCCTCGTAAGCTTATCAATCTTCTCCCTCCACATTGAGAGGACCTCCTCAGCCTCCTCAGGCCCAACCTCATGCCTAGGCCCGAAGATCCCCTGGAATCCCTCTGTCCAGCGTGGAATCACATGGATATGAAAGTGGAATATCTCCTGCCCAGCTGGGCGCCCACTATTAGTTACAATGTTCACCCCAGTAGCCCTCAACTCATTCCTGTATATCTTGGCCAGGGCTGTGGCAAGTCTCCATAGCTTATCTGCAAGCGCCATAGGAACGTCCTCCACCCCTTGGTAATGCTTCCTAGGTATGATGAGGAGATGCCCCTTTGAGACTGGATACTTGTCTAGTATCACCAGGGCATCGTCATCGCTATATACCTGCCACGACGGTATCTCACCACTGACTATAGCGCAGAATATGCATGCCATGATAGATAGTATCCCGGACGGAGTCATATTAATTGGGGTGGGGAGTTGGCGGGGATATTCCATACCTATGGTGGAGACCCCTTGACAAACCTGGCTATGGAGGAGGCAATTCTAGGACTGGCTATAGATACTGGCGAGACGCTGTATAGGGTGTGGATAAACAGGCCATCAGTAATCATCGGCGTCTCTACAGACCCCGCCCTAGAGGTGGATCTCGCCCTGGCAGAGAAGCATGGCATACCAGTCCTGAGGAGGTTCTCGGGTGGCGGGGCTGTTTACCATGACCTGGGCAACATAAACATCAGTATCTACTGGCCCAGACGAGTCATGGACATAGCCTGGATATACCGGGAGGGAACCGGGCTTATACGTAGGATCCTATCGAGCCTCGGTCTCGAGAGCCATGTGGAGAATATGAGTGACGTGGTTGTCGATGGCTACAAGGTCTCTGGGAGCTCCGCCTGGATAGGTAGGGCGACACTTTTCCACGCCACCCTACTGGTAGACTCTGATATAGACCTGCTGAGGAGGATTACGAGGCCTAGGTGGGACCTGGTTGAGAGTGGTAGGGTGACACGCGCGAAGTACAACCCTGAAAACCTCTCGAGATTCATGGATATCGATGTGGATACCGCTATAGACACGATAATCAAGGTTATCGGGGATGTAAGGGTGGGGTTACCCAACGAGGTGTGGAGAGAGGTCTCAAGGATTAGGGAAAGGTATATAGAGGAGGGGGTGGTTATCCAGGGAGAGGTGGATACTGAGCCCCCACTACTTCTTCTTTAGAACCGAGTGTATAGGCCTGCCGAGTATATGCTCCGCCGCCTCCCGAAGCGCCTCCGACACTGTTGGGTGTGGATGTATAGTCAGTGCCAAGTCCTCAAGTGATGCAGAGGTCTCCAGCAGATATGTAGCCTCACCAGCCAGCTCCGATGCATGGGGAGCAGCTATATGGATACCCAGCATCTCCTCACCGCTATAGACTATCTTGACTATACCGTCTGCTCCCCCCTCTATGAAGGCCTTAGCCACACCGCCTATCGGGTATACCTCGGCCTCAGCCTCTAACCCCTTCTCCCGGGCCTCCTCCAGCGTGAGGCCCACAGAGACTATCTCCGGATCCGTATAGACGACTGCAGGGACATACCTCTGGACATAGTATGCATCACCACCAGCAGCTTTCTCACCAGCCACAACTGCCTGGGCGAAGGCCTTATGAGCCAGCATGGGCTGACCAGCCACGTCCCCCGATGCATATACACCATCCATGCTCGTAGCCATCCTATCATCAACCTTTACGAAGCCCTTGTCATCGAGCTCCACACCCAGCTCCCTTGCGAAGCCACTGTTAGGCCTCCTACCCACGGCCACCAACACCTTCTCCACACTTATCTCCTCACCATTGGAGAGCGGTACCCTGATATGTTCATCTTCCCTCCGAGGCTCCCCAGCCTTTACCCCTGTATAGATCTTTACACCCCTCTCACGCAGCTTTTTATCCACGACCTTAGCCAGGTCTGGATCCATCTGGGGGAGTATCCTGTCTAGGAGCTCGACAATGTATACCTCGCTACCCAAGGCCGAGAAGACCGTTGCATACTCGACACCTATGTATCCACCGCCTATTATCAGGATGCTCCCTGGGGGCTCCTCTAGGCTGAGTATAGTCCTGTTGTTATGGATATACTGGCCATCCACCGCGTAGCCCGGGATACTGGCCGGTTCGGAGCCGGTGGCGATTATTATCGAGCCAGCCTCCACCTCCTCACCGTTTACCACCAATCTCTTCCCAGTCTTGGGTCTTGCCTCCCCCCTAAGCATCTCTACGCCATAGCTCCTGAGGAGGTATTCAACCCCTCTAGACGACCTTGTATAGACCCTCCTAACCCACTTGGCTAGCTCGCCATAGTCTAGCTCGGCACTACCCCTGATGAATGGATAGCTCCTTATCTCCTCCATGACCTTGGCGGCCTTTAGTAGGGCCTTTGTAGGTATACATCCATAGTTTGTACACTCCCCTCCGAACCTATCCCTCTCTACGATGGCTACCTTGGCGCCCATCTGGGCAGCCCTGATAGCTGCTGGGTAGCCGCCAGGCCCACCACCGACAACAACTACGTCGAACTTCATTGTCTACACCCTATTCGAGTAGGAGGAGCTCGGGATTCTCAAGTATCTCCTTAAGCCTCATGAGGAAGCGTGTGACGTATGCCCCCTCGAGGATCCTGTGGTCGAAGCTGATGGATAGGTACATGTATTTCCTGTTGACCAGCTGGCCATCGACTAGGGCGGGCCTCTCGAATGTTCTGTGTACACCGAGTATAGCCACCTCGGGCGGGTTTATAACAGCCATTCCAGCTATGGAGCCTATCGCCCCGATATTGGTTATCGAGAAGGTGCCGTCCTGGACCTCCTCCAGCGAGAGCTCCATCTTCCGAGCCTTATCGGCGAGCATCCTAATCTCCCGGGCAAGCTCGAGTATAGATTTCTTATCCGCGTTCTTGATGTTGGGAACTACTAGGCCCTCAGGACTATCCACCGCTATCCCGATGTTGTAATACTTCTTAACTACTATCTCCATCCTCTCCTCATCTATCGATGCGTTGAGGAGTGGATACTCCTTCAGAGCCATCGTGACAGCCTTCACGATGAATGGTGTTATGGTTAGCTTGACACCCTTCTCAGCCGCATAGCCCTTCAGCCTCTCCCTAAGCTCCCAGAGCCTGGTCACGTCAACCTCCTCTATCAGGTACGCATGGGGGATCGTCTGCTTAGCCTTCGTCATTGTGGTGTACATGAAGCGCCTGATGCCATGGATACGTATCCTCTCCACAGGCTTCTCAACCTGCTCCAATGCCTTTGCTACAGTCTCGACAGGCTTGGCGACCTCCTTGGCGGCTGCCTCCACATCTCTCTTAGTAATGATGCCCCTAGGCCCACTGGGCTTTACCCTAGCTAGATCCACACCCAGCCTCTTAGCTAGGAGCCTAACACCTGGTGGCGCCCTTATCCTAACCCCTTTCTCAGTCACCCTAACCTCTTCCTGAGTCTCCTCCTGAGTAACGGTCTCCACCACAGTACCCTTCTCCTCACTAGATACCTCCTCACCATCGACCGGCTTACCTACAACCTCTATCTCTACCAGTGGACTCCCCACAGGGACTACTTCCCCCTCCTTAGCCAGTATCTTGACGATCCTCCCGTCGTAGGGAGATGGTATCTCGACCTTCGCCTTGGCGGTTAAGACCTCGACTATGGGCTGGAACTGCCTTACCTCGTCCCCCTCCTTGACCAGCCACCTGATGATCTCCCCCTCAGCCACACCCTCACCTATATCCGGCAGTTTAAAGGTGACCCTCGACATCGCGACCACCTCAATACTCCAAGACCTTCTTCACAGCCAGGTATAGCCTGGCTATGTTAGGCATATAGAGCTTCTCGTGGGCCAGTGGGAACGGGGTGTCGTAGCCAGTGACCCTTATGATGGGTCCGTAGAGGAGCTCAGGGTGGTGCTCAGCTATGAAGGCAGCTATCTCCGCTCCCAGACCCAGGGTCTTCGGGGCTTCATGGACAACTACCAACCTACCAGTCTTCTCCAGGCTCTCCACGATCATGTCCTTGTCGAAGGGGAATAGGGTCCTGAGGTCGATAACCTCAATCTCAGCCCCCAGCTTATCCTTTAAGAGGCCGGCCGCCGATTTCACCATGTGTACCATGGCGCCCCAAGTAACGACTGTGACGTCGCCGCCCTCCAAGACCTTCTTCGCCTTCCCCAGCTCTATGGTATAGTCCTCCTCAGGAACCTCCTCCTTGACCGTACGGTATATAGACTTTGGCTCTAGGAAGATGACTGGGTCGTCCAGCCTAATACTGCTCTTCAGAAGCCCCTTGGCGTCGTATGGACCGCTGGGCATAACGGTGTATAGACCAGCAGTATGTATGAAGTAGGACTCGGGGCTCTGGCTATGATGCATACCACCCTTAATACCTCCGCAGCAGGGGCTCCTGATTACTAATGGGACGTTATACATCCCACCAGTCCTAAACCTTATCTTCGCGGCGTTGCTGACTATCTGGTCGAATGCCTCATAAACAAAGTCGATGAACTGGATCTCAGCCACCGGTCTAAGCCCGTTGAGGGCCATCCCTATTGCGAAGCCGACTATACCCAGCTCGGTCAGGGGGGTGTCTATAACCCTCTCCTCGCCGAAGATGTCTATCAAGCCCTCTGTGACGAGGAATACCCCGCCCCTCCTACCAACGTCCTCGCCTAGGACGACCACTGAGTCGTCCCTCTCCATCTCCTCACGGAGGGCCGTGTTGAGAGCCTGTACCATATTCATTACAGGCATTCCTACTCCACCTCCAGGCCGAGCTCCTTCATTATCCCGAGGCTCTCGTAGAACTCCTCCTTCTCCAGCTCCAACACCCATATCTTATCCCCATACACATTCTCGAAGAAGACGTCCTCGGGGAGCGGGGGCTTCTCCAGCGCTTCACGAGCAGCCTTCTCCACATGGTCGTAGTACATTTTATAGATCTCGTCGTACTCACCCTCCCTCAGGTATCCATGCTCCTCCATATATTTCCTCAGCCTCCTAAGGGGCTCATACCTCTCCATCCTCTTAACCTCCTCCTCACTCCTGTACCTACTAGGGTCATCAGCTGTGGTGTGGCTGCCAAGCCTATAGGTAACCATCTCTATGAAGAAGGGCTCACCTCTACGGGCTTGGGTAATCGCGTCTATAGCCGTTTTATACATAGCCACTACATCGTTACCATCCACACGTATCGAGTCGACTCCGTAGGAGAGGGCCCTAAAAGCTATTGTAGGGGCCCTAGTCTGCCTCTTAAGAGGGACAGATATCGCCCACTGGTTATTTTCACATACGAAGACTGTCGGCGTCTTGAAGACCCCAGCGAAGTTCAGACCGGCGTGGAAGTCTCCACGGGATGTAGCCCCATCTCCAAACATTACCATCGTTATCGTGTCCAGCCCCCTATACTTCATAGCGTAGGCTGCTCCAACGGCATGGGGGATCTGGTTACCGACGGGGACGGGTGTCGGGATCATGTTATACTTTCTATGTCCATATATGGCGAAGTCGCTTCCCCTCAGAGGGTCGTCCCGGTTGTATAGAGCCCTGTCGAGGATCTCCTCCTCAGTCATCCCCCTCACGAGATATACGCCTAGGTCTCGGTAGCTGGGGAATACCCAGTCCTCAGGCCTCAGTGGGTATACAGCCCCGACAATTGCCTCCTGACCCTTGTTAGGAGCATGGATAGCCACCTTACCCATCCTCTGGAGCCTGAGGAGCCACTCATCCAGGACACGGGCCCTAATCATGTAGTGTAGGAGATCCCTCAGAACCTCATCCCCAATATCGGGGAACTCGCCTACTACCCTACCCTCCTCATCGATAATCCTGTATAGGCCCGTCGCCCTCTCAAGCTTCTCAGGATCGATATCAACCCTACCCAGGAGAGACATTGCAGTAGATAAATACTTCTCATCTCGATATAAGTTGGGATTGGATAAAAAAGAGGGGAGTTATTACAAGACCTCGATATTAGACTACTCTTCAACTTCAATCCGGAAAATCATTCCCTGATCTGCATGAGTCTTACCGGCCTGTCCAGTTCCCTCTACCTCGAAGCAGACAACATAGTATGTCCCAGGCTTCTCAAACATTATGGTGAGCTCTGTGGAGTCACCTGGCTCTAGAACCGCTTCTCCAAGCATGCCGTCACCACCAGCCTCTGAAGCCTCCTCCCGATGCGCAAACTCCTTCTCAAAAGTCTCTATCAATTCCTCCCCCTCTAGACCCTGATCCATAAGTTCTTGGAACAATTCTTGTGCCCTCATGAGCATCATGTCTTTCATGTCTTCCGAAACTACCATGAACTCATGTGTAAATCCTCCCCTGTTGGTTATTTTGAAGGTCACGCTCTCTCCAGCCTTTACCCTCAGCGGCTCTTCGACATCTTTGAAGATGAAGATAAAGTCTCCCAGCTCAACTTCAACTGTTCTACCTTCCTGTGGCATCATTCCTATGAGGATTATTGCAACAGCTAGTACACCCACTACCACTCCTGCTATTACCTTAGAGTTCACAGCCTAGTCACCCCCTTAAACAACTACTTCATCGATTAATAATCCTATATACTCATAATTTAAGTCGATATATGGATGTGTCTGACGATAGCCATTTTCTTGGATTTCTGGCTTGATAAGGAGGAGGCGGTTCAGAGTCGCTTCATCTCTTCATCCAGTGTCCAGCAGCCACCGCCTCATCATCACCACTAGATTCTATAGAGCCCTCCCAAAATAATTCAGCGACCTACGAGGTAGAATATGGCGTCGGCCGGGCCATGTATCCTCAGTATACCCTGCCCTGGGAGTATCCACATCCTCACCGGCTGGCTCCAGGGAAGGTGGTTCTCAAGTATCGCCCCCGCAACGATATAGGTTCCATGGTGAGACATGTCCAGAATCCTTATATGGACTAGTTTATAGGGTACATCCCTATCCCCGAATAGGAAGCGGATCATGTTACCTGTGTCGGCGAATAGTAGGATAATGCCCCTGTCACCCATCACCGTCATAACGGCTGGTATATGGTCGAGCATGCCGTATGCCTTGATCGCCAGTATGGGTAGGCGGAGAATGATCTTGTCGTACCAGCTGGGTAGAGTAGTTAGTATCCCGAAGTCGAGCCTATAGCTCCATGAACCGCTGAAATAGGAGGTGGATATTGTAAACACTAGATCCTGGATGAAGGGGTCAGCCGGGTTGAATATATAGTCGAAGGTGAAGTAGGAGTTCCCATCCCCACCCGTAACTGCCGAGCCTACGTATACACCGTCCTCCCAGTAGTCGATCCTTATCCCAGAGACCGGGAGGCCAGTATAGCTACTCAGAACCTGGACATTCAGCGTCCATATACTCCTAGGGCTACCAAGGCTACCATACGGATTATAAACCGTCTCATAGAGGACGCCACTACCCATCGAGACGTCGAACCGGTCTATCAAGCTATAAGATATGTTGAAGAATACGCTGGGCGAGCCGTCGTAGAACGGATACTCCACGATGGAGAAGGAGTATGGATAGCTCGAAAGCCTCTCGTCGAACCACCATATAGTTTCAAGGTCAAGCCGGGGAGAAGCCCAGATGGAGTTGATAATAAAAACATATATGCCTTCTGAGACGCTTGAAGTGTTGGTCCTAGCGACTCTTAGAGACACCTCGTCATAAGTGCCATAGGCGATGCCATAGCCACCCGACGATATTATAGTATCAAGGATGGTGGCATAGCCCTTAGCATTAGGCGTTGTGGTGAAACTTATACCTAGTGAAACCGCATCAATATATACATTCTCAACACTATAGTACGACTCTTCATAGGGGCCCAGAGGAACTGGCCAGGTAACCACGTTCCCGGTGGCTATCCCCGTATCGACACCATAGATATAAGAATCGGATATGTTAATATAGACTGGTTCGGCGATATTGGTTCCCCTAAAGTTGAATATGAACATCCCAAAACCTGACGACCAGGAAGGATCAGCAATATTGGTCTCATGTATCGTGATGTTCACCCTACCTAAAGTGTTAAAATTAATGAGTATCCCCGATTGGAAGGGGCCTAGGACTGAGAAGTTATGGATATATGCGGTTAAACCACCATTATACCCGCTTTCCCAAATATACAGAGGGTTAATGGTAGGATCCAAGGGATCAGATATTACTGAGAAGTTCTCCACAGAAACCTCGACGACTGATACCCCCATGAGATACGGTCTTAAAAATGAGGAGCCGTCTGTCCAGACATCTGTAAGGGAGTAGTTACCGACTAGTGTCGAAGAGAGGGCATAGGTATAACCAGTAAGGTTTACCCCGTGAAATATTGTCCTACTCGGGAAAATAGGGTCAAGAGGCGATGGGAATGAGTATTGATAGAGAAACGTTGAGAAGCCACCTGAATTAGAGGCATTCACATTTTCTAAGTAGGCGGAGACATTGAAATCGTTCTGGCTGAAGAGGGTTCCAGTAAGGGAAGATACAATTGATACATTGACTAGGTATATGGAAGTATTCACCAGGTTGAAGACAGTCCCACTCCCGAGACCCACAATTACCTCTAGGTTATAGATCTTCAGGCTGGGTACATCCTGCATAGAGACATAGGGGGACATGGGAGGCGCTATGATCAACCTATATCCATTGCCTTCAAGTACAACATCGCCATAACCCATCCCCGAACCGGTAACTATGGCTTGACCAGTATCAACCACATCACCTGTGAATACTATGGTTGTACATCCCATGGATAGGGCTGTAGAAACATTGGGAACCCCGATAGGGACATTACATGTTAAACCAGATACATGGGAGGTGGAATACGGCTGTAGAAGTATCAAAATAGGTATTAGGAGGGCCAAGGCTAGGATATTAAGCCTCACAGACATGCCCACTTAGAAGGGTCAACCCTTAGATAAAATGCCCATAATATAATATCTAAATATTTTCTGAACAACAAGCTACTCAACATAGTTGCTGGGTCATTCTCCGGGTAAGCACTATATTCCATTGCTTTAAATCGTGGGGCCTCCTTAATTCAGAGTAAATCCGGGTCGTGGGTGTATAGACATGGCTGTAACCAATGGGAGCGCCAGCCTCCCCGAGTGGGTTACCATCGAGTTTTGGATAGTGTATCATCTCGTCGTCGCGATCTTCATCATTATAGATCTATATTCTGCTACCCATCGGGAGGAGCTCACCTTTAGGGAGGCCACGCTATGGACTATTATATGGATAGGTGTGGGCGTGGCCTGGGGTGGCGTCATATTCTGGTTAATGGGGCCTGTAGAGGCCGGGCTGTATTATGCCGCCTTCCTAATCGAGAAGATGCTTAGCATGGATAACCTCTTCGTCTTCGCAATCATATTTAGCTACTTCTCCGTACCAGAGAATGTCCAGCCGGTAGTCCTGTACGTGGGTATAATAACGGCGGTAATCTTTAGGGCATTATTCATTTATGGTGGGATCGTCCTAATCGAGCAGTACCAATTCACAGTAGTAATATTTGGCTTGATACTCTTCTACAGCGGGTACAAACTCCTAAAGAGTCATGAGATGAAGGTGGAGCCTGAGAAGAACCCGATAATAAGGTTGGCAAGGAAGTACCTACCCATCTATGAGGGGTATGAGGGTTATAAGTTCATAGTGAGGAGGAACGGGAAGATATACCTCACACCCCTTGTACTCGTCTTGATAGCCATCGAGACCACCGACATAATATTCGCTGTAGACAGTGTACCAGCCGTCCTAGCCATAACGACCGACTTCCTCATAGCATACACCTCCAACATCTCAGCCGTCCTCGGGCTTAGAGCACTATACTCACTAGTCTCCCTCACAGTTATCCACTTCAAGTATGTGGGTAAGGGCCTATCCATCATACTAACATATCTAGGTGCGAAGATGATCCTAAACGGACTAAATATTTACAAGATCGAGACAACACTTTCAATAGCCATCGTCATGACGATCCTACTCGGATCAATAATCCTGTCAGTGGTGGACCGCCGTGGAGGTGAAGGTGGAGAGGCTGAGGAAGTGGCTGGCGGGGAAGGAGGTGGTGAGGGGGGCGACCATAAGGCTTAGGAGTGGGGAGAGAATAAATATTTATGGCCCACCCGGCTCTGGCAAGACCATCCTCCTACTAAGCCTGGTCGACATAGTGGTCAGGGATGCTGGGATAGTCCAGATAGGCGGGATGGATCCACTGAACCATAGGTCAGAGATCCTCAGAAGGACATGTTACATACCCCAGACGATAGCTGGTAAGATGGATCCAGGGCTATACATATCCCTATACAGGTCTCTACATGGCCTGGAGACGGGTGGGACAGACTATGGTGGAGAGCTCGACAAGAATATTCTTCTAAGGCTACAGCTTTTGAAGAGGCCCGGCCTAGTGATCATAGACGGTGTCGAGGACCTAGACAGTGGTTCCAGGATACTGTTAAACAACTATCTAGAGGAGGCGGGCGCCACACTCATAACAGCCTCTAGAGAGCCCGATGATGGGACTAGATACGACTATAGAGGCTATATGGAGGGGGGTAAGCTCGACGTCTTCCCGGTGGTATAGGTGGCGGCCAGGATACTAACCACATTGATTCTAAGCGAGGTATATAGAGGCGTGTGGGGAGCCATACTAATAGCGACATACGTATCGCCCATAGCTATCCATAGCCTAGGACTCGGTAGATGGCCATTGATACTATCAATACTCCTAGCAGTATCCATAACATACCTCGGGGTGAGGAGGTTTAGGGGGGAGCCTATACTCCTACTATCCCTCCCAATAACGAGATATGAACTGCTTAGGAGTGAGGCCACGGCCATCCTACTCACACTACTCCCACTAGTCCTAGTCTCACACATCCTCTGGGCATGGAACCTACTCGGTGGGCTACTCGCGGCTACATCCCTATCCATGCTCGCCACTACATATATCTACATGGGTAGGGGGCTGAGGGCAAAGGTAACCAGTATAATAATCCTCAGCCTATTGATTGAGGGTGGGCTGCTAACCCTTCCATTGGAGCTACCAGGATATATACTCCCCTCACACGTCCTCCTAGGCCTCGTCCATCCATACCCAGATGAGCCAGTTGTTCTGCTAACCCTCATCATCTATGGCGCGGCCTTCTACCTATTATCAACCCGTCTAGCAGGGTTGAAGGACTATCTATAGGAGCTACTCAACCACATACTTGTATATCACGTCGTCGACAAGGTTCCTAGCCAAGTCCTCAGCCATGTCAAGATCCCCACCCTTCACCATTAGGCCCCCGGCATAGGTCACGCCAGCAATGA
>WAKB01000015.1 GCA_015523545.1 Candidatus Geothermarchaeota archaeon
ACGTGGAGGAAGGGTATGCCCAGGACCTCGTAGGTCACCCGGTGGAAGATGTCCTTGTCCTCGATAGTCTGTCTCAGGGCCTCCTCAGCTGTCCTGAAGACGTCGTGGGTCTCTATCCATAGGAACTCCCTTCCCCTGATCAATGGCCTCGTGGCCTTGGTCTCATATCGGTATACGGCGACTGTTTGGTATGCCTTTAGTGGGAGGTCTTTATAGCTGCTTATCCACAGGCTGTAGAGGGGGTAGATCGCCGTCTCGCTGGTTGGTCTGAGTGCGAGCCTCTCCTCGAGCTTGGTGAGGCCTGCATGGGTGATCCAGAATACCTCTGCCTCGAACCCCTTTATGTGCTCCGCCTCCTTCCTTAGATTGGTCTCTGGTATGACGACTGGGAATAGTATGGGTCTATGCCCGGTCTTCTCGAGCTCCTCCTCGTATAGCTGGATGATCCTCTTCATTATGCTCATTCCGTAGGGCATGTAGACGATGAAGCCCTTAACGCCATACCTTATATCTACTATCCCGGCCTCCTGGAGGACCCGGCTATACCATTCACTGGTGTTTGTCTTCTTGTCTGGGAGCTTCTCCTCTACGGTCTTGGAGGAGTCTCTACTCATGTTTACCAAAAATATTTAGATAGGCTGGAGCCACTATATTTTAATATCAATGAGTAGTCCTCCCGATGACCGTGCCCTTGAGATCCTCCGGAGGAGTGATTATAACGATTTTGGTGATAGGGGTAGGTTAGCGGTTATAGGTGGTGGCTATCTAAATGTTAACCCTCCATTAATAGCTGCCTATACGGCGTCGGCGCTTGGGATAGACTCTCTATATCTCCTCATGCCTGAGCGGCTCCTTAGGCTTAGGTGTTTCGGCTCCCTCACAATAAGCCTGATCCCCCTGCCTGATCATAAGGTTACCCATGGGGTTGTTAAGTGGGTTGAGCGGCTCATAGATCGGCGTAGGCTTAGGGCTGATGTGGTACATGTTGGCCCGGGCTTCACTGGGCATAGGGGGTATATTGTGGAGCTGGTTAAGCTCCTCGATAGTAGGGGTATGAACCTGGTGATCGACTCTGGAGCACTATATCCAGAGGTCTTGAGCCTAGACCTGGACTGGTCATCCGCAATAATCGCTCCCCATGAGGGGGAGTATAAGATGCTCTTTGAGGGTGATGACCCTCTCTTCAAGCTGGAGGAGTATAACGTGTTCCTCAAGAGGCTTGGCGGGGCTAGATACATCTCTATGGGTCGTGTGGTTTATGATGTCTCCGATCCCTGTTGGCCGACGAGGTATGGCTCTGGCTATGTGGCCACCGGTCTTTTGAGCGGGTCATATGCACTGACTGGTGGGGCTATGGACGCCGCTATGCTCGCCGGGTCGTTACTCGTGAAAATGATGGGTAAACTACGTGAAAATGGCTGTTTTCACGTATCTGTGGAGCGGCTTGTGGAGCTTGCCTCTGAGGTTGTGAGGGAGATCTCACTGGGATCCGATTAGCCTCCTAAGCTCGGTGGCGTTCCTATACATCTGGATGTTGTTGAACATGATGTAGATCGTCTTCTCCCTGTAGGGAGCCAGCTTGGCTAGGAGCCTCTCCATGTCTCCATGGGTGTATACGTAGCCGAGCCCACTTATCCCGTGGAGCCTTAGGTATAGGACCTCGGGATGGGTATCGACTACCCCGTCCTTGAAGGGGTCTGTCGTGAATATGTATCCAAGCCTGGAGAGTGTCTTCACTACGTGTGGCTGGAACCAGGACTCGTGCCTAGGCTCTATAGCTAGTAGGCGGCTGGTCATCTCCCTCAGCCTCGAGAGGGTCTCCTTCATATAGCCCTCCCAGGCTAGGCTGGGTGGTAGCTGTATTAGGAGTAGCTTTGCCTCCAGGGCCTCCCCCAGCTCCTCACTTATCCTGAAGGCGTTGTATACCTCCTCTGTGGGCTGTAGGGCTCCGTACTTCTTGGGGTCTCCCTCTAGCCTGCCCTTGAACCTCCTCCATGTGGGGCTGGTGGTCTTATGGCTGACTCCCTGCCAGACCTTGAGGGTATACTCAACGGTGGGTGGGGTCTCCTCCCTGAGCCTCCTATACTTCTCGACCGTCTCGGGCTGGTAGAACGTCCTCTGAACCTCTATAGCATCGACGTTTAGGAATAGCTCCTGCCTACGCACCGGGAAGCCGCAGACACCGACCTTGAAGGGCATCTCAAGAAACTATGATGGGGATATTGTTTTTTAACCCCTCCTTTATATTTAGGATATCATCTCCTAGATATAATCAAGGATGCCTAGGAAGTCGCTAGTAATTGGATATGTCTCGGTCTTCACGGCCCTAGCAGTGGTTGGGAGGCTTGGCTTCACTGTACTGCCCAATGTGGCCCCGGTAGCCCCTCTAAGCATGGTGGCTGGCTATCTAGGTGGGCCTATAGCCGGCTTCGCGGTGGGGGCTATGTCCATGATCGTCAGCGACGTCTTCATCGGGATGGGTCCATGGACGCTCTTCACCTCCTTCTTCATGGGTGTTGTTGGGTTGTTTGGCTGGCTGATTAGGAGGCTCCGTTGCGACGGCTATCTAGGCTTCTTCATTGCATACCTGGCCGTCCTCCTATACGATGTTGGTACCAGTGTGGGGACCGTGATACTCTTCGGCGTCGATCCGCTGATCAGTATTCTAAACCTGTTCGTGCCCATATTCTTCCTAGGCATCCCCTACCCGATGGGGCCTGTCCACGAGTTCTCCTCTAGCCTCATGTTCGTCTTCTTGGTTGAGAGTCTCAGGAGGTTTGGGTTTGTGGAGGTGTATAGCTATGGATGGGAAGGTCTTTAAGGCTGTGATAGCTGTCTTCTTCATCTGGTCGATACTTGCCTCTGTGGCTGCCGGCTACTTCTACAACCTGGCTGTCCAGCTTGAGGAGGAGAATGCCAGGATTTCTGAGGAGCTCTCCGCTGCACAGGACAGTCTCAGCCAGCTCCAGGAGGCTGTGAATAGTCTTAGAGAGTCTATAGGGAGTCTCAACACTACTTATCAGGAGCTGCTCCAGAACTATTCAGAGGTTATTGATAAGCTGGCCAGGGATCTGAATAGCGGATATGTAAGCCTGATCATCGACTTCGGTAATGGGACTGTCAAGTATTACAAGTTCCTCGTCGTCTATGGAGAGAACGACACTGTCTTCGACCTATTGATGGCTACTGGCCTTGAGATCGACTATACCGAGTATCCGGAGTTCAACGACGTCTTCATCAACTGTATAGCCGGTGTCTGCGGTATGCAGACGAGTGAGAATAGTGGTATGTACTGGCTATTCTATGTCAACGCGGAGGCGAGTCCTAAGGGGGCTAAGCAGACCACTGTTACAGAGGGTGACGTGGTTGAGTGGGTCTATAAGGAGGTTTCCTGGTAGCCCTCCATAACCCCTATTTTTTATAGTATCTCAGCCATATTTAGAGTGGTGCTCCTAGGATGCCTGTTAAGCGTAAGAATCGAGGTAGGAGGAAGGGTAAGGGTAGGAAGGGTAGGGAGGAGTATGTATACTGCTCCAACTGTGGTAAGCGTATACCTAGGGATAAGGCTATCAAGGTTGAGAGGCGTCTCACACCAGTAGATCCACAGCTGGCGAAGGAGCTTAGGAAGCAGGGCGCCGTCATAATGTCGACACCTATACTGAAGTACTACTGTGTCTCCTGTGCCGTTCACTACGGCATTGTCAGGATAGGTGGCTATAGCGAGAGGATGGCTAGGGAGGAGTATTAGTCCACGACTATAGGCAATAAGCTAACCCTTTTTTAAGCCCCTCCAACCTCCTAATACTTATTAGTGATCGGGGATGTCTGAGGAGTCGATCATAGAGATTAGGAAGAGGATATTCGGGGATATCCTCTCCGCCGACGATATCGGCGGCGCGATGAGAAGGTGGAGGATGTTCTTCAAGATCTCCCAGGTGGATCTGGCGAGGTTCATGAACATATCCTCCTCGGTACTCTCGGAATATGAGAATGATCCTAAGAAGTCTCCGGGCGCCAGGTTCATCAAGAGGTATGTCGACGCCCTCCTGGAGATCGATATGAATAGGGGCGGGAAGATCATCAGTGTACTGGCCAATAGCGACGTCTCTCTACAGGTTGGTAAGGAGATCCTGAAGATGCGTGACTATAAGAAGCCATTCCCTGCTGAGAAGCTTGTGGAGCTCCTCGACATCGAGATCCTCTATGGGGAAGAGGCTGTTAGGGATACCCAGCTCTATGGCTATACCGTGCTGGATAGCGTAGCAGCTATACTCTCGATGAGTGGCCATGTCTACTATAGGATCTTCGGGAGGTCTACGGAGAGGGCGTTGATATTCACCAATGTATCGACGGGGCGTTCACCCATGGTTGCTGTCAGGGTCTATCCACTCAAGCCTAGGATGGTCGTCCTCCACGGGCCCAAGAAGGTGGATAGCCTGGCCGTGAAGATCGCTGAGAAGGAGTCGATAATCCTGGGTAGGAGTAGGCTTAGGTTCCAGCCAGACCTCCTCCAGACCCTTGATGAGATTGACCAGTTGGTAGAGGCTTAATTTACCTCTCCATACTTTATATAGTAAAATGAGTATTCCCGGTGACCCGGCCGTAGACACGGCGCTTAAGCTCATCGTACTGGCCGTGGTCTCCATAGTATCCTATAGGCTCCGCTTCCTCGATGGGAGGGGCTTCATAGCCTCACTCGCCATCGGCTCGGCCGTTCTCTTCATTGGTGGGTGGCGCCTCTTCGCCCTCCTCCTACTCTTCCTCCTGGTGGGTAGTCTACTGACCAAGGTTTTGAATGGAGGCGGAGCCATAAGGGGTTGGCGCAACGTCTTGGCCAATGGTGCATGGGCAGCTGCCTCTGCATCTGCCTACGGGTTGTCTGGTAGCCAGGCAGCCCTCCTATTCTTCCTGGGCACTTTGAACGCTATGTTTAGTGATACCGTCTCTACAGAGGTCGGTATGTACCTGGGTGGGAGGCCTAGGCTCATAACCAAGCCCTGGCTGGAGACTAGGAGGGGCCTCTCCGGCGGCGTTACTGTCCCTGGCCTGCTTGGAGGATTCTCGGGGGCTATACTCTTCTCATACCTATCGCTCTACATGTTTAATGGTGAGCTGGATAGCCCTGCTATGGTCTCCGTCGCCTGTGCGGGTATACTGGCCAATGTCCTCGACAGCTTCCTAGGCGCTACTCTACAGGCCAAGTATAGATGCGTCTCCTGTGGAGAGGTGGTTGAGGAGGATGTGCACTGTGGCTCTAGGGCGGTCTTGATCTCTGGCTATAGGGGTGTGGATAACCATGTGGTGAATATGGTCTCTAGCCTGGCGGGAGGCCTACTGGCTATGGGGCTGTACTACCTCGTCTTCTAGCCTTTAACGGTCCTTAGATGCTCCATAACCGTGTTGTACTCCTCCTCTGTTATGGCCTCGACCCTCCAGAGGGCCTCGATGACCTCTGATATAGTAACCACCCTGTAGACGTTCAGCCCCTTCTCAACCAGTTTCTCGTAGCCTCCCTCCTCCCTATCCAGTATTACTAGGATGTTCTCCACCTCCACTCCATACTTCTCCCTCAATGTGTTGACCACTTTTAGGATCGTCTCTCCGGTGCTTATCATGTCGTCTATTAGTAATGGGGTCTCGAAGGTGTTTAGAACCCCGATCCTTATCTCGACCTGATCTGGATCCACCAGTGAGAATGGTGTCTTCCGTGCCAGGGCTAGGGGTATGGTTATCACGGCCCCCTTATCCATTATCCCGATGAACTTGTCTATCTTCTCGAGCTCGGGGCTGACGAGGATCTTCCTATTTATATGGTCTATCAATGTGTTTAGGAGGTCTATCCTCGAGGATAGGAGGGTGAAGTCGAGGAAGTATGGCGTCTCTATACCGTTTGAGAGCTTGAACCTACCGAATCTGAGTAGCTTCCCCTTAGTTACGAGCTTGGCTATTAGGTGGGTCTCAGGGTCTATCATCCCTATTCTCCCAGACATAATATTATGTGGCTATAGGGATTAATGATGTGGTGGTCTATGTGGTTAGGGTTGGTATAAATGGCTTCGGCAGGATAGGTAGGATGGTCTTCCGACACTCCCTGAGTATCGATGGGGTCGAGGTGGTGGCTGTTAACGACCTATCCGATGTCAAGATGCTGGCCCATCTCCTGAAGTATGACAGTATTCATGGTAGGCTTGATGCTGATATAGGGTATGGTGATGGATATATAACCGTCGACGGATCCGAGGTCAGGGTCTTCAATAGTAAGAGCCCCTCCGAGATACCTTGGGACTCTGTGGATGTTGATATCGTCGTCGAGTCCACCGGCCTGTTTAGGGAGAGGGATGCGGCTGCCCTACACCTTGAGAGGGGTGTGGATACCGTGGTTATCTCGGCTCCGGGCAAGGGTGTCGACCTCACGGTGATACCATATATCAATGAGCATCTCTACAGGAGGGGTGAGCATAGGGTCATATCTATGGCATCATGCACAACCAATGCGTTGGCCCCTCTGATCAAGGTTCTCCACGACAACCTTGGTATTGTGAAGGGTGGAATGACGACTGTACATGCCTATACCAATGACCAGAGGATCCTCGATGCTATACATAGGGATCCACGGAGGGCCCGTGCAGCTGCGGTCAACCTCATACCCACCTCTACCGGTGCTGCTAAGGCGATCTTCGAGATCTACCCCGAGCTTAAGGGTAGGCTCGACGCCTATGCGATCAGGGCTCCTGTGGCTGACGGCTCGTTGATAGACCTTAAGGTCGTGGTCTCTAGGGAGACTAGTGTGGAGGAGGTTAATAGGCTGTTTAGGGAGGCCTCTGAGGGTGAGCTATCCAAGATCCTCCAGTATGTGGAGGAGCCTATAGTCTCCTCAGACATAATCAACAATACCTACCTATCGATCTTCGACAGCCTGTTGACCGAGGTTGTTGACGGCGACTTTGTGAGGGTTGTCAGTTGGTACGACAATGAGTATGGATATTCCTACCACCTGGCGAGCCTCCTGGCTAGGCTGTAGAGATGGATAGGTTTATCGAGCTTCTCTGGGAGAGGGGGGAGGAGCTGGCCCGGCTGATAGGGCCTCCCAGGCATGGCCAGCCTATGGAGATGTATATCGAGGATGTGGAGTGGCACTTCTCAGATGGTTCCCCCATCTCCCCCCTCGACGTGTATGAGTATATGCTTAGGGGTGTGAAGTCTCTATCCGCGGGTAGGAGGCCCTATATAGGCCTGGCTGTGGAGGATGGGGTGGAGATTCTTAGGCCACTCAAGATGTATGCCTCCCTCCTGGGTATGGAGGCCCTGGTCATGGGGCGTCTGGAGCGTGAGAGGGCCGGGGTATTGATGCCGAGGGCGTCGGAGATACCTGTATACATCGTGTCTGAGAGCCTTATAAAGGGGTATGACTGGGAGCCCGTGGCTAGGGAGGGGCTTATACTGGTGGATAGGGAGCATTCCCTCCCGCTCCTCATGCATTTTATAAGGCCCTATATCCACCTGGGGCTGGGCACGCCTATGCCTGTCCTCACCCCTATTAAGCGTATAGTCGGTCTTCCACGGGGCTCGATGCTCCTCAACAGGTTCCTGGAGCCGGTGGATAGTCTTAGGGAGGCCTATTACGCGGCTCTCTCCGATGGTAGGGTGGGGTTTGCAGAGCCGTTAAGGTTTGTAGCTGTCCCTAGGTATGAGTCCTAGCTGTCTAAGCATGAAGACCGTCTCCCTAAGCTTCTCCCTAGTCTCTATACCCTTCTCGGTGAGTTTGTATAGCTTCCTCCCCTGCTTCTCATCGACCTCCTCCACGATTAGTCCATTCTCAATCATTATCTCTAGCTTCTCCCTTAGGCGTGGGATAGGCATGTTTGCGTAGGAGGCTATCCTACTTATTATCGCCCCATCCTCCCCAATCGCCTCTAGTATGTCCAGTATTATGACGACGTCGGGGCGATACTTCACCTATCCCTTCACCCTTATCTCGGCCTCCTTCTTCATGAGGTATAGGAGTAGGAAGGCGACCGCGTCGGTGAGGAATATCAGTAGTTCTGAGAAGGGTTTCTCAGGGAGTATGTCGACACCCCTCGAGAAGATGATTAGTACTAGGCCTAGGGTCCATAGCTTACCCGTTATCACGCCCTTCTCGGAGTAGAGTATGTATTGTGAGAGGAGGAATGTCCCCTGTAGTAGGATCACTATGTTCGTGATCAGTATCCCGGTGTCTAGTAGATCCCTTGAGAGGACTCCTAGGCCTGTCTGTAGTATGGGTATGAGGAGCATCTCTGCTTGGAGGGTCTCGAGCCTCTCCTCGACTAGCCTCTCACTCGTGGAGAGTAGGAGTATGAAGAGGCCTAGTGAGAATAGGCTGTTGTAGACCAATACGGAGAGCCTCCTGTAGTAGTCCAGCTCCTGTATCGGTATGTCGGGGTTTATTATGGATACCCATATGTTGATCCCTAGCATCGAGATCGTGGCTGTGATGAATAGTAGGAATGACAGTGTTATCAGCCTGAGCTGTTTAGACCTTGTTATCTCGTATCCAGTCCTGAAGAGCTGGAAGACGCTGTACTGGACGATGAGTAGGATGGCCCCCGTGACTAGGTATGTGGAGGCCATCCATAGGTTGATGTTTATCAATATTTATCACCCTTTGGGAGGGTTTCGAGACCTACATTAATATAGTCTATTAAGATATCTTATAATGAACCTCGGAACCCCCCTTGGTGGACGCGGCATGGATGACTCCCTCGAGTCTCTAGAGACTATGCTTACTAATGGGTATGTCTCCCCCGATATCCGGGAGGAAATCCTACGTATAGGCTACCGTGTGAAGGAGGAGTTCCTCAGGTATCTATATGAGGTCCCTATATCCTCCTCTAGGCTTAGGAAGGCTGTTCTACACCTGGCTGGGAGGGGTAAGTTCGTCAGGGGGATATTTACATATGTCTTTGCGAGGGCCCTTGGTGTTGATGAGGATAGGGCTGTCATCCTAGCGGTCTCGACCGAGCTCTACCACCTCGCCAGCCTGATCCACGACGATATTATAGATGGGGCTGGGTATAGGAGGGGGGTGGAGACTGTACATAGGAGGTTTGGCTTGGAGTATGCCATCATCGCGGGCGACCTCCTGATAGTCTATAGCAACCTCCTCCTATCAAGGCTTGGGTGTAGGGTGATAAGTATCTATGCCTATGAGGGGGTTAGGCTGGCCGATGGGGAGGCCCTGGAGTTGGATATAGGGGGAGTAGGGGATCTCGAGTCTTACTACCGTGTGATCGACCTTAAGACCTCCAGTGTCTTCGTAGCTATGCTGGAATCTTGTGCCGTACTGGCGGGGATGGATGATATGCTTGATAGGGTGAGGGACCTGGCTAGGGAGGTTGGCTATGCCTTCCAGATAGGTGATGACATTCTCGACGTGGTGGGTAACTCATCGGTAACGGGTAAGGATACTGGTATGGATGTGGATGGGATCAATATAGTCAACATATTTTTGAGGCGGGGTCTCCGGCCTGAGGAGGCTGTGGCTAGGGCTAGGGAGCTGCTCAGGAGGCATGTTGAGAGGGCTCTCTCGATGCTCAGGCTTTTTAGGCTTGAGGAGGGTTATACCCGTATATTGACCGCCCTGATCAGGAGCCTGGAGGTTAGGAGGCTATGATCCCCCGGGCAGACATAGAGTCTATCCCCTATGTAGTGGGTCTCGCCGCCCTTATGCTCTACATCTATCTGCTACAGGTCTATGATGTTAGGAAGCGGTTTGTAGAGTATCTGGGCCTCGTCCTACTGGTGGTCGGTTCGCTGATCCCGTTGGGCTTCACGCTGTATAACCTGTGGAGCTTCAACCTGGAGTATAGCTATGTATTTGGCTATACCTACTCGGGTATGGAGCCGCTTGATAGGGCTGTTACCTCCCTGTTCTCCATGCCTTGGGACGTGGCTATGCTGGCCGGGGTATCGCTCTACATCGTGCTGAGGATACTCCTATCGGGCTCCATGTATAGATCCGCCGTAAGGTCTGCATTGTCGGCATACCTCTTCTCCCTTATGCCCCTCCTGCTAGTCCCCATATTCTATCCCCCCTATGAGATCTATGAGGATCTCGTTGCCCTGGATGGTATGGGGCTCCACCCTGTGGGTATAGATGGAGTATTTCTCGTCGAGGCAGTATTGACATATGTTGTTGTCGCTATACTACTGGGGGCGGGGGGTCTAGGCCTATACTTATGGAGGAACCCTGTGGATAGGGTCTATAGGGTCTCGAACACCCTTCTATACTTAGGGATATTCCTGGTGGCCCTACTATACTTTCTGAGGATCTGGTTCAACCTGGTTTTTGGGGGTAGGGACAACTTCCTCAACTATACGAGTGTGGATGTAGCTATACTTACTGTCCTGGCCTCCTCACTCCTCGCCTACCAGGTTAGGAGGATTGCCGGTACCCGTGTCATTGGGGCCTCGGCAGTAGCGTCCTACCTGGTGGTTCTCTCTGCTACACTGCTTGTGGCAACTATCCATCCCGACGCATTCTTCCCATATAATAGCGTCTTGAACACAGGTGTCTACCTGGCTGTCCTCCTCTCCACACTCTTCGTGGCGTCTTTCCCCGTTGGTAGGGAGATCTTTAGGAGGAGTTTCCTCCCATGGTTCAGTGAGAAGATGGAGGTTATGGTTAGGAGTGGGTCCGCCCTCCTCCTACTAGTCATCTCGGGAGCCTTCCTAATAGTCCTCTTCAACCTCAGTATCTACTCAACCTTTGGTGAGGGTCTTGTAAGGATCTCTGAGGACTTCCTAGTCTCATCGGTCTTCCTACTCTCGATCTACCCAATGATCTCGATGATCGGTGAGTTGATAGCCCGTAGGTTCAACTCTATCAACGGTGTCATATTCGGAGTCTTCGGGATATACGCCGTCTTCGCCGGGGGCTTCAACAATAATATCTGGATAATCAGGGACTATGCCCCATACTTCTTCATAGCCTCGATCCCCATAGGGATATTCCTGGGGTGGAGGTATAGGCACTACCCCGTGGCTAGGATAGTCTTCTCCCTCCTCTTCGGCCTACTACTCATTACGCAGGCCTTCTTCGTGAAGGGGCCCGCCACCGATGTTACGCAGGAGGAGCCCTACACCGTGGATGGGTTGACCCTAAGTAATCCCCGTCACAACACGACTATTGTTAACGATACTGTCTATTTAGAGCCTGGGTCTAACGAGACTACGGAGATGCTTAGTATAGAGGAGGCCCGGTTCGACGGGGGGATCGTGCTACGGAGATACTCGTTCAACGCTAGGGAGATTAGGTTTAGCCAGAATATACTGGTAGACTCACCCCCATACATGTATGTCCTCGGCCTGATAACTGGGAGTGAGGATAGGGTCTCGATATATGCTTCTCAGGCTACATGGATGAGGCTCCTCTACCTGGCTATGCCGCTGCTCCTAGTTGGCTATCTATATCTAGCCAGGCGGTTCGATAGGTACTAGGATATGCTGCATATGGTTATGGCCATGTATTCATGGTATCCCACCACCACCCTGACTATCCGTGGAAACCTGGTTATCAGGCCTGGGTCGTCGAGGTCTATATAGAGGCATCTGAGACCTCTTAGCTTCGTCCTTGTAGATACCACCAGTATGTCTTCTGCGGGGTCTATCATGTAGAGTACTCTGCCAGTCACCACCTGGTTGCCCCTCCCTAGGAGGAATCCGGTTCCGCCTACTGGTGAGACTATTATCTTGATGGTGCCCCTCCCAGCGTATCTTAGTATGGTCTCCTCGTCTACGTCTCTAGCCACTAATCTATGATTCCGTATTATGTCGAAGCCTAGGGGTGTATGTGGGATCCCAAGTAGCTCATGGATCCTCTTAACTGTCCTACCTGGCCCGGTGACGTAGTAGATATCAGGCTCCATCTCCTCCACCACTGTCTGGGCTATGCCTATAAGCTCCTCCTCAGGCGTCTCGGTGAAGGTCTTACCTCCCTGGATATATCCCTCAAGCCTTGGGCATCTTACCTCGCAGTATCTCCTTATCTCTAGTATCCCCCTCCTATAGAGCTCCTCGTCAAGGTCTAGTACCTCGCATATACCTAGCTCGGTTTCCCCCCTCTCCATATACGCCACTATAGTGGCTGCAGCCTCGGGGGATACGGCGAAGCATGGGCTGTACATCTTCACTCCTGAGGGGACTCCTAGTACTGGTGTTTCTCCCCTGAGGCCTCTGCATACGTCTCTAGCCGTCCCGTCTCCGCCTACGAATACTATTAGATCCACGTTGCCGGATAGTATCCTGGCCATCTCAACAGTATCGCCTGGGCTTGTCGGCTCGTCGGGGTCATATACTATCCTGTGGATCAGGCCTGTCCCCTTGAGATAGTCTCCACCCATTACCCCACGGGCTGTGTATATCTCCACATCTAGACCTAGCCTAGCCAGCCTATCTATGAATCTCCTAGCCCTAAGCGGTGATACAGGCTTTGCACCCCTCCTAAGAGCTTCGTGGTAGAGGCTGTCCGTGCCTTTTAGACCTACCCGTCCACCCATGCCGGCTATGGGGTTTACTATGAAGCCTATCCTCATACCTATCTAACCATGTCTAGTGCCTCGTTCTCCGGGCCAATATTTAAATTCGGGGCTCCGCCGTAAATTATGATTGGTAGCCCCGTGGTGTAGCGGCCAAGCATGCCGACCCCCTGTGTGGGGGGCATAGGGCTCTGGATCACGGGGAGGAGATCCCCGGTGACCCCGGTTCGAATCCGGGCGGGGCTACCAGACACCTATCTCCTCCTTAGTAGGTGGGAGGCGTCGCAGTAGACATCTTTATCGTCCAGGTGTTCCAACCCCTCTCTACAGGTTATGAAGGTCATGCCGTATCTATGGGCTAGGCTCCTCACGGTCCTGAGTATCTCCTCCCTATAGGTCGTTGAGGCGTATCTATATCCACTTATCCTCGGGCCTCTATAGAGCTCTCTATACACCTCTTGGAACCAGGGTATTGTCTTGATGATCCTCCTTAGGTTGTCTGGCTTGGCCTTATAGACAGAGGAGACTATGTGTCCAGCCCCCTTCTCAGAGGCACTCCTTACCAGCTCCTCCAAGTCTCTTGCCCTATCCGTGACCCCCGGTATTATTGGGTCTATCCTCACAGCGACCGGTATACCTGCATCTGCTAGTCTGGACACTGTCTCAAGCCTGTCTCTCGGGCTGGGTGCCCCTGGCTCCACAGCCCTCGCCACCTCCGCCCTGTGGGTCGTTATCGTTATGGATACCGCGGCATCCATCTCTGCGAGTATGTCTATGTCCCTCTCCACTAGTGTGGACTTGGTGGTTATGAGTACTGGGACTCCATACTCCCTGAGTATCCTTAGGGCCTGTCTTGTATAGCCATATATCTTCTCGAGGGGTTGGTATGGATCTGTGCTGAAGGATATCGCTACTGGTAGGCTGTCCTCTAGGTTGGCGACCTCCTTCTCAAGCCTCTTGAGGAAGTCTTTCTTGGGCCTTGGGTTGAAGCCCCTGGGTATGTAGCTTGTTATGTAGCAGTATCTACACCCGTATTGGCATCCGGTGTATGGGTTTAGGCTGTACTTGGGTGGGCATGTGCATAGGCTGCTCCTCCAGGGGTCGAATGGCTGGATAAGCCTCATATATAGTCCTCCCTCCTCACGATGTTCCTGGGCTGCTCCCCCATTAGGAATCTCCTGAGGTTCTCCAGCGCGTGTTTCAAGAGCTTCTCCCTATACCCGGGCCATGTACCCGCTACGTGGGGTGTCATAACAATGTTCTCCAGTAGGTGGAAGGGTAGGTCTTGGAAGGTCTCCTCTCCCCTGCGACTTGGGTATACCCACCAGACGTCTAGGGCTGCCCACAGCCTACCCCTACTCAGCTCGTCGAAGAGGGCCTCCTCGTCAATCACTGGTCCACGCCCAACATTCACAACTACGGCTCCCTCCCTGAGCCTCCTCAGCACCTCACTATCTATGGCTCCCCTCGTCTCCCTGGTTAGGGGTAGGGCTATGACTAGATAGTCTGTCTCGGGAAGTATCTCGAGCGCCTCCTCTGGCCTGAGTATCCTATCTACATAGTCGTCATTCCCGCCGCTCCTCCTGACCCCGTATATCCTCGGCTTGAAGGGCTGTAGTCGCCTGGCTATCTCCCTCCCTATTGAGCCGTAGCCCCATATCACTACTGTCGAGCCTTTGATTAGGCTGGGGTACTCAACCCTCCAGATGCCCCGCCTCATCTCCCTGTCTAGGAGGACTATCCTCTTCGCCGCTGCTAGTAGGAGGGCCACTGAATACTCCGCCACCTCCTCGGCGTTTGCTCCCGAGTTTGAGGCTACCACGACTTGTTCTGGGAGGTCTTGGAAGGGGATGTTATCGACTCCCGCGGCCAGTGTCTGTATGAATCTTAGGTTCCTTGCCCTCCTCAGTATCTCCCTGACCACCGGGTTCCGGGCCGTGGCTACGAGGGCTGCCACCGCCTCCCCGGCCTCCTCATCACCTATCCCATCATCTATATAGATTGGCTCCGCCAGGTCGCCTATGTACTCCTCCACCAGTCTCCTCTCATCCTGGCCTAGCCTCCTAACCAGTATCAGTACCCTTGGCATCTCGCCACATATTCCTGATTCCCCCGGGGAGATATATCATGTATGCTTTATCCCGTCT
Organism: Candidatus Geothermarchaeota archaeon; assembly: GCA_015523545.1. Classification (GTDB taxonomy): domain Archaea; phylum Thermoproteota; class Nitrososphaeria; order Geothermarchaeales; family JDFR-13; genus SZUA-1514. The sequence goes on from WAKB01000015.1 coordinate 14,663, forward strand.
CCCGGGGTATTCCTCCTATGATGAGGATAAGTTTCTACTCGGGTGAGAGCCTAGGCACCCGTGGGATGGCCACCCTTGTGGAGACCCGTGGACTAAGGATATTCATCGATCCCGGCGTGGCCCTAGGGCCTAGGAGGTATGGCCTCCCACCCCATAGGCTTGAGCTGGAGGCGAAGGAGGAGCAGTGGAGACGGATAGTGGAGGCGGCCTCAAAGGCTGATGTGGTGGTGGTTACACATTATCATTATGACCATCATAATCCGTGGAGCTCTGTAGCGGAGGTCTATGGGGATAAGGATGTCTATATCAAGGACTATCAGAACAATATCAACCCTAGCCAGATCAGGAGGAGTAGGTTCTTCCTCCATAGGCTTGAGGAGGAGGGTGTAGATACCTCCCGGGTAAGGGTGGCCGATGACACTACTGTGGAGTATGGAGGGGTTAGGATAGTCTTCAGCCCACCATTCTACCACGGCGACTCACCCAGGCTGGGCTATGTGGTGATGGTGCTGGTGGATGATGGTGATAGGAGGCTCCTCTACACCAGTGATGTCGAGGGCCCCATGTATGATGAGCCCCTGAGATACATCCTCTCCACCGAGGCTGATACAGTGGTGCTTGACGGGCCCCCTACATACTTGACAAGCTATGACGAGTCAGTGATTGGGGCGGCCCTAAGGAATGTCTCGCTCATCCTCAGGCAGGAGTGGCTCGAGACCCTTATCCTTGAGCACCACTTCCTTAGGGATAAGAGGTATGGGGAGTATCTCTCGATGATCAATGGGTATGGGGAGTATGGATATAAGATAATGTGCTTCGCCGAGTATATGGGGTGGGAACCCAGGTTTTTAGAGATGTATCGTGACGAGTTATATAGTGGGGAGGGTGGAGAGTAACTGTGACCTATGTCAAGGAGGTCATCCTAGAGAACTTCATGTCCTATGAATATGCCCGTATACCCCTCTCCAGGGGGCTGAACATAATAACGGGCCCCAACGGGGCGGGTAAGTCGACTATACTCCTAGGCATATCGATTGCTATGGGCCAGAGCCATACGGAGAGGGGTAGGAGGCTCTCAGACCTGATAAGGATAGGCAGGGATGTGGCCAGGGTCTCGATAGTTCTTGACAATAGGGAGGTGGATGGGCGCCGCCCATTCCCGGGGATCAGGTCTGACGAGGTGGTCTTCACCAGGATTATCAGGAGCGATGGGAACTATCTCTATGAGGTTAACTATAGGGCCTCCTCCAAGGCCGAGGTTAGGTATCTCCTCGGCTCTGTAGGTATCAACCCGGACAATATACTCATCATCATGCATCAGAACATGATCGAGAGCTTCAACTTCATCGATAGTAGGGAGAAGGTTAAGCTGTTTGAGGAGGCCCTCGGCATATCGGGCCTGAGGAACAGGATTGTTGAGGCTAGGGAGAGGCTGGCCAAGATAGCCAGTGAGGAGGAGGCTGTTAGGAGGCGTTTCAGGGATGTGGAGAGCCTGATGGAGAAGTGGAGGGATATGTATAGGAGGTGGGAGGAGAAGCAGGGCCTGATCAGTGAGCTGAGCCGTCTAGAGGCTATGTATGCATGGGGCAGGGTCAGGAATATGGAGGCCGAGCTGAACAGCCTGAGGGATCTTGAGAGTAGGCTTAGGGATGAGAAGGCCGGCCTTGAGGAGGAGGTATCGAGGCTTAGGCTTAGCCTTAGGGAGGTGGAGGAGGATCTGAAGCATCTCTACGCCGTGGTTAGGGACTCCTTCAGGGAGTCTAGTGATAACCCAGGCCTTATAGACGAGTTGATAAGTAGGATAGACGGTCTCAGGCTTAGGTATGGCGATCTCAGGGCTTCGGAGGCTGTCAAGACGTATAGGATCGAGGTCTTGGAGAGGGAGCTCCGCGAGCTGGGTGAGAAGATTAGGAGGGCTGAGGGGGAGGTTAGGGTATTGAGGATGGAGGCATCCCGATACCACGAGATCTATCCGGAGAAGCCCCTCTCAGAGATCCTCGGCGAGATAAGGGCGGTGAAGAAGATGTTGGAGAAGTATGGGGATGTGGATGAGACTGCTGCGGCCTCCTACGAGTACTACAGGAGGCTCTATGAGGAGTATAGGGAGCGGCTTGAGGAGATTGTTGAGAATAGGGATCGGCTATATAAGGAGCTTGAGAAGCGTGTCAGGAGGTGGAGGGAGGAGCTCGAGAGGTATGTATCACGGGTCTCGGACGAGTTTAACAGGATCCTAGCTAGGTTCGGGGCCACCGGCTATGCCAGGCTTGAGGATCCTGAGGATATTGAGACGGCCCGTCTAGAGATATACGTCGGCTATGGAGGGGCCACGCCGACGCTCCTCGATGCCTATAGGCAGAGTGGTGGTGAGCGTACGGTGGCTGCGATGGCCTTCCTCCTAGCTATGCAGAGGCTCGTCAAGTCTCCCTTCAGGGCTGTGGACGAGTTTGATGTACATATGGATCCTAGGAATAGAGCCAGGGTGATGGAGCTCCTCATGGAGTATATGTCGAGTGTGGGTGGTCAGTACCTGGTCATCACTCCCGGCTATATAGGGGACTATGTCCGTGACGCCCACGTTATAGTTGTCCAGAAGGTTGAGGGTAGGTCTGGGGTGGCGCTCTACAGTGAGTAGGGAGGAGATATATGGGAGGATTGTGGACCTAGCCTCTAGGGTGGCCAGGGGCGAGCTTGATCCATTGGAGGTTGAGATATCCACCCTCCTGGAGAGGATTGAGGAGGTGGATATTGAGAGGCTCCCGATGGAGGTCTTCAGGCAGGATGTAGAGGCTATCCATGGACTAGCCCTTATCCTCGCTATGCAGAAGGATAGGATCAAGGCGTCGCTTGAGGGGCTGAGCCTCGACGCGCTCCTAGTTAAGACTATTATCCTCTCCCTGGGGGTGGAGGAGCTGGCGGGTCTGTTGAGGGCTATACATAGGCCTGTAGCCGATGTCTCGGTGATGACTGAGGAGTATCTAGCGGAGGCCCTGGCCTACTTCAGATCGGTGGTGAGGCCTGGTGGGCTGGCTAGTGGGGAGCCTGTGGAGGTTGAGCCGGAGATCTTCCCCGAGGAAGATATTAGGCGTGACATGGAGGAGATGTGGAGGGATCTCCTGGAGAAGTATGGTGAGGATTGGATAGCCTATGGAGAGGTGGTTCGGGGTGATGTCTATAGGGCCTACCTTGTGAGCCACCTGGTTACCGAGGGATATATGGATATGAGGATGGATCGCGTGGCTGGCGAGGCATATATCCGACCCCTTAGGAGGCGTCGGGAGCTCCGTAACCCGGCCTCTCTACCGGTGGTGGTTAGGCGTGGAGGGTGATAGGAAGCTTCTTAGGGCTGCATATCTACTCCTCGTGAGGCGTAGGAGGTATCCAGGGGTTAGGGAGTGGGAGCTTGAGAAGTATCTAGGTAGGAATTATAGGGAGATCCTCGATAGGCTGGGGGAGGAGCTGTCTAGGCTTGGACTCGAGATCAGGGAGGTCGTCCTGAAGGAGGGTGGTAGGGAGGTTAGGCACTTCGTCGTGGTACCCGCTAGGACGGCTGTACATATGGAGCTGGGTGTACCTCCCTTCAGGGTTAATGAGGCGGCCGTACTTGCACTGGCTATATCCATGATACTAGCGAGTAGTGGTGGCCGGGTCAAGAGATCCGAGGTTGTGGAGCTGGCGAAGACCAAGCTCCCCGAGTATAGGGTTGAGCGTGCCCTGAACAAGTTTGTCAGGCTGGGGTATCTGAAGGAGGAGGATGACGACCTCCTGCTTGGTCTGAGGACGTATCTAGAGATGGATCTCGATAGGTTGGCGGCTATCCTCGCCGGGAGGGCCGAAGCCTCTCGGCTAGGCGGCGACGCCTCAGCTCGAGAAGGATCTGGGTGAGCCTGTCCCCTATCCTGGGCTCCTTCCTCAGGGCCTCCTCTATATCGCTGAGGGTTAGGCCCCCCACCACATAGGCGTATATGCCTGGCTTGCCATACCTCCTATATAGCCTGGAGGTCCTCCTAAGCTCCCTCAGTATCCTCCCACCTGTCCTCCCCATCCTAGCCATCTCAAGCTCCCTCATCGTCTCGGAGGGCCTCTCCCTGGTTATGCCTACCTCGTCTGAGCCGCAGACTGGGCAGTGGGGCCGCTCAGGGAGCTCCAACACCCTTGTCTCAACTATGTATTCGCCACAGGTGAGGCATGCCATCGTTACATATGTAGCTAGTGCCCTGGCCCTGGTGGCTATAACCTCTAGGAGCTGGTACCTCGGCTTTCTAGGCCCCTCCATGGGGATGTCGCTATATCTGACATACTCCGTAGTCATCCTGGAGAGGTGGCCGGGATAGGCCACTAGCCTTATCCCCCCACTGGCTATCCCGCCGAGTATCTTTCTCGCCCCTGTCAGGTCGTGGTCCCTCTTCAGACTCTCCCTCAAGGCCTCTAGGTATGGTGGCCTACCCCTGTTATGCTCGATCATCGTGTCTATAAGCTTCTGGGTTATCTCGGCCTCACGTGTTATTAGGCCCATCCTCTTAGCGACGTTTAGGAATCTCCACCTATATATACTGGTTCTAGGGGCGGCCTCCCTCAGAGCTCTCTCAATGTCTCCCGGGTTACTGAGTATATCTATCACGTGCTCCGGCTCTATGAAGGGGCTCTCAAGTATTATCCTGTACTGGTCTGAGGAGTGTCTAGCCTGTATCGAGTATCTCTCCTCAAGCTCATGTACTAGGTAGGTCTCCAGCGTCCTGTTGGTGTTTGTCCCTCCCAGTATGTTGACGACTAGCCTTGGCCCGTCGGACTCGATGGTTATAACGTCGTCGCTGGGTATCTCGTAGCCGCTGCCCAGCTCCTCGGCGAATATCTCCAGTGCATAGTCCACCGTCTCAGGGTCTATCGAGTATTCCCTAGATATCCTGTTGACCGCCTCCCTATAGCCCGCCTCTCTATAAACTTCTCTGAAGAGTCTTAGTAGCCTCCCCACCTCCTGGGCTATCTCATAGGGCACTGGTATCTCCTCCCCTATCCAGTCTGGCACCGCTCCTATTGGGTCGTCCTCCGGCTTGACGAAGACCTTCTCCCCATATATCTGTAGTATCCGCCACGGCCTCCCGGCGAGGATTATCTTTGTACCTTCCTCCCCCGCTACGGCTAGGAACTCGTCGTCCAGGACGCCGACGATCTTGCCCGATGTGTCGTCGACCACAGGGTACTGCTTGATATCGGGTATCATGGATAGGTTCTCGAAGTAGTATCGGTAGAGTCTTTTATGGTCCCCTATCCTGAGGGCGTCTCCATCGACCCTCCATATCCTCGTCGCCTCGCCTATATACTCCAGGGTCTCCACCAGCTCCTCTATGGATAGGTCTCTATAGTAGACTATGTTTCTTAGGAGTTGGTGTAGCATGGCTATGCTCAGCCTCTTCTCACTTATGAGGATCCCCGCCACCTCGTGGATAAGGACGTCTAGGGGCTTGTCTAGGAAGTATATGTCCTCCACCCTCCTGGCATAGGCGTGGCTCCTTATAGAGAATGATTCTAGGGCGTCGTAGGGATCTATGGCTACAATCTCGCCCCTACTCACCTCCTCTATCCAGTGTCCCGCCCTGCCTATCCTCTGTATGAGCTTCGATACCTGCCGGGGTGAGCCGTACTGGATCACGTACTTGATGTCGCCTATGTCTATCCCAAGCTCCAGTGAGGATGTCGCTACTATCGCCTCCAGGACCCCCTTCTTGTAGAGCTCCTCCACCCTTATCCTGTACTCGGTCCCTATGGAGCTGTGGTGCACGGCTGTCTTCATCTCCTGGGAGTATAGGAGTAGCCTGTTCCCCAGTATCTCGGCCATGGGCCTGGTGTTGGTGAATATGAGGGTCTTACCCACCTCCCTTATCCTCTCGACTATGTGTCTAACCCTGGCCGCCACTGCCGGGTATGTATAGAGCCTCTCCGCCAACTCTACATCCCTCCTGGTGGGCTGTGGATATGATATCCCTACCTCGATCCTCTTCTCCAGGTCGGCCCTTACATAGACCCCCTCGCCATCCAGGCCTGTTATGTACTTCAGGGCCTCCTCGGGATTGCCTATGGTTGCTGATAGGCCTATGACCTGTAGATCACCCCTCCTGAGCCTCCGTAGCCTCTCGAGGGCTATGGATAGCTGTACACCACGCTTACTGGGTATGAGCTCATGTAGCTCGTCCACGACTACCCATCTAGCCCTGGCTAGGTATTGGGAGAAGGTCTTCGTGTTTAGAAGGTATGTGAAGGTCTCCGGCGTGGTGACGAGTATGTCCGGCGGATTTAGGCCCTGCCTCCTCCTCTCCCTCTGGGGTGTGTCGCTATGCCTAACCGATATTGATAGGTCTAGACGTGAGGCCCACCATATCAGCCTATCGATGATGTCTCTATTCAGACTTTTCAGAGGTGTTATGTAGACTACTTGTATAGGCTCTCCAGGTCTCCTAACCAGCATGTCGAGTATCGGTATGAATGCGGCCTCGGTCTTCCCACTCCCGGTTGGGGCTAGTATTAATGTGTCTCTACCGCTTAGGATGTGGGGGAGCGCCAGTCTCTGGGGCTCGGTAAGCCTCTCGAAACCCCTCTCCCTTATCAGCCTCTCTATCCTAGGATCTAGCATTCCCCCTCTCTACCTTGACCACGTCGACGCTGTGTATGGTGGCTCCATACTCCCTGAGGACCCTCTTGATAACTGTTAGGTCGAGATCCTTTCCATACACCTCTACCTTTACGCTCTCGGTGTCCTGGTCTATCTCGACTATCTCGGTCTGTACAGCCTCTATCCCGTCGACGTTCTCGGCTAGGTATCTACTCAGCTCTACTATGCTGGGTGTATGGGGCTTCAGGACGTCTAGGACGAGGTATCTTATCTTTACACGTTGGTCGGGTGATTCCGCCACCCTGTAGTCTCACCTAATATCTCAATACTTGTCGGCATAGGTTAAAAGGCTTGCTACGTGGGGACTAGGAATATTGAGACTACTAGGGTGGTCAGTATGCCTATACCCACGAGTTTGAGGGATTCTAGGAGGATGTTCTTCTTCGCATAGCTCCCTAGGAATAGCCCTAGTATCCCGAGGTAGGCTAGGCATACCGCTATGGATGTGAAGAGAGCCGTTGTAAGTTCTAGGAGGCCCATCGTGGATAGGAAGACGGGTATGAGGGCAATTAATACGGAGAGGAAGCTTGATACCCCGTCTACCAGGCCTACGTAGAAGATTGCGAATCTCTGTGCCTTCTCATAGATCGTGTTCTTCATATCGGTCAGCATAGAGGCCTCCAGCTCCTGTATGATCCTCTCCCTCTCCGCCTCCTCCGCTATGCTGGTCCCGGTTATTCCTGATATTAACAGGGCGAGCCCAGTGGCTATCCCCACGTCGATCACTTGGGACGCCAGTTTTATGTCGGCTAGTAGGGCACCCATTACTATGCCTAGGGCGGTCACCGTCCCGTCAAAGCTGTTTATCACGAAGTAGCGTCTAGCCACCTCGTTGGCATTCGATATCCTTATGTACTCCAGGTATCTCCTGATAAATTTGACGAGGGGCAAACCCCCATCCACACCTCCTACGACTCCATAATAATGGCTAGGCCTCCTTTGATAAACCCCCACACACCACGGTGTGAATAATATATGTTGTTCCCTATAATTCATCATTAACTAATCAAGCATATACAGTTGGATTGCGAGGTGGTCACTGCTTGGCGGGTATAGACCCATTTGAAGTTGTCGTGGCCCAGCTCGAGAGAGCTGCGGAGTATATGGAGATATCGGATGAGGCGCTGGAGTTCCTTAAGAGGCCGATGAGGATCCTGGAGGTCACGGTGCCGGTAAAGATGGATGATGGGAGCGTCAAGGTCTTCCCCGGCTTCAGGGTACAGTATAACTGGGCCCTCGGCCCCACCAAGGGAGGTATAAGGTTCCACCCGGAGGAGACTCTCAGCACCGTCAAGGCCCTGGCGGCCTGGATGACGTGGAAGACCTCTGTGATGGGCCTCCCATACGGAGGTGGTAAGGGAGGTGTTGTGGTCAACCCTAAGAAGCTTAGTAGGAGGGAGCTTGAGAACCTTAGTAGAAGCTATATAAGGGCTATCTACGAGGTTATCAGCCCCTACACCGACATACCTGCTCCGGATGTCTATACTAATCCCCAGATAATGGCGTGGATGCTGGATGAGTATGAATGGATCTCGCGCCGTAGGGATCCCAGCTTTGGAGTAATCACTGGTAAGCCCCTCTCCATAGGGGGTAGTGTAGGCAGGATAGACGCTACGAGTAGGGGTGCTGTATACACGATCAGGGAGGCCGCCAAGAGGCTTGGGATGGAGCTCAAGAGTGCTACGATAGCTATACAGGGATATGGGAACGCTGGCTACTACCTGGCTAAACTGGCTCCGGAGATACTGGGTATGAAGGTAGTCGCCGTTAGCGACTCTAAGGGCGGAATATACATGCCCGAGGGGATAGATGCAGATAAGGTCCTGGAGTGGAAGCGTGAGACGGGGAGTGTGAAGGACTTCCCAGGGGCCACCAACATAACGAATGAGGAGCTACTTGAGTTGGAGGTCGATGTACTAGCACCAGCAGCGATTGAGAACGTGATAACCGGTGAGAACGCTGATAAGGTTAAGGCAAAGCTAGTTGCAGAGGTTGCGAATGGCCCTGTCACCCCTGAGGCTGACAAGATCCTCTTCGAGAAGGGGGTCTTCCAGATCCCCGACTTCCTATGTAACGCTGGTGGCGTGACGGTCTCCTACTTCGAGTGGGTCCAGAACATTAATGGCTTCTACTGGGATGAGGAGACTGTGTATAGTAGGCTGGACATGATGATGACGAGGGCCTTCAACAAGGTCTATGAGAAGCACCAGGAGAAGAAGATCCACATGAGGGACGCTGCCTATGTGGTGGCTGTGGAGCGGGTCTACAGGGCTATGCTTGACAGGGGCTGGGTAAGTAAGTAGCTCCTCGGCCCCGTAATCCTTAAATTATTCACCTTTTTAATACTATTAATGGTATGAATGTCAAGCTGCCTAAGGAGCTTGTGGAGAAGTTTAGGAGTCTCGGGCTAAGCCCCAATGAGATAAAGGTGTATCTACTCCTCATTAGCCAGGGCCCGCTCACCGCTAAGGAGATCTCGGACTATGCGATGGTTCCGTTCAGCAAGATCTACATGATCCTGAATAGCCTGGAGAAGAAGGGGTGGATAACCTCCTCTGTGGGTAGACCGATAAAGTATAGTGCCCGTGCACCGCAGGAGGCTGTGGAGATTGTTAGGAAGAATCTCGAGAGGAGTATGAATGAGGCTGCTGAGTATATTGCTAAGGAGCTCCAGCCGATATATGAGAGAATGAGCGTGTCTGTACAGCCCAACATCCTACTCTTCTACGGTGAGCCCAACATCTCTATGAAGATGGTCGACGTGATACTCAACAGTAGGAAGGAGCTCATGCTGGCTATCCATCATAGGCTCGAGACTCTGTTCGAGTATTCTTCCCGCCTATCCAGCATGGCTAATGTCTTGAAGAGTAGGCCTAGGATAAGGGTTCTTGTCTCGAAGAACCTCGTCGACGAGGTTATGCCCCTCACCACTATAGGTGCAGAGGTTAGGTATAGGGAGGAGATGTATGGCGGCGGCGCCATAGCCGATGATAGGGAGGCTATAATTATTCTTGACAAGGGCGATGTATACTCCACCGCCATATGGTCGACACACCACAGCCTGATAGAGCTGGCGAAGGCATATTTCGATAAGCTCTGGGAGAAGTCTAAAGTGGTTTCGTGATGGCGCTCTCAGCCAAGGTTTTTAGACTGGCGGAGCCCCTCCCCCAGGACATTATATATGATAAGCTTGTCCACCACAGGGTTGTTGATGAGGTTGAGGGGCTCAGACTGGAGAGGTTCTTCAGGAACGTGGCTAGGGTTGGGGATAGCCTGAGGGCTGAATATGTCTTTGACGAGCCTATTGAGATGGATGTGGCTGGTGAGACTAGGCTTCTCCCACGTAGGAGGTATGCTCCCATAGCCTTCGTCGAGTATCAGGGTGTTATGTACCTCATAGTCCTGGAGAAGAGGTTCCGCGCTAACAGGATCGCCCTAGAGATTAGTGAGATACTCTTCATATCCCGGGACAAGGTCTTGGAGGCCTATACCACCCATGAGATCCTTAAGAGCCTCCATGAGTCTAGCCCTGAGAGTACCCGTGTAATCTACTTCGACAACGTGGATATACCCAATGTTAAGAAGCTTGCCCTATATGGCGAGGCCTTGGCGGATACTGATCTCTATAGCCAGTATCTTAGGCATGGCTTGATATGGTATGTAGTGTTCCAACATAGGGAGACCGGGTATATAGTCGGTATAACTAGGAATATGATCGTGGTAATGTTCACCAAGGCCACCTCGGACGAGTTTATAGACTTTATCGTTGACCATGTAATCCCGCTGGTTAGGTAGGTGGCTTATATAGGTACGTATTAGTATATCCATAGTGTTTTCCCCACTCCCCGCCGTGAAGGGTGTAGTAGATGGTTACCCCACCCTCCTCTAGATATAGGTCTTATAGGGATGTGCTGGATGACCTCGCGGGTAGGAAGGTTCTATGTAGGATTGATATCAACCTGCCCGTTGGTAGGGATGGGAGGGTCGAGAGTTTCTATAAGGCTAGGAGGCATCTAGAGACTACTGTGGAGGTCTTGGGTGACTCGGCCCTTGTCCTCATGTCCCACCAGGGGAGGGTGGGTGATGACAACTTCATATCTATGGATCAGCATGCGGAGTGGTTCTCGGAGAGGCTTGGGGATAGGTTCAAATATGTGGCTGATGTTATCGGGGAGAAGGCTTTGGAGATGATAAGGGGGTTGAGGCCTGGTGAGGTTCTCCTCCTCGATAATGTGAGGCTGTTGGCTGAGGAGACTTTGAAGGCTGATGTGGATAAGCTTGGGGAGACTATCTTCGTATCCCGCCTCGCACCACTGTTCGACTACTTCATCAACGATGCGTTTGGGGCCCTGCATAGGGCTCATACATCACTGGTGGGCTTCGTCCCTAGGCTCCCATCCTATATGGGCCCATTGGTGGAGGAGGAGCTGGGGGTTCTTGAGACCGTCCTCTCGGGGGAGGAGAGCTGTGCCTTCATCCTTGGCGGGGCTAAGCCGGAGACTAAGATCCGGGTTATGAGGAATATCCTAGCCTCAAACCCCAACTCCGTCTTCCTACTAGGAGGGGCCATCGCCAACCTATTCCTCACTGTGTATGGGAGTATACCTAAGAATGTGGCCAATGAGATGATGAGGGGTGTTAACAGGGACATCATTAGGGAGTGTATGGAGATTGTGGAGGCCTATGGCGATAGGATCTACCTACCGAGGGACTTTAGGATGGTTGTTGATGGGGAGGTGGTTGAGAAGCCTGTCTCTAGGATGAGGCCTGGTGATAGGCCTGAGGACATAGGCTCCGAGACTGTTGAGAGGTATATAGAAGTGTTGAAGGGTTTTGACAAGGTCATGGTTAATGGGCCGCTGGGTATTATTGAGAATCCTCTTACCAGGTGGGGGACTGAGCAGATACTCCTATTCCTCGCTGGGGAGTCTGGTATGTATAGGGTGGCTGGCGGGGGCCATATAGTCCTAGCCCTTGAGAGGCTTGGGGTGATTGATAGCTTCAACTACGTCAGTACTGGTGGGGGTAGCCTCTTGACACTCCTATCTGGCGAGGAGCCCCTCGCCCTCAGGCTACTCTCTAGATAGCTCCCTGGCCACTATCTCATCTGGGAGCCTATCCCTATATTTCTCGATGAATTTCTCAATGACCTTCCTAGGCCTATACCTACCCCTATGCATGATGGCTATCATATCTATTATTGGGTACCACTCGCCACACTCTGGGCATGTGTAGTATCCGTCGATGATCTCTATCTTCATACACTCGTCGCATGGTGGGTCTACTATCTCGCCATTCCTCTTGTCTAGATAGGCGCAGTATGAGTCGCACGGCTCCACCTTGATAGCCCTGTCTGGGTATATCCTCTTCTCGAGGATGGTTAGTCTTAATGGATGTGCCTTACAGGCGGGGCATATCAGGTAGTTGCTCAGCCTGTGCTTCACCAACCCTATTCACCACCGTCTTATATGCAAGGTAGATGAGGTATATCCCTCCTATCGCGAGGGTGGCTATGAAGATTAGGAGTGTATATAGCGTTATGGCTGGGTTTACATTTATCCCAGGCTCAGTAGCGAAGCCTATCGATAGGAGGTATACGTTGAAGAAGGCGTGTCCAAGCACAGCGCTGGAGAATCCATACCTTATGTATAGGTGGCCGAGGTAGATGCCTGCAAGTGTGGCTGTGGATATCTTCCCCACGTCCCATCCGCTACCTGCCAGTGGGTGGGCCAGGCCGAATAGGAATGCCTGTATAGCGACTACTATGTAGAGGATCCGTATCTTGCTGGGGTCTCCATGGGCGTTGTATGGATGTAGGAGGGCCTTCACTAGGTTATGCCCGCCCCCCTGCTCCAGGAGTAGGGCTGATATGACTCCTATAACCATTACCCTGAAGCCTATCTCCTCGGCTATCGTGGCCTGCATGGCTGAGAGCATGAATGTATAGTTGCTCTCTATCTCGAGCATCCCTGTCTCTATGCCTACGCTTGACTGGAGCCACTCTATAAGGAGAACAGCCACCAGTGTGGCTGAGCCTAGTAGGAATACCTTTGTTATAGGCCTGTCCCCATCTACCTCCCTGACCGTGTCGTATATCGTCATAGCTGCGAAGATGCCTATTAGTATCAATGCTAGGCTCGTCCCACTCATCGGTATGGGTATCACTATTGGTAGGATGCCTATATAGACTGGGAAGCCCCTTATGAAGATGTCTGTCATCCCCTCGCTTATCCTGAGTAGGCTGAGTATGTAGGGTGGTAGTATAGCCACGCCTATGAAATATATCGTCCCGAATATGTATGCAAGTATATCCCTATCCCTCATCCTCCAACTCCTCCTCATCTATCTGTAGCTCCATATAAACTGGACCCTGGTATCCACAGTCTTCACAGAAATAGTTCTCTGGGAGTAGCCACCCGTCGAAGCTGGAGGATCTCCTGATATTTGTGGATCCACATATTGGGCAGGCCTTTACCCTAATAACCATCAGAGCACCTCTATCTGGTCTTTCGAGAAACCTAGCTTAACCAGTATATCAGGAACCGTGTCTCTATGGTCCCCAAGGAGGATTATCTTCCCATCCTTGACCGAGCCTCCACAGGCCAGGGTCTTCTTCAGCTTCTTCGCTATCTCGTTGAGGTTGTGGTGCTTACCGTCTATACCCTCGATTATGGTGGCTGGCTTGTTGTAGCGCCTCCTCTCAACCCTGATCTTTATCTTCTCCAGCTCGGTGTCTAGCGTTGTGCATACGCATAGATCCTTGGGGAGTCCGCATACCGGGCAGTTCTCCATAGTCCCCCTTATCACCTTTTGTCAATTATAAATTCGGGATACAGATGATATAAATACTTAGCACGGCTTGGATACACGTATATCCACCACTACCTGGGCGGTTCTGGGGGCGACCTCCCTGACCTCCCTGGCTCTCGCCTCTAGGATCATGTAGCCATTCTCCTCCGCTCTAGTCCTAACCTTCTCAACCGCCTTGTCCAGCGCCTCCTCCTCATCGCTGGTATAGGCTATATGGAGGTATACGTGTATCCATCCACCCTCCCCAGTAATCTCTAGGGCAGTTGGTAGATAGTCGAGGGCGAGCTCTGGGAGTGGCATCACCACCCTGTCCACATCCCTGAAGCCCTGCTCCCGACATATCTCTCCCGCATCGCCTAGGTAGGTGTAGACCCTGTCCCCCACCTTGTTCAGCCCATTGTTTATTACGTGGAGATCCACGGCATAGGGGTTGATATCTATACTGTGTATCTTGGCACCAGCCCTAGCCATCTGTATCGTGAATGTCCCGACCCCTGCGAACATGTTTACAGTGGTCTCCCCAGGCCTGACAAGCTCTGATATCCTCCTCCTCTCGTAGGAGAGACGGGGGCTGAAGTAGACCCGGGCCACATCGACGAGGAATCTGCATCCATACTCCTTGTATAGGGTAAGCGTCCTCTCCTCACCCGCTAGGTGTTCTAGCCTCCGGACGCGGAAGAGACCCTCTACTGGGCTGGCCTGTCTATAGACGGCCTTGATGTAGCTATGCCTCCTAATCATCTCCTCCCCGAGGATATACCTCCTCTCGTCGAGGAGGTCCTCGGGTATCTTTATGATAGCGATGTCTCCTATCAGGTCGTAGCTCCTGACTATCCTCTGATAGTCCTCCCCGTAGATCTCCCGGGCTATCTCCTCTAAGCCGGGCACCTATCCAAGGGCCTCCTTTATCCTCCTGAGGAGGTAGTCTGGGGGTACCGCTCCTTCCCACTCGACCTTCTCGTTGACCACTACCTTTGGAACGGCGTATACGCCGTACTCTGATGCTATGTCTGGGAAGCCGGATACCTCCCAGCCCTCGGCCTCGATATTCCTGTTTATCATGGCGAACATGTATGAGGTGTGGAGCATCTTGGGGCAGTAGGGACAGGAGGTCGTCACGAAGACCTTTATATTGACCTTGTCCTCTAGGGCCTCCACCTCCTCAGCCACGTTGCTTGGTAGGTGTACGTCACCGGTGGAGACGTGTAGGATCGTCTCTAGGAAGGTGGGGAACTCGGTACCCGCTGGTACTCCATAGTACTTTATCAGGCCCTTGTTGACACCCTGTATGATCACTGCAGGAGCCTTTATCACGCCGAGCCTCTTCCTGAGCTCTAGGTCGTTGTCGAAGTCGTACTCCACTACCTCGATCTTGTCGGTGAGCTCGGGGTCGCTTATCTCCATCAGTATCTGCTTCACCAGGTCACAGTATTGGCATGAGGGATCCTTACTGTTGAAGAAGACTAGCTTGACAGGGTTCTCCAGCTTACTCCAATACTCCTCCTTCAGTATCCTCCTATTCTCGTCGTCCAGTAGCCTATGCTGGTGTGACATCTATATACACCCTTGGTCCAAACCTGTTTGAGCCATAAAATAAGGGGGTCGGCCCCCTTATATAGGGATGTTTATCCAGAGGGGTCGTAATAATATTGTTGTGGGGGGATGAGTAGGGCCTCTATATGGATATTCGACGTCACGACTGAGCGTCTAGGCGGTGGCGACTCGATAGTCCTCTGGGGTCTGAGGAGCGATGGCGTTGTGACCCCCTTGGTAGACACGTCCTTCGAGGATCATATCTATGTGGCTGGATTGGATGTTGAGGAGGTTAGGGAGCGGGCCTCTGTAGCGGCTGCTGGGAGGGGGAGGATAAGGGTAGAGCCTGTGAGACGTAGGTATAGGGGTGTGGAGCTCGAGGTAGCCAGGGTCTCCGGTGAGCAGGAGGCTGTTAAGGCTGTTGCCAAGGCCCTTGATAACGTGGCTGATGTATTCGAGGCTGATGTTAGGCTGTCCCAGAAGTATATCCTCTACAGGGGGGTGAAGCCCTCCAGGTGGTACGAGGCTGTATATGAGGATTTGGAGAGGCCCTTCTACCCAGGTGCTGCTAGGCTGGTAGAGTTGAATGAAGGTGCGGACGCGCCTCCACCCAGCCTAAAGACCTTGGCACTCGAGTTTATAACGCTTTCACGTCTAGGGTCTCCCGATCCGGATAGGGATCCCCTAGTGGCAGTCGCCCTGTACTGGGGTGAGGAGGTTGAGTGGATATCTGGTGATGAGAGGAGTCTATTTGAGAGGCTCTCGGAGATTGTTTCGGAGCTTGACCCCGACGTGATACTCAGCTTCGGCGGTAATAGAGTCTTCTACCCATACCTTGTCGAGAGGGCTGGTAACCTAGGTGTCTCTCTGAGGCTGGGTAGGTATCCAGGGGAGATATACCAAAGCGTTCTCGGCCATTTCAGCATCGGGGGTAGGATAAATGTGGATCTATACGAGTATGTGGATGACTCGCCCATATTCCAGATGAAGACTCTTGAGGAGCTCACGGCCTATCTAGGCCTCTCCCAGCCTCGTGTGAGGCTTGACCCCCACCTATATGCCCATTACTGGGAGTCCGACCGTGAGGCTTTGAGGGAGTATGTGGGATGGAGGGTAGTATCTATATACAACTCCTTCGAGGTGGTTAGGGAGGAGGTGGTCTCACTATCCGCTATCACGGGTATCCCCATGGATTATGTACTGACGAGTAGCTCTGGGAGGAGGATAGAGTTCTACGTGATGGGTGAGGCTGTTAAGAGGGGTGAGCTCATCCCTCCGCAGGTGGAGAGGAGGGTTAGGAGCTATCAGGGAGGCCTGGTTCTACAGCCTAGGCCTGGACTCCACAGGGATATAGCGGTTATTGACTTCAAGTCCATGTATCCAAGCATCATGATGAGGTTCAACATAAGCCCTGAGACTGTGGTGGAGGGGAGGGTTGAGAATGGGGAGTATTTCGAGGAGCTCGGCCTAAGTGTGCGTAGGGATATTGAGGGCCTCTTCCCAAGCGTCCTCGGCCTCCTACTCAGTAAGCGGGATGAGACGAGGAGGATGATGGAGGGCCTCAGTAGGAGCGACCCTATGTACCGTGTCCTCGACGCTAGGCAGAGGACCCTGAAGATACTGGCTAATACTGTATATGGATACATGGGCTGGGGAGCCGCTAGGTGGTATAGCGCCGAGGCGGCCTCCCTGGTAACCTTCATTGGTAGGAGGATGATTAGTAGGAGTATGGATAGGGCTAGGGAGATGGGGCTCGAGGTTATATATGGCGATACGGACAGCCTCTTCATCCGGCATGACCCGGCCAAGGTTGATCGGCTCCTGGGATGGATCTCTGAGTACTTGGGTATGGAGGCTAAGGTTGAGAAGGTGTATAGACGCCTCCTATTCACCTCTGCTAAGAAGAGGTATGCCGGTGTCTATGACGGGGTTATAGACATAGTTGGCCTAGAGTATAACCGTAGGGACTGGTGTGGCTATGCTAGGGAGCTCCAGGGTGAGGTTGTTGCCGAGGTTCTTAGGGCTGGGGGTGTGGGTAGGAGTCTCGATATACTTAGGGAGTATGTGTCTAGGCTTAGGAGGGGTGAGGTCCCCCTGGAGAAGCTCGTGATATGGGAGCAGATCACGAGGCCCCTGGACGAGTACCGTGTGAACGCTCCCCATGTGGAGGTGGCTAGGGAGCTGGCTAGGAGGGGCTGGAGGATAGGTAGGGGGGTCTTCATAGGCTATGTAGTTACTAGGGGGGAGGGCCCCATCTATAAAAGGGCTGTCCACTACCTTGAAGCTGACCCGAGCATGGTTGATGTGAACTACTATATTGAGCATCAGCTCATACCAGTGGTGCATAGGGTGTTGGAGCCTCTGGGCGTGCCTAGGAAGAGAGTTGAGGCCGCGGCTAGACATACTGGGCGTGGCCTCGACGCCTTCATGTGAGGTGTGGGGATGTCGGACACGGTTAGGAGGTTTGTAGGCCTGGCTAGGGAGATGGGTGGGCATCTACTGGGCCTTGAGGAGCCTGTAGCAATAGTCTCGAGCGATGATGCCGATGGCTTATCCGCGGCCTTCCTCACCACCCTCCTTATGGAGGAGGGGGGTAGGGAGTACGGCGTGGTAGTTGTGGATAAGGCTTATCCCGAGCTTGTCAAGAGTATTGGGAAGCTATACTCATCAGCCGTATTCCTAGACTTGGGAGGCCCCTTCTACAAGTACTGGGGTGAGGAGGAGCTGGAGAGGTATGTAGTGGTGGACGACCATATGGAGGCTATCAAGCCGCCCCAGGGACTGGCGTATCTAAATCCTCATCGGGAGGGTGTGAGGGAGCCTACCCCCAGCAGTGTCATGGCATACCTCATGGCACTGGATCACGTAAAGAATATTAGGAGGTATGCATGGGCCGCCCTGCTGGGGCTGGGTGAGTCCGGGGCTATTCCTACTGGCTACCTAGGACTAGTCCTCACCCATGCAGTCTCTGCAGGTGTTGTTGAGAAGAGGGGGAAGAGCCTACGCCTCAGGATACATGACGTGGTGAGGGAGTACAAGTCTCTGTATAAGGATCTAACCCTAGTATCGACGATGGGATACTTCGACGAGGCTGGACTAGACATTATAGCCTCGATGAAGTTCGGGGGTATGAGGGATGTCCTCAGCAGGGTTGAGGGATACCGGGAGAGGCGTAAGAAGCTCTTCGACGAGATGTTTAGCCTTATGGATACCGGTGAAATGGTGTTCCACGGTAGGAGTGTCCAGTGGGTTGAGGATTATAAGGGGCTATTCTACAACTATAGTCCCCGGGTCTTCGACACGTATATGTCCACCTTATCCATGTATGCCCGCTACTTCGACCCCCGGAAGTATATCTTGGGGATAACCAATAGGAATCCATATATCCCAGGCTATGGAATGCTGAGTAGTGACTGGGCCTCGATACCCATAAGGACTTCTAGGAAGCTGGCGTTCAGGATCAGGGTCGGTTCGGCCCAGCCAGTGTTTGCCCTGGCAGAGGCGTCGGCCTTCCCACTAGGCGGTCTTGGCTATGGCTACGACGTGATAGGCTCCGTGGTGGTGGAGGCTAGTAGGGTTAGGGAGTTTATAAGGCTCTTCGACGACCTAGCGGGGGCTAGGTGATGCTCTTCAGGGAGTTTGTAGAGGTGTGTAAGAGGATAAGAGCAGCTAAGGGTATAAATGAGAAGATCGGGCTTATAGCGAGCTATCTCAAGAGGCTGGATAGGGAGGAGTGGGTACCCTATATCCTCTTCCTCACCGGGAACCCTGTCCCCGACACTCTGGAGGGCGGCCTGGGGGTGGGGCATAGGACCCTTGTAAAGGCTATGAAGAACCCGGTGAGGCCCTTGATAGGTGGTGGGCCTCCCAGCCTCCTCGAGGTGTATAGAACACTCCTAGAGATAGCTGGTATGAGGGGGAGGGATAGCCAGGCTAGGAGGGAGGGGCTCCTGAGGAGCCTTATGGGTAGGCTTAGCAGGGAGGAGAGGGAGTGGCTAGCCAGTATAATCATGGGGGAGCCTAGGATAGGGGTTATGACGGGGCATGTGCTGAGGGCCCTGGCACATGCACTACACATCTCTGAGGATAAGGTGCGTAGGCTCTACATGCTGAGGGGGAGTATCCATGAGGTGGCGGAGCTCCTGGCGAGAGGCGTTGATCCAGCTAGTGTGGGGCCGCGTCTATACAAGCCGTTGAGGCCTATGCTAGGCACCCCGGCAAGAACCGTTACCGAGGCCTTCAACATACTGGGCGTATCTAGGGCCGCGGCGGAGGAGAAGTACGACGGCTTCCGGATACAGATCCATATAGGGGATAGGGGTGTAAGGATCTTCAGCAGGAACCTCCTAGACGTGACGCAGAGCTTTCCAGAGCTGGTGGAGTACTCATCCAGCATCGAGGCTAGGGAGGCGATACTGGATGGTGAGGCTGTGGCCCTGGGTAGGGATGGTAGGCCGCTACCCTTCCAGTACCTCATGAGGCGTTTCAAGAGGGTTGAGGATGTTGAGGGCTATATGGACTCTATACCCGTGACTATGAGGCTCTTTGACGTGATCTACCTGGATGGGGAGCTCCTCATCGATAGGCCATACATATATAGGAGGGAGAGGCTGGAGAGGATCGTCCCCAGCGAGTATCTAGCCAGGGTGGTGCTGGATGCATCGTTGTCTGAGGCCGAGGCCATGTATAGGGAGGCGGTCGAGTCTGGCCATGAGGGGATCATGCTGAAGAGGATGGACTCGCCCTATACCCTCGGGAGCAGGGGGAGGTACTGGGCCAAGGTGAAGGAGAAGGAGACCCTCGACCTGGTGATAGTTGGGGCGGAGTGGGGGCATGGGAGGCGTAGGGGATGGCTTAGCGACTACTACCTCGCGGCCTATAACCCCAGGACCGGTGGCTACGAGATAGTGGGTAAGACGTTCAAGGGCCTTACTGACGAGGAGTTCCAATACATGACGAGGAGGCTTAAGGAGCTCGTGGTTAGGGATGAGGGGTACAGGGTCTTCGTCAAGCCTGAGATAGTGGTCGAGGTCGACTTCAACGAGGTTCAGAAGAGCCCAAAATATAGGAGTGGCTACGCATTGAGGCTGGCTAGGATTAAACGGATCAGGGAGGATAAGAGCCCCGAGGAGGCCGCCACGATAGACGATATAAGGAGGATATATGAGGAGCAGTTCCGGAGGAAGGCCCGCCTGTGACTATATAGGTGTGACCACCGTCCCATCCACGATAATCACAGCATCTATAAAGGGTTTAGACACTCCCAGTAGAGTGGCATCGGCCAGCCCGAGGGGCTGGCCCGGGAGGCCTAGGAAGGGCCCCTGGATGAAGGGGTCCAGCCTATAAGGAGGTCTCCAAGGGGGTTCCCCATAGCCCCCTGGAGAACCCTCCGACCCACCCCGCTCCATAGGGGATTTGGACCCCAAAGGGGGAGGGGGAGCACCCTGATTCCCCCGGAGGGGTATCACGCATTGGGCCGACCCCTATGGATCGGGGTCAGGGCCACTCCGGGTTGGAGGGTCCTCCAAGGAGGGTTATGGGGAGTCCTCTGAGGAGGCCTCCGAAGTGGTTGGACCCTCTCATCCAAGGGCTCATATATAGGCTTGGTGTGCCTCCTAGGCCTCCAAGCCTCTGGGAACCCCCCTGGGGATGGGCAGGGGGGTGGCTGGCCACCACTTACCCCGGCAAGCCCTGAACCAGGAGGGTTCCCTACGGGCCCGAGAGGCTTGGGGGTCGTGGGCCGGCCCCTCGGGCTGGCCGATGCACCCCCGCTAGAGTCCTATCGATTTCTACTCCTTGACAGCCCTACTTATCCTCTGTATAGCTAGGTGTAGGATGATCTCCGTCTCCCTCTGGTGTGGGTTCCTAATCCTCAAGGTCTTTCCATCTGTATAGGCCTCTATATACCCGGTCCTACCCGCGACGCTGGACAGTATGGTTAGGGACTCGTTAAACATCTCTGTCTTGGCTAGGCTATATGCAAGTAGGGCGGCCTGTAGCGGGTCGTATACCGGGTGGTTATCCCTGTCGGGCGGGTATCGGCATAGTGTCCTACCCTCTATGTGTAGCGCCCTATACATGTGCCCCATGTGGCTCCTGACCCTCTCGTCCCCCCTGTAGGCTAGTGGTAGGATGATGGCCCAGCCGTCTATATGTGTGGCGAGGCTCCTGGCAGAGGTTGTGAGTATATGTGTTATGAATCTCCTCCCGTCCCAGAAGCTGTCCTCTATCCTGCTTATCAGGTTGGTTAGTACCTTCTCATATCTCTCGGAGTCTCCACCCTCTAGTGCAGCGTTGTAGGCCTTCTCTAGGGCGGCTAGGTAGGCGAGGTTGGTGGATAGGAGGTTTCCACCCCTGCCCATGCCTAGCCAGTCCTCGTCGGCCTCCTGCTCGACGAGCCAGTTCCTATTGATGTCCCTCCTCCTCAGATATTCAAGCCCCTCCAGAGCCGTGGGTAGTAGGTCTTCGAAGCCTCCTGTGAAGAGTGCGTGTTCGAGTATGGATGCAGTGGCGAGGGCCGTGGCTAGGGGTGATGGATACCTGGAGTAGGTGGTCTTCCTGCTCTGGTGGAGTATGTCTGGGAAGCCCCCCGCCGTATACTCGTCAACCACATCTACGCCCCGGGGGGATCTATACTCCTCGCCCCTCCTGAGCTGGGCCTTCTCAAGCCTGGGTATCGCCTCGGAGGCTAGTGTATAGTAGGCCACCTCATCCTCCTCCCTCAGTAGGAGTAGTATTAGGCTGTGTATCCTGGTGTCAAGGGTCTTGTCTAGGCTCCTCTCCAGGCTTGTTATGTTGTGTTTATACCTCTTGGATATCTCGGCGGTGGCTTCTAGACCCTTCCTGTAGAGGTCGACCCTTATCTCCATGGCTACGCTCCTCCCGGGGCTTGAATATATTTTCTACGTGTCCCCCAATATCTATATGCCACTTGGAGGGTGGGGATATGGATAGGGAGAGGGTTGTCGAGCTATTTATGAGGCCCCCTACGGCGGAGCTATTGACGCCGGGTAGGCTGAGGGAGTATCTAGAGACGGGGGTTAGGCTTAGACACTATATTGGATATGAGATCTCCGGCTATATGCATCTAGGCACGGGTGTAGTGCCTATACATAAGGTTGTTGATCTCCAGATGGCTGGTGTGGAGACAACCATATTCCTGGCCGACTATCATAGCTGGGTGAATAAGAAGCTGGGGGGCGACCTAGACGTTATTAAGAGGGTGGCCGCCGGCTACTACATGGATGTCTTTAAGAGGATGATCGAGGCTCTAGGCGGAGACCCCGGGAAGACTAGGTTTATACTCGCATCGGACTTCTACGAGGAGCTTGGGAGGGACTACTTCGAGAACTTCCTAAAGGTAAGTCTAAACGTCACGCTCTCACGTGTGAGGAGGAGCATATCGATACTCGGTAGGAGGATGGGTGAGTCCGTAACCTTTGGGCAGCTCGTATATGTGCCTATGCAGGTGGCCGATATATTTAGCCTAGGTGTGAACGTGGCACATGGGGGTATGGATCAGAGGAAGGCCCACGTCATAGCTATAGATCTGGGGGAGGAGTTTGGGTATAAGCCGCTAGCCCTCCACCACAGTCTCGTCCTAGGCGTGGGTATTGGTGAGAAGGAGGCTGAAGCCCTTAGGAGGGCTAGGATGAGTGGGGATCGTGACGCCTTCGTCGATACGGTGCTGGGTATGAAGATGTCCAAGTCCCTCCCCGAGACGGCTATCTTCCTCCATGATGATGAGGAGACTGTTATTAGGAAGGTTAGGAAGGCCTACTGCCCGAGGGATGATGTGGATATAAACCCTGTCTTCTCGATGCTTGAGGGGGTTGTGTATCCATACCTCCTCAGGATGGGTGAGGATATTAGGATTGTGAATGAGAAGACAGGGGAGGAGCTGGTCTATAGCGATGTGGAGAGTATTAAGAGGGACTACCTAGATGGTAGGATACACCCCCTCGACCTCAAGATGGCGGTGGCTAGATATATATGGAGGATGATCTCGCCGGTCTCCAAGTATCTCAATGAGGGGCCGGGTCGGAGGTATATGGAGGAGATGGCTGGCCTGGGGATAACGAGGTAGGTCTGGATGGCTAGGGTACTACTAACTAATGACGATGGATACTTCTCACCTGGGATAAGGAGGATGATAGATGTCCTCTCCCAGTTCACAGACCTAGTGGTTGTGTGCCCAGATCAGCAGAGGAGTGCTGCCGGGCTCAGCGTGACCCTACACAAGCCCCTAAGGATCAGGGTGGCGAACTATAGGAACCAGACCTGCTACCTCGTCAACGGGACTACTGGTGACTGTGTCAGCCTAGGCCTGTTCCACATACTGGAGAAGCCGCCAGACATGGTCGTCTCAGGCATAAACATAGGTGAGAATATAAGCCTGGTCGAGTTCTTCATGAGCGGCACCGTGGCGGGCGCCCTACTAGCGGCTATCCACAACATCCCCAGCATATCCTTCTCGAAGAGTGTGGAGAGCGCCGACGTTATCGGTGGGCGTGTAAGGAGCGGGGGTTTCGAGGAGGCCGCTAGGATAGCCGGTGAGATAGTGAAGTATGTGCTTGACGAGGGCCTACCAGAGGGCGTCGACATGTTCAACGTGAACTTCCCCAAGAAGATTACCCGTGAGACTAGGGTAGTAGTCACCCGCCTCGCCAGGCTGAGCCTAGTGACCAAGGTATATGTGAGGCACGACCCGAGGGGGAGGGAGTACTACTGGATATGGGGGGAGAAGTTCAAGAACTTCCCCAAGGGTACCGATGGATACGAAGTATTCATAAACGGGAACATATCCCTGACACCAGTATCACTATCCAGCCTATCAACAACCCCAGACCTGAAGAAGGTGCAGAGAGTAGCAGACGCCGTTAACGAGACATTGGAAAGCTATTTCAGAAGCTAATGTTACTTAAAGCAATCATAATTATTTGGGATTTTTATCCTCCGCGTTTTAATATTAAACGATAACCTGAAACTAATTATAATTAGTTGAGTACTATTTTGTGATACCCATGTCAAAATACAGCCTTTCAATATATACATCTCTGACTAAAGTAAATGTCACATATTATGTTGGTAAAAGATATTGATTTTAAGTGGTGATTACCACGAAGTATAATCCACCCGAAATAACACCAATGGACTTACTTTTAGCGCCATTATGCCTCTGTAATTGCAACTGTGGACTGCTGTCAGGTTCGGGAGCTGGAGGAGGGAGTGCTAAGTAGCCGCTGGTGGCTAAGCGTGCACATAAGAGTCATCAGCATCACAAAGACATACGGTGCTAGTGTCAGAGCCGTAGAATCCCTATCCTTTTTTATAAACTCAGGAGAATCTGTAGCGCTAATAGGACCCAATGGGGCAGGAAAAACGACAACTATACATATCATTCTTGGGCTATTGAAGCCTGATGAAGGAGAAGTTTATATAGACGGAGTCAACATGACGGATGAAAAGGAATCATCGGAAATACGTTCTAGAATAGGTTTTGCACCACAGAACATCGCGTTGGATTTTTTCCTTACTGTTGAGGATAACATCGAACTGTACCTGAAGTTAAATGGACTATCAAGAGCGAAGAGGAGAGAAAGAACAAAAAGGATACTTGAGTTAATGGGTTTATATGAATATAGGAATAGGAGGGTGGAGACGCTTTCAGGAGGATTAGCCAGACGTGTTCACATAGCGAGGGCACTGGCTCTCGACCCTGAATTGATTATTTTGGATGAGCCTACTGTTGGATTGGACCCTGTTTCAAGGAGACTTTTCTGGGAAGCTCTCAAGGGATACATTAAGGAGTCGGGTGCAACACTCCTGTGGAGTAGCCATTATTTGGAGGAGATCGAAAGAAATGCCGATCGAGTGATTCTACTAAATAGAGGTAGAAAGTTGATGGACGCTCCTCCTGGAGAGATTGTATCCAAGTTTTCGAGACCTGTACTCGAGCTAGAAATACCTAATGAAGAGGTTTTAAAGTCACTTACATCGAGATTCGGCGGTAACTATGTAAATGGAAGGCTCATCATTGACGATGTCGACTGGGATGATCTGCCCAAGGTTATAGCAAGCCTGAGTAAGCTTGGTGCTGAGGTACGGCTGTTGAGGTGGGGTAGTAAGTCACTTGAGGAGGTGTATCTCGAGGTGATGTCATGAGTATTGTTATAACCCTTATCGAGAGGGAGTTCAAAATAATGTTTAGGAGTAAGTTACTTATGCTTCTCATGATAGCTCAGCCAGTAATTTTGATATTCTTGTTCGTCCTGTCTATGGGTAATGTAGTCGGTGAGATAACTTATCGAGGTATTACTGTTAGTTATGTGGAGTTTATGGTTCCTAGCGTGGTTATTCTTACCCTTATATTTGTTACTATGATGGTGAGCCAATCCGTTTTCAACGAGAAGTTTTCCAACATGCTGATAATCCTGTTATCCACGAGGATGACAGCTAGGGACTACATCGTAAGTAAACTGATAACCAACACTTTTATATCATTGACACAGGCGATGCTTATGCTAACATCTTATCTATTGATTATAGGAAGAACCAACATAATATCAATTGTATATGCTCTTCCACCAATAATAATTGCATCACTGACACTTTCGGGGATATATCTCTCTCTTCTAGGGTATCTCAAAACAATTTCAGCTTTCTCGAGTGCCGTAAACATACTTACATTGATAATGATATATTCTGCACCTCTTTTCTACCCTTTGGAGGCGATGCCTTTCCCTCTAAATTTTGCTAGTAATGTTAATCCTTTAACATATATTGTTGAATCAACAAGGATAAGTTATTTATTAAAGAGTTTTGATGTATCAATATGGGTATCCTCGATAATTTGTATAATCTTCATATTACTATCTATTCATACAATGAAAAATATGCTTAAGGAGGTTTGAAAATGATAGAAAGAAGAATGATAATTCAGGATACTCCACTTGAAAAATTAAGGGAAAACTTGAAAAGATTAATATGCATCAAATTTAAAAATCTCTATGTGCTTTTTGATCCAGAGACAGTCAGTTGGATCCCTA
>WAKB01000016.1 GCA_015523545.1 Candidatus Geothermarchaeota archaeon
GCCACCTCGGTAGTAATCATCTCCAGGGTTAAGAACCCTATGAACATCTCTGCATTGACCAATACTGTAAGCACGGTTCTCTCTCTTGTACCGCCCCTCTACTACCCCGCCACTGCCCTGCCCAAGCCACTCGACGCATTGTCGTCACTCCTACCACATGTAGCTGCTACTGAGTATGTTAGGGGCATGGTGGGTATAGGCTCTGCACTACCCCCTATATACAATCTCCTGATAATGATTGGCTGGGGACTGGGACTACTCATGCTTATCCATCGATATGTGACCTGGGGCTGGGAGTAGATATCCGGTAAACCATTGTTTACCCATTGTTTACAGGATGGTGTGGCTTGAACGGGATATAACTGCGTAGCGGATAAATGTTACGAGGGGGATGATGAGAGAGGCCCTCAGGGACTCCTGATGACCGGATCCCACGGGGGCTCGTCAGACCCTCCACAGGCTATAGATGCTCTAGCAGCTCCCCACCCTTATCAGCAATTATCCTGAGTGGTATCCATGAGAGGCCCGTCCCCAGCAGCTCCTCATAGAGCGTTTCATAGGCAGCCCTCTCAACCCTCCAGAATAGGAGGTTGGCCAGGTATAGATGCTTATCGAGGCCGTGGTATAGAGATGCATAGGCCGACTCCACCAACTTATCGATAACCTCGTATGCATCTCCAATCCATTTAGACCTATGTCTCCACAGTATGTATTCGAAGCTGTTGAGGAGCGATGCCACATCCCTAAGTATCTCCTCGACACTCCTCCTCGGTATCGGCTCTCTATAGGGCTCCCCCATATAGTCGGTTAGGAGGAGCTGCTCACCCAGGCGTATGTACTGGCCAAGATGTATATCTCCATGTACATAGCCGTAGTGCTTCATAGCTGTGGGTAGCCCCTTCCTACGGAGAGCGTGGTATAGATCCCTCAGGAGCTGTGGGACACCCTTGATACCCAGACCCCCGAGCTGATAGGCCCTCACTAGTAGCCGGTCTCGCCAATCAGCGCCTAGCTCATCAGGGCTGACTACACGGTCCCTACCCATCTCGATAAGCACCGAGTCCGCCTCGATTAGGGTGTCGAGTGCACGGCCCATCTCCCTATATACTTCTCTCCATTCCTCTGAGGATACCAGCCTATCTATAACCATGTCTAGCCTCTCTCCAGATAGATACTCAGTCAATACCGCTACCTCGAAGCCTCCATACTCCTCCGTCTCAACCATATAGCTCCCGAGTGGCTTGGGTGATATACCCATCCTACCCAAGACCCTCAGGAGGGGTTCTTCAAAGACTCCCTCGGGAACGAGCCTCCTAATCGTAAGCAGCTTTTCACCAGCCCTATAATGAATCGATTCGCACCCCCTCCCCACGGGCCTGGCACTAGGTAGGGCCTCGTCTACTATTGCTTCCACAGCATCCTCTCCAAGGACTAGGTACTTGCTCTTATGGATCCTTATCACCCGGTGTCTAAACCCTATCCCATCTATCTCCTCCAGCTCAACGACCTCATAGATCCCGGGTATATAGTCTATGAATGGACACCTCATCCCTAGACATTTTATGAAGATGAATATGCTAAATCAAGGTTTCAGTAAATATCAAGTTCAAATATTTCGTTAAACATATTTTTACATATGTTTAGGAGGCTAGTAGCCCTTCCCCTAGTCCTCCTACTCCTCCTATCGCCAGTGGCTGCCTTCTTCATAAACGTGCCGCCTAACCAGGAGACCATCGGCCTAAACTTTGATGACGCAGGAAACGACCTCGAGTTCTTCGGGGGCAATGATGAGGTAACAGTTGTGGGCTACGCCATGCTCAACGGAACATATAGGGTTGGCTATGTAGGCCTCTTCGACAACGGTGTAGCCAAGTTCCATAGATATTTCGAGGTGCCTGGCCAGATCTCGAGCGGCTTCTACGACGTAGAGGTCTACGACTTTAACGTCACAATGCCTGTTATAGGGGCTGCAGTGGGATGGGTAGAGTTCAACGTAAATGACACTAGGCCGATCTTCATCTCGTATGACGATAGTGGAACGCTCCTATGTAGTATAGTAATAAGGTTCTTGGTAGGTGGTCAGAACCAGTCATGGTTCGAGGGCCTCGCTCTAACGAATAGCTCAGGATTATACACAGCCTATGCAGTAGGGACAGTTGATGGTAAGGGCCTTATAGCTGCTATTACCCAGACGACACTCCTCAGTTGTAGGGTTGAGTGGGTGCGTGTGGTCCTACCACCTACTGGCTATGACTCTATCAGCCTCGTAGACATAGAGGAGATTGACGGCTCAGGAGCATTCCTAGCGTTGGCGGAGCTCAGGTCTGGGCAGTCGATATATACCGGTATTGTGAGGATATCCTCATCTGGCCTACCTTCATCTATAACCGTCATAAATAGTGCCACGAGCATAGCGCCAGGGGACATGTTCATCAACGGCTCTAGATATGTTATGATAGTTGGTTCGCAGCAGTTTACAGCAGATCCGAACATGGTTCTTATGGTGCTTGATCCAAACCTATCCCCTGCATGTGGAGTAGAGGTGGATATAGACG
This sequence comes from Candidatus Geothermarchaeota archaeon, assembly GCA_015523545.1. Lineage (GTDB taxonomy): Archaea > Thermoproteota > Nitrososphaeria > Geothermarchaeales > JDFR-13 > SZUA-1514. The sequence goes on from WAKB01000016.1 coordinate 2,556, forward strand.
TATTCGACAGGGCGACGGGGGTTGAGCAGGATGGGTATGGAAATATACATGTCTCGGGATACTATGAGGGGCCGGGCAACATAGGTGTCGCGGTTGGCGGCGTATTCTTCCCAGACTGTAGACCTATCCAGTTCAACGGTTACCTGCAGACCACGTCACGCTTCATGGATGTGGAGACATACGTAAACAAGACTGGTACCCCCAACTACGGCTCAGTAACATACTACACTGGCTGGGTTAGTAACGGGTTCCCCAACGACTTTCCTCAGATCAATTACAGCTACAAACCATTAAACATCTCTGTCACGACCTACACTCCCAATAGATTCGGCACACCCACTGATTATTCGCGTGGAGTTCTCAATCCTTTGAACCCGACTATCAATGCACCGGTCAATCAGGACATACTGTTGATGCGTGTCTCCAGCAACCTACCAATAATACCTGAGGTGCCGGTTCCAATACTATTACTAGTCGCTGCTATGGCTATGGTGGTAGTACTGAGGAGGGCTAGGTGGGTGGTATCTCGAGGCTCACGGGTCCTGTAGGCGATACATCAACCCCGAGGGCTGCGGAGATGTTCCTAAGCATCTCCGGGCCCCACTCCTTTTTCTCCGCCGCCTCGTAGGCCTCCTTTATTCCCAGTATCCTAGCTGTTGAGAAGAAGAGTCTCTTCGCCCTTATGAGGAGCTCCTCACCCTCCATAGGCTTGGCTAGCTGGATAAGGGTTCCCTTTGCCTCCTCGGCTAATTTTTGATCCACCAACTTGGCTATGCCGACCGCCTCCTCCAGCTCGGGTAGGAGTGTCTCTATCCCCCTCTTCCTATAGAGGGCCTCCAGCCAGTCGAGTACATGTATGTTTGTGGATCCCTCCCATATCGTTGTTACCAATGCCTCCCTGTGGAGCCGCTCAACGATATGCTCCCTGAGGAAGCCCCGCCCCCCGAGTAGCTCCATGGCCTCCCCAGTGATCTCCACAGCCTCCTTAGCTACGTAGCCTTTGGCGAGGTGGTTATATGTCCTTGCATGGATATACTCCGAACTATATGGAGGCTTCTCATGGGCTACCCGTCTCCAAAGCTCCACAGCCTTATGGGTAAGTGCTAGAGCTACGAAGCTCCTCGCGTCGAGCCTGCCCAGGTCGGACCTGTAGATGGGCTGGTCGATCAATAGCCTGCCGAAGACCCGCCTCCGGCTGGCGAAGGCCAACGCCTCCAGGAGGCTCCTCCTAGCCAGGCCCACAGCCCCAGCCGA
>WAKB01000017.1 GCA_015523545.1 Candidatus Geothermarchaeota archaeon
GGCTACTCGCGGCTACATCCCTATCCATGCTCGCCACTACATATATCTACATGGGTAGGGGGCTGAGGGCAAAGGTAACCAGTATAATAATCCTCAGCCTATTGATTGAGGGTGGGCTGCTAACCCTTCCACTGGAGCTACCAGGATATATACTCCCCTCACACGTCCTCCTAGGCCTCGTCCATCCATACCCAGATGAGCCAGTTGTTCTGCTAACCCTCATCATCTATGGCGTAGCCTTCTACCTATTATCAACCCGTCTAGCAGGGTTGAAGGACTATCTATAGGGGCTACTCAACCACATACTTGTATATCACGTCGTCGACAAGGTTCCTAGCCAAGTCCTCAGCCATGTCAAGATCCCCACCCTTCACCATTAGGCCCCCGGCATAGGTCACGCCAGCAATGACGTCCCTATCCACCTCGAAGACCAGGCCCACATCACCCCTCCTCAGCAGTATGTATCTCCTCGCCACCTCACGGGTTAGCCCCTCAATATCTATCGAGACCCTCTCATCAGGGGTGAAGAAGAAGGTGTCATCTATACCCATGTATCGGAAGCTCCCCTCAGGCCTTGGATACCTATGAACCCTCTTGCCAAGCCTCCCTCCAACCTTCTCCAGGGCCTCTGAGGCCATCTGGAAGACCCTGGCTATGCTTGGCTGTCCCTCCAGGCCATTATAGACCTGCTCAACATCCTGCCTCGAACCAGTGTTCATCAAGACTCTGTAGCCTTCCTCCCCACCTACCAGGGATAAGACTGGGATCCCTAGGCTACCCGCCCCATGGAGAACCAGCTCTGTAGTGTCCCTTGTATTACTCGTATCTATAACTAGGGAGGCATCCCTAAATACCCGGGTGAAGTTGTTCTCCGTCAACATATATGGATAGAGCCGTATCTCTGCGGTTGGGTCGACACTATATATGTGACGCCTAAGAGCCTCTACCTTGAAGAGGTTGATGTCTGACAATGTGTATACAGGTGACCTATCGAGACTGGTTCTCGATACGATGTCTAGGTCTATGATCTTGACCCTCCTATACCCGCTCCTGACTAGTCCCTCCACAACTATAGAGCCTACGGAGCCGGCTCCAACCACTACTATCCATCTACTATCCACCACGACCCTCTAATCTAAGACTAGGTAGGAGTTTTTTAACCCTACGCTCGACAAGGCTGTCAAGGTGGCTCGACACCATCCCTTATATCTATCGATGGCCTAGTCTCTTGATGGGGATAAGTGTGATACTGAAGCTGGTAGGGATAGCAATATCACTCTTCCTAATCATAAGTAGCAACATAATGCTCTACAACATGATGACAGGCGGTGAGGTCGCACCCTTCGAGGCGATATCGACATATGCGGTGGCGGGACTATCCTTCCTCTTCGCCCTCGTCACCCTACTAATACTGTTCTTCACCTCCCCCAGCTGGAAGAGAGATATCCCACTGGCCATAGCCTCTATAGCCGCTGGTATAGCAGAGTTTGCACCCCTATACCTGGTTGGCGTGGAGGATCCGATGACGCTTATCAACTGGGCCCCCCAGACAGCTCTTAGCATCCTATTCGGGATGGGCTTCCTATACATGGGTTATAAGAAGCTGGTGCCCAGCAAGGTGAGGGTGGAGTTTATCAGGGAGCCTAGGGAGGAGTGGGACTAGGATAAATAGGATGGGGGAATCAGTAGAGGAAGTAGACTAGGAAAAGCGGGCCAAAGACTAGACTGAAAGTGTTGACCAACTTGATCAATATATGTAGCGATGGACCAGCAGTGTCCTTCATCGGGTCTCCAACGGTGTCTCCGACCACAGCCGCCTTATGAGCCTCACTACCCTTCCCCCCGAAGAGGCCCATCTCTATAAGCTTCTTAGCGTTGTCCCACGCAGCGCCACCGGTGTTCATCAGCATGGCTAGTACGAAACCCGTTATCGTGGCACCAATGTTGAGAGCCCCCACCGCATCTGCTCCAAATATCAAGCCGAGTAATAGTGGGCCTAGGACTGGGACTAGCGCGGGTATAACCATATTCTTCTGGGCTGCTAGGGTACTGATCTCTACACACCTAGCATAGTCAGGCTTCGCCTTACCCTCTAATATTCCAGGAATCTCTCTAAACTGTCTCCTAACCTCCTCGATCATCGTCTTGGCGGCCTCAGAGACAGCCTTAATCGCGAAGGCGCTGAATATGAATGGGAGTAGAGCCCCTACAAATACTCCTATTAGGTTGTCGATAGAGAGTAGGTTAAGGTCGTGTATCTTAACAATGTCTAGATATGCCTGGAAAAGTAGAAGAGCCGCTAGACCTGCAGAGCCCATCGCATAGCCTTTTGTAAGGGCTTTGGTAGTGTTTCCCACCGCATCGAACTTATCAACAACCTCTCTAACTTCTTCCGGCTGATTACTCATCTCTACTATCCCACCTGCATTGTCAACTATCGGGCCAAATCCGTCTAGACCCAGCACCATACCAGCCACGCTTAGCATACCCATCGTAGCCACCGCTGTTCCATATACGCCTCCCATAAACGGGTCTACTCCTATCGTCGCTGCAAAGCTCTGGCCGAGAACGAAGGATATGAAGAGCGCAATGACTACTGATATGACTGGTAGGGCTGTAGACTCGAGTCCGACGGCGAAGCCCATAAGAATGTTGGTAGCTGGCCCTGTCTGACTAGCTTCCGCTATCTGGCGTACTGGCCTCTTGTCATACCCAGTATAGTAGTCTGTTATGACTAGTGTGGCTACGCTGAGAACCACTCCGACTAGGGAGGCGAAGTATAGCTCTATACTCCCAAGAGTCTCCATTATGAGGAAGTAGAATCCTATCAAGGCGAAGATGGTTGTAGCCACCATACCGTTCCTAAGCGGTATGAAGGGATTCTTAGATGGGTCTCCCCTGACGAATAGTGTGCCCAGGAGAGTGGCGAATATACCTGTGGCCCTGGCCAGGAGTGGGAAGATTATAAATATAGCATCCCCCGTTACCAAGGAGAGAGCTATTCCAATGATCATCGCGCCTATGTTCTCTGCGGACATCGACTCAAATAGGTCAGCACCCCTACCAGCCACGTCACCCACATTATCACCTACATTGTCGGCTATTACGGCAGGGTTACGTGGATCATCCTCAGGTATCCCTGCCTCCACCTTACCTACTAGGTCAGCCCCTATGTCGGCAGCCTTGGTGTAGATACCTCCACCCAGTTGGGCAAAGAGAGCAGCTAGGCTAGCCCCGAATCCGAAGCCGACTATCAACAGTGGATCCCTATTAAACAATATGTATAGTGCCAAGACACCTAGAAGGCTAAGCCCCACGTTGAATAGGCCCATAACCATCCCGCCGTAGAAGGCTATCTTCAAAGTCTCCCTCACATCCTTCTTAGCTGCATATGCAGCCCTGACATTTGCAAGAGTAGCGACATCCATACTGATCCATCCAGCTAGTAGGCTTGCCAGAGCCCCTAGTACGAACCCCATGCTTATGTATGGTGTACCACCAAAGTCACGTAGGTCAAAGGCCATGTATAGCGCGATCGTGATGATTACTGCTATGTAGAATATGGTTTTGTACTGCCGCTTAAGGAAGGCTCTGGCACCTTCCCTGATAGCCTCATATATCGGGAGCATCGACTCGTCGTCAACCTTGTACCTAGCTATGTATAAGGCCATGTAGACGGCGGTGCCTATAGCGGCCAGCCCACCTAGTAGTGAATATATCTCCCATATATTCACAGCTATCCACCTCTGCCATGGCTATGGCGATAATTAGTTATACATAGGATTCCAGCGTGTAGATATATAAGGAGTCGATTATTCTAGTGGGATCACGATCGTCCTAGAAGGCTTTACGTAGACCCTTAATGAGCCGCCTATGGAAACGTCATACTCCACCGGGATGTCTATTATGAAGAGCTTCTCACCAGCCTCGGCCTCCACCCTCTTGACACTCCCCACGAAGCTTATGTTCCTAACGACTACGTCGAAGGCATTATACCCCTCCGACCCGGCGACTGTGAATGACTCCGGCCTGATAGCCACCAGCACCCTCTCACCCACCGAGATCCTCCTGTCACTCCTGGAGGGCACGCCCCGCACAGTTCCCAGTCCCGACTCCAGCTCGACCACCAGCTCATGATCCGTCTCCAGGACCCGGCCCTCTAGGAACGTCCCCCTCCCAATAAAGTCTGCGACGAACCTGTTGGCTGGGCGTAGATAGATCTCCTCCGGCGGGCCCACCTGCATAACCCTACCGCCGCTCATTACAGCGATCCTGTCCGATATGGCTAGGGCCTCCTCCTGGTCATGGGTAACGTATATAGTAGTTATCCCCAGCTCCCTCTGCAGCCGCCTAATCTCACTCCTCATCTCTATCCTGAGCTTTGCATCCAGGTTTGAGAGGGGCTCGTCAAGGAGTAGTACCCTGGGGTGGATGACCAGTGCCCTTGCTAGAGCCACCCTCTGCTGCTGCCCACCGCTCAGCTGGTGGGGCCGCCTCCTCTCAAACCCCTCCATATGTACGAGCTTCAACGCCCACTTCACACGCCTATCAATCTCATCCCTCGGGAGCTTCCTAACCCTGAGGCCATAGGCGATGTTGTCATACACCGTCATGTGGGGCCATAGGGCATAGTTCTGAAACACCATCCCCGTGTCCCGCTTATGGGGAGGTACATATGTTACGTCCTCCTCGTCGAAGTAGATCCGGCCCTCATCCACCAGCTCGAACCCGGCTATGGTTCTTAGGAAGGTGGTCTTTCCACACCCGCTCGGCCCGAGGAGTGTGAAGAACTCCCCCTGCCTAATCTCAAGATTCACATGGTCGAGAGCCACTACCTGTCCAAACCTCTTCGTCACGTCTACAGCCCTTATCGAGACCATATACGGCACCTCTACAGGCTTATGAGGGCGGTGGCCCTACGCCTAAGAATAAGGTTGCTACCCAGTATCATAAGGAATTGGAGGGACATTAGGATGAAGCCCATCGCTGCTGCCTGGAACGTCCCTCCGAATCCCTTAAACATTATGTCATACATTTTCCATGTCATCGGGGCGTCGTTGTGATTCGCGTCACCCACGACTATGCTCGTACTCACCTCAGACATGGAGTAGATGAAGGCCAGCATCGAGCCTGCAAGTATATTCATCAGTATCAATGGGATGGTTATGGTGAAGAAGACCCGTGTCCGGGAGGCACCGACGTTTATCGCCGCCTCCTCCAACGCCTTATCCACCTGCTCGAGCCCCGCGAAGAAGGTCCTAACACCGAAGGGGAACTTCCTAACGGTATACGCTGCTATTAGTAGGGGTGCTCCCCACTCGATGGGGTTTAGAGGTGTGCCTAGAAAAGTCAAGAAGTATCCCGTAGCCACGATTATACCTGGGATAGCTATCGGCATGGTTACAAGTGCGTCGAGCAGGTCTATACCCGGGACCCTTATCCTACTGACTATGTAGGCGGAGCTAACACCTATGATTGTTATCAGGATCATTGCTACGACGCTGTAGACGAGGCTGTTGAATATGTTTCTACTCACCCCTGGATCCATGAAGAGGGCCTCGAAGTTCCTAAGGGTATAGCCGCTGGGAAGTATACTCCCGACTGGCCAGTCCTGGGCGAAGGCCATGAGGGTTACCCCGATATGTGGTAGGAGGGCTATGAATAGGAAGAGTATCAGGCCTACGTATATAGCCGGGAGTATCGGGACAGGGATGGAGCCGAGTCTACGCCTCCAGATACCCCCCTTACCCAGCATCGCATACTTCCTAAGACTTATATACCTCCTCACAGCCAGGAAGACACCGAGGCTGATAATGAGTAGTATGAATGACAGCGCAGTGGCCTCCCCCTGGATATCCCCCGTGGGTGCGAAGAGCCTCCTGAAGATGGCGACCGTCATGAGCTTATCCGCATTGGTACCCCTGAAGACGAGGGGGGTACCAAGGTCCTCTATGCTTAGGATGAAGACTAGTAGGGCCCCAGCCTCCAAGCCGGGTAGCGCCAGGGGGAGTGTGACTGTACGGAATAGGTAGAAGCCCTTCGCACCCAGGTTCTCCGCCTGCTCCTCCTGGCTAGGATCGATGTTTAGGAGCGCGGTGTAAACGTTTAGAAAGACTATTGGGTAGAAGAGTAGGGTCTGCACCATTATGACTGCAGCCAACCCCGTTATCTCAATCCTGAAGGGGAGTATCGGGATTATGTCGACAAGGACCGTGTTTACAAAGCCGTCGGGCGATATCATCTTCTTAATACCAATAGCCCCTACAAAGGGTGTCGATAATAGGGGTGTAAGCATCAATATCCTGAGGGGCTCCGAGAAGGGGAACCTATACCTCGCGAATAGGAAGGCGAGTGTAAACCCGATTATCGAGGAGAATATCGTGGTGAGTGTGGCCACCATGAAGCTGTTGGGTATTACTCCTAGGTCGAAGCCGTCGATATATATGATCACCCTCCTAGACCCGTCTGGAAGTGTGCTCTCAATAACCTCGTAGAAGCTTAGATCAACCCCTCCCCAGGGCATATAGTATGGGTCGGAGAGGATCTTCTCGAACCACGCGAGGGATGGGGCACCTCCATATAGGAATGCGTTGACGATTATTGAGAATATCGGGAGTATCAGGAAGAGGGTAAAAAGTATTAGGATGGAGGCGAGCTGGACCCAGTTCAGAGGGTCCATCCGCCACCTAAGCTCCCTTATGAGCCTTGAGAGGCCCTCCCCGCCTATCGACAACCTTATCAACCTTGTAGGGCGTTGTAGATACTGTTATACCTCTCCCTAGCGGCGTCCCTCCATATCCTGCTATACTTAGCTATCGCCTCCTGATCAGTCCTAAGCAAGTCGTTGATCGATATGGCGAACTCCAGTGTGAAGGTATAGACCTGGCCATCCTCCTCCCATGAGAGGGGCTTACCAAGCTCGTAGACCCAGTAGTTGAACTCTTCCTCGGATATCCTACCCTCTAGATAGGCATCCACAATGGCCTTCCAGGCCTTTACAAGGTCTGAATGTACATCTGCCAGGACAGCGTCGAAGTAGTACCTCATGGCGAACTCTATCTGTAGGGCCAGCGTGTCGTTGAAGGGTATGCCTATATTGTTGATCGTCTCGTTATAGCTCTTGTATAGGTCTGGCCTCTCCCTTCCCTCGGGCGTCTTGAAGACGTCCTCCCTCACAGGCATCCTGTTCACCCTACTATCCAGCCATATCTTCTGGCCCTCGACGCTTAGAACCCACCTGATGAAGGCCTCCGCCGCCTCCGGGTTCTTAGATGTTGTGAGCTTGGCTATGGGGTCACCGTTGATTATAGACTCGTTATAGGGGAGGACGTAGTATAGTCCTGGATACTCCAGCTGGGCAGTATATCCATAGAAGTCTATGCCTATCGAAACGGCAACCTCGCCAGCCTCAACAGCTGAGAGAGCCTCCACACTCCCGTCGTATGGCCTACCATTGGCAGCCATCCTTGTTATGACGACCCATCCCTGTTCCCAGCCAAACTTCTGAAGAATGATCTGGTAGATCCTCGTGTGGCTAGTCGAGGTGGTGGGCCTGGCATAGGCGACCATGGGCTTGGGGAGGAGCTTCGCAAACTCTATACCCCCAAGATCCTCCCACTTCTCAGGAGGCTCCAATCCATACTGCTGGATCACGTGGCTATTCACTATGAAGCCAAAGCTAGATATAGCTGCGGCCACCCAGTAGACCTTCCCATCAACAATCCTCTTGAGAGGGCTACCACCAATATCGTCACGTATCTCCTCCACAACCTCAAGGGTCTCAGGCTCCTCCAGGGGAGCTAGATACCCCTCGTTGAGGAGGAGGTCGAATATCGTGGGACCACCTCCCCAAGCAACGTCTATGTCGCCCTGACCCTCAATAGTATCCATCCAGAGGACTGGATTAGGTCCTAGGAACCTGATATCTACTATGTTATACTCCTTAGCGATATCACTCTTCAGAAACTTGTTTTTAGTAAGCACCCAGATCGTGGATGGATGGCGGGTTATAACCTTTAGGACGATACCCTCACCACCCTCCTCGGCAGGGGCCTCCCCCTCTATCCCGGTCTCACCACCCTCCATTGGGAACTGGAGGGCTGCGTATAGTATTATCCCTATGAAGATTATTGCAGCCACGGCTATCCATAGTTTCGATAAACCACTCCTAGGAGTCATTTGGGACACACCCTATGTGGGAAAAAATAGGTGGATGGGGGTGATAAACCCCCACTGGATCATGACTTCTTCATGAAGGCGAATGCAACGGCAGCCAGGATGACCAGTATCACTGCTATAGCCGCTATCCACATCATGGTGTTGTCGGCGGCTTCCTCCCCATCAGCAGGCTCCTCACCAGTATCCTGCTGCGGCTCCTCCCTTGGTGTCTCCTCATCAGTTGGCTCCTCTACAGTGGTATCGTCTTGTGGCTGCTCCTCTGGCTCCTGTTCAACCATCTCAACAGTTGTGCCCCACTCGATAACGTTCTGGAAGAACGTAATGCCGTCTAGAGATACACCTTTATATTCATCCTTAAACATGTTGTAGCTACCGATAGGGCTATCACCACTGACCAATACCTTGCTATATTTACCAGAATCTGTTGGTATCATCTGTATAGCGACTAGGTAAAGTCTACCTGTGAACCCGATCTCATAGGCATTGGGCGGTACACCATCATGGCTAAGTACTGTTCCGTTTGGTCCAGTCCTAGCCAGCCATGTAACGGTTGGATCTCTCTGGAGGAGGGTCTCGAAATCCACCCACTCACCATCGATGAAGCCTGCCAGGCCAGTAGGCCCGTGCACAAGTAGCCTGTCAACATTCTCAGTTACCTCGTGGTCATTTATGCCTCCAACCGTTCTGTTGGCTACAACCCTATATGGTGCGCCAGCGTTATTCTCCGGATCCTCCACAGACATGTAGTCAGCCCTAATAGTGCTTCCGATCGCCTCCAGGATCTTGTTGGGCTCTGCAGCCTTGAATGTGATGTCGTTGGGGTCTAGGTATGGCTCTGTATAGTCACTATCGGCAGATACCCATAGGAACTTCCCACCCTCAAGGAACCAAGTGGCAATCGCGTTAACCTCCTCGTCGGAGTAGCCGAACTCAGGCCTATCGATCTTACCCAGTATAAGGACGTCCAGATCCTGGATATTCTCATATGTAATCTCCTCTAGTAGGACAACCTCAAAACCCATCTCTTCGAGGAGCTGCTGCATCTGCTGGAGAGCCGTCTGCGCATCCTCCCTCTCCATACCCATTACACGGTAGAACGTCTCATTACTGTCCGGCAGTGTAAACTGTGTAAGGTCGATACCAGCCTTCTTATCAACCTGTCCAGAGGCTATCGGCAGGGGTGCAGATAGTAGTAGGGCGGCTATCAGGAAGAGTGATAAGACGGGGAGATAAGCCTTCGACGGGCTGGTCATATCACATCACTACATCAATTTTGAGGATGTGTAATAAATCGACTATACACACACGTGTAAAAAGGAGGCGTGGGTAGGGAGGCCTACCGCCTCCTCAGGAATAGGAATATGGCCACAGCCACGACGAGAAGAGCGGCCAAGACGGCCATAAGGGTTAGATCCATCCCCTCACTAGGCTCCTCTGTAGGCTCCTCAGGAGGTGTCTCTGTAGGCTGCTCCGTGGCAGGCTCCTCAGGCTGCTCCCCACCAGTGTCGGGCGTCTCCTCAGAGGGCTCCTCAGCGGGCTGCTCCTCACCGAACTGGAACATGTATTCAGCACTATTTCCTAGGTAGTCAGTAAGGATTATCTTCACTGTGAAGCTCTCGATGTCCCTAGGCACCGCTGGGTATAGCCAGGAATCCTTCTCAACCCACTCCGCGTCGATCCACTCACCATCAGTCTTGTACTGGACGACTATGGATGCAACGCCCGAGGCGTCGTCATCCACATTGAAGTTTATTATGTTGTACTGCTTAAAGCCTATCAACTTAGGCTCCCCAACGACTACTGGCGGCTCCTCATCCACCCCACTGACCACAGTCAATACACCCTCACTGTTAGGCCCGATCCTAGCCTCTACGATCAGAGCCAGGCCCTCGCCATCATCGGTCTCCACAGTCTCACTACTTATAAGGCTGGCCACGACGCCCCCTGAAGTGGTTATACTGGGTTCACCGGCATACATGATGTTTATCGGTAGCCTAAGAGTGAGCTCTTCCCCACCACCATTCCTAATCTCAACCGACATCCCCCTCTTCTTGAAATCGTTGAACCAGGTATACTCCACGTAAGTCTCGTCAAGATTAACAACATTACTCTTGTCTGCATTGATCTCTCCAGTCTCAACATTAAGCTCAACCCATCTAAAGCCGTTGAAAACCTTTCCATATGCAGTGGAGGTGCTGGAGACTGCGAATATCCCTGTGGTATTGACAAGAACATTCTCGACCCTATGTACATGGCCGTGGAAGGCAATGTCTATGCCATACTGCTGATTTATCTGTCTGAAGTTGTCTACCAGCCTTTGGGATACAACAGACATGTCCCAGTGAGGGTAGTGTCCCATTATACCTACGAATCTGAATCCAAGGCTCCTGTAGTTCTCTACTGTCTTAGCCAGCCATTCATAGACATAGTCGACCGATATATCTCCAGTTTCGAAGTTAAGCGGTATAATTATCATATTAGGTAGAACCGCGACGCCAAAGTCTGGGCCCATTACACGCTCCCAGTAGTAGTCACCTCTGTTGTTGAACACATTGTCTGTATTGCCCATGGCACTGACTACAGGGATAGTTAGATGGTCAAACATGTTGTAGATATGTTCAAGCCCTCTCTTCTTCTGCTGCTCCAAGAAGTCTCCCGTATTCACTATGACGTCTGCACCCATCGCCTGTATCGTGTAGAGAGCCCTGTCGAAATACATGTAGGCATATTTGTACTGCCCTCCATAGCCCCCGATATGGACGTCTGAGATATGAGCTACCTTGATCACAGGGTCGAGCTGCATCTCGTTGGGGATGAACACGGCATTTATCTCTTCATAGGACTCCCCCGCACCAGTCTTGAGAACAAGGTTGTAGATGCTCGGCGGAGCGTCCTCCCCAAGCCCCCCAACTACATAGCGGTAGTAGGTCTCAACCGCCGACTCAGACCTGTCCTCAACGATCTGTATAGGGCCATCAATGATCTCAAGCTGGATCTCGACTCCATATACGTTGTCGACTAGCCAGACCTCGGACACATCGGGAAGGAGGGTGTATATCTCTATCTCCATGCCTGGCTGGATATAGACAGGGGTCATTAGACGGGGATATAGGATCTGGCTCTGTGGAACCCCGCGGTAGGGGACGAAGGGGATATAGGTCTCACTAGCCATGACCGACTCCTGGGAAGCTACTGGCAGGACTGGGGATAGGAACAACGCTGCTAAAAGGAGGGTAATCCATAGGCTCCTATGCAAGATGACCACCACTATTAAATCCAGGGCTATCTGGATAAACCGTCTTTAAACACCTGTTTAAATCTACCACGCCCAGCCCAGTATATCCCGATGTAGACGGCAGCCATAAGGATACCTATGAAGACTGTTAGGCCCAGGCTGAGAGGATTGGGCTGTAGATGTATAGAGACCAGCCAGCTTAGGAGCTCGAGATAGAGATCCTCGGCCGGGCCAGACTCGACCGACCCGAAGCCCAGAGCCATTACCTTGCTGTAGTACCAGGTGAATATGTCGCTATAGACCGGGATATACTCTACAGCGACGGCGACACCTCCAGAGGAGTACTCCAGGGTGTACACCTCCCTACCAATCTCCAATATGGATATCTCCATCCGCCTAGATACGTTGAACACGAGGCCTACAACCGTCTCGTCAAACTCATAGTCAGGTATCTCGGGAGGGCTGAATACAATTGACTCCCATGTAGGGCCAGAGCTATAGACCCGTAAGGAGCTGCCCAATGCCCTCAGTACACGGTCCATACCCTCAGAACCAAGTATTACTAGGCCCTTACCACCGGTGTTGAACCACTCTATCAATAGATCCGTATCAACACCATCACCACTACCAAGAACCAGGATATCCACAGCCATCAACATCTGCCTATCCATCCTCCCCGATAGGGTCTTAACATTAGACTCGATGATCATAACCTCTCTAAGCAGCTCCTCAAACCCGGGATCAACGTCGACAAGGAGGAAGTTCTTATAGAATAGCTGGGGATTCACCCCATAGACCTGCTGGGGAGAGAGGAGTGTTAATACCACCAGCAGTAGAGAGAGATGACGGTACATCCTATGGCCCATCTCACCAGCCCCACTCTAAACAGATATTCATGGCTATATACTATATCGTAGTATGCCGGGCTTAAGCATATACTGTATATATTCGCGGCTTATATTTAAGCCATCCGCTTAAACCATCCTACTTATATATTTTATGGGGGGAACATGGGAGGACTATTTGGAGTCGAGAAGTGTCCATTCTGTGGGAGCGATAAGTTCGTATTCCAGAAGACCACGGGAGAGGTTGTATGTAGGGTATGTGGATACGTGGCGAAGGTGTCTAATGTAGATTTCGGCCCCGAGTGGAGGAGCTTCGAGGGTGACGAGGTCGATAGGTCTAGGGCCGGGCCTCCACAGACGGCCCTCATGGCTGATAGGGGCCTTGGATCGGTGCTAGGCACATATGGATATGGAGGGTTTGAGAAGGGTAAGATGTCCGAGTCCCGTAGGAGGGATCTACAGAGGGTGAAAACATGGATAAGCCGTACATCCTCAGTCTCAAGCCACGACAGGAATCTCCAGAACGCCCTAAACACGCTACAGAAGCTGGGTGAGAAGCTCTTCGTCCCCAAGCAGGTTCTTGAGAGGGCGGCTGAGATCTATAGGCAGGCACTGGCTAAGGATCTTGTGAGGGGGCGTGCAATCAACAGCATAGTGGCTGCCAGTCTATACCTCGCCCTCAGGGAGATGGGTACGCCCAGGACCCAGAAGCAGATGGCCAAGGTGGCGAATATCGATAAGAAGGAGCTTGGGAGGTGCTACCGCCTACTCATAAAGACACTCAACATCAAGCCCCCAGTGATAGACCCTATAGCATATGTACACGCCATAGCCCTAGAGGCTGGGTATCCACAGCAGGTAACCGTATACGCCGAGAAGATAATCAAGCTGGCTAAGAAGATGAAGATCACCGCTGGTAAGGATCCGGTCGGCCTAGCCGCTGCGGCTGTCTACTACGCAGCCCTGATAAATGGTCAGAAGGTGACTCAGCGCGACATAGCCAACGCTGCCGACATAACCGAGGTCACGGTGAGGAACAGGTGTAAGAGCCTACTACAGGACTTCGGCGTCAAGTCGGTGGATGAGCTTAAGAGGCTGGTGGACCAGTACATCAAGGAGGAAGAGGCTAAGGCCCAGGCCACATAGACAGCCCAACTGCTCCCACTCAATCCTATACCCAAACCCCCTTTTTCCCTCACCTAGCTGGCACTATTAGAAGATATGCGCGTAACTCCCTGTTTGTGGAGGATAGGAGATAAAAATGTGTGGATGTATCGCCGGGGGGGTTATATAACCTCGATCGTCTCCCCCGGAGGTATGAACTCCTCGTAGCTAGGCGGATTCTCAGGTAGACCCTTCCTCTTCCTAATCTCTGCCACTAGCTGCTTCAGCATAGCCTTGGGCACCAGCTGCCAGTGGCTGAACTGGGTCTGCCAGAACGCCCTGCCCTGGGTGGCACCCCTAAGAACCTGGGCCAGGTCGAAGGTCTCCGAGACGGGTATGTATCCATTAACCACGGCGTAGTACTCCCTCTGATCGATGTTAGTCACCTGGCCACGCTTGCCAGCCAGTACAGAGGTAACAGCACCGATGAACTCCGCGGGAACCTGCACCTGTATCTTCATTATGGGCTCGTATAGGCTCGGCTCAGCGGCGAGCTCACCACCTAGGAGAGCCCTGTGGACCATGGGAACAACCTGTGCCAGTGTCCTGTGGGCAGGGTCCTCGTGGAACTCCGCATCCACCAGCACAGCCTTTATACCCCTGACAGGCTCCCTAGCCAGTGCACCCTCCTTCACGAAGTCGAAGAAGGCGCTTATAATCATCTGCTTACTCTCCTGGAGATACTGGACACCCTTCGTCATATCCACAAGAATATTTCCACGCTCATTATCGATTGCCCATACCCTACGGGCCTCCTCAGCGCTCCAGCCATACTCCATCAGGATCTTCTGCAGATCCTTCCTAGGAGTCCTATCAGTGATCTCACCACTACTGATCAAGTTAATAAGCTCCTCGGGCAGCTTCTCGAGGTAAAGCTTCACCTTGTTATGCTTATTAGGAGACTTACCCGGGAATAGCGGGCTCTTCTTCGTAATCGTCTCCCTATAGACGACTATCGGCGGGGAGGTGACGACCTCTATACCCATGTCCTGGAGGAAGTGGATACTAACCTCCAGGTGTAGAGTACCCATACCGGAGATGAGATACTCACCCGTCTCCTCATTGATCGAGACCTTAAGATTCGGATCCTCGATGGCCAGCTTCCTAAGGGCGTTGATCAACTTAGGTAGGTCACGTGTATTCTTAGGCTCGATAGCGATGGTTACTACGGGCTCCGAAATATACTTGATGCTCTCGAAGGGAACCATATCCGGCAGGGTAGAGACAGTCTCACCAGCCGTGACCCCGTCGAGACCTAGGACTGCGGGTATATTCCCAGCCACCATGTAGTCAACAACCTCCCTATATGGCCCCATATACATCCCGACCTGCAGGATCCTGTCCTTAGTCCCCTTGTTGATCAGATAAACCTCCATACCCGGCTTCAGAGTACCTGAGAGGAGCCTACCAGTCGCGACTAGGCCGGCCCTCTCATCCACCATCACATTCGTAACCATGAAGGCCACAGGGCCGTCCACGTCACAGTTAAGCATGGCCTGGCCGACCTCACTGTTAAGATCTCCCTTCCATATCTTGGGCAGCCTATACTTCTGGGCCTCCATCGGGTTCGGAATATGCTCTATAACCATGTCCAGAACCGCCTTATGGACGGGGAAGAGCTCCTTAAGCTCCTCGAGCCTACCCTCCTCATAGAACTTGAGGACGTCGTTGAAGGTCATACCCTTCTCCATAGCCTGCTTCAACGTGAAGCCCCACCTATCCTTGGCCGAGCCGAAGGCGACGTTGTTGAGGTCAGGCCTTACCTTCCACTTACTCTTATACTCGTCCTCGGCGAAGATGTCTATCAGCTTGTTGAACCTATCTATGATCCTAGCCAGCTTCTTCTGTATATCCTTCGGACCTAGCCTAAGCTCGGTGATCAGCCTATCAACCTTGTTTATGAAGAGTATAGGCTTAACCCTCTCCGCCAAGGCCTGCCTAGTAACGGTCTCTGTCTGTACCATGATTTCCTCCACAGCATCAACAACAACCACGGCACCGTCGATAGCCCTTAGTGCACGGGTAACCTTACCCGTGAAGTCTACGTGGCCAGGCGTGTCTATAAGGTTAACTACATAGCTCTTCCCACCATAGTCGTGGAGCAGGCTAATATTAGCGGTCTTGATCGTGATACCCCTCTTCTGCTCCTCCTCGAGATAGTCGAGTGCCCTAGCCTCACCCGCGACCGTGGGGCTCAATAGTCCGGAGGCCGCGAGGAGGCTATCCGTAAGAGTCGTCTTACCATGGTCTACATGTGCAATGATACCGATGTTCCTAACCTGCTCCCTATTCCCGATCAGCTTGAGAATCTCCTGGGTCTGCTTATACCTCGGCATAGACCTACATACCTCCCCCGAGTATGTGTCTCGAGGCTATGCTATAATGATTTCAGGCGGGTCTCTATATAAAGACTGCTCCTCCCCCGACTAGTATGATCCATAACCCGGATATCCTTGGGAAGGGGTCGGAAAACATTTATTGTTTAAGCAATCTGCTAAGGATACCTCGAAATATGAATCGGGACGTTTAAGCATAGCCGGGTGATTGGATGCATGTGCTTTAGAATGGGGTGTCCCCAGTGAGCCAGGGCATAAGAGAGGGATTTAGGAGGAAGAGGCTCCCACCCTTCCCAGGCATAGCCGCGGTCTTCGGGCCGGGCCTGATATGGGCGGGGCTGAGCCAGGGTAGTGGGGAGCTGATATGGTGGCCATACATGGTGGCGAAGTATGGAGCCGTATTCCTAGGCTGGCTATTCATATTCGCATTCCTACAGTACTGGTATAACCAGGAGATCGGGAGATACACGGTCGCCACCGGAGAGGGGATCCTAACAGGGATTTACCGTGTCAACATAGCGGCTGGATGGATAGCCTTCATAATGATCGTTATGGTCTACAGCTGGGTAGGGGGCTACGCGGGGGCCTCCGCCTCCGCCCTACACGGTATAACCGGGTTCCCACCCGGCTGGGACGCTCCAAGCGCCCAGAGACTATGGTCAGTGATAATCATACTGGCAAGCTTCATACTCATAGTCCTAGGCCCAGTCGCCTACAAGGTCATTGAGGTGGTGGAGAGCTTCGCAGCCCTAGCATCCTTCATAGGTATGCTCGCCGTAGCCCTGATAAGCCCAGACGTAGCTAAATACGCACCAGAGTTCTTCGCAGGCTTCACACAGTTCCAGTGGCCACCCTTCGAGGGATGGGACCCAGCCGACGAGGCGACGTGGATAACACTCATCGCATATACAGGCGCCGGAGGAGTATGGAACCTGGCCTATAGCTACTGGATAAGGGAGAAGGGCTTCGGCCAGGCGAGGCATGTAGGCAGGGTGACCAGCCCCCTGACAGGTAGGGCCGAGCCGATACCCGAGGTGGGCTACGACTTCGAGCCGGATGAGGAGGCTGCCAGGGAGTGGAGGAGGTGGATAAACTGGCTATGGACAGACAACCTGATCGGGGTCCTACTAAACGCCTTCACGATAATCATCACCTCGCTACTCACATTCAGCATATTAAGGCCCAGGGGGCTAGAGATATCCAAGGACTTCAACCTCGTCCTCACCCAGGGAGAGTGGTTCGCCAGCCTATGGGGAGAGGCTGGTAGGATAGCTATGCTACTCCTAGGATTCTTCTTCCTCTTCGACGTCTTCATAGTGGCTGGCGACCTCTACAGCAGGTTCGTCTCAGACCTCTCATACACAGTCCTTAGGGGTTCGAAGGGGGTGTTCACAAGGCTCATAGCAATAGTTGCGCTTCCCGTATTGATACTCAGCATAGCGGCGGACCTAGCCACGGGAACCCCGCTAGAGGCGATAGCCACCCCGACATACCTCACCTCTGTGGGGGTCGTGATCGTCTACCTAATAGCCATACTATGGATAATAGACCGTTCAGTATCTACTGGCTGGGAGTATCAGCGGATATACTACAGCGTCTGGATAGTCTTCACACTTATGGCGATAGCACAGGTATTCCTAAAGTCTCCCGGCGGACTCATAATACTGACCGGCCTAGTCAACGGTATAGGGATGGCCTTCCTAATGACAGTGCTCATCATATTGACGTGGAGCATACTCCCCAGGATACACGGTGCCGGCAGACTGGTTAGGCAGCACCCTGTACACCTCGTCATAGAGATATTGATAGCCATAGCTTTCTGGCTGGTCGCGGCATGGTTCATAGCCAAGAGGCTGGGGATAATATAGCGGTGCATAGGGGTGAGGTACAGCAGGACGGGCTCCCTACTAGCCGTCACACTACCATACCTACTCCTCCTACTCTCCTCCCTTTTTACCGATGACCCCCTAGAATCGGCACTATACTCTACAGCCGTCTTCACACCACTGATACTTTATGCAGCGCTGATACCCGAGATGTCCGGGCTGATAGGAAGGTACCTAGGCCACCCCATACTGGTCAGCGTGGCTCTCTGGGGAGCCGGCTACCCATTTCTAAGGATCCTTGGCGAGTGGATATACATGATGGGTAGCCTAGACATTGTAGGGACATACCTATCAACGTGGCTAGTGTTCCACCTACTCGGGGGGCTATTCGGCCTATATCACTGGATAGCCCATCTATACACAGCCAGGTTCACTGCATGGATGAGGAGGAGGCTCAGAGGGGTGTGAAGGGGTCAGACGGGTAAGATTGTCATCCCATGATCAGGCGACCCTCTTAACATCATCCCCCACTGACTTGATAGCCCGGTAATGTTCAAAAAGGTTGATTCTAATCGTGGAGACCGGCCTTAGATGGGTATGAAGAAGGTATTGACGATAGCCATCCTCGCCATCCTACTCCTAGGGATGGCCAATATAACGGATGTGGTAGAGGCTTACAGCGTAGTGGACGATGTAGACGACCTTAGGGAGTACTCACCTGAGGAGACAACCCCAGACGTGGAGGTTCCACAGGAGGTCATCGACAGGATCATGAGCCTCAGGGACAGGATCGACATTGTAGCCATATCCTCAGAGATAGGTGACGGAGCCGCAGTGGTCAGGATTAGGTTCAACGGCCCAGCAATATCAATAGCGGATATGGAGGAGTTCCTAGCGGAGGAGATCCACCTAAGCATCGGGGGCCACGTCTGGTATAAGTATGGCGATACACAGGTAGGCTTCAAATTCGAGGTAACCACCAACCACGTGACGGATGAGATAGATACAATGACCATTGTTAAGTCCCCAGTCATCCCCGTCTACGAGGAGGAGGTGGACGGCGGAGTATCGATCAATGGTGACGAGATAGCCTTCATAATACCCCTAGTAGACGACATAGACTGGGCAGAGGTGGTGGAGTATACCCAGGATGATGGTTCACAGATAGTGGTCGGAGTATCAGCCCAGCTAAGCTACTACTATGAGCCACAGCTAGCAAAGAAGAAGATACTGGAGGACCTAGTCATAATAAGGGCTGCAGAACTGGGTGGAGAACCAGATACCGAGACAGATACGGGGATAGATGGAGAGGAGCCGGGTGAGGGGGCTGGAGAGCCTGCCGAGGATAATGCCTCGGAGCCGGAGCCACCTATACAGCAGGAGCCCCCAAGGGGTGATGGAGAAGTACCCAGTGAGGAGCCAGGTGTAGAGGGCGGAGGAATGGATCCAGCCCTCCTTCTAGGCATAGGCGCGGTGGTCGTGGCGGCAGCCCTGATACTCTGGCTAAAGTTTTTGAGGGGTGGGGCCTAGCCCACCCTACTTAACCATCTTCCTCTTCCTAAGAACCTCGGAGATCTTCTTCACAAGGTCTACTGGGGAGGTCACTGGATACTCTATCTCACCGAGCAGCTCCTCAGCATCGACCCCCATTATCTTGACGCCTCTAAGCCTCTGCATCAGCTCCTCCCTATCCAGTGGGAAGTCCGCACCCTTAAGGAGTGTTGCAACTCTTACTGGCCAGTCAATACCAAGTGCCGTTGATGTCGTAGTTATCTTCTCGATCTCCTCCTCCACACCCCTACGCATCATCTCCTTATAGGCTAGCTTGGCAAGGCCACCAGCCACATGCTCATCAATATCCTCCTCTGTAAGACCTGCAACCTTCTTCCTCACAGCCTCCTCATCGGCCGTCAACATCTTCTCCACCGTTGCCCTAGTCACCCCAAGCTTACTGGCTATCTCCTCATAGGTGTAGCCAGCGTTCCTCAGGAGGACTGCATACATAGCCCTGACTAGGCTAGGGAGCCAGGTCAGGTTCCTCATACCCACAAGCTTTTTAGGCCCACCAATGATCCTTATCGCCTCTATAAGCATCTTCAAGACCTTCTCATCCCTCTCCTCATCCGGCTCCCTCGGAGGCTTGATCTCCATAACCATGTCCCTACACCTCCATAAACATTATATGTAGGGTTAGAGATATAGCCAGGCCACCGGCTATACAGACACCCTCCTCGAGGCCGCCTTCCTAAGCCTATTCATAATTGTTAGCCCTATACCCCGCTCCTCAACACCCTCAACCAATACAAACTCCGCACCCAGCCTATCCGCCTCCCTCAGCATAGCGAATAGGTTCTTCGCAATGGTATACGGGTCACTACGGCTCCCAAGGGATAGGACGGGAACCCCGAGACCCATATACCTATCCCTCGTCTCATCAGTAGCGAGTATAACCACACTACGGCCCTGGAGATGGTTAAGCTCCTCCATAACCCTCTCGACAAGCCTCCCTAGGTCCTTATAGTCATCCATCTCTATCAGGACCACCTCGGCCCTGGGCGAATAGTGCCTATACTTGACTCCTGGTGACCTAGCTACACCAGTATGTCCAAGTCCACGGGCATATTCCGGGATCTCCAGCTCGGTGCCGAGGATCTCCATCAACTCTTCCGGGGTGAGGGGGCCGGGCCTTAGGAGGGTGGGCGGATCAGTGGTGAAGTCGACGACCGTGGACTCCACGCCATAGAGGGTCTCCCCATCGTCTAGGATCAGGTCGACCAGTCCATAGAGATCCTCAACCACGTGCTGGGCGGATGTGGGGCTGGGCCTCCCAGACCTGTTGGCACTGGGGGCGGCTATTGGGTCGGCGAGGAGCTCTATTAGGCGGAGGGCCACCCTATGCCCAGGCATCCTAACGGCTACAGTATCTAGGCCGGCGGAGACTATTGGCGGGACATCACCCCTAGGCAGAACCATTGTGAAGGGGCCGGGCCAGAGCTTCTCCGCAGCCCTGTATGCAGCCTTCGGCACCTCACTAGCCACCCTATGGAGCATATCCATGCCGGAGATATGGACTATGAGGGGGTTGTCCTGGGGCCTGCCCTTGACCCTGAAGATCTTCTCGACCGCCTGTGGAATATATGCGTCGGCCCCCAGGCCATAGACCGTCTCGGTGGGGAATACTACTAGGCCGCCCCTCCTAAGTATCTCTACAGCCTCGCGTAGCTGCTCATCTAGCCTGCTATGGTCAACCCTGATTATACGGGTCACTTCACTGGCGTCCCCTACCGCTTATCCACTCCTCCAGAGTCGGCCCAATCCTTACGAGGCCCTCCTCAGTAATCTCCATGACATGGGTGCTGGAGTCGTGCCCAGCCATCCTACAGCCATCGATCCTTAAGAGCCTTATAACACTCCCGATAGGCATGTTGAATGTGGATACGTCGTACTTAGTCATGATAAGCTTCTTGTAAAGCACTATCGTGCCATCCACGATATGTGCGACGCCATATCCACCCGCGGCCTCCGCACTCATCTCCTCAGAGGCGCTCCTCTTCTGGCTAACCAGTAATGCTGTCTGCCTCCACTTCTTCAGGAAGTTATAGACCTTCCTCACTATACTCCTAGCGAGAACCTCCTTCGCCTCGAATAAGCCTGTGACACTGTCTATCACGACCGATTTAACTCCATACTCCCTGATCCCATAGGCGAGCGTATCCAGGAGGTAGTCCACCTCCTCCCTCATCCTATGGTCAGAGGCAGCATCGATTACGAAGAGGTTCTTCTTCACCTTCTCCAGGTCAAGCCCCATAGCCGTGGCCCTCTGCAGAAGCCCCTGAACCACGAACTCCTTCGGAGTCTCCACGGTTACGAATATGGTGGGGTAGCCGTCGCCAGCCTGCCTAACGGCGAACTGCTCAGCCATAAGGCTCTTACCAGTATCCGCAACGCCCGTTATGTTGAGAACAGCTAGGTATGGATACCCGCCTAAGGGCTTCTTCACGGGCTTCCCATCTACATACTCCACCTTGTAGAAGAGGTTGTCCAGCCCCTCCACACCAGTGGGTATGCCGAATAGCTTGGGAACATATCTACTAACCTCCTCGACGCTGTATACCTTCTGCTCAGCCATCCCCAGGCACCATGGATAAATATGTATAAAAAGGCTTTTTTAGGACTGGCTGGATAGCCTAGATAAAGCTTTATATACCAATCCGAAAACACTTTAATTGACCCTTGAGGGTGGGGTGGCTAGTATCATGATGACCTACCACATGGAGGAGGAGTGGGAGGAGGAGTTCGAGGAGGACTTCGACGAGGACTGGGACGACCTAGAGGACATCGAGGATCTAGAGGACCTGGAAGACTTCGACGAGGAGGACTGGGGAGACGAGGAGGAAGAGGAATTCTAGAGGGGTTGTAGAGCCGCCGGGAGAGCCACATATCCACCCAAACCCGTTTTTGAGGCTACTGATAAGGGGAGTCTCTACAATATGTCTACATAGCCCTTCTTCACGATATAGGCTATCACGACCGTCGAGACGAGTATGATAACGGTCGAGACTGCCATCACGACGGGGAATATATTCCTCTGTTTACCGATTACCGAGAAGACCCATACCGGCCATGTTAGCTCCCCACCCAGTGTATAGTAGCTTATCACGAAGTTGTCGAAGCTCCATATGAAGGTTATAATGGCTGCCGAGACTATCGCCGGGAAGACCTGTGGAAAAACTACGTAGCGGAAGGTCTGCCAGGGGGTAGCACCTAGATCCATGCTCGCCCTCTCAATATCGGGATCCAAGCTATAGAGCCTAGGCGCTAGGAGCGTTACTATCAAGGGTATGCTATAGACGATATGTCCCAACGCAGCTGTCAAGAGGCTCTTCTCAATCCCCAGGTACCAGTAGAAGATGTAGAGGGATACACCTATGATGATCCAGGGTATGACGAAGGGGAGCATGAGGTAGAGCATATATAGATCCTTGACCCTCCCACGCCCACGCACAACATAGAAGGTGGGGGGTATCGCAAGGGCTAGTGAGACAGCCGTCGTGAAGACAGCTATGTATAGGCTGTTCCAGAGGCTGGTCACGACGTCTCTCCGGGTGAAGGCCTTGACGAACCATTCGAGGGTGAAGCCCCTCCACTCAGGGATGAAGAATGGGACGTCGTTGAAGCTATAGACGATTATGACTGCTACGGGGAGGTATATGAAGAAGCCTACCGTGAACGCCGTGTACACCACCAGGGCTATCTTCAGCAGCCTCGACGTCTCCATATCATCACCTCTGGTAGAGAGCCTCGTAGCCGAATATCTTGATCATCAGTATGCTCAGCCCCATCGTGACCAGGAGTAGGATGAAGCTCAGGGCAGCCCCGAAGGCGAGGCGGAAGTCTGAGAGGTAGCGGTCTATCAGTACACCGAGCATGATTCCGGACTCCCCACCTACTAGTGATGGTATGGCGAACTCGCCGAGGGAGGGTATGAAGACTATGAATAGCACAGTCAATACCGCTGGCTTCACCAGGGGAAGCGTTATAGATGTGAAGATCTGCCACCTATTGGCACCTAGATCCATGGCGGCCTCATAAAGCTGCCTAGGAATACCAACGAGGTTTACATAGAACGGGATCACGACGTATGGGAGCCACTCATGGATAAGGACTATAACGACGGCGAACCAGCTGTAGAAGAGGAATGACAGGGGTTTATCGATGATCCCTAGGCTCAGCAGTAGGGAGTTTAGGAAGCCGTTCTCACCCAGTATGTTCCTCCAGGCATAGACCCTGATAAGATAGTTCACCTCAACCGGGATGATCAGGAAGAAGATCAGCTTTATACCCAGGTTAGGATTCACTCTGGCGAGGTAATACGCTATGGGGAACCCAACTATTATCAGGAGTATTGTCGCCACTGTGACGATTAGAAATGTGTTGAGGATGGGGCTGAGGAATCTAGGGTCGGTGAATATCCTAACATAGTTCTCCAGGGTGAAGCTCCACTCGACTACATACTTCCTTGGGACGGTGAAGCTTATCGCTATGAGTATACCTATCGAGACGTAGAACATTATGAATATGTAGGCGGATGCTGGGAGGTTAGAGAGGAATATCCTCAGCCTCTGGAGCGACTCCCCCGTAGGACTCCTCATTCCCTCAGGGGCACCCCCTTGTCAAACCTCCAATACACGTAGACCCTATCACCAGGATCGAACTCCGCATCCTTCGACAGGACAGTGACCCTAATTATCTCACCATTATCAAGCCTGATATGGTATATCACATAGCTCCCCCTGAAGACCTCCACATCCACCACTCCGTGGAAGACGTTATACTCCTCCCCAGCCGGCGGCTCCTTAGAGATATGGAGGTTCTCGGGCCTCACGCTCAAATATATCGTCTCACCAGGCCTGAAACCACCGTCCTTGAAGCTCACCCTAAAGCCCTTCCAGCTACCAGTGGCTACACCGCCCGAGACGTCGTCGATAGAGACCGTGAACATGTTGGTCTCCCCTATGAATTCAGCCACGAACCTGGTCTTTGGATAGTCATATACGTCCCACTTCTCACCCACCTGGATGAGACGGCCCTCATTCATCACCCCGATCCTATCAGCCAGTGTCAGTGCCTCCTCCTGGTCATGGGTGACGAATATCCATGTGTTTCCAACCTCCTCATGGAGCCGTTTAAGCTCTATGTGGAGCTCCTTCCTAAGCTTCAGATCCAAGGCTCCTAGGGGCTCGTCCAAGAGGAGGATCTTAGGCCTAAGTATCAGTGACCTGGCTATAGCGACCCTCTGCTGCTGCCCACCGCTTAGCTTCGTAACCTTCCTATCCCTAAGCTCCCTAATCCTCACGAGGCTGAGGACCTCATCTACACGACGGTCGATCTCCTCCTTTGGCACACCCCTTATCTTCAGTCCATAGGCCACGTTCTCATAGACAGTCATGTGGGGGAAGAGGGCGAGGTGCTGGAAGACCATACTAGTATCCCGCTTGTAGGGTGGGAGGTCAGTTATATCCACACCCTC
Organism: Candidatus Geothermarchaeota archaeon; assembly: GCA_015523545.1. Classification (GTDB taxonomy): domain Archaea; phylum Thermoproteota; class Nitrososphaeria; order Geothermarchaeales; family JDFR-13; genus SZUA-1514. The sequence goes on from WAKB01000017.1 coordinate 24,615, forward strand.
CATATAGAGCCTACCACTCGTAGCCGTCTCAAGCCCCGCTATGATCCTGAGTAGTGTCGACTTGCCACTACCACTAGGGCCAAGCAATACTAGGAGCTCCCCCCTATACACGTCTAGGGAGACATCCCTAAGCGCCCACGTCTCCCCAAATCGTTTAGATACGCGGTCAACCTTGAGAATAACGTCGGCGGATTTAGCCATTATGAATCCAAACCATTCCAGTGGGGGCTATAAAAATAAATGGTTTAGATTCGGGGTGCTAGGCACCCCTTACCTCGTCCCAGACCTCCTCCCAGAGCTCCTCCTGACCCTCGGCCAGTGGATACTCGAAGGCACCCTTTGCAAGGGCCTGCTGAGGCTTGTCTAGCAAGAGGCTATCAACAAGCTCGGGATCCTCCTCCTTCAGAAGGTTTACAACAGCCTCGTTAGTGATGCCATACCAATACTCAGTGGCGAAGTACTTCTGTATAACTGGTCCGAGGTAGAAGTCGACCAACTTATGGGCATCCTCGTAGTTCTCAGCATTAGCAACTATAGCGTTTCCACACAGGAAGGTTAGTGGACCCTCATCAGGCAGTACGAAGACTGCGTCTATACCCTCGTCCTGGAGGGAGAGTGCTTCAGGGGCCCAACCAATACTGAAGATGACGTCACCAACACTCATCAGGTTAGGCATCTCCACGTCGACCTCCTCGCTATACTTAAGTACATAGGGTTTCTGGTTGATCAGGAGCTCCTTACAGTTCTCCAGCTGCTCATCAGTAAGTTCCCACAGTCCATCTCCATTAGCGTCTAGATTGTAGCCGAGGGCCAGTGCAGCCATAGCTATACCGATGTATGAATCGTCGGGCATAAGGAGCTTCCTAGGATTGTCCAGCTTGTCGAAGCCGAGCTCCCAAGGCTGGAAGAAGTCCATCCAGCTGGAAGGAGACTCTAGGCCGTTCTGCTCGAAGATATCTGCTCTATAGGCCAGGCCCTCATATCCATAGTTGGTTGGTATGAACACTACTTTCCCGTTTACCTTGACCCCCTGTATATCCTGGAAGATTGGGAACATCTTGTTCCAGTTCTCTAGCATACCCGTGTCTATCTCGGCAAGGAGGTCATTCTCAACCAGTGTGGGTATATAGTCGACACATGGTGCTATGACGTCGGCCTTCTTACCAGCTAGTAGATCGGCGACCATCCTATCCTGATCGCCGTAGTAGGAGGCGACCACGTTATACTCTGGGTTGACAGCCGCAAATAGGTCAGTGATATTGTCATAGCTCTTTCCCTCATACTCTACTGGGGGGTCAAAGTTCATCTCCTCCTCCCATGTATAGAGATAGATCGTCTTCTTCTCTCCCTGTCCACCCATGTTGCTGAGGATGAAGTATCCAGCAGCTATTGCAATCGCTCCACCACCCGCGACAGCCAGGAACTTTCTCCTATCCATATCCCTACACCCCTCAACTAGGTATATATAATGGTTGTTGAGGAATACTTATAACGCATAACGTATATATCGACCCATTATTTTCTCGTTAATCGCCTAAGAAGAGGGATCTCCTCCAGCTTCTCCTCACTTATAAGATCCCATAGGATACCGGGTGGACGGAAGAAGTCTGTACACCTTATCAACCCCCTAGCTGTGGCGATATAGGTTAGGGAGACGTCATAGGGATCCCTTGGGAGAGTGTCATACACCTGTAATGGATGGACAGTCGTGGCTATCTCGACGTCCCTCTTTATCCTCCCAGTTTCCAGTAGGATTGCATACTCCAGCTCGGCGTAGCCCTCACCCTTGCCTAGCCTACCACCATCCTTAGCAGCGGCTACACTCCCCTCCACGATGAAGCCTACTTCCGGGAGATCCTCGGGCTCAACAGGTCTGCCGACGGTGAAGGCCCCCCTTATGGTCGAGGCGAAGCCTATGTTCCTGATCCTCTCCGGGTCTAGGAGTAGGAAGCCCCTCCTGAGCCTAGGCGTAGGCATGACCAGCTTCTTACCCATCTCGAGGACCATCCTCCTAACGGGTCTCTGGGGACTGTCCGGGTTTACCTTGACTACCTCAGCATCCATGAAGCCCGGTATCTCCCTAAGCCTCTCAGCAGCCCTCTCGGCCGACTCGAAGTTGGGTATCCTACCCTCGATAGGCATTGGGGGCCTAGCCACACCAGCCTCAAGGAGCCTACGGTATACTTCCCGCCTAATCCTCTCCTTCTCCTCCTTAACATTCATAGCTCCAGGTTCTCCCTACCCCATTTAAGCGTCTTGGCGAACCATATGAGCTCCGCCATGAACCTATCCACCGAATCCCTAAACCTATCGTTGATGAGCCTACCCTCCTCGTCAAGGATATCATCTATAGGGGCGAAGTATAGTGCCCTCTTAATAGGTACGAAGCCCAGATCGAGCGCGGCGGTCCTAAGGACGTCGACGACCCTGGTGCCACCCCTACCCGATGACACGGCCGCTATCCCTAGGGGTCGGCGGTCATACTCCCTCCAGGTCGTGTCGAGGAGGATCTTCAGCTCGCCTGGATAGCCGTGGCTATACTCTGGGGTGACTATTATCAGTCCATCCATATCCCTTATAAGATCCCTATAACGCCTAGCAGCCTCTGTCTCCGCCTCGTCATCAGTATAGCCTATGATATGGTCCCTAACATCTATTAGGAACGTGTCTAGGCCATACTCCCTCGCGACGCTCAACATGTATTTGGCTGCCCTCTCAGACCTCCTACCCTTCCTAGCAGTGCCTAGGAGGATGGGTATCTTAAGAGTCATAGATAGAGTATTTATCTACGTAGCGATAAAAAGGGGAGGGGGAGGGGCTAGTCATCGGCCACGTGATCCAAGACCTCGTCCACCATGTCGAGGATTAGGTCTGCCTCCAGGTATAGGCTCCAGGCCTCGTCATAACCATCTATACCCCTATCCCTGAGTATGCTGAGCGCCTGGTCTAGGAGTGACTCAGCCCTCTCTAGGTCTTCAAGCACATCTGTGACACCATATGCCTCTGCCTTAACCCGATACTCGTAGAGATCACCCTGCTTATCGATAATCTCCCTGATCAGCCATCTCACCTTCCCCTCGGTCACTTGGGAGCCGTCCATCCAGCCCTCCTCGTCCGGACTATCATCATAGTAATACTCTCCATAGACACCATCGTCGTAGTAGCCGTTAACCATCTTGAGGTAGTGTTCCAGCCTCTCCTCAGCCATCTTAAGCTCTAGAGGCGTCATAGAGGCTATCTTCTCGTCACTGAGCTCCACGAGGAAGTGGCCCACCTCCTCCTTCAACTGGCCAGTGAAGACCCCCTCTTTGAAGAGGCTGGCAAGCCTATCCCGCATACTCATGACCTTCATCCTATACTCCACTATGTCTGGCTCGTCGTCAGTCGCTACATACTGGTCAGAGTCGTCGGGCGAGTCCGATACTCCGTAGATACTGTCCACAGCACCCTGATAGGCCGGGTAGGCCGCTACGAGGGGAGCCGCGACAAGTAGGAGTATTACTATCTCCTTGAGCCCTATGCTCATCACGGATTCACCGGGAGGAACTAGGACGTTCCAATGTCTAAAGGGAATAGGTGGAACGGTTTGGAACGGCTAGGACTCTGGGTCTAGCACGATCCCTATGAGCTCCTCTACCCATCCATGCTCACAAAAAGTCTCGGGATCCAGCCTCAGGAGGCCAAGTGTAGGTATGCCCCATGCATCACCGGATAGGTATAGCCTCAACCTTTCCTCCGAGGCATCCGAGACTGTGAATAGCGCGTTGACCAGGCCCTCACCAGTGGTATAGGCTCCGAGTATCCCCCTTAGATCCCCTCCCCACCTCTCCATGAGGCTTCTAAGTGGATAGCCCAGCACCTCCACCTCATCCATATCCACCTCCACCGTCTCACCACCGCTTAGATATCTCCTGTAGAGCCAGTTCCTATACTCTGTACGCATCGCCTGGTCCCTAGGCTTTAGGCTGGGAGGGGGCTCTACAGCCACTACTCTATATCTACGGGATAGGAAGCTGATGACATCCTCCTCATGGCTAAAGGCTATCACGAGGTCAGGCCGGTAGAGGGATAGCTTGACATTCTTTAGCTGGTAGAGCCCGTAGCCGTGGGACCAGCCCGTGGGATTGAGTATAACCTTCTCCACACCCCTCTCAAGGGCCTGGCCCAGGAGTGTGTCGAGGCCCTGTACCACCCTATGCAGGAGTCCCCGTGGACTAGTCAGGCCTACGAAGTACAGCGCCTCAGGGACGAGCATGGTCAATAGGGGGTATGGATCCTTCGGTATGGAGAGACCCAGTGTTGTCGGGGGCCCGATATCGCTCTGACCGATATCCGTGTCTATAACCCCCGTCCTATATCCCCTCTCCAAGAGTCCGTTGAGGAGAAATGTCGTCAGGCCAGACTTACCCGTGTCCACACCCCCAACTACAGCTATCCTCTCAACGTCATCAGAGACGACTGCATCAAGAGCTCTAATCCAACTTTCTGGGATATCTACATCTCCTGGTCCTATACGGCCCTCTAACACCTCTATCAATGAGTCTTCAACCGCCCTGAGAGGGATAGACTTTGTAGGGGGTACCTCCAACTCCTCCACTAGTGCTCCTAGGCTCGATACGCTCCCCTCCACAACCCTTATCCTCGCCGGGCCCTCAAGGATAACTACCTCTCCAGCACTGATCCTCGTCTCCATCTCTCGACACTCGATACTTTATTCATAGCCCAGCCCCAATATTTCAGTGATGAGACGGAGGCTCCTACTAGGCCTAGCAATAATGGCTATACTCGTCGGGGGATACCTCTACCTATACAGCATATCCGCCCCACCCAGCCTCAGGCCCATATGGATAGACTGGGAGCCAGAGGTCATAACAGTTGGGCGTGAAACAACCTTCACCCTAACTATGGAGAACGTGGGTTGGGGAGCCTCGGGAGTCCTGAAGGTCTATATAAGAAGCTTCGACAGGTATGGAGGGCTGGGGGAGCCAAGACTAATAGCGGAGCAGGAGTATAGCGTCGGAGGCGGGGAGACGAGGAACATATCCGTATCAATATCCATCCCGGAGGAGGGGTTCTATAGGCTGATCTTCGACTTCGGCGGTAGGACCAAGGCTAGGCAGCTAATATATGTGTATGACCCGGACAACCCCAGGGAGGAGTATAGATTCGCCTTCTTCGCCGATAATAGGCCGGGAGGCCCATTAACACCACAGCCAGAGCAGTTCAAGAAGCTGATAAGGATCTTAAACATAGTGAGGCCCGACTTCGCCATACTGGGTGGGGACATAGTATATGGATATAGGAGCGAGGCCGTAGTCCTGGCATGGCAGTGGAGCGACTTCCTCTCCATCTACGAGTCCTCAGCCGTACCCATATTCGTCGCCCCAGGGAACCATGAGATGAAGACTGGTGAAGCCCCCTCTACCGGGGATAGGGATGCCCAGATCCTATTCCTGATGAACCTCGGTAGGCTATACTACAGCTTCGCATACGGCAAAGACCTCTTCCTCATCCTCGACACCGACATTGTTGGCGAGGCCAACATGATAACCGGGAGGCAGAAGGAGTGGATGGTGGAGATGCTAGGGGAGGGCCAGAGCTATAGATATAGGTTCACAGCAATGCATAAACCGGCCTTCTCAGGCCCCGCATATAGAACAATAACGAATGATAAGGAGGTCACAGAGATATTTAGGGGGTATAACGTCACGGTAGCCCTACAGGCACATAACCACATATTCTACAAGAGATACCTAGAGCCTACATGGTTCTATGTATCGGGAGGGGCAGGGTCGCCGCTATATGTATCACCCGAGGAGGGGGCGCTCTACCACATGTTACTAATAACGGTTGGTGAGGAGGGTGTGGAGGTCAAGGTCATACCCACAGAGCTCTTCGAAGAGAGGCTGGGTGAGGTAGAGGTATATCTGAGGCATAGCTTCACCAATGAGATCTCCTTTAGAAGAGGTGATGAAGAGTGGGTGGCCGAGCCTAGGGAGATACTCCTACAGGGCCTCCTAGTAAGGGGGGAGGCAAAGGTGGAGGGCGATGGGTACGAGATAATCCACCGAACCGATGTAGAGTTGGATGGGGAGAGATACAGCCTGATAGAGGCTGTTCTGAGGCCTGGGGGCTGGATCAGGGTATACTCATAGCCTGGATTTTAAATTAGCGAGTAAAATCTATACATATACAGTAAATGTTTTTTACATTGATGAGATGAGGGGTCCCCAAACCCTCCTACCAATCCTCATCCTAGCCCTACTATTCCTAGCGCCTCTCGACGTGGCTGCCCAGCCCAACATCGATGTAGAGTTCTACTTCCCCCACTACTACAACACTACCTTCAAGGCCCAGACCAATGAGCAGGTAATCATCTCAGGAGGCTTCAGAGGCGGAGGCTCCTTCTGGGGAGCTGTATACATCACAAACGAGGGTGGGGAGACCATAGACCTGCTGACTGTTAGGCTTGACGTACCTATCGACGAGGGATTCAAGGTACTCAGACCACCTAGGGATGGAGTTGCATCCGATGATGGGTCATACTTCGTAGCCAACGTGACCAATATCGAGCCTGGCGAGACAAGGAGGCTATCATTCCAGCTGGCTGTACCCGAAACCATTGAGCCCAAGGCCGTCGACTTCGTCCTGACCATCACTGATTCTGAGGGCAACGTAGTTTTCCAGGAGACATATAGAAGGCCCTTCGTGCCTGAGCCCTTCACGGTATACCTAGGTACGTTGATAGTATCACTTGTAGCTATAGGGGCCACCTTCTACGCCATCGAGAAGGGTAAGCTATACGGAGCATCATTCAAGACGAAGGACATTATATACTCCACGATATTCGGCATATTCCTCACGGTCTGGGTACAGGTCATAGGGCGTAGCCTAGGATTCTTCGCGATGACGAATAGGCTTCCGATACCATTCGTGAACTATGCTATAGGAGACATAGGTTATGCAACATTCTTCGTACTAGGCGTATTAATAGTTAGGAAGCCCGGGGTAGCCACATTCATCCAGTTCGTCTACCAGTTCACTAGCCAGCTAATGTTCTACGGCTTCGACATAAGGTGGTACGTCTACGCCCTAGCCCAGGCAGTTCCAGTAGACCTATACCTAGCCATATCCAACAAGTACTTCCTAAGCCAGGCTGAGGGGGCAACAATACCGAGGCCCAAGGGGATATGGGCAGTTATCGACGCGGCCCTCATAGGTGGGCTCAGGGCCTTCTTCGCATGGATATCACTATACTACGTCTTCTACCCATACCTGAACCACTTCTACACCACGAGCTACGTGGTCTTCATGCATACAACTACGATGACCATCTTCAACATGATCTACGGAGCCTTCGTCGCACTACCACTCTTCAAGGTGCTTGAGAGGCTGATACCCTGAGCCCACCATCCAACCCCCACTTTTTATTCATCCCTGTCATGATACTATCTAGACATGCCCACCGGGGATAGAGGGCATGAGTAGGGAGGTCGTACTACGGATAGAGGATCTCTGGTATAAGTATCCCTTCAGCGACGAGTGGGTCCTGAAGGGTATTAACCTAGAGGTTAGGAAGGGAGAGTTCATCGTCTTGACGGGTAGGAGCGGATGTGGAAAGTCCACCCTAGCCCTAACAATCTGTGGATACATACCACACGTCATTGACAAGGGGGTTATGAAGGGACGTGTCATTGTGAAGGGTATAGATACGAAGACTAAGCCCCTACACCATCTCACCCAGCTAGTCGGGGTTGTGCTACAGAACCCTGAAGACCAGTTGTTCGCCCTGACGGTTGAGGAGGACGTGGCCTTCGGCCCGGAGAACCTGGCTATGCCGAAGGAGGAGATTATCCGCCGCGTCGAGAGGGCTATGAGGGATGCAGGTGTATATGAGATTAGGGACAGGCCCATATTCGCCCTGAGCGGAGGGCAGAAGCAGAGGACTGCCATAGCCGGTATCCTGGCTATGGAGCCGGAGATAATAATCTTTGACGAGCCGACCTCAGATCTCGATCCCCAGGGGGCGATGGCTGTCCTGAGCGTGATAAGCGAGATACAGAGGAGGAGGGATGTAACCGTCATACTTATCGAGCATAGGCTGGACGAGGTATCGAAGTATGCCGATAGGGTCATACTAATGGAGGATGGGGAGATAATCGTTGACGACGAGCCACACAAGGCATATACACGGCTCAACGAGTTCTTGGAGAAGGGTGTCAGGCCCCCACAGATCTCCGAGGCAGCATATAAATATGGCTGGAGAGACGGTATGCCGATAAGCCTCGAAGAGGGTGTCCAGCTATTCAAGCCCCTCGTAAACGGCCCCGTCAGGATCGATAGGCATGGAACAGGTGTCGGGGCGGGTGGCAGAGTAGCTATAGAGGTGGAGGACCTCTGGCACACATACCCCAACGGCGTAACCGCGCTTAAAGGGGTCTCCCTAACCATTAGGGAGGGGGAGTTCGTAGCCATAATAGGGAGGAATGGGAGCGGCAAATCCACCCTAAGCCAGATACTGGTAGGCCTCCTAAAGCCTACTAGGGGGACGGCCAGGATATATGGCCATGACGTCAGGGAGACCCCTATGACAGAGATAATCAAGTATGTAGGCTATGTATTCCAGAACCCCGACCACCAGCTCTTCACGAACACTGTGGAGGATGAGCTTGCCTTCGGACCGAGGAACCTGGGGCTAGACGAGGAGGAGGTTAGGAGGAGGGTGGAGGATGCACTACAGGTCCTGGGCCTAGAGAAGTTCCGGGATAGGCATCCCCAGAGCCTAAGCAGGGGCCAGAGGAGGAGGCTGGCGGTAGCAACGATACTGACTATGCAGCCGAAGATACTAATTCTAGACGAGCCTACAACGGGACAGGACTGGGGCCACTCAGTCAAGCTAATGGATCTCGCCAAGAGGCTGAATAGGGAGAGGGGGATAACAGTTATCTTCATAACCCATGACATGAGGGTCGTCGCCGAGTATGCCGAGAGAGTCATACTGATGCATAACGGAAAGATAATCTTCGACGGCGAACCTGGAGAACTCTTCAGGAGTGAGTGGCTGCCAGAGTATGACATACTACCCCCATACATCACCCAGCTGGGGATGAACATCTTCCCAGATAGGCCGGCGATACTCAGTGTAGAGGACTTCCTAGAGGTTATCAGGCCTGTCGAGACGGGGTGAGGAGTTGTGCAGGATATATTGGCAATACTTTTAGACACACTTAAGTTCCTATTCGACTTCACAGTATTCTTCATCCTGGGCCCCGGAGTCATAATCCTCCTGATCTACAGGCTTATCCTGAGAGGCGCCCTGAGGAGGTTCTTCCTATACGAGGAGAGGGACAGCTTCTTCCACAAGCTTGACCCGAGGGTCAAGATATTCTGGACATTCACCGTCACCCTACTAGCCTCGATCCTCGACGACCTACTCATCCTGAGCCTACTGTTCCTATGGGTAGTCCTCATGTGGATAGCTGCTAAGCCTCCTAGGGACAAGCTGATAACCATGCTCGTCCTACTCCTACCCATACCCATCAACAGCATATTCTACCAGGGGATACGCTACGGCTACGACTGGTGGAGCAGGAGCTTCATATACGACGTAACCCCGATCTACGAGATGCACCCCGGCCTAGACTACATACTCGGCGGGCATATACTCACGCTGGAGGGCATGTACTACGGCGCCTTCCAGAGCCTGAGGATACTGGTGGCCGCTGGGAGCGGACTACTCCTAGCGATCTCGACAGCACCCAACGCCCTCCTACTAGGCCTGACAAACTTCATTAAGAGGGGGGACTTCAGGATAGGTGTACCATACATTCTGAGCTTCGCGGTGGTCATAGGTATTAGGCTTATACCCAGCCTCTTCGAGGATGCCAACACCATCATAAACGCTGCCAAGGTGAGGGGGCTCTCCATGAGCCCGCCCAAGAGCAGGGATCCCAGGGAGCTTATCAAGGCCCTCAGGAACGCTATCAAGGTCTTTAGACACATGACGGTGCCACTAATACTCAGCAGCCTCAGGAAGGGTAGCAACATGGCGATAGCCGCTGATCTAAGGGCATTCAGGGCTAAGCCCAACAGGACATACCTGATCGAGAGGAGGCTAAACACTAGGGACTGGGCCTACCTAATAATAACCGCCGCGGTATTCATACTGGGCTGGTACCTAGCCTACATAGGCTTCGTGGCTACGCCAGGAATCATACTCTAGAGCTAGAGGAACCGGATATAAATGTCTGCATAGCCTAGGATAGCAGGGACAGCTATGAAGAATACCCCTATCAGGCCCAGTGTCCACCTACCAATATTGACTAGTCCACGATAAGCTGTCACCGATATAGCCATACCTATAGCGCCTCCAACCAACGATGCCAACAATGCGAGAGGCTCCGGAGCGATGAGTAGGATGTGTAGGAGCCCAGGGACTAGTGACGCCGCGAAGAACCCTTTGGGATGCCCCAGTAGATAGATGGCCAGCGCCATGACTGGGGCTGAGAGGGCGAGTGGACTCCTATAGACAGGGTTATACCCAGCCAGGTCTACTGAGAAGTAGAAGATGAGCATCAAGCCAGTGACTAGGAGCCCGGTATATAGCACCGCCTCCCTAGCCTCGGTATATTGATATGCAAGCATTAATACTGAGCCGTATACCAGGGCCACCACGAGAGGGGCCA